>CAKRWT010000005.1 GCA_934418125.1 uncultured Lachnospiraceae bacterium
AAACGTCATGCATCTCCACATCTTTTCCTTATCACGGAAATAGAACAGGGAATTTTACTTTCTTCTTATGAAATTCCAAAAGGAGAAGATAAAAATACATTTTCATATGATTCTATGAAGAATGTTGATTACTCTAAACTAGAAAAATCTGAAAAATTTACTCCAGCACTTTATCATGAAAAGGACGGAATCTGGGAAGGTGGCAGCACAAGCCAGTTCTCTCCGGTAATGACATTCAAACTTGAGGAAAAGTTCTCCAACAATTTCCTTGAAGTATCAGAAAGCATGGAAGTTAATGGAAAGAGAACTTTTGGATATGATGAACCAATAATTTATAAGCGTGTATAATCAAAGGTCTGCATATTGGGATAGACTTCAGTTTGTTTGTAAAAGAGCATTGAAAGCAAGTGCAAAATCCGACGTAGATCCTGATATGGATTATAATGAGGACGAGGAATAAGTATTCCCTTTAAGGGGAATAGTAGCAGGGCGGCCAAGTGGTCGCCCTTTGGATTTAATTGCATTCAATCTTGTATTTCGTTATGGAAATAATAAAAAAGAACTTGATAATCACTAATTGGCGATATATAACGTGCTTGAGAAAAATAAATCGCCAAAATGCGATTCGATACACTTTATCCGGCGATTTATATGCGATAATTATGTGTTTGAGGTGGCACACGGCTTTGCAAGGCAAGTGTAGTGTGTTATACCCTCTGTCTGCGTGGCTGCGAAAAGTCGGGGAAAGCTTGGTTCGGGGCACCGGATTTGTAGCAGACGAAAAGAGCTTGGTTTCTGTGCCCGTGTCAGTCACAGAAACTAAGCTCTTTGGTTAGCAGAGAGAGGGTATATAAAACATCGCCTACGAAGCTCTCTTACACTCCAATTGCATTTCATACATTCTGTTTCGTAAAAAAATCTTTCAAAAGCATCTTCAATTACCATAATTTCCCTAATGTGGGAAAATGAGAGATTGCTTACAAAAACTTCCGGCTTGTTCATATTCTACAATGTAGTATCCAATCGCCCAATTTCGTAAAGTCATAAGCTGATTCACGGCACTTTTGGCTGTAGAACCAGCTTTGTCATTTATGTTTTTTATAGAATCTGCTAATTTTTCAAACTTCATGGTATTATCCCTTATTTGAAATGATTGTCCTGTCATTTATTATAGCAGTGGTACTTATTTATATCAATCCGGAAAGAATTTTCGATTGGCTGAGAGATGCAAGGATAAACACCTATTGCTTTGCGTTGAGCATGGAGCTATAATAAGACAATATCATGATGGCTGTCATGATGATAGATAAAACTCCGGTTTAGTAAAAATGCTCCAATACCAGCAGCGATAGGAAGGTGATGACAATAATAGTTATAGAAGAAATATTAATGGCAAATGGATTGACCGTGTTCATGATGTGGTTTCTTTTGCTTTGCAGACGCAAGAACAGAGAAAGTCTTCATGTGGAAGATAGAGTATATGATGGAATGGCAATAACGAACTTAGTGGGGGCAGTGTCTGAAACCATTGCATTCCTGGTAGATGGACAACAATTTATAGGTGCCAGACAGATTAATTATGTTTTTAATAGTATTTGTTTTATAAGTACAGTCAGCATAGGTCTGCTTTGGTGTCTGTATGTAGAGCTACGCATTTATCGAAATTATAAGAGGATATTCCACAAAGCAAGAGTTATGCTGTTTCCCTGGCTTGTAGAAGTACTTATGATTTTATGCAATCTGTTTGGAACAGGGATTATGTTTATTATATCTGAGGACAATGTATATCAGAGAGCTACAGGCGCAATGGTGGGATATATCTCGATTATCATATATTTTGCTTACAGCATATATCTGGTGTATCATTCCAAAAGACAAGGGGTTAATCTGAATTTTTTCCCGGTAATATATTTTGTTGGCCCTTGTTTTGCAGGCGTGCTTATCCAGTATTTCTCTTATGGGATTACGTCGTCATGGGTGTTAGTTGCGGTTGCATTGCTATTTGTACAGATGCAGTTATATGCAGAGAATCTATATACAGACGAACTTTCCGGATTATACAATCGAAGATATCTGAATGCAGCACTTGCGAAAGGGAAAATAGCAAGATGGAAATCGTTACATGGAATTATGATGGATGTAAACGACTTCAAGCATATCAATGACAATTTTGGTCATAGTATGGGCGATAAGGTTATCTGTATATTGGGAGATATACTATTTAAATCAATACCAGACACCGGCATGGCAATCCGATATGCGGGAGATGAGTTTATTGTACTGCTGGCAGGTATGGATACAGAGCGTGTCTTAGCCACAATGGAAGAGATTAATCAAAATCTAACCCGGTTTAACGAATCCACGGCAGAACCATTTACGTTAAGTGTTTCCATGGGATATACAGAATTGGGGGCAGAAGATGATGCAGAAACTTTTCTGATGCGTATGGATGAGAAAATGTATGAGGAAAAGCGGAAATATCATTTGTTAGAGAAGTTATAATCTGAGAGTGTTACAATATTGATAGGATTTATAGGACATCAGGAGTCCGGTAAAAATCAGACAGATTGAGAGTAGTGTCGTAAAAACAGGCACTACTCTTATTTTGTCTGTAGGAAAAACAGGTCGAAAGTTGTAAGTTTAGGGTAGAAAGAAGGTGAGTTCTTGGAACAACTAAAAACGATAAAGAATATATATAGTATATTGACAGGATGCCTTATTACCGTGGGAGCTGTATTGTTGGTATATCCGCAGATGGCACTGGATGTTATGTGCAAAATCATAGGAGCCTTTCTGATTCTGTTCGGACTGGTAAAGCTATCCGGCTATTTCTCAAAGGATATCTTCCAGCTGGCGTTTCAATTTGACTTCGGTCTGGGCATAGTATCACTCATTCTTGGCGGGTTCATGTTATGGAAAACAGGGCGCGTTATTGAGGTTTTGTCCGTGGTGGTAGGTATTTTTGTGATTGTGGACGCAGCACTTCGGATTCAGACTGCTTTTGAAGCAAAGAAGTTTGGACTTAGCCAGTGGTGGCTCATTCTGCTTATGTCCCTGGCGGTAACAGTTCTGGGAATATTGCTGATTATACTGCCCTACCAGACCACAGAGCTGATGGTAAGGCTGATTGGGTGCAACCTGGTACTGGACGGAATCATGAATCTATTTATTGTCCACAATGCGGTGAACACCATCCGAAAACAATATCGTTGATTTTAGAATGGAAATAAGCGATGGAGGAAAAAATATGGAGAATATTGTAAAAGAAATATCTTATGCAACAGAAAAACATGCCGTCTCCCTGCTGGCAGACCAGATTATGAAGAAAATTGATGCCGCAGGCTCTTACGAGGAGCGGGCGGAGCTTTACTGTAAAATCGTGGACCTTGCGGCCAAATTCTATAAAGAGATGGACAAAGAGCAGGCAGATGCAATCCGCCGGTATGTATCTAATCCGGAAAACCGGTGGATGAAGACCCTGAATCAGATTTTGGACAATACCAATCCCCAGTATGGAAAGAAGCTATTGATGAGTCTTGGTTACGAAGCCTTTTTCCGGGGAACCAGACAGATAAGGGAAAGCCGTCTGAAATATAACTGTAATATTCCATGGCTGATTCTGTTTGACCCGACCATGGCATGCAATATGCACTGCAAGGGATGCTGGTCCGGTACTTATGGCAGGAAAGCTGCTCTTACCTATGAAGAGATGGATAAGATTGTTACGGAAGGAAAGGCACTGGGTGTCCACTTGTACATGTGCACCGGTGGGGAGCCTATGGTGAAATGGAAAGAGATTGCACAGCTTGCCGAAAAGCATGATGACTGCTTCTTTGCCCTGTATTCCAATTCCACGCTGATTACAGAAGAAGTTTGTGAGCAGGTGCAGCGATTAGGCAATGTTACCTTTATGCTTTCTATAGAAGGAACACCGGATACCAACGATGCGCGACGGGGCGAGGGACATTATGCAGCAGCCATGCGAGCAATGGACTTGTTACGGGAGCATGGGATTGTGTTTGGAACGTCGATATGCTACACCAGGGAAAACATTGAGGCAGTTACCTCCGATGCGTTTTTCCAGTTACTGGTGGATAAAGGAGCACATTTCGGCTTTTACTTCCATTTTATGCCGGTAGGAAATAATGCAGTGCCGGAGCTGATGCCAACCACTGAGCAGAGAAAATATATGATTCACCGAATCCGGGAAGTGCGTTCCGAATCCTCCAATATTCCATTTTTCCCGATGGACTTTCAGAATGATGGGGAATATGTGGGAGGCTGTATTGCCGGAGGACGTAACTATTTCCATATCAATTCCAACGGAGATGCAGAGCCCTGTGTATTTATCCACTTCTCCAATACGAATATTAAAACGGATTCCATTCTGGATATGTTAAGAAGCCCGCTGTTTATGGCATATCACGAAGGACAGCCGTTTAACCGGAATCACTTGAGACCCTGTCCGATGCTGGAAAATCCGGAGCTGCTGAAACAGATGGTATATGCCACGGGAGCCCATCAGACAAATGTGGAGTCACCGGAGTCCGTGGAGCATCTGTGTGATAAATGTAAACAATATGCGGCAGATTGGAAGCCTGTGGCAGAAGAAGAGTGGAACCAGTCAAAGCACAAGGTGTTCGGTTATGAGAATTACACGGAGGAAAAATGCAAGCATCCGGAGCTGGCAGCCTTTGAACATGAGGACGGCTCCAACCGGATAACCTGTGTATAGAGAAGAAAAACCTTTCACCGGTATGGTGGGTGGCTGCGGTTATGAAATGGCAAAGGTGCTTTTGCGGCAGGTAATGACAGAGTCAGAAGACAGTATTCCTGTAAAGATGGAAGAAGAGGCTTAAGCCTCTTCTTTTAGTTTGGAATAGAGAATAACCGCATCCCCTTCTTTGATATAGGTAAGTCCGTTGGGAATGATGGTGTGGTTCTTGCGTCGTATCATAACAATCAGTTCCTGGCGGGAAATATCCAGGTCTTTAATCTGTTTCCCCACCCATTCGTTTTCTCTTTTTATGATAATTTCTTTCAGGTTGATATATTCTTCTCCGGTGTAGTGTTTTGCACCAATGACAAGCGTGTCATTTTCTAACAGGATGGTATCGCCGTTAGGAACAAGGGCTTCTCCTTTCCGGATAATGGTAACGAGAATAATCTGAGGTGGAAATGCTACTTCCCTGACCCGTCTGCCGCACCAGGAGTGCCCATGTGGAATAATGGAGGTTACGAATTTCAATTCATGCTCTTCGGAATGGAACGCCATCATACGCAGCTTGGTGTATTGCTCAACGAAGCCGGCGGAAATAATACCGGTGGGGATAGCAACCATGCCGACACCCAGAAAGGATATGACAATCGCCATTAGTTTTCCTATGGTGGTAATCGGATAGATGTCCCCATAACCTACTGTCAGAAGTGTGGAAACGGACCACCAGATACCGGAAAAGGCATTGGCGAACTGCTCCGGCTGGGCTTCGTGCTCCAGACTGTACATACACAGAGAAGCTGCCACCATGAAAATCAGAATCAGGCAGATAGAAGAAATCAACTGGTTTTTCTTGTCATTTAAGACGTTGATAATCACGTTAAAAGCATCATACTGGGCATTTACCCGGAACAGCCGGAAAATACGGATGACCCGGAACATACGGAATGCCACTGCACCCATAGGAAATACGATGGGCAGATAATATGGGAAAAAGGTAAGAAAATCGATGATTCCGTACATGGAAAAAACAAAGGCAAGGATTGCCTGCCAGTAAGGTTTATTCGGAAAGAGTAAATCTGCCGTCCATACCCGCAGAAGGTATTCTATGGTAAAAATAATGATGGTAAACAGCTCAATGCCATTTAAGATGGTGGCATAGGGAGCTGATTCATCGAAGGTCTGGAACAGGGTAACGAAAAGATTCAGTACAATCACGACCACAATAAAGATGTCAAAGGCACTGCTGATAAAATCTTTGCGGTTACCAATCTGGATAATATCAAAAACACGTTTCTTTGTTTTCTGCATGAAAAAATCCCCTGCTTCTTTCATCGTTTTCTATAGCACATTCTACCAAATCCGGGAGAATACTTCAATTATCTTATGCACCTGTTGGTATGCTGGAATACAATTTAATGCCTGGAAATATGCCGGTAATAGGTTGTCCGGTATTCCCCGGGTGTCATACCGGTCTGCCTGTGAAAAACCGAGGTAAAATAACTTTGGCTTGGAAAGGCGAGGGTAGTGGATATCATGGAAATGGTATAGTTGGAGTAAAGCAACATATTGCGGGCAGTCTCCAGCTTTTTATTCAGGATATAAGTGCTGATGCTGCTGCCGGTTTCCTGTTTGAAAAGCCGGCTTAAGTAACTGCAGGATAGTCCGACATACTCTGCCAGGATGGGTATGGTAATCCGGGTATGGAGATGGTCATAGATATAGTCCAGACAAAGGCGGATGGGACGTGAACTGTGGGAATGTTTCAGCAGTTTTTTCATGCGGGAGGTATAATCCAGACACATAATGTCATGTAATTGCGAAACCGCTTTCGGGTTTTGCAGAGAATCTACTTTGTAGATATAGTAATCACTGAGATTGTACGCCTCGGCTACTTCCATGCCGCCTTCGATGCAATAACGGGCAATCATGGCAGCAGTAATGGTAAAGTGATACTTCAGATTTTGCAGGGGGATATCAGAAAGAAGACCAAGCCCCTTTTTGTCAGAGAAGGCTTCGGAACAGAAGTGGGTTACCTGTTCCATATTACCTTGCTGAATGGCAGTATAAAATTCTAATTCCGGGTCATAAGGAGCCCGGAAAGGTTCGGTTTCACGATGTACGAATTCCTGATAAGTGATTTCCTGTTTTGTATCCATATCATTTCCACAAGGGATTCCTTTCATGTACTAAAATTACTAAAATGTTCGTCTGGTGGCAGGTCATCCGTCTGCCGGACTTTCCTGTTGCCTATCTCCGCTTACTATTTACCGCTCCTGTATCCTATAGGATAGATTATAACATGAAAAAGATAAAAAAAGCATGAAAACGATATAAATATACAGAAAAATATGGGATTCTTAGGGTAGCAAAGGGAAAAGAAAAATACCCTAAAGCATGAAATGATTGAAGACATAGAAGGAAAGCAAAAAAACAGCAGAGAAAGGAAAAAGGAGTAGCATGAAACTGGAAAGAGGTATTAACTTAGGAGGATATTTATCCCAATGTGAACACAGTAAAGCTCATTATGAGACATTTCTTCATGATGAAGATATGAATAAGATTGCAGAAATGGGATTTGACCATGTACGTCTTGCTATAGACTATGAAGTTCTGGAAACAGAGGATGGGGAGACAAAAGAAGACGGATTTACTTATGTGACGAGAGTGGTAAACTGGTGCAGAAAATATGAGTTAAATGTGGTATTGGATTTACATAAGGCATACGGATATGATTTTAATGATGCAGGAAACCAGGAGAAGAATAACCTGTTTCATAACGAAGCAACCCAGAAACGATTTGTAGATTTGTGGATTAAGCTTGCGACACATTATGGGGAAGAAAAGCATGTAGCATTTGAACTGCTCAATGAAGTGGTAGAGAAAGAAAATGCAGAGGCCTGGAATCAACTGATTCGCAGGACAGTAGCAGCTATCCGTGCGATTACCAAAGATACAATAATTATTTATGGAGGAATTCAGTGGAACAGTGTAAAAACATTAAAATTATTAGATAAGCCGAAGGATAAAAATATTTTATTTACCTTCCATTTCTATGAACCACTGTTATTTACCCACCAGAAAGCCCACTGGGTAAAGACAATTGACCAGAAAGAGGATATTTTTTATCCAGAATCCATGGAGTATTATAAAACAAAATCCATCCCTATCGGTTATCAGGGAGAGGTGGTAACAAAGGCACATTCCAGAACCATGGGACCTGAATTTATTACAGAAATGGTAATGGAGGCGATTACCGCGGCAAACAATGCAGAAACCGGTCTGTACTGTGGTGAATTTGGAGTTATTGACCAGGCACCTGTAGAGGATACTCTGCGCTGGTTTCAGGATGTGAACACCGTGTTTGAGAAGTTTGACATTGGCTGTTGTGTATGGTCTTACAAGGAAATGGATTTTGGATTGACGGGAGAACACTATGCCCCTATCAGAAATCAGCTTTTAGAGATGTGGAATGGCAAAAAATGTGATACGATGGAGAAGAAACCGGAAAGAAAGTAAGAATGGTGGGAAAGAGGAAAAGATAGTATGGGCAAAATAAAAGGAATTCATCACGTATCCCTGAAATGTTGTGGGCAGGAAGAATATGAAAAGACATTGCACTTCTATGAGGAGGTTCTGGAAGTTCCGGTGGTAAGGAAGTGGGATGCCGGTGTTATGCTGGATACCGGGGCAGGCATTATAGAGATATTCTGTAATGGAGAAGAACAGCCCCCGCAGGGGGTAATCAGGCATTTCGCCCTGGCAACTGAGGATACGGATGCCTGTGTGGAAGCGGTAAAGGCAGCAGGCTATGAAGTTTTCATAGAACCCAAGGATATCGTCATTGCATCGAATCCGCCATTTCCGGCAAGGATAGCTTTTTGCAGGGGACCTTTGGGAGAAGAAATTGAATTTTTCCAGGAAAAGGATTCTCTGTAAAATTATTGATAAAAAAATGTACAAATACCATGTAAAATACGCGCTTCTTGTGGTATGCTGACAGTAATATGAATTGTGTATAGGAAGGTGAAACAGTGTGAAAAATCC
Organism: uncultured Lachnospiraceae bacterium; assembly: GCA_934418125.1. Lineage (GTDB taxonomy): Bacteria > Bacillota > Clostridia > Lachnospirales > Lachnospiraceae > UBA3282. The sequence continues at coordinate 8,765 of CAKRWT010000005.1, forward strand.
ATATGGGAAAGATTTTTCACACACGAGCTTTGTGTCGGCGCGCACTTGACACAAACTCGGCATGCGCAAAGAGCGTGCGCAGAAATGAGGATTAAAATGGAGCAGTTAAAAGAAAAGGAGTTTATGAATGGCAAGTTTATGCTGGGATACGGCATTACTGCGGGAGTTTTGTTTGTGGCATATCTGGTGGAGCTGGTAAAAGGGAACCGGTCTCCGGGCTATATCATACTTTTTGATGCTATCTTGTGCATACCATTTCTGATTTCGTGGATTTTGTATAAGAGACAGAAGGATTCTGAGTTATTTCGTTACGTGGCATGCGTTTCCTATGGGGTGTTTTATTGTTTTGTATTACTGACCTCTACCAGCATTCTGAATTTTGCCTATATTTTCCCCATGCTTGTGCTTCTGGCACTATATGGGGAATTTAAACTGTCTGTTATTAACGGCATTTTTGCAATTATAGCAAATGTCCTGTATGTTATCTACCAGGTAACAAGTGGCCATGCAGGCGCGTCCCAGATTGTAGATTATGAGATTCAGGTGGCGGCAATTGTTCTTACGGTAGGACTTAACCTGCTTGCCAGTAAAGCGTTACATAGAGTCAGCGTTTACCGAACCAGACAGGTAGAAGAGGAGAAGGAAAAGATAACCTCCGTACTGGAGCTGATTCATGGGGCAACGGAGAAGCTGTTTGTGAATGTGTCAGATATCGGGGAACGTTCCAGTGATATGTCGGAGCACAATGAACAGAGCCAGAATGCGATTGCAGAGATTGTAAACGGCACCAATGATTTGGCACAGACAGTACAGAATCAGCTTAAGATGACAGAAAACATCGATAGTCTGATTGCTTCTACCGACAGTCTTACCAATGAAATTAAGAACAAATGTGAAAATGCGGATACTCTTTCCAACACAGGATTTGAAAAGGTAACAGAACTGACCCGGGTAACAGAAGAGAGCAAGGTGGTCAGTGGTGAAGTACATGACACTATCGGCGAATTGGTAGAACAGACCAAAGAAGCGGAAAAGATGTTAAATATCATTTCGGATATTATGAGCCAGACGACTCTGCTTGCCTTAAATGCCAGTATCGAAGCTGCCCGTGCCGGGGAAGCGGGAAGAGGCTTTGCGGTTGTGGCAGATGAGATTGGCAAGCTGGCAGAGCAGACCACAGAGGCAGCACAGCAGATACATACGATTTTCGATGGACTGGAGAAGCAGTCGGCTGTGACCGAGGAAAGTGTGGCAAGGCTGCTGCAAATGAACGATACCCAGGCTGCCCTGGTAGAGAAGGCAAGTGACAGCTTTAAGGATGTGCGTACGGAAATTGCTGATATTTATGAGAAGGTAAAGGTACAGACCGATTATATGAATAAAGTGTCTGAGAGCAACCTGGAGATTAATCAGGGAATTGAAAGTCTTAGCGCATTTAGTGAAGAACTGCTTGCCAATACAGAGAACACCAGGAATCTTATCGATATGGATATTGAAGGCAATACTCAGATAGGCGGATTGCTGCAGAAGGTCGTGGCAGAAGTAGATAATCTGAAGTCAATTACAGTAGAAGAAACAGTAGAAGAATAGGGGATTTTTACCGCAATTATTATGCAAAAATAAAAAATATAAAGAAATTATAAATTATTAGCACTCGTACTTGACGAGTGCTAATTTTGGGTATATAACGTAGTCAGAACAAAGGAAAAGGAACAAAAAGAGATTCCCAAACGCTCCGGGTTCTAGGTAACAAGAAGACATCAGTCAAGGAAAGAAAGGAAGGATGACTTATGATGATGCCTAGTATTTATAGTTCAAGTAGTTTGTTTGATGATTTCTTTCATGATAACTGGTTTGATGACCGGGAATTCAGAAACATGGAGAAGAAGCTGTATGGTCACAGAGCTAAGAATGTGATGAACACAGACGTAAAAGAAACAGACGATGGATATGAACTGGAGATGGATTTGCCTGGCTTTAAGAAAGAGGAAGTAACCGTAGAACTGGAAAACGGATACCTTACCATCAGCGCAGCCAAAGGTCTTGACAAAGATGAACAGGAAAAGGAGACAGGAAAGTACATTCGCAGAGAACGTTATGCCGGTGCCTGCCAGAGAAGCTTTTATGTAGGCGAAGGCGTTACGCAGGAGGATATCAAAGCAAGCTTCAAACATGGTATTTTGAAACTCAACATTCCCAAGAAGGAAGCAAAGCAGGTTGAGCAGAATAAATACATTGCCATTGAAGGATAACGTAGTGTGACAGAGGGAGCAATCCCCCGTGTTTTCAAGTTTTTGTAGAATTGGAGGAAAAGTTAAATGAATACTTTAAAAGTGCAAAAAAGAGACATGGATGTCAAAGCAAAGAGATTAAGAAGAGAAGGCTATGTAACAGGCAGCCTGTTTGGCAGAGAGCTTGAGGGAGCAATCCCATTGAAGATTGAAAAGAAAGAAGTGGAAAAAATTCAGCGTGAATGTCTGAAGGGCAGCCAGATTCTGTTGGAGCTGGATGGAAAAACCTATGATGTGCTGATTAAGGAGATAGACTATGATTCCATGAAGCACGAAGTCATTGAGATGGATTTCCAGGCACTGGTCAGCGGTGAAAAGGTTCATTCCGTTGCAGAAATTGTATTGCACAACAAGGATAAGGTAGTCGAGGGTGTTTTGGAACAGCTGTTAAAAGAAGTTTCGTATAAAGCAGTTCCGGCAGCCCTGGTAGATAAGATTGAGATTGATTGTAGTACCTTACGGTTAGGCGATACGATTAAAGTCGCTGATTTGGATATCGCAAAGAACAAAGAAGTAGAGGTCATGACCCATCTGGATACACCAGTGGTAAGTGTTATTGCTTCCCATACAGTACCGGATGAGGAAGAAGCACCGGAAGCCGAAGAAGAGACAAAATAAGCGGCCGGAGATAAAAACAGAACAGAAGCTTCCATATTATTATAGAAGAAAGAGCAACAGCCCCGCATTACAATGGTGTGGGGCTGTTTTTGCTTCATAGGACATTCCCGGGAAGCAAGAGTATTCATGCACATGCCATAAGAACGCCATAACAAAACGCCATAACAAAAAATAATTTCACACTAAAGTCTTGTCGGAAATGTCCGATACTAATAATAACAAGAAATAATGTATGAGGAAGGAGGAGTCTCCTATGCGTATTGAAGCCTATACACAGGTACAGCAGATTTATAATACGAAGAAAACTGCAAAGCTTCAGAATAAAGCAAAGATGTCGTCTACAGACCAGTTACAGATTTCCAGCATTGGCAAGGATATCCAGACAGCAAAGACTGCATTGGCAGAAAGCAGCGACATCAGAGAAGAATTGACAGCTCCTCTCAAAGCAAGTATTGCAAGTGGTACTTATCAGGTAAGCGGCGAGAGTTTTGCAGATAAATTAATGCAGAAATATGATGAATTAGGTTTATAGACACAGTGAGAGAGAGGTTTTAACGTGGCAAGTTTAATGGAAAACCTGATAGATGTACTGGAGAGGGAAAACACAGAATATGCAAACCTGTTAGCGCTTTCTCTTCGGAAAACACCTGTCATTGTGTCAGAAGACCTGAAAGAATTAGCAAAAATCACGGATGAAGAGCAAATCATAGTCAGTCGGATTAATCATCTGGACACAGAGAGAAATGAAACGATTAATGATATTGCCAATGTACTTAACAAGGATGTTACACAGCTAAGAATCGTTAATTTAATTAAGATGCTGGCAGCAAGACCGGAAGAGCAGGAAAAACTGGCGAGAGTATTCGATAAACTGCAAGCCAATGTACGCAGTGTGAAACGGGTCAATGAACAGAACCGGGAACTGCTCCTGAGTGCTCTGGATATGGTACAGTTCAATATGAACGTGCTCCAGTCCATGAAAGCGGCACCGGAAACCGCCAACTATAACAGGGGCGCGTATAATACCGGGGATGTGATTGGCACGAATCAGATGTCTTTTGATGCCAAGCAATAGAATTTGTTAAGGACGGTAAAACAATGTCATTAATGGGAAGCCTGTATACAGGCGTATCAGGATTACAAACTTCAAATAATGCACTGAACACAACAGCGCACAATATGTCAAATCTGGACACAGAAGGCTATACAAGGCAGCAGGTAGCACAGGCAACGAGAACATATGTGACAATTTCGAAGAGTCAGTCTACCAGTTGGCAGCAGTTAGGTCTTGGTGTCAATTATTCCCAAACAAGACAAGTAAGAGATTATTTTCTGGATAAAAACTATCGTCGTGAATCAGGACGGAGTGCTTTTTATGATATTTCCGCCAATACCATGGAGGAGATTGAGAATATTCTGGGTGAGTCCAACGAAGGACATGAATTCTCGGAATCGTTGTCAAACCTTTGGACGGCAGTGGAGGAGCTGAGTAAAGACCCGACCAGTTCTGTGAATCAGAACCTGTTTGTGACCAGGTCTTCTGAATTTGTGACACGGGCGGCAGCAGTATATAAGAGTCTGTGTGAATATCAGGATAATATGAACCAGTTCGTTTACAATGACGTGGTCAATATCAATAAATATGCAGCACAGATAGAAGCCTTAAATCAGCAGATTATGAAAATTGAAGCAGGGGGGCAGGAACATGCTAACGACCTGCGTGACCAGAGAAATAAGCTTTTAGATGAACTTGCCAAGATGGGTAATATTTCTTATCAGGAAGATACCGTGGGATATGTGAGCGTGAAGTTCGAGGGTGTTGATTTGGTAAAGGGTGGCCTGGTAAATGAGATGGCACTTTACGAAGACCCACAGACTGGATTTTATACACCTTACTGGACTATGCTGGCGGATATATCCTACAACGAAAAAGGCGAAAGAATTGTAACAGAGGAAGGTATCGAAGGAGCCAAGGTCTTTGATTTAGCGAAGACCATTTCCTCTGATTTAAATACAGATATCGGGTCCCTCAAGGCAAAACTGTTGGCGAGAGGTGACCATAGGGCAACCTACCGGGAGATAAAGGATATCAATAAGGACGGCGAATACGAGGAAGGCTGGTATGATACCCGCATTTCCCAGTCTATTATTATGAATATCCAGGCTGAGTTTGACCAGCTGATTAACGCGGTGGTAACCAGCATTAACTCTATCCTGCAGGAAGCAGCAGAGGGAGCAGGCGATGCCGGCGCGTCTACCTATTTAAGGGATGAAAACGGCAAGCCTTATCAATTGTTTGAAAAATCAATTGAAGAAGGAGACTGGACGGTAAGCAACATTGTGATTAACACTACATTGCGACAGAATCCGGCACTGTTAACCTTCCGCCTGCCAGACCATTCAGAAGACAATGCAACCATGGAGAAGCTGAAAACGGCTTTTCAGGAAAAAATATATACCCTGAATCCGAATGTACAGACACCGGTAAATTTCATCGATTATTATAAGAACCTGGTATCCCAGGTGGCAAATTCCGGTTCCGTATACCGGGAGATTCAGGAGAGCCAGACGGTATCCAGTGATGCTTTGCTAAATGCAAGAGAGCAGATTGTGGGAGTATCCTCTGACGAAGAACTTTCCAATATGATTATGTATCAGAACGCGTATAACGCTTCCAGCCGTTATATCAACGTTATCAGTGAAATGCTGGAACATATATTGACATCCCTTGGCTGACAGATAGCCGTTATGGATATGAGGTGAGAATATGCCATCTACATTTTTTGGATTAAATATTGCAGCATCGGGACTGCGGGCAGCCAATGCGGCACTGAATACAACAGCAAATAACATCAGTAATGTGGATACCACAGGCTACAGCCGACAGGAAGTAACCCAGGAAGCAAGCAATGCCTTGCGTGTCTTTGCCAAATACGGATGTGCCGGTGCCGGTGTGGATACGATTGCCATTGAACGTATCAGAGACAACTTTTATGATATCAAATACCGTGACAATGAAGCAAAGCTGGGAGAATTTGATACCAAAGCATATTACATGAAAATGATTGAAGAGTATCTGACAGATGATGGCACGACCGGATTTAAGTCTGTATTCGACCAGATTGGAACAACCCTGCAGGAAATTACCAAGAATGCCAGCAGCACCAGTACGAAGGCACAGTTTATCTCTTCTTTAAAGAGTCTGACGGACTACTTTAACAATATGTATGGAGATTTACAGAATTTACAGGCTGATGTTAATGATGAAATTAAAATGCGAATCGACAGCATCAACTCCATTGCACAGGATTTGGCAACAGTCAATAAGCAGATTAACGTGATTGAACTGACCGGAACCGTAGCCAATGAACTGCGGGATAAAAGAGATGTGTTGATAGACCAGCTTTCCGCGATTGTGGATGTGGATGTTATCGAGACACCGATTTATGATTCCTATGGAAATGAAACCGGTGCAACCAGATGTATTGTTAAGATTGCCGGGGGACAGACCCTGGTTGACCAGAACGATTATAACCAGTTAATATGTGAAGCACGTACTGCACAGGAAAAAGTAAACCAGACAGATGTGGATGGTCTGTATGACATCCGGTGGGACAATGGTCTGGAATTCGGATTGACCAACGCGTCCATGGGAGGACAGCTTTACGGACTGGTTCAGATGCGGGATGGTAATAATGGCGAATATTTTTCCGGAACGACCAGTAATATCACTTCTGCAGGGACTACCAGTAAGGTAACTATCCAGACCACAGCATCTTATTTAAATGACATGACGAAGTGTAAGCTGTCGGATACCGGAGGCATCATAAACATTGGCGACCAGTTGTATTACTATACCGACTGGACTTATGAAGGAGATGGCAAATATACCTTTACTGTTGACAATGTGGCAAGTGAACAGCCTATTACCGCAGCCAAGAATAATCAGTCAGCAAGCATTGGCGGGGATGTGAATTATCAGGGAATTCCTTACTATATGGAACAGATGAATGAGTGGATTCGAGGATTTGCCCAGAAAATCAACTCCATTTTCACAGAAGGTGTGACAGAAGCCGGAGCAGATGCCGGATATGTATTTACCGGTAACTATGTGGCAACCACAGGACAGTACAGCGAAGACCAGTTGAATGATTCTGCCAAGAACGGAAAAGGTTATTATTATATTACCGCAGGAAACTTTGCTGTAGTAGAAGCCCTGATTAAAGATGCTTCACTGCTGGGAACCAGAAGCGATGCCACAAACGGTGTGGAAGAGTGCAAGCAGGTAGAAAAAGTAATTTCTATGCTTTCGGATAAAGAACAATACAGCTTCCGTGGCAGAGATGCCAGCGGTTTCCTGGAATGTGTGCTTTCCGATGCGGCATTAAATGCAAGCAATGCCAATACTTTTTATAAAACTTATACAAGCCTTGAGACAACCATTGAGAATCAGAGAACTTCGATTTCCGGCGTGGATGAAGATGAAGAGGCAGTAAGCCTGGTAAAATACCAGAATGCTTATACTCTGGCATCCAAGATGATTTCCACCCTGACAGAGGTATATGACAGACTGATTCTGGAAACCGGCGTATAACCAGAAGGAAGAAAAGAGGATGATGCGTTATGAGAATGACCAATAAAATCATGCGAAACAATTCTTTATATAATATCAATCAGAATAAGCTCTTGCAGGACCAGTTGAGCAATCAGATGACCAATCAGAGTAAAATCGTAAGACCTTCTGATGACCCGGTAGTTGCTATCAGAGCTTTAAGACTGCGAACCAATGTAACGAATATCAATCAGTATTATGCCAAGAATGCACCGGATGCAGACCAGTGGCTTTCTGTTACCGCAGATGCATTGGCTACCGTAGATGATGTACTGACCGATTTATATAAGCAGGCAGCAGGTGCTTCCAAGAAGTACCTTGGCTCCGAGGATTTGGAGATTATCCTGACCCAGATGAAATCCCTGACCAAAGAGTTCTATGCCAGTGGTAATGTGGATTACGCGGGAAGATATGTTTTCTCCGGTTACAGAACCGATACTCCGATTACCTTTACCGAAGAAAATATTACCCAGATGACTAAGGAAAAAGTGAAGTATACCATCGAGGAAAAGCTTGGCTTCGATGATATCAGCACCATTTCCTATACCGATTTTTCCAATCTGGCAACAGAACAGGATGTCAAGAATACCAAGTTATACAGACTCCGTTTATCCTATGATGATTTGGAGACTCAACCGGCTGGTACGATTAGCCTGAAGAAGGGGAATACCGCTATAGCTGTGAAAGAATATGCGGATGCGGAAACTGCCTACAAGGATATTGCAGATGGCAAGCTTGCTGGTGTTGCTTATATTCCAAACACCGGAGAACTGGTTTTCAGTGAAAAGTATTATACAGGTAATTTCAAAGAAGGAGATACCTACAGTGTAACCTATTCCAAAGCCACCTGGGCAGAGGGAGACATTAACCCGGTACATTATTTTAAATGTACAGAGACAGCGGCCGATGGCAGAAATATCACTTACAATACGACCGATGAACCCCAGGATATCTATTATGATGTAGGATACAACCAGCAGATTCAGGTAAATTCCACTGCTTCTGAGGTATTTACCCATGCCGTACAGAGAGATATGGATGATTTCCAGTATTATCTTACCCAGCTGAAAGAAATTGAATCCCAGATATCTGATATCGAGACAAAGATGGCAGATTTTGCAGAGGACAGCACAGAGTACAAGGATTTGAAGAAACAGTTGGATGCTGCCAACAAGGCATATACTTATCTGCGTGATGACGTGCAGACCAAATTCGAGAATCAGATTACCAAGTATCAGAAGTATATGGATGATACCAATGTGGCAATTACCAACAATGCCACAAGAGGAAGCCGGCTGGAACTGATTTCCAGCAGACTGATGAGTCAGAAGACAACCTTCAAAGAATTACAGACAAACAACGAAGATATTGATGTTACGGAAGTAGCCGTAGAACTGTCCAGTTCCGAACTGACTTATCAGGCAGCACTTATGGCAACCAGTAAGATTATGCAGACAAACCTGATGAACTATATCTAAGGAGGTATGGGGTTATGCAGATAAAAACAAAAGTATTTGGTGAGATTACAATAGATGATGATAAGATTATTGATTTTCCAAACGGAATTGTCGGATTCCCGGATCTGGTTCAGTTTACCCTGATTCATGATGAAGAAAAAGGCAAAGATTCCATCCACTGGTTACAGTCCTTACAGGAGCCTGCTTTTGCCATGCCGGTTATGGATCCGTTACTTGTATGCCCGGAGTACAATCCGGAAGTGGATGATGATATCCTGAAAAATATCGGAGAACTCATACCTGATGAAACATTGATTCTGGTAACCGTGACCGTTCCCAAAGAATTGCAGGCTATGTCTGTAAACCTGCGGGCACCCATTGTTATCAATGCAGCAGAGAAAAAGGCAACCCAGGTCATTGTAGAGGGGGATGAATATCCGATAAAGTATCCTATTTATGAAATCCTGAATAAAAAGAAGAAAGAAGGTGAGTAAATGTTAGCTTTATCCAGAAAGAAAAATGAGGCACTGGTAATCAACAACAACGTAGAGATTACCGTTCTCGAAATCAAAGGCGAACAGGTAAAGCTTGGCATTTCCGCACCGAAGGAAGTCCCGATTTACCGAAAGGAAGTATATGTCCAGATTCAGAATGCCAACGAAGAGGCAGTCAATGTAGATGGTCTGGAAGCACTTCAGAATTTACTGTAGAATCATTTGCATCATTTCAGCCAGTCTGTTTTCGTAAGAATGCAGGCGGGCTGTTTTTTCGTATCCATGGATGGCAATTTCTATCCGTTCTTCCTCGTGAGCCAGGTAATATTGCACCTTTTCCGATAATTCCGGCAACGATTCATAAGCATCCAAATCCTTACCAATCTCAAAATAAGAAGGCAGTTCCGCCTGATAGTTGGTCAGAAGAAATCCCCCACAGCCAAGCACATCCCAGACACGCAGAGAAAGCCCGGTTTCAATAGGGCGCATTGTCATGTTCAGATTGATTTTACTTGCCTGGAATACCTTCGGCATTTCGGTCAGTGTGCTTGCGCCACCCCGGTTGTGTACTTTCGGCAGAGTAGAAGCATCACTTCGGGTGTAGAGATTTACAGAAAAGTGCTCCGATAAAGCAGCCAAAGTGCGCTGACGTTCTACCGCCGCCAGTTTCATACCAATATACTGATGGGCGACCAGATAACGGTCAGTATCCATAAAAGTGTCCGTGCCGTGGTAAAATTGCGGGTCTGCAGAAGCAATCTCGCTAACTACCCGGTCAGTCAGGTTATCCATAATAAAATTATAGCCATAGACGTGAAGCTGGGATTCGATTAAACCATCCACAAAGCCACGGGTATAATCGGATAATTTTCCGCTGCTGACAAGTGTGTCATATTTGCATTTTTCTGTATACAGGGAACCGACAAAAGAGACATCAGAGCCATATTGCCTGTAATCTTCTTCCGTCATGGAAAGAATCACCTGTTCCCAACGCTTCACGTTCGTTGCCAGCGGAAGATAGTGGATGCAGGATGGGTTTACCGGGGCAAAGAAATCATACTGTGCCTTATCAAACAGGAAAATACGGTTGTATTCATTCTTGAGTGCATTGGAAAAAAGCTCCGGAACCGGAGAATCCACGCTCCAGCACACATACGGAACCTTAAAATGATTGCAGGTATAAGAAATCGCCGGGAAAAAGTTTACCGTAAACACGAAAGAAAGCGGATGCGACAAAATCCATTCTGCCACCCGTGCCGAACAAAGCCGGGGGGTAATATTCTTGTCATGCATTTCCATTTCTTCCCGGTGTACGGTAATGCCGAAGTTTTCAAACACCTGAATCATGTCAGGCTCACAAATACTGTTGTAGCGATAAAATAAAATTTCCATAGTCCCTCTGTAATAAGTGTTTCATGATAAGTATGGATTTAGTATAATGGAAAAAAAGAGGGAAGTAAAGGTGAGGGAAGACTCTTTTCGGATAAATTCTTCGGAAAGAGAGTGTAGAGGCGTTACCGAAACGTGTACGGTTTTATCACGCAAAGATTGACGCAGAAGCGTTGAAAACAGGAGAGGACTATGGTATGCTGAAAAAGGTATACTGAAGTTTTTTGAGAAAACCAGGGAAGAAAACGTGGTCAATGAAGATTTGCGGGAAATAGAAAATATGGTCAATCATGTGAAAAGGACAGGAAGGCAGGTATTGATTATATGAAATATTATGAAGAACAGGCGATGATAAGGAGAATGGGAGTTGAAGAGGGAATAAAACAAGGAATTGAAAGAGGCATTGCAACGGGCAAGGAAATTCAATTGGTGCATCAAGTGGTGCAAAAGCTACGAAAAGCAAATGAACCACAGCAGATAGCGGAAGCACTGGAAGAGAAAGAAAAAACCATTGAGCGGATATGTGAAGTGGCAGAGAAGTATGCTCCGGATTATGAAGAAGATAAAATTTGTGCAGAACTGTTGCAGACAAAAACCTAAATTTTTCTAATGTTTTTCCGATACATAATACAAGAGATTACGAATGCCTCATGTGCAGGGGCACGTTATCATAGACGATTCTATTAACTAGTTATCACACGGAGGTGATTATAATGGCAATTGAACCATTAAACAGTGCCATGACATACCAGGCACAGACAGTAAAGACACAGACGGTAACACCAGTAAACACGGATGTTTCAGGAGATGTACAGTCAGTTAATGTGGATAGTACTACTGCTTCAGTAGTAAAAACACAGCCGGAAAAGGAACAGGATGGCAGTGAAGAGAACGGCAGCCAGCAGCAGGCAGCCACAGGTCAGCAGAGCCAGGCTATGCCGGAACAGTTAAAGAAAGCAATTGCTGAGATGAACAAGAAAATCAATAATACGAATCAGGAAGCTGTCTTTGGCGTTCATGAACAGACAAACAGAGTCATGATTAAGATTATTGATAAAGAGACAAAGGAAGTTGTTAAGGAATTCCCACCGGAAAAGACGCTTGATATGATAGCAAAGCTGTGGGAAATGGCAGGTATCCTTGTGGACGAGAAACGATAGGAACAAAATTCTGGGAGGTAAGATAAATGGCAATCAGAATTACGGGTATGTATTCCGGATTGGATACAGAGAGTATTATCAATGAACTGGCTTCTGCTCAGAGCTATAAGAAGAACAAGCTGGTAAAAGCCCAGACAAAGCTTAGCTGGAAGCAGGATGCATGGAAGGCATTAAATACAAAAATTTATAATTTTTATACCAACACATTAAGCGATATGCGTTTTGAATCTTCGTTTATTAAGAAATCAACGAAGGTTTCTAACAGCAATGCAATCAGCATTGTATCTGGTGACAAGGCAGTGAATGGTGTAAATACTGTTAAAGTGGATAAGTTGGCAAAGACTGCCTACTTAACAGGTGGGGATTTAACCACAGCAGATGGGGTAAAGTTTACTTCACAGGCAACTTTAAAGCAGCTTGGCTTCAGTGGAGAAGGCAGTTTTAGTATCAGTGGTTCGGGAGTAACCATGAACATAGATGTCAATGAAGATATGACATTGGATGAAGTCGCAGCTAAGATTCAGGCAACCGGATTAAATGCAAGCTTTGACCAGAATAACCAGAGATTCTTCATCAGTTCCAAGAGCAGCGGAACATTTAATAACTTTACCTTGTCAGCAAATGACAGTAAGGGAATGGAGGCTCTTTCCAAGCTAGGACTTTTATCAAAGAATGATTTGATTAGTGATGATTATACGAAATGGGCAAGCTATGCTACCGATACGGATGCTTATCAGAAAGTATTGGATGCGGAAGTAGCAAAGCGTGCAGCTGCTTATAAAAAGACAAATGATGATTTAGCAGCAGAGAATGCACAGATTGCAGAGAATAATAAGACTAATCTGGAAAACCTCAAAAAGCTGCCTGGTTATGACGCCAATGAGAAACTTGAGGATTTGAAAGACAGTCTTTATGGTCATACCAGAGAAGTGACTAAATTAGATGAAAATAACCAGCCGATTCCGAAACTTGACAGTGACGGTAAACCAGTAGTAGATGATAAAGGTAACCCCGTATATGAAACAGAAACAGTTACGGAATATAATAATCCTGACAGCAGCATAGGAAAGGCACTGGCAGATGCCAAGACTGCATTAGAAAGTTTACAGAAACAGCTTGAGGATGCCAAAAATAAAGGAGAAGCAGAGGATAAGATAGCAGCACTTGAGCAGCAAGTAGCAGATGCAACAGCGAAAGTGACTGAAAAACAGAAAACTTTTGATGAAGCCAAGCTTCGATATGATTTCCTGGATGGTATTCAGACCAATGAGGAAATGATTGACAAGAATAACAAGACCATTGAGGAAAATAAGTTATATTATAACGATATAGATGGAAATGTGACAGGCACCCAGAAGCTGCAGGACGAAGTAAAGAAGGAGTTTGACAAGAAAGTTGCGACAGCCCAGGATGTGGTAAATGGAAGTTACAATAATCAGATAAAAGCAACCAAAGTGGATGGACAGGATGCTGAGATTACCATGAATGGTGCAAAGTTTACTTCTATGACGAACAGCTTTACGATAAATGGTCTTACTTTCACGACATTGGAGGAAACAGATAAAGAAGTAACTATTACCACCGCGGATGATACCGATGGTATCTATAAGATGGTTAAGAATTTTATCAGCGAATACAATAAACTGATTAATGAGATGGATTCTTTATATAATGCGGATTCTTCCAGCGGATATGACCCATTGCTTTCAGAAGAAAAGGCAGAAATGTCCGATAATGAGATAGAGGAGTGGGAGAAGAAAATTAAAGATTCCCTTCTTCGTAAAGATTCTACTTTAAGTGGTGTGGCAGATGCCATGAAAAATGTGCTGATGCAGGGAGCAAAGGTAAATGGTGTGCAGATGTACCTTTCGGATTTTGGAATTAATACGCTTGGATACTTTACAGCGGCAGAAAATGAAAGAAATGCGTACCATATCAATGGAGACCCGGATGATACCACTGTTTCCAAAGAAGAGGATGTATTAAAGAGTATGATTGCAGCAGACCCGGATACGGTAACAGCATTTTTTACTGGTTTATCGGCAAACCTGTATGATACGCTTACGAATAAAATGTCTGCAACAACTATGAGCAGTGCGTTTACCGTATATAATGATAAGCAGTTAAAGTCTGATTATGAAGATTATACCGATAAAATCAGTAAGCAGGAAGAAAAGCTGAATGATTTGATTGATAAGTGGTATAAGAAGTTTTCTGCTATGGAGACTGCGTTATCAAAACTGGAATCTAAGAATAGTTCTATTTCCAGTATGTTTGGAAGCTAAAGAATGATTGGGTGAAATGATAGGTAAAATCAAGGAGGATAAATACTATGCCAGCACCAAATCCGTATGAACAGTATCAGAAAAATAAAATTTTAACGGCATCGCCAGCGGAGGTAACGCTGATGCTGTACGAGGGTGCTATCAAATTCTGTAATATAGCGATTATGGCTATTGAAAATAAGGATATCGAAAAGGCACATGTTAACATCAAAAAGGCACAGCGGATTATTGAAGAATTCCGGAATACGTTAGACAGACAATATCCGGTCTCGGAAGATTTTGACCGTATTTATGTGTACCTGTTAAAGCAACTGTTACATGCCAATATTAAGAAAGACCCGGAAATCCTGGAGGAAGTCAACGGACATCTGCGGATGCTGCGGGATACCTGGAAAGAGATTATGAAACAGTGCAATAAGGCATAGAAAGGATACTCCTATGGAACAAAGCGGTGTGGAAGTACTGTTGCAAAGCCTTAAAAAGAAAAATGTTGTGTTGGACCGGATGATAGAGCTGGCACAGAGACAGGAAGAAATGTTAAAACAGGAAAATCTGGATGTGGAAGGTCTGGATAGGATTCTGGAAGAACAGGACAAGTTAGTGACAGAACTGGATAAGTTAGACCAGGGATTTGAACTGGTATATGACAGATGCAGAAGTCAGATAACCGGTAACAAAGAAGTATATCGCAATGAAATAAAGGCAATGCAGGAGTGCATCCAACAGATTACAGCCAAAATTTCCACAATCAATGCCTGTAATATGCGGAATAAGATAATGGCAGAGACGCAGTTTAAAAAAGAAAAACAGGCAATAAGTCAAAGCGTGTCAAGGACAAAGGCGGCAAGAAATTATTATAACAGTATGAATAAACTGAATTATGTGTCGCCGCAGTTTTATGACAATAAGAAGTAGTACTTATGGTTTTTGAAAAAACTTATAAATAATAATGAAAAAAAGTTCAAGAACCCTAAAGTAAATCGGGAATCTCCCGATATATATTACAAGTAAAGAGAAATTTACTTGAGAAATCGTAATATATCTGGTGGAGGCGCGCGAACCATCAGGCTATTACACACAAAATGCGGCATGGAAGCCGTTTAAAATTCAAGGAGGAATATATTATGGTAGTACAACACAATCTTACAGCAATGAACTCTAACAGAATGCTGAACATCACAACTTCTGCTCAGGCTAAGTCCACAGAGAAGTTATCTTCCGGTTACAAGATCAACCGTGCAGCAGATGATGCAGCTGGTCTTTCCATCAGTGAGAAAATGAGACGTCAGATTAGAGGTCTGTCTCAGGCATCTTCTAACGCAGAGGATGGTATCTCCTGTGTACAGACAGCAGAAGGTGCTTTGGGTGAAGTACAGGATATGTTACAGCGTATGAATGAGCTGGCTGTTAAGGGTGAGAACGGAACTCTTACAACAACAGACCGTTCTTACATCCAGGCTGAGATTAGACAGCTGATGAGTGAAGTTGACCGTGTACAGAGTACAACAACATTCAATGAGATGAACCTGTTAGATGGTTCTTTCATGAAGGGTCTTCAGGTTGGTGCAGAAGCTGGTCAGCACATTGACATTTCTATCGCTAACATGAGTATGGTAGGTTTAGCTAAAGGTATCGATTCCAGACTTTATACTAAAGTTACATATAATAACTTAGTAGAGAACAAAAATGTTAAATACACAGCTACAACATACACAAGCACACAGGTTGGTAACCAGAATGTTATGATTGGTTCTGTAGATGCTAATAAGACAACCACAACATACTCTACAATTTCTGGAAAAACATACTCTAAAGCAACTATGGACTCTAAAACAGCAGAAAAAGTTATCAACAGCTTCATGAAGCTGGAGACAGGTAAAGCAGGTTCTGTTGCAACAGCTAAGACATTCAACTCCTTAAATGCTTTCATTAAGGGTGCTTTGAACTTAGTATCTCAGCAGAGATCTGACCTTGGTGCTATCCAGAACAGACTGGAGCATACAATCAACAACCTGGATAACATTGTTGAGAATACAACATCTGCTGAATCCGCTATCCGTGATACCGATATTGCTACAGAGATGGTTAAATACTCTAACAACAATATCTTACAGCAGGCTGGTACATCTATGTTGTCTCAGGCAAACCAGAGCAACCAGTTGGCACTTTCCTTACTTGGCTAATTGTCAATTTGAAAGAAGTCAATATTGCAAGAGTAACTACCAAAGGGCATCCTCAATCGAGGATGCCCTTTTTCTCGGAAGTGTTAATCATAAATATATAATATAATTTTATACACCAAGCATTTTCAAGCGCTCTATGGCCGGTGGATAATTTCCACAGTTACGGAAATGCTGTATGGCGATTTCGTTTTGCCCATAGCATTGATAGATATGTCCAATGAAATAGGAGGGAATCTCCTTTTTGGATTCTGGAGAGTCATATTCCTGGGCAGTTAATGCTTTGATTAATTCTGGAAGAGCCTTTAAAGGCTCGTTTCGTTGGATGTATAATTTTCCTACGAGACATAAATAGTCAGCATTGTTTTGATAAGCATCGTAGTAGCGAAGTACACTTTCAGCCTCATCCAGGCAGTCTTCTGTCAGGAGAATTTCTCCATAATTTTTGATTAAAATGCGCGTATAATCATTGTTTACGGGAGGGTTATGCGCAATTGCCTTTCTCAAGTATTCAAGAGCTTTTTGTTCTTGCCGCATAATCAGATAGCTTTGACCAATCTGAAAATAGAGATAAGGGTCAGAAGAGTCTTTTTCCAGTTCGCGTTCCAATATTTGAATATCGCGGAGAGCTTTGGCGTCTAAGCTTTCCTGACTGCCCAGATAGCCGTCGTGGTCGACCAAAACAGGAATATGGTAAGTATAGAAGGAAATATTGTTCTTAGGGACAATATTTTCGTGAATAGGTTTCGCGTAAGTATAATATTTACGATTATATAATCTGGTTACACGAACTTCCTGTACATGTTTGGCACCATTTGATTCAAAGTAATCAAATCGCAGAATTTCCCCGACTCCTTTTGGATTTTTATTCATTACATCGGTCAAAGAATCCAGATCAATTTCAGTCACGTATTCATCTGTATCCATAGGCAGAATCATATCATAAGATGCCTGGGAAGCACAAAAATTGCGTGCGGCACTAAAATCGTTTATCCAGGTAAAATCAATAACTTTATCAGCATATTGAAGGGCTATCTCTTTTGAATTATCAGTAGAACCGGTGTCGGTAACTATAATTTCAAAAGGATAAGGACGCAGAGCTTTCAGGCATTTTTCTAATTTTTCAGCTTCATTTTTGGTTATAATACATATCGAAATCGGAAGCATAATATTCCCCTTTCATAGGTTAATGGCTATTACCGGACAATTTAGCCAGGGCATCCAGGGCAGGCTGGTAGTTGCCACATTGTTTATAGCAGGTAACTGCAGTGTTGTAATCACCCAGTTCGGCAAACATTTGCGCAGTCTGGTATAGTGGTAAAAAACTGTTTGCACCATTTTGCCGGCAAAACGGCATACCGATTGCTTTCTCGTATTGCTCGGCAGCCTGTTCATACATGTCGTTTGCCTTATAGATATTGCCCATTAAGTATACAAAATCTGCCAGAGAAGAAAATTCCTTATAGATACCTTCAAATCCAAGAGCTTTTTCTTGCTGACCGGTTAATAGAAGAGCATTTCCGTAGGAAACAACCAGTGCCTGGACATAAGCCAGTTCCGGATCAAGGTCATATAGGATTGCTTTCTCATAATATTCGCAGGCTTTGGTAAAGTCATTGATAATTTCACAGGTTTTTCCGAGTTGATAATAGAGATAAGGATTGTTTTTATCTGTTTCCAACTGCTTTAGCAGCAGTGAGTAATTCCTGTGGTTCTTTGCGACTTCCTCATCCGGAGTCAAATCATATCCTGTATGCAGAAGAGTTGTTTTTAACAGATAACTGGTAATATCTTTTCCGCGGATGGGGGTCAACTGTTCGTGGATGATGCCAGTATAATGGTAAAGACGTTTATCAAAAAAACGTTCGGTATAATCTGTGTTATCTAAACTTTGTATGCCGTTTCTTGTAACCAGATTTTCCCGGAAGACAGAACCCACACAATCTGACAGATGTTTCCGAAAATAGGTTAATTCTTCTATGTCTATTTCTTTAATCCATTCATCGCAATCAATCATAAATATCCAGTTATTGGATGCGCAGCGAAGAGAATAGTTCCTGGCGGCACTAAAGTCATCACACCATGTAAAATCCAATACTTTATCGGCATATTTTTTTGCAATTTCCTTGGTAGAATCATTGGAACCGGTGTCGACAACAACGATTTCAAATCCGTAAGGTTTTAGCGATGAAAGGCAACGTTCGATGCGTTTTTCTTCATTTCTGGCAATCATGCAGACGGAAATCGGCTGTGACATTTATTCCACCCCCAATGCATGAAGCCGTTCCAGTGCCGGCGGGTAGTCACCACATTTATGGTAAAAATCAATGGCGGCGGGAATATTGCCTAACATTTCATTTACCAGCCCCATATTGCTGTAAGGAATGTAAGTGTTACTGCCTTGCTCATGTACAATGGGACACTGGACTGCTTTGATAAATTCCATCATAGCTTTAAGTGGTTCGTTGATATTCAGATAAGCAACGCCCATGCTGTTATAAAAGCTTGCATTCGTTGCAAAGGAATCATAGGCAAGTTCAAAAAACATGACAGCTTCTTTGGCACGTCCGGTATGTGTCATGGCATTGATATAGGCAGTTGCCATGACCTGTACCCAAAGCTGCTCTGTAATAAGTGGCAGCTCAAAAGCCTTTTTGTAATAAATATAAGCGTTTTCGTAGTCGCTGATAAAATTATAGGACTGCCCTACCTGAAAATAGAAATAAGGGTCATCCGGATGTTTTTCGATTTCTTTAAACAGTAATTTGTTATTGCGTTCTACTTTTGCCAGTCGGGCTTCTTCTGAATCGTTATTGTATCCGGCGTGGTCTACTGTTAATGGGATATCATAACGATTGTAGTAAGTACCATCTGTTTTGATATTGGTAACCTGTTCATGAATACTGTATTTATAATAGTAGTACCTCTTATGAAAAAGCCGTTCCACACGGTCTGGGAAGCAGGTCTCTTTGCCGTTGGAGTCATAATAATTATTACGAAGGAGAAGTCCCACATCTTTAGGGTGCTCTTCAATAGCCTGATACAACCCCTCTAAGTCCAAATCAATCAGGAATTCATCAGAGTCCAGAATCAGGACATAATTATGAGATGCCTTACTCAGGGAGAAGTTTCTGGCAGCGCTGAAATCATCACACCATTCAAAATCATAGATTTTATCGGCGTATTTGGCAGCAATCTCCTTCGTATGGTCAGTAGAGCCGGTGTCCACGACAATAATTTCAAAAGGATATGCCTTCAGTGGAGCCAGACATTTTTCAAGATTTACTTCTTCATTTTTGGTAATAATGCAAACGGAAATAGGAACCATTTTTTCCTCCTGTGAATTACAATTATTATATTTTATGTTATCTATTCAACTTACTCAGGAAAAGCTAAGGCAATCATGGTACGGATTCGATGCCTGTAAGTATGGGAACCGGTAATCTTGCGGTGTCCATTGGAAGCGATTTCCTGCCGTTCCTTTTCGTGAGTCAGATAATAATCAATCTTTGACAAAAGGTCTTCTTTACTTTCGTAATAATCAAAATCCTCGCCGGGAATGAAAGCTTCCAGGAAATCACTTTGGAAATTGGAAAGCAGAAAGCCGCCACTGCCCATAATATCAAAGGCACGCTGTGGAATTCCGCTGTGAATACTACGCAGGGAAATATTCAGATTGATTTTACTATTCTTAAAAATCAAAGGCATTTCATCGAAATATCTTACCGGGCCGTGGTTTATAAGATTTGGCAATTGAAAACCAGGGTCTCTGGTAAATAAATCCAAAGTATGCTTTTCACAAATCGCTTTCAGTAATGCACTGCGTTCCAGACCGGTTATTTTCCGGTTAATAACATATTGAGCGTACAGATACTCCCGGCTTTCCACACCGTCGGGATTGGGGGCCATGGGAAGGGCTTTATATAATTCTTCCATAACAGGAGCCAGAGATTCTTCTATAAAATTGTAGCCCTGAACATGCATCTGGGCAGACATTAAGGCATCCAGATAACCGGTAGCATAATCTGATAAGCCTTTCATACGCTCAAAGAAATTGTGGCTTTCCGTATAAAGAGAGCCAACAAAGGAAATGTCGTATGGAGAAGAGTCGCCGGGAACGGAAATCGTATCCAGCCTGGATGGATTGGCTGCCATAGGCAAATAATGAACCGTAGAGATTCCATTATTGGCAAACTGCTGACAGAGAACTTGGTCGAATACAAAAATGTAATTGCAGGGGTTGATTACCGTATAGGAATATAACATCACATAGGGGCTGTCATAAATCCAGGAAAGATACCGGATATCAGCCTGCTTGCAAACATTGGAAACAAGAGGAAAATAATTGAAGGAAAAAACAAAATCGGGCTTTGACTGGTGGATGGCATCTGACAGAGAAGCTTCTACCGCTTTATTCTGCCGTCCTTCATCTTTGGAAAAAGGAAAGCAGACCAGAGAATGACCTTCCTGTGTCAAAGCGGTTTTCATATCTTCATTTCCAAAACTGTCCCATTCGATATAAAGTATTTTCATAGATATCCTCAATGTATGTAAATAATATAAAATAGCATAACATTTTTAGGAGAAAATGGGAAGAAGAGCTGAAAAGGAAAAACAGAAAAACTCATAGTATATTTGTGCTTTCTATGGTAAATTTGGAATACCTGCTTATGATGAGGAGGGCAATTTGGAGCGATATAACATTTTTGGAGCGAGAATGCTTGTAAGATGTGATGCAGATGGAAAACTCTATCTTTATGATCTGGTAAGAACAAAAAAAGAAACGAGCAAGCCGCATGAGCAATAGCTGTACGATAGTAAACTTCGTTTCTTTCTAACACCTATAATATAGGTAAAAGTATTGATTGTCAAGAAAAAATTGGAAAGGATGTGCAGCCCATTTTTGACATCGAACCGGAGAAAAAGAATGATAAAGTAATTTATAGAGGCATTACTGAAAATTATACGGTTTTATCACACAAGGATTGACGCAGAAACGTTGAAAATAGGAGAGGATTATGGTATGCTGAAAAAGGTATACTGAAGTTTTTTGAAAAAACCAGGGAAGAAAACGTGGTAAATGAAGATTTGCGGGAAATAGAAAATATGGTCAATCATGTGAAAAAGGACAGGAAGGCAGGTGTTGATTATATGAAATATTATGAAGAACAGGCGATGATAAGGCGAATGGGAATCAGCCGTGGATTAGAAATTGGACGCAAAGAAGGCAAAACAGAAGTACTGGTATCACAGATTATTAGGAAACTACAAAAAGGCTATTTACCAGAACAAATTGCAGAGATATTAGAGGAGGATTTAGAAAACGTTCAAGAGATCTGCGAGGCTGCCCAGAAGTATGCGCCGGACTATAATGAAGCAGAGATTTGCAGAGAAATATTGGGTAATGAGGAAGAAGATGATGAGGATGATTATTTCTAGAAATGAAAATAGAACGGCAGCATGGGAAGGAGAATGCTGCCGGAAATTACATTGGCAATTGAGGCCATTCAACACAACAGAGGGAGTATAACATAGTAAGGTAAATAAAAGAAGAAAGTTGCCGATATATATTACAGTAAGCGAGATTCAGGATGAATCAGGATGATGCATGGAGGCAGCGGTAATAAGTAGGTAAAAAGCCATCCAGGCTGTCAAAGCTGGGTGGCTTTATTTTGTAAAAAAGGATTGTAAGATGAGCCGAATATTGAGAAGACAGTTATTTTCTATAGCAGAGTTATTAGAAAAAGCGAATAAAATATTGGAAAAAAAGCTGTTTGGACCGGGTATGGATGAACAGGCAATCATAGAACTGGTAACGGATTGCCAGGATAGCGCTATCTCCATGGGGGAACAAATTGAAAAAATGTATGGAGAAGGAACCGTTAGTGTTGGTATTTTGGAACAGTATTGTGAGACGCTGTATTTGTTGACTGTTTCTATGCGGGATACAATAAAAAAACGGGAACTTTATAATACTTTAAACAAGCAATTGAAGAAGTTACGTGGAGTCATGAACAATGAACTGCCGGACAAGTTGGAAGTAGTCTTTTTTCCTTATAAGGCATCGATGTGGGATTCGTTGGAAAGCGTATATCTGGCAGCCAAAGAAGATGAAAATTGTGATGCATACTGTGTGCCGATTCCCTATTATGATAAATATCCAGACGGAACGTTTAAAGAGGAACATTATGAAGGAGATTTATTACCGGATTATGTAACTATTACTAATTATAAGGAATACAATTTTAAAGAGAGAAGACCAGATGTGACTTTTATCCATAATCCATATGATGCGTGTAATTATGTAACGAGTGTGCATCCGGATTTTTATGCTAGAAATTTAAAACAATTCACAAATAAATTAGTATATATACCATATTTTACGTTAGGGGAAGAAATGTATGCTAGTTTTTGTGTATCTCCTGGAACAATTATTTCAGATGTAGTAATAGCTCAGTCTTATCAAGCTCAAAAAGATTATATATATCATTTAAAAAAATGGTATATGGATAATACAGATATGCCGGAGCAGGTAGTGGAACCATTACTTTCTGATAAAATTATGCCATTAGGCTCTCCTAAAATAGATAAAATTATTAATGCTGACAGAAATCTTTATACACTTCCAGAGCAATGGAACAAGCTGTTACAAGGAAAGAAAGCTGTTTTATATAATACAGGTGTATCAGGTATTTTGGGTGGAAATAAACAGGAATTAAATAAAATAAAAGATACAATAGCTTTTTTTCAACAGCGGGAAGATGTAGTGCTTTGGTGGAGACCACATCCGTTAACAATAGGAACATTACAGTCAATGCGACCAGAACTTTATCAAGAATATCTTGAAATTGTTGAGAGGTATAAAAAGTCAAAAACAGGCATTTTTGATGATACAACGGATTTGTATAGAGCTGTTTTGTTTACGGATATGTATTATGGAGACGATAGTTCCTTGATTTATTTATATGGTGTACAGGGAAAACCAATTATATTGCAGAACATTGATTATCTGGTAGGGGTATATTTAAAAGAAAAAGACTATAGTATTAGTTACAGAGTGTCTTGCTTAGTCGGAAATAATCTTTTTCTATTAGCCAAAAACTATAATTGTTTATTTAAGCTGGATTTAGAGTCTAGAATAGTAAGCGAGATTGAAAAAGTTCCGGGGGAATACGAAATGGAAATTTCCCTGTATAGTAATATTATACATAAGGATGATAGTTTGTGGCTGATACCTTCCAGAGCACATGCCTTGGCAGAATATTCTCTTATTAGTAAGGAATGGATACGATATGAAATGCCGGATAGAATAAAATATTCAACAGAGATAAACGAAGAGATATACATGATTTCATCTGACTATCATTACTTATGGGTTATGAATTTAGAAAAAAGAGAATTAAAAAGAGAAACACTCATATATCCCTTGGGGGTTCATATACCAAAAAGTGAAGAATATTATAATGGTGATTTATACTATGTTGAAGGTAAATTATATTATCTTATTACACATAGTAATATTCTTGTTAAATATGATCTTATAAATAGAAATTTGGAACTAATTTCGATGGGAACTGATGAAAACAAGTATCTAAGATTGATGTATGATGGAATTTATTTTTGGGCAATTCCGGATGATGAAGAGAGCAGCTTGGTACGATGGAGTAGTGGGGAAACGATAAAAATTGATCCAAATGCATATCCAGCTGGGTTTACTTTCCAGTGGGGATTTTCAGAAGCACTGTGTATGAATGATAGTATATTTTTATTCCCACAGAGAGGAAATATGATTCTTCGCCTAAAGATGAGAAATATGACAATAGAGCCTGTATTGGAATTTGAACAATGCAGGGATATAGAAAATGTACAACGTTTAGAGAATGATAAAATTATTTTTGTCTCATCTGTGTCTCAAATGGATTGCACGATAACTATTATGGATTATACTGGTCAAGTTTTAGAACATTATCCGATAACTCGTTCAGAAGACACGGAAATTGTGCCAGATAAAATGTTTGATAGAATTGACAAAGAAAAATATAAATCTCGTTGGCCATATTTAATAAAAGAAACTTGTGAATATAATATTTCGACAGCGAGTGATGCATTGGTAAAATTAGAGCATGCTAATAGAGCAGAAAAAGATTACTTTAGAGGCTTGTATGCAAATAGCGATGGAAGTAGTGGATGGCATATCTGGCAAAAGGTACGGAGCTTATGAAATTAAGAAATCTCTCATTTAAAGAATTTGCAGATAAAGTAAAAGCAGAAAAAAAGAAGATTGTCGTATATGGTGCGGGGATGATAGGGCAGATTGTTGTTCCAGACATTATACAACGATTTTTGTTAGAAGAGAACTTATATTGTTTTATAGATGCGGATACTTCTAAATGGAGTGAAAAAATTAAGATTAGTGGTTATTCCTATGAGATTAAAGGAATACAGGATTTAATAGAATATTGTAGAAAACAACATAATATAGTAATGCTTGTTTCCAATAGTCAATTTTATTCGGTAATTGCCAATTTAGATTCTATACAGGAATTAGATAACATAGAAGCATATCTTGTACCTGTGATGCAGATTACAGAAATAAAGAATATGAGAAGTGAGCCGCCAGCTAAATTTTCAGAAAAGGCATTGATTCCTAAAGTAATTCATTATTGTTGGTTTTCGGGGAAAAAAATGCCGGATACATTTAAACGATGTATTGAAAGCTGGAAAAAGTATTGTCCGGATTATGAGATTATAAGGTGGGATGAGAGCAATTACGATATAAATAAGAATCTTTATATGAAACAAGCCTATGAGAATGAAAAATGGGGGTTTGTACCTGATTTTGCGAGATTGGATATTTTGTATCATTATGGTGGTATATATTTGGATACGGACGTGGAACTTATTAGAAATTTAGACGATTTACTTTACCAAGAAGCTTTTTGTGGGGTGGAAAAATGGGGAAATATTAATTTGGGAGGATGTAGTGGTGCTATACCAAATCATCCGATGATTAAAAAGATATTAGAGGAACGGAAAGAACTTCAGTTTGTTAAAGATGATGGAAATTTGAATCTTGAGACCTGCGGTGTATATGAGACGAGACCATTTGTTAGAGCAGGAATGCATGTCAATAATAGAACCCAGCAAATTAATGACATGATGGTGTATTCATCTGATTATTTTCATCCCTATGATTATATGAGTGGGCAAATCTTAATGACGGAAAATACATTTTCTATTCATCATTTCAACGGAGGATGGCTGGATGATAAGGGTAGGAAACAGCGGCAGAAAACCTTAGAGCAGTATGAACAGATATTAAAGAGAATGGAAACAGTAAAGTATGGAAGAAAAAAATGTGAATAAGCTACCTCTGCTTAGTGTCATTATACCAGTGTATAATGCGGAACAATATTTAAAACAGTGCCTAGAAAGTGTTATTAATCAAACGTATCAAAATTTGGAGATTATTTTGGTAGATGATGGCTCAACAGATGGTAGTCTGAATCTCTGTAATTATTATGCAAGTCAGGATAAAAGAATTAAGGTAATTATCAAAGAGCATGGAGGGATGGTACAGGCGCGAAAAGCAGGGGTCGTTCATGCAAAAGGCAGGTATTTGACTTATGTGGATGCAGATGATTGGGTCGATTTGAATACATATGAACGAATAGTTGACGAGATTAGCAAGAAAGAGGCGGATTTACTTCTTTATGGACTTATAGAAGAATATGAGGATATGTCCAATGAGGTATTAAACAAATTGCCAGAAGGGTATTATCAGGGAGAAGAAATCAAAGAGAAAATATATCCTTATATGTTGTGCAATAAAATGTTCTTTCAATTTGGAATATTACCTAATTTAGTATGCAAGGTGGTAAGACGAGAGTTATTGAAGACCACACAGGTGTTGGTTAATGATAACGTTGAAATAGGAGAAGATGCAGATTGTACTTTTCAGATGATTTTGAAGGCACAAACACTACAAATCATCGAATATACACCCTACCATTACAGAAAAAGATATGATTCTACCCTTTGGAAAAAAATGAATCTTTTACAATATAGAAGTTTATACAATGATTTAAAGACTGCATTTGGACAAAATGAAAGAAAAGAAATTTTAATGCCGCAATTATATCAATATATGCTCTTTATCATGCTATTGAAATCAACAGAAAGTTTTATAAGTTATGAACCATTTCGAAAATTTTTTGCGAATAAAAAAATCATATTATATGGAGCAGGTGGATTTGGACAAGAAATCTATCGTGTCGTATCTCAAACCGGAATTGGGAAAATTGATTTATGGGTAGACAGGCGATATCAGGTGTATCAGAAAATGGGTATGAAGGTACAGGGGATTGATGCCATTTTTTATAGTGATTATGACGAGATATTTGTAGCCGTTTTAAATACGGAACAATGTGAAAAAATAGAAAAGTTTCTTAGGGAAAAAGGTGTTAGTGATGAAAAAATCAAATATATTTTGCCCTCTAAAAAATATATAAGCATGCTGTTAGAAATATTGGAAACTAGAAAGTAAAAAAGAGTAACAGGAGATTTAAGATGCCAAAGATTAGTATAGTTATGCCTGTCTATAATGGGGAGAAATATTTAAAAGAAGCAATAGATAGTATTGTTAATCAGAAATATCAGGACTGGGAACTGATTTTGGTAAATGATTGTTCTACAGATAATTCCAAATCTATTATGGAAATGTATGCTGCTAATGACAAACGAATTCAGGTAATAAATAACGAAATCAATCAGAAACTCCCGAACTCTTTAAATATAGGATTTGATAATGCAAAAGGGGATTATTATACATGGACATCGGATGATAATCGCTATAAACCTCAGGCGTTATATGAAATGATATCTTATTTGGAAAACAACAGTATGGTTGATTTGGTCTATTGTGATATGGACTATATTGATGAGAGTGGAAGCAAAATCGGCACAGTATCAAGGGATATTGAAGAGATTTACTATAATAATTGCATTGGAGCCTGTTTTATGTATAGGAGTGAGGCAGCAAAAAAGGTTGGTAAATATGCTGCTGAAATGTTTTTGGTAGAGGATTATGAATATTGGTTGCGGTTTGCAAAGAATTATAATCTTACGCATCTTCCTGTTTGCCTATATGAATATCGACAACATGCTTTGAGTTTGACAGAAACAAAGTCGGAAAAAATCAACAGGCAACTGTATAAGCTCAGAAGACGTGAGTTGGATTTTATACTTGCAAGAATAGATGACAAAAGAAAAGAAAATCTTTTTATTGATATGTGGATGCAGGACAAAAGTCAGAAGAGTTACTTAGTACAAAAGTTTTTTAGAGAAAGCGGAATTCCAAAAGAATTACATTGGATTGAGAGGGAACAGCATATGGATGAGAGTAAAAAAATTATTCTGTTTGGGGCAGGCGATTTTGGAAAAAAGGCATTAGAATATTTTGGAAATGAGCGGGTCGCTTTTTATGTAGATAATAATGCAGATATAATAGGGAAGAAAATAAATGGTAAAGAAGTTATTTCATTTGATAGGCTAAAGACAATATATAAAAAGTATCAGATTTTTATTTCAGTTGATGCTAGAAAAACCTCAATGTTGGCAAGACAATTGGAAGATAATGGAATTACGGTATACGGAACTTATCTTGAACAGGTTAATAACTTTAAAAGAACATCTAGTGGGGAGCAGATTCCTTGGCTTACGGCATGTGCAAAAGCAAAAGAATGGATTCAAAAATATACGATTAGCGAAAAAGGAATTGCTAACAATAGCAATCTGTTGGAGAGTTATCCGGAAGTGACGGGATATTATATTCCGACTTTAATGCGATGGGGATTTTTTGATTTGGCTATATCTTATGCGAAATGGCTATGTTCTATACAACATGCGGATGGGGCTTGGTATGATACCGAGGGAAAAGACCCATATGTTTTTGATACAGCCCAGATTCTAAAGGGACTTTTAGCAGTAAGAGGTAGAATGGAAGGTGTGGATGAAACAATACGAAGAGGTTGTGATTGGATTATATCAAATATAGAAGAGAATGGAAGGGTAAATACACCATCAAAAAACGAATGGGGAGAAGAAGGAATTTGCTCTGAATTAATACACTTGTATTGTTTGTCACCATTGATAGAGGCTGCAGATATTTTGAAAGATGAGAAGTACCGAATTATGGCTATAAAAGCGGCAGATTATTATATCAATAATCATGGAGATAAAATACGCAAGTTTAGCTTTCTGTCACACTTTTATGCTTATGTAATGGAGGCATTATGTGACATTGGAAGAGAAGAGATAGCAAGAGAGGCTATGAAGCCGATGGAGGTATTTATAGATCAGCAGGGATATGTGCCAGCCTATGCGAATGTGAATTGGGTTTGTTCTACGGGAATGTTTCAACTTGCAATTGTATGGTTCAAATTGGGAAATTTATCATATGGAAATAAAGCACTTAATTATGCAGCCAGTCTGCAGAATCAAAGTGGTGGATGGTATGGAAGTTATCCGGTAATAGATTCTCCCAAAGTTACAGACATAAAAGAATATCCAGATTACTTTGCAAATAGTGAGATTAGTTGGGCTGTTAAATATTTTCTGGATGCTGTTTATTTTAAAAACAAGTTAGAGTTTGAAAATCAGGCAGCAATTTTTCAAGATACTATAGCGGAGAATGATGGAAGGTATCAGATAGTTTTAAAAGAAGTGAAAGATGAAAATATTAAAAAGATATGTGATGTTGGATGCGGAAAGGGGAGATATCTGAAAAATTTATTAAAAGATGTACCTGTGGCACAGTATTGTGCTGTGGATATGTCTGAAAGAGTGATGAAAGATATAAAATCTCCAATAGAAAAGAAAGTTGGATTATTAACACAGATACCTTATGAGGATGGGGTATTTGATATGGTATATACTGTGGAAGCACTGGAACATAGTATTTTTCCAGAGAATGCATTACTGGAACTCATTCGCGTGGTCAGAGTGGGAGGAAAAGTACTTGTTATTGATAAGAATAAGTCAGCAATGGGTCTGCTTGAAATTGATGAATGGGAACAGTGGTTTGAAAATGAGTTGTTTGAAAGAATAGCTGAGAAAACGAATTGTTCATTACAAATCATTGAAAATGTTCCATATGAAGGTGGAATTACAGATGGGTTATTTAATGCTTGGATATTAACAAAAAATTAAAGGAAGGTAGGCGTACTTATGCTTGATATTAATAATGAATTGGATTGCATTTTAAAAAAGTACGGAATCTATAAAAAAGATTTGTTACGAACACGATTGGAAACAGCCATTTGCCAGATTGTTTCAGAATCTATCAAAAAGTATGGAAAGCGCATAGTAGTGAGAGGACTCAAATATTCAGAAAATGGCTATCCGCTATTAAAATTGCTTTCTGAGTATGGAAATATTATAGCAGTTGTGGATAAAAAGCCTTTCGCAGATACAGTATGCGTTGATAAACAGATGGAATTAAATATACTTGATTTAGAGCATGCAACGGATATTGAATGTGATGTATATATTATTAATTCAAAATACCAGGGTAAAAATATATATTATGATGTAATATCTTCAAAACAAAATAAATGTGTTATAGATTTGTATACTGAGATGCGTGTCAGATATGGTATATTGGGACCGAAACTGTTCGAAGAGTATGAGGAGGAAATAGACTTAAGTTCTAATAAAATTAGAGATGCCTATATATTGTTTGAAAGAGAAAGAAATATTGAAAATTTAGAAAGTTTGTTGGGAAAGTGTCTTATCAATAGAGATTTTATCACATTTAATGAAGTGTTGGATGAGGCAACGGATTTAATAGAGGGTAATGAGAGAATTTACGCATTAAGAGAAGAGATAGATGGTTTACTGAAAGAGATAAAGAAGTGTATTGCAGAGAGAAGGAAGAACCAAAAGCAGGATATTATTATGCATTGGATAGATCAAGTGGGGCATGATGAATTAGAAATGTTTCCTAAATTGAGTAATCTAATGGAAAAAGGAATATGTTTTGAGAATGCATATGCGGTAACACCATATACAGTGGCAACGGAGTTGTGTTTGTTCTACAAAGATATACCAACTCTATTGGATAGGAACGCAATAAATAAATTAATGGAAGGAGGTATAAACAGTAGTTTCTTATATAAAACAGTAACAGACAAAGGATATTCGTTTGTCCTAACAGGAGGGATGGCAGCAGACTGGCCACACTCAAAGAACGAGTACACAGAGTTTATGGTTGCATCAAGTGTTTATTATTGGAATATGCTGAATAGTATTATTAACTCAGAAAAACCAGTGTTTGGTATTGTTGGCTGCTTGGCAGAAACCCATGAACCATGGATGGCGCCAAAATGCAGTGAGAATAATCCGAGTTTTGAGTTTTATGGAAGTTATCAATTATCTAAGAGTAAAGTAGCAACTGCGGCACAATTTTATGATGAGATTATAAATTTTTATACAGATATGCTTGGTGTGCATACAGTTAATATATATATGAGTGATCATGGAAAGTGGGAGGATATCAATTTACGAAGATATGATGATTTTGCGATGCATACTATTTTAGCGGTTACTAATATAGGAATAACAGGGAAAGTGGTCAGATTGTTTTCATATAGATATTTCCTACAATTGATTGATTACATCCTGTTTTGTGCAGATGAGGAAACACAACAGCATGTTTTCGGAGACACAGAATTGCGTTCCGTAGGATTTCAGAAAGTTGTACAAAGTCGAGTAAAGGAAGTGACCGAAAGCGATGAACAAATGAAAGAATTGCAGTCGGACATTTGTAGTGGGTATCAGGGGATTAAAACAGATTATGATACATATATACAACTAGGTAATGGTAAAGAGATATATTTTTTGAATGAAGATAAAAAGCAAACCAATCAAATCAAAGAATTAAGGTATCGTTCCAGAATAGAAATGTTACGTGAAAAAGTGGAGTAATAAAATGGATGTTAAAAATCTAGCATGTACTGGGTGTGGCGCGTGTGAAAATGCTTGTCCAATGGGTGCTATCAAGATGTATGCAGAGAAAGATGGATTCCTTTATCCGAAAATAATAGAGAAAAAGTGTATTCATTGCGGAAAATGCGATACTGTATGCCAGAATCAGTGCCGGGTAGAAAGAAAGGAAATTAAAAAGTGTTATGCAGCATGGGCTTCAGATAAAATTAGAAGAGAGAGTTCGTCAGGGGGAGTATTTACAGTTCTTGCTGAAAGCATTTTGGCGAGAAAAGGATATATATGTGGTGCTGTGTTTAGGGATGGAATAGTAGTAAAGCATGCTATTATTGAACAGAAAGAAGATTTGCGAAGAATGCGAACTTCAAAATATGTTCAAAGTGACGTGGGATTGATTTATCAGGAAATAGAAAAATTACTGAAGGACAGAAACAAGATAGTTTTGTTTACAGGAACTCCCTGTCAGGTTGCCGGGTTATACATGTATTTAGGAAATAATCCAGAAAATTTGTATACAATTGATATATTATGTCATGGTGTTCCATCGCAGAGTTTATTTGACAGATATATATATGAGAAGTTCCCGGCACAGATGATTAAAAAGGTAAATTTTCGTGATAAATCCAATGGTTGGACATATCAGTTGGTATTGAGGATTGAAACAGGCGATGCGGAGTATATTTCAAATATAAATGAGGACATTTATTATAAGGCATTTAATAATAGATTAAGTTTGAGAAAATCATGTGGTACTTGTCAGTTTGCAGGGTTGGGCAGAATGGGTGATATATCATTAGGAGATTTTTGGGAAATATGGCAATATGATAAAAAGCTGGATGATAGAAAAGGCACATCTTTAGTGTTATTAAATTCTATTAAGGGACAAAAGCTTTTTAATAATATTCTTACCAATCTAAGTAAAGCTGTTGAGGTACCGTTAGAGAAAGCTATTGAGGGAAATAGAGTGCTTTATCAACCTATACCATTGCATGAAAACAGACAGAGATTTTTTGAAGATTTGAATAGCTGTTCGCTAAAAGAGGCAGTAGAAAGGAATTTGAAAAAAGAGGAAAGCTGATATGGATAAAAGATGTGCGATTTTTAACTATTGGTGGGCATGGGGAGATGCACATGGGGCTTCGTTGACAGCGTTAGCATTATATAAATTAATTGAGGAGTTGGGATATAAGCCGTGTTTGATTATGACGGTTTTTAAGGGGATGGACGTGGAACAGTGTAAGAGTGGCAGACATTTTAAATTCATAAGTCAATATGCAAAATACTCTGAAAAAAACTATCAGACAGGAGAAGATTATGAAGAATTGAATAGTCAGTTTCAACATTTTATTGTTGGATCTGATCAGGTGTTGCGATTGGAATGGGTTCCTGATGAGTGGTTTCTTTATTCGATAAGTAGTAGTAAAAACAAAATCATGATGTCTGGAAGTTTTGGAGGAAATCGAATAAATGCGTCAGAACAAAGAATTAATAGAGTCGCAGAATATTTGCAGGATTTTTCTGCGGTCAGTGTCAGAGAGAAAGATGGAATAGAGGTGTATTACCGATATTTTGGCAAAAGGGACGATTTAGAATGGATTATGGATCCTGTGTTTCTTATACATCCGCAGTTTTATAAAGAACTCATAAATCAAAATTTACGATGTGATGAATTTGAACAATGTGCAAAAGAGTCAATCTTATTTTATATATTAGATTATACACCAGAAATAGAATGTTTAAAGAAAAAAATATCTGTTCAGTATAATGTGAACATAATAGAAGATTCGGAGGACTTGAGGGCAGAAGATTTTTTATACTTGGTAGATAACTGTAAAATGGTTATAACGGACTCTTTTCATGGAATGTGTTTTTCTATCATTTTGAATCGACCATTCTACTGTGTATATAATAAGATGCGTGGAACATCAAGGGTGGATACTATTAGAGAGTTGTTAGGGTTAAATAATGTTGTATTTGATTTGGAATCGGTTCCTTCATGTGAGTTTGACATTCCGCAGATAGATTATAATAGAATTAATGGAATATTGGAAAAAGAAAGAGAACGAGGAAAGAACTGGTTAAAGAATAACTTGCAAAAAAATGTGCGAGAGGAGAATGAAGATGAAAAAGTACGATAATATTTTTTGGTTTTTAATAGATGGTCTGAGACCGGATTTTTTGCACTTATGCGAAGAACAGTCGCAAAAAAATTATATTGATAAAATTTTGAGTAATGCAACAGTATTTAATAACGTGTTGACAGCAGGGGCGGGAACGCATACATCAATGCATTCAATTTTTACTTCGTTGCTGCCGTCTTATAATGGTGCATCTGGATGGGAAAAAAGGGCATTACGAAATTTTAAACGGGAAATTTTTACACTTGCGGATTACTTTCAATTGGCAGGATATGAGACTTTTCGCTACTGTGATACGATAGAAGAAAGAGCAGTACCTATGTCAGGATTTAAAAGGTGGGAGGCAAGCGGATATAATACGGGACGTGTTCTTGAAAATACTGATATGGTAAAAACAGAGAGAAGAAATCGTTTTGTTGAAGAAGTTAATTTGTGTAAGAAGAATAAATTTATTTATCATCATATTGATTTATTGCATGAATTAAATGGAGAGTTAGGGGAGGTTTGGACAGATGCTGATTATGCTAAAAATGTTAATATAACAGCACGGGAATTTGAAAAATTATGTAATGAGTATGTGATTTCAGAGAAGGATTTGGTCATTATTGCTGCAGATCATGGCGTATTATTAAATATGAATCATATACAAGGTGGGGATGCAGTAGGAGGAAGGCATTATGAGCAGTCAGTAAAAACTTTTTTTGCATTATTAGGAGAAGATATTCCGGCACAGATTCTGCAAGAACCTATATCATCATTAGATGAAGCGCCTACTTTGTTACATTTAGCTTTAGGGACAGAAATGAGCATAAATGGACAGGGCAAAGATCAATATGATTACATATATAATGGGAAGTATTCAAAACAATGCTTTTTTAGAGAAAGTAGTCCTAGTGATGTATCACCTGAAAAAAGAAATTCAATGGCATCAGATCTGTTTTATATTCGGGATGGTAAGTGGAAGTATGTGTTTAGTAAAAATGATTCAAGATGCGAGTGGCTTATGAATTTAGAACAAAATCAGGATTATGAGCTTAATTTGAAAGACCAGTATCCCAAAATAGCTGATGCCTATCGGGCAATTTTAGAGGAAAAGTTTGAAGCAGCAAAAGATTTTAAGTATCAGTCGGGATTAGGATTTGAAAAGAATGAATTAAAAAAGATGTTCTCAATTGTTTTACAAATGAAACATCTGGAAAAGGAAACAATAGAATCTCTGTTGGATATGAGCGGTCCTTATTATGAAATAATAGCACTTGATTCCAGTGAAATACAGAATTATAAGAAACAGTATAATGTGCGAACTGTGAATGATGTCGAAACGGAAAACTGCTTGGAACATTGTACTGGAGAATGGGTAGTCTACATACAGGACAATGGGGAATGGTCGGAGTATTTCTTGTCAGATTTATATCGTTATATACAATGCCATAGAAGTACCGATGTAAGAATCATTGGAGAACATTATACTGCCATTAGAAAAGGTGATGTGAAAGATTTTAGAGGAATAGATTTGTATGAAGAAAAAGAAGTTAGAGATATGGAATTTGTGCATAGGAGCAATATAGAGGGGGAGAAAAAATATATCCTGTTTGGCAGCGGAAAAATAGGGAAGAAAGCACTGGAATATTTTGGAAGAGAACAGGTTTATTGTTTTGCTGATAATAATGCTAACTTAGCGGGACGCGAAATTTATGGAAAGAAGATTGTTTCATTTGAACAGTTGAAAAGTGTACAGGATGATTATCAGATTGTTATATCTGCTAACAAAGTAAATGCATTGGCGATTAAAGAACAATTCGAAAAGAATCAGATTGCAAATTTTTGTGTATTTGAAGAAAATATTAAGAAATATCCGGAAACCTGCTGGGAAAGCGAGTATAGAGTAGTATGGTATGGAAAATAAATAGGAAAGTTAATGATTAACAAGATTTAAAGAAATCATTAATGGTAAAGAAACAAGATACTGGGGTATATGAGAATGAAGAAAATTATTATTTTTGGCGCAGGTAAGTACGGGAAGGAGGCTTTGCTGTATTTTGGAAAGGATAATGTATGGTACTTTTGTGATAATAATAAGAGTCTTTGGGGAAGAGAAGTATTAGGTAAAAAAGTTATAGCCCCGTGTCAACTAAGTGAATATAAAGAAAAAAGCATTGTTATTTTAGCAGCAGAAGAAAGAATTTGTATTGAAATGAAATACCAATTACTGAGAGAGTTACAAATTGATTGTTTTTTTAACTATATGGTATTAAGACAATATTTGGATAAGTATGGTTCGGTAGCAGATTTCATTAACGGTATGGATAATAAAACTGAAATGTATAAACTCATGTACTTATTTATGGAGGACAAGGTTAAACAGTTAGAAGAACAGATTGATTTTTTTACGACACATACAAATCTTAAGGATATAACCCCAGCTACTGGCAGATTACGTAATGAACAATGCGAATTATTAGAAGCTGCGGTTACATTTGAAAAGGATGTTGCTGAAGTAGGATTGAGGCTGATTCTTGGAGAGTGTAATCTTATTGGTGCAATTCGACATGGAGGGTTTGTTCCATGGGACGATGACATGGATTTTTTAATGATGCGGGAAGAATACAATAAACTCATTCAATATTTTCAGGCTAAGGGTCAATTGTATATTTCAGAAGTATCGCCTTATGATGAAAAAGGTTTATATACAGAAATGGAAGAGAGGTTGTCGGAAAAAGGAACGAATTATGAATTATGCTTAAATGGTTGGTTCTTAAAAGTGTTTTGTAGGGTGGCTGATGAAAAATATGTAGTGTTGGACGTTTTTCCATTGGACTACTATAAAGAATCGGTTGAGTTCTCAGAGTTGATAGCTTATATAAAGCATATTCAAGATAATATACAACAGATAGAAACAGTTAAAGAAATGATAGACTTTTATCAAAATTTGCGCAAAGAGAGTGCCATATTATCCGAAATTCCTACGCAGAGAATCCAGTATGGCTTAGAAAGTGGTCAGTTTATCATTAATTGTAAGAACTTTCATACATATGACACAATTATGCCTTTAGGCAAAATGCGGTTTGAAAATTATTATTTTTGGACACCGCATTTATCGGAAAGATATTGTCAGAATGTATATGGAGATATTTGGCATTGGCCCGCAGATGCGGGGAAAACATCGCATGGTGCGGCCAGACGATATATTTCCTATCATGGGGAAGAAAATGAGGCAATTTATATAGACAGTTATAATAAGTTAGAGAAGGCATTATCTAATAACGTGGTAGAAAAAATAATTATCGAAAAGTATCGTATAAAAGATATATTTGAATTTGATAAGATAGTAAGTGTGTTGGAACAAAAAGAATTATTGTATCAGATATATTCATAATAGCAATATGATAGAAAAGGATAACAAAGGAGAGGGTAAAATATGTATTATAAAAATGAAAGAGTTGAGAAGATTGACAGAATATTTGATCAAGAGAGTAGAGAAGGATATTTAAGATTGGATTTGAATGAAAATCCAGGAGGGTTACCAAGTGAATTTATACAAGAAGTACTTAGTGATGTTACACCTGAATTTTTATCAAGTTATCCTGAAACATTAGAATTTAAAGAAACATTGGCCAAATTTCTGGGAGCAAAAACAGATAACATATGCCTGGTAAATGGCTCGTCGGAAGGAATACGAAATATCGTGGAGGCTTTTACTTCTCCGCAAGGGAAAATAGTAGGAGTTACCCCATCATATGCGATGTTTGAAGTTTATGCGGAAATGTATGGAAGAGAGTTTATTCCTGTTCATTATACGGATGACTTGCAAATGCCAATAAACGCTATTATTGATAAATTAAAACCAGATGTTGAATTGTTGATTTTAGTAAATCCTAATAATCCAATAGGAAATACATATACTGATGAAGAAATAAGGTATATATTAGACGTTGCACAAAGAAATGAGATTACGGTTCTGATTGATGAGGCCTATTTCTATTTTTATTCGAATACATGTATAGAATATGCGTTAAATCGTAAACATGTATTTGTCACTAGAACATTTTCAAAATTGTTTTCGCTTGCTGGTTGTCGGCTGGGCTATGTGATTGGATGGACAGACGGAATCAAATTAGTTCAAAATGTATGTACTTCACGTAATGTGAACGCTTTTGGCATGAAATTTGCCAAGGCTATCATCGAAAAAGAGGGTATGTTAGATAATATGATTAAAATACAATGTGAGGGAAAACAATATTTAATTAAGACTTTAATAGAGAATGGATATGAGTATAGTGCCAAGGAGGGAAATTTTGTTTTTATAAAACCCAAAACGGATGCTGAGGTTATTAGAAAAAGAATGAAAAGAGAAAAAAAGATTCTTGTTAAAACATATTTTGGCATTTGGGGAGGGGAAAGTTGTTTGAGAGTTACTACTGGAGAAAAAAAATATATGATGCAATTTGTAAAGGCATTGATTGAATTGGATAATAAGATGATATAAGAGAGAGCAAATTGAGGAAAGAGAATGTTAAAAGATGAGTTGTTGAATTATTTACATATTTTAAATGAGGATGCTGAAGGAATCATAATAGAACCACGAAATTTGATTTTTGAGGAAAATGTTAGGATGAATTGTTTTTATTGTGGAAAATATAATAATAATTGGAGATGTCCACCTAATTTGCCTGATCTTGATTATAAAAAAATGATGAGAGAATATGAAAGTGGTCTGGTTGTTGCATTGACGTATCCAATTGAGCAACAGAGTGATTATAACAGAATAAGAAATGATTCAAGTGTGATTTTACATAAATTACTATTGGAGTTAGAAAAATGGATGTATAATCATAACAGTTCAAACGCAATTTCTTTTATTGGGGGATCTTGTAAATTATGCAAAGGAGGATGCGGAAAAGAAAGATGTAATAATCCATATATGTCACGAACACCTGTTGAAGCTTTAGGGATAAACATAGTTAAAAGCTTAAAACAATATAATATAGACATTACATTTCCAACTGATAAAGTACTGAAAAGAGTTGGCTTATTGTTGTGGCAGGAAATATGAAAAGAGGGAATAATAAGATGAAATATATATTTATGGTAGCTGGCAAAGGTTCACGACTGAATCCATTAACTTTAGACAATCCAAAATCAATATTCAAATTGGATCAGGATACAACGCTTATTAAAAGAATGGTAAATTTGATAAGAAAATACGACACGGAAGCAGATATTGTGGTAGTTACAGGACATAAGCACAAAAGTATAGAAAAAGAACTAGATAACGTTACATTTATAAATAATCCATTTTACGAAGTCACAAATTCTATAGCTTCTTTGTGGTTTGCACGGGAGCATTTGGATAGTGATAATGTTGTTTTAATTGATGGAGATATAGTAATGTCTGAAAAACTAGTTGAGGATGTCGTGTGTCAACCGACTGGAAAGGCACTTGTTTTATTGGATAGTTCTATTAATGAAGATGGGGATTATAATGTTCAAGTGTCCGGTAACAGAGTTCTAGTAATGAGTAAGGAACTAAAAGATTATTATGGAGAATATGCTGGTATAACAAAGCTTGATAGAATAAGTGCTTCATTGATGAAAAGCGAAATTGAGAATATGGTAGATTTAGGGTATTTTGATCAGTGGTATGAAAATGCGTTGGTTCAAATGATTTTCAAGAGTGATTTTGAATTATTCTATGTTGATGTATCTGAATATGAGTGGACAGAAGTGGATGACGTAAGCGATTTGATTCATGCGAAAAGGATACATATGGATGAAAAATAACCTTACATTTGGAGAAGAAGAGTGTGAAAAGGATAAAAATAGCCTTGGTATTTGGTACACGTCCAGAAGCGATAAAGATGTGTCCACTAATATTGGAATTACAAAAACATAAGCAGATAGATTGTCAGATTTATCTAACAGGTCAACATAGAGAAATGCTGAAACAGGTTATGGATATTTTTGGAATTTGTGCTGATTATAATTTGGATATTATGGGAGAAAATCAGAATCTGTCTTCCATATTGATTAATATTTTGGATAAGTTAGGACAGGTACTGGATAAAGACAGACCTGATTTGCTTTTGGTACATGGCGATACATCGACTTCTTTTGCAGCAGCCTTAGCTGGGTTTTATAGAAAAATTCCAATAGGTCATGTGGAGGCCGGATTGAGGACTTATAACATGAAGTCTCCATATCCAGAAGAATTTAATAGACAAGTAGTAGATTTAATAGCTGATTTATTTTTTGCACCTACAGAGCTGGCACGAAAACAATTACTACAGGAAGGAAAGAAAGTGGAAAATATTTTTGTGACAGGAAATACTGTAATTGATGCACTAAAAAACACAGTTTCAACGGAATATTGTAATGAATATCTTACATGGGCACATGATAGCAAACTGATTCTTTTTACAGCACATAGACGAGAGAATATTGGAAAACCCATGGAAAATATGTTTAGAGCGGTAAAAAGAGTTGTAAAAGATTTTCCAGAAGTAAAGATTATATACCCTATTCATAAAAATCCCAAGGTAAGAGAGATTGCATATAAGTTACTGGGGGATGAAGCAAGAATTCGTATGATTGAACCACTCGACGTATATGATTTTCATAATTTTATGGCTCAAAGTTATTTTATTATGACCGATAGTGGAGGAATTCAAGAAGAGGCACCGGCACTTGGCAGACCAGTGCTTGTTATGCGAGATACCACGGAACGTCCGGAGGGTGTAGAGGCAGGTACGTTGAAACTGGTGGGAACAAATGAAGAAGTAGTCTATCAAGAGGCTAAAAGGTTGTTACTCGATGAGAAAGAATATCATAATATGTGTCGTGCAATAAACCCCTATGGGGATGGTCATGCTTCAGAAAAGATAACAGAGGCAATATTGAATTATTTTCAAAATAAGGAAAGCGAATAGAGATATATATTATTGAATTTGGACAAGTATATCAGACTATAAGTGAGGAAGAAGATGCACTACGAACTAAACGCATCCATGATGTGTGCAAATTATGGAAATTTAGAAAAAGAAGTAAGAGAACTGGATGAGGCAGGAATTGATTCCTTCCAT
The DNA here is from genome assembly GCA_934418125.1 of uncultured Lachnospiraceae bacterium. Taxonomy (GTDB): domain Bacteria; phylum Bacillota; class Clostridia; order Lachnospirales; family Lachnospiraceae; genus UBA3282. Next base: position 49,471 of record CAKRWT010000005.1, read on the forward strand.
ATTGATATCATGGATGGGCGTTATGTACCGAATTTTGCAATGTCGTTAAATGATATGGCATACATAGCATCTGTGGCAAAGGCACCATTAGACGTTCATCTTATGATAGAACATCCTAACAATAATATTCATATGTTTTTGGATAAACTGCATCAAGGAGATACGGTATATATTCATCCGGAAGCAGAATACCATCCATCAACTACATTGCAGAAGATTATTGATGCAGGGATGATTCCTGGAATTGCAATTAACCCTGGAACCAGTATAGAGACAGTTTATGAGATGTTGCGAATTGTCAAGAAAGTACTGGTTATGTCAGTGAATCCCGGAAATGCAGGGCAGATGTATTTACCATACGTCGGCAAGAAAATACATCGTTTAGTAGCCTTACAGCAGGAGATGGATTTCAAGGTATATTGGGATGGGGCTTGCGGAATGGATAAAATCAAATCATTTGCGCCAGTAGGAGTCCAGGGATTTGTATTAGGAACAACAGTGCTTTTTGGAAAGAACAGACCTTATGCGGAGAGCATACAGGAAATCCGAAAGTTAGGAGAATATATATAACATTCGCTCATATTTTTGTGGTTAGCAATAATTATTCGCTCATTTTTTGCAATATAATGGGAGGCTGGCAATGAATGTTGCTGTGATTTTGGCAGGGGGAACAGGGACTCGTCTGGGAGAGGACATTCCAAAACAATATATTAAGGTAAAAGATAAACCGATAATTGCATATTGCCTGGATAAATTTGTAAATAACCCAGTCATAGATGCAATTCAAATTGTAGCTAATCCGATGTGGCATACTTTTATTCTGGAAGTGCTGGAGACTAACGGGCTGGCAGAGAGCGGCAAGTGGAAAGGATTTTCAGAACCTGGACAGACAAGGCAGATTTCTATTTATAATGCATTAAAGGATGCGGTAAGATATGCTTTGCCAGACGATTATATTATGTTTCATGATGCGGCACGACCATTGGTAAGTTACGAATTTATCAAGGCATGCTTTGAAAGGGTCAAGGGGCATGATGGTATCTTACCGGTGCTGCCCATGAAAGATACGGTTTATTTAAGTAATGATGGAAAAAGTGTCAGCGGATTATTGGATAGAAAACAGGTATTTGCCGGACAGGCACCAGAAGTATTTAAGTTGGGAACTTATTATGAAGCAAACAGGATATTGTTGCCAGATGAGATTTTAAAGATAAATGGTTCTACGGAGCCGGCAGTACTCGCCGGAATGGATATTGCTTTGATAGATGGGGACGAGCAGAATTATAAGATTACCACAAAAGAGGATTTACTTCGATTTGAGAGGGATTGGAATCGATAGCAACTTGTACCCGTAAAAGCATCAGAGTATCGGATAAGATAAATATGGAGAATAAAACAGTGAAAGCATATATTTTACATGAAATAAATGACTTGAGATATGAAGAGACAGAGAAACCTTCCCTGAAAAATGGGGAGGTTTTAGTAAAAGTGCAGGCAGCAGGAATATGTGGTTCGGATATTCCACGTATTTATACAACGGGAACGTATTCTTATCCACTGATTCCAGGGCATGAGTTTGCCGGTAAGGTAATAGAGATTGGAGAAGGTACGAATCAGAATTTGCTTGGAAAACGGGTAGGCATTTTTCCATTAATCCCCTGTGGTGCATGTGTACCATGCAGCAGACGGAAGTATGAAACCTGCCGACATTACAGCTATCTTGGCTCGCGGACAGATGGTGGATTCGCAGAGTATGCAGCGGTGCCGGAGTGGAACTTGATAGAGTTGCCAGAGCTGGTAAGTTATGAGCAGGCGGCTATGCTAGAACCTATGGCGGTGGCGGTGCATGCAATGAGGCGAGTGTTGGAGCTACAGCAAGGCAATATGGAAGAGAAAACCATTGTAGTATATGGGTTGGGCACGATAGGGATTTTGTTGACAATGTTTTTGAAAGAAGCAGGAGTCCAAAATATTTTCACGGTTGGTAACAAAGAGTTTCAAAGACAGATGGTATTAAAACTTGGTGTGCTGAATCAACAGTATTGTGACAGCAGAAAAGAAAATGCACAGGATTGGATATTGCAGCAAACAAAGGGATTGGGGGCAGATATCCTTTTTGAATGTGTGGGACGAAACGAGACGATTAGAGATGCGATTGCCTGTACTGCACCGGAAGGAATTGTGCAGATGGTTGGCAATCCGGCGTCTGATATTATGCTGGAGAAGAGTGTGTATTGGAAAGTGCTTCGGAATCAATTAACGGTTCGTGGCAGTTGGAATTCTTCTTTTGCCCATGAGGAGCAGGATGACTGGCATTATGTTTTACGAAAGCTTGCAGAAGAAAGAATTAAACCAGAACAATTTATTACACAGAGATATACCTTTGCAAATTTGGAAGAAGGACTGCATCTGATGCGGGATAAGGCAGAAGAATATGTCAAAGTAATGGCAGTCAGATAGTGAATGCAAAGATAATAGGAAGCATATTGGAATCTTGTATTTTCCCATCCAATATGGTATCCTAGTTTTACTAACCAAACAATTACTAATTGAACAATTAGTAATTTTGCAATGAGTAAAGGAGCACCATGTTTGTTGGAAGAGAACGAGAACTGGATAAACTGAATAGAATGTATCACAGCAATCAGTTTGAATTTGCGGTATTATATGGAAGACGACGAGTTGGAAAAACGACATTAATCCGGGAATTTATGAAGGATAAAGAAGGGTTCTATTACATGAGTGTGGAAGGAACCGGTAAAGAAAACCTTTACGGGATATCCAAAATATTATTGCAGGAAAAGCCTTCTGTTTCCGGTATGGATGGAATTGCTTTTAACACTTATGAAGCAGTGATGGAGTATATAGATTCCTTAGCGCGTACAGGAAAAAGAATTATCATTGCAATTGACGAATATCCATATTTAGCGGCCTCTTATGGGGCGATATCTTCTATGATACAGAGTCGCATTGACAGTGTCTGGAAGGAAAGTCAGCTATTTTTGATTCTTTGTGGTTCTTCTATGAGTTTTATGGAAGAACAGGTATTGGGCTATAAGAGTCCTTTATATGGAAGAAGAACAGCACAGTTTAAAATCCATCCGTTTACCTTTTTTGAAGCCAGAAGGATGTTGGCAGGGTGCGAAAGAGAAGAACAGGCCATCTTGTATGGGGTTACGGGAGGAATACCGGAATACTTATCCAGGATTGATAAATCAGCAACTGTTTCAGAAAATATAATAGAACTTTTTTTTGAAGAATCAGGGAGGCTTTTTGAGGAGCCGGTAAATCTAATGAAGCAGGAATTACGGGAGCCGATGACTTATCACTCGATTATATCGGCGATTGCGGCGGGAGCGAGCAAGCTAAATGAAATTGCCACAAAGACAGGAATGGAAACCAGTGGATGCAGTAACCAGCTCACCTCGTTGATTGCGCTTGGAATTGTGCAAAAAGAAGTGCCGGTTACGGAAGGCGCTGCAAGCCGTAAGACACTGTATCGTCTGGCAGATAGTATGTACGTTTTCTGGTATCGCTTTGTAAGACCGAATCTTAGTGCCATTATGCAGGGTGTTGGTGGGCAGATTTATGAGTCAGTAGTCAAACCGCAGTTAAGCGATTTTATGGGGCAGGTGTTTGAAGAAATCTGCAGACAATATTTCTATTTGCCATCTGTATATGAAACATTACCCTTTCCGGTAGGGAAGATTGGGAGATGGTGGGGAAATAATCCTAAAAATAAGCGACAGGAAGAAATAGATTTGATGGCGGTTTCTGAGTCAGAGACGATATTGGGAGAGTGTAAATGGCGTAATGAAAAAGTAGACGGCAAAGTTGCACAGGTATTACTGGAAAGAAGTGAATTATTTCATTACCCGAAAAAATATTTTTATATCTTTTCAAAATCAGGTTTTACAGAAGAATTAATAAGGCAAAAGGAACAATGGGGAATAGAATTGATAGATTTTGAATGGATGTGTGCACAAAGCGAAATGTATCGGTAATAGGTAAATCATAATGTTATTTTGCGTAGGAATAACAGGCAAAGACTGCTCAAGGAGGGATTCTATGGACAGAACGGTTGCGATTGGAATTCAGGATTTTGAAAAGCTGATTAAAAATAATTATTTTTATATAGATAAGACCGATTTTATTTAGGAATGGTGGGAAAACGGCGATGATGTGACGTTGATATCCAGACCACGCCGGTTCGGAAAAACGCTTACAATGAGTATGCTGGATTATTTTTTTCTATCAGGCATGCAGGGAGAGACGATTTATTTGAGAAATTGTCTATTTGGAAGAAGGAACAGTTTCGAAAATTACAGGGAATCTATCCGGTTATAAACCTGTCTTTTGCAAATGTAAAGGAAATCAGTCAGTAAGGAAGATAGAAAGTGAAGATAGAAAACGAGCGGATATTCGCTCGTTTTTTGTAAAACTGATTGCATATTCGCTCATTTTTTTGTAAAACTGATTGTATATTCGCTCACTTTTTTGTAATATATATATAGGACGGAGGTTCAACAAATGTATATTGAGCGAAAAATAGATAGTTATTTGGCAGAATGGAAATCAGATGAAGACAGGAAACCTCTGATTATAAAAGGGGCACGGCAGATAGGAAAGACAGAATCCATTCGCCGTTTTGCAAAGAAGAACTATAAAAATTTCATTGAAATTAATTTTGTAGATGAACCGATATATAAGCAGATTATTGTAGATGGTTATAAGGCGTCTGATATTATAAAGAATATCTCGTTAATAGATACGACGAAAAGGTTTGAACCAAAGGAAACTCTGCTCTTTTTTGATGAATTGCAGGAATTTCCTGAAATAGCGACTTCGTTAAAATTTTTCCGGCAGGATGGAAGATTCGATGTAATATGCAGCGGCTCTCTTTTGGGAATTCAATATACTAGAATCGAGAGTGTCAGTGTCGGGAATAAAACGGATTATGTGATGCGTTCCCTTGATTTTGAAGAATTTTTATGGGCAAAAGGCTATCGGGAACAAATTAATGATATGCTGCGTCATATGTTGGAAAGAGCTGCTTTTTCGGAGTTGGAATTACAGGTATACAATAAGCTGTTTTTAGATTACTGTGTATTGGGAGGTATGCCTGCGGTTGTAAGAAGTTATCTGGAGAAAGATACCTTTGAAGGCACACTGGAGTTACAAAGAGAAATATTGAATGATTATAAAGAAGATATGCGAAAATATGCAGAAGGTCTTGACCAGACGAGAATCCTTAATGTATTCAACCGGATTGTTCCACAGTTAGGGCAGGATAATCGTAAATTTCAGATATCCAAGGTGGAGCGTGGAGCGCGTTTTAAGGATTATTTCGGATGCATTGACTGGCTGGTGGATGCTGGAATTGTGAATCGGTGCTACTGTATGAGAATGCCGGAGTTGCCGCTTGGTGGAAATTATGATGAAGATAAATATAAGTTATATATGGCAGATACGGGACTTTTTATTGCGATGTTAGATGACGAGGAACAGTTGGATATTCGGGCGAACCGCAATCTGGGAACGTATAAAGGTGCTTTGTATGAAAATTTCATTGGAGAAGCATTGGTAAAGCAGGGATATAATCTGTACTATTACAAACGGGAGAATTCTCGTTTGGAAGAAGATTTTTTTGTCAGAGATGCAAAATCACTGGTGCCGGTTGAGGTTAAGGCAGGTTCTACGAAATCCAAAACATTACAGACATTGATTAAGAGTGAAAAATATCAGGATATAAATTACGGGATTAAATTTATTAAGGGAAATGTGGGCGAGAATGACAGCATTATTACGTTTCCACATTTTTGCGCTTTTTTGTTGAAGAGATTTCTCTCAACAGGAATGAAATACGAGGAGTTTTAACAGAAATGGTCAACTATGAAATTATGCATGGTAACAATTTAATAGCGACTATCACAGCACAGGGGCAGTGTCGGATACGGTTATCAGCCTTTATGCCGTGGAATTTGTACTTGGAAGAAACGGATGAATTTGATGGTCGTTTGAATAATATAACGAACTTCTATTATTGGTGCGCAACCCGTGTGCTGACCCTGGACAGAAAATATGCGAAGCAGATATTAAACAGTATGGGAATGAGTCAGGCGGCAACGGACAAGGAACGGGCAAGGATTGCGCTTTCTTACCATTGTCTTACTTTGACAGATATTTATTGGGTTAGGGAGAATGGGGAAAGTATTTCCTTTGCCCAGATTAATTTATATGAAAATCATCTGAGTAATGCTTTTGTGGATATTTCACTGAGAGGTCGCCAGATGACGGTAGAAAATGCATATTTGTTAGCGGATGATGTGTCTACCAGCGGATGCTTCCCGAAGGCATGGATTAGAGAGGCAGATGGATTCTGGCTTTTAAAGGATGGCGATGAGAGAGCGGTACAGAATGAACTGCTTGCCAGCAGAATCTGTCAGTGTTTTCGTTGTAATCAGGTGGTATATGAGTCATATGAATATGATGGCTTGCAAGTATCCAGAAGCCATTTGATGACAAATTTGAAATACAGTATTGTTTCAAGGGAGGCATTTGAGGTATATGCAGTGAATCATAATGTGAATCCCATGGATTATATTTTGAATCTGGATGCCTATTGCTATTATATGATGAATATTCTTGATTACCTGGTTGGAAATACAGACCGGCATTGGGGTAATTGGGGATTTCTCATTGACAATGGTACAGGACAGCCAGTTCGTCTGCATGATTTAATGGATTTTAATCAGTCATTTCTTGCGTATGATACGATAGATGGTGCTGGTTGTCTGACTACGGTTGACAGGAAGATATCACAGAAAGAGGCGGCAATAGAGGCGGTGCGTAAAATTGGCTGTAATCAGATTGCAGAGATTCGAGCGGAATGGTTCGCAGACCATGAAGAAGAATATCGGATGTTCCGGCAAAGGTTGCAGCTTCTTACAGCACAGTGCTGACCCAATCCACCACGCTGAAGGTTATCCCTTCAGCGCGTGTTCTCTGATTTTCTCATAAGTAATCTCACTTAAATCATGTTCCACCTTGCAGGCATCTTCGGCTGCTGTTTTCTGGTCTACGCCGAGAGATACGAAGAAGTTGGTCAGAATTTTGTGGCGGTCATAGATATTGGAAGCAATTTCCATACCGGCATCGGTAAGGGTAATAAAGCCGTCCTTATCCATTTCGATGTAACCATTCTCACGCAGCTTTTTCATGGCAACGCTGATACTTGGTTTGGTGTAATTCATTTCGGTTGCGATGTCGATGGAGCGGACTTGTCCATGACGTTCCTTTAATATAAGAATGGTTTCTAAGTAGTCTTCTGCTGATTCGTGGATTTCCATGGTGTAACCTCCTTCATGGTTTTGACAGAACTGCACAGCCTTAGGGTAACTGTGCGAGTCTTGTTTTAGCGGGTTCATAATCCCCGCATTTCTTATAATAATTTCTTGCTTCTTTGATTTTCCCCAGACATTCATAGATAACACCGGTATTATAATGGGCTTTATAGCTGTTTACGCCGTCGATGGAAAAGTCTTTCATGGCAGCAGCTTTCTGGAATTCTTCAATAGCCTGGGCAAGCATACCGTTATTCATATAAATCAGACCGATAAGAAAGGGAAAATCGGCTCTGGTACAGAAATCGTCATAGACGCCCAACAGATTCAGGGCTTCCTGATTCCGTTTTAAATCCAGCAGGGTATAGCCATAAGCTTCGACCATGGCCTGTACATATTCCAGAGCAGGGTCAACATCCATGGAAAGTCCCATATCAAAGCAGGACAGAGCTTTCTCATACTGACCGGTCTGGCGGTAACTCTGTCCTAACTGATAGTACATATAAGGGTCTGAGTTATGGGAAGCAATCTCTTTTTCCAACAGGGCAATGTTTCGGCTGGCTTTTTTTTGCATCTCTTCTTTTGGGATATCATAGCCTACATGGAGTACCTGGATGGGAACCGGACAAAATTCTTTTTCCATATCTGTTAATGGTTCCAGCTGTTCATGGATAGCACCGGTAAAGTGGTAGAAGCGTTTATCTGCCAGGCGGGTTACCTGTACTTTTTCATAACTGGTCCGTCCGTCCTGTTTGTAGCGGTTGCGCAGAAGAATCTGCCCAGCAGCCTTGGGATGGGCGGTCATGATGGAAAGAAGCTGTTTTGTATCGATGCATTCCAGATATTCATCGCAATCCAGGGAAAGCACCAGGTTATGGCTGGCTTTTTCCAGTGCAAAGTTTTTGGCGGCACTGAAATCATCACACCATTGGAAGGAAAAGACCTGTTCGGTGTACTTTTTTGCCAGTTCTATGGTATGGTCTGTGGAACCGGTATCCACCAGGATGATTTCCATTTCATAGGGGGTCAGGCGTTTCAGGCACTCTTCAATATGTTTTTCTTCATTTTTCGCAATAATGCATACCGATATAGGAAGCATGGTCTGATACCTCTTGTCTAAGCCGTAGCTGTCAGTTCTTTGACTTTTTTTACGGCAGGCTCGTAGTCGCCACATTTACGATAATATTGCAGAGCAGAATCCTGGTCGCCCTGCAGCTCATAAATGGAGCCGATATTATAGTTGGCACGATAGCTGTTGACTCCTTTTCGGGAGTAGGTGCTCAGATTGGTAGCTTTGGTAAATTCGGCGATAGCCTTATCATAAAGTCCTTTTTTCATATAAATCATACCCATCAGATAGACGAAGTCGGCACGATGGGAAAAAAGTTCGTATTTATCTTTTAATGCCATTGCCAGGTCATATTTAGCAAGTTCCATCAGACAATAGCCGTAGGTTTCTGCCATATTCTGCATGAGGGCGGAATGGGGGTCTGCATTGGCTTCCAGACCTTTCTGGTAATACTGGGCAGCCTTCTCAAAGTCATTTAAGGATATGTAGTTCTGTCCCAGCTGGAAATACATATAAGGGCTTGGACCTTTTGCTTCCAAATCGTGAAGCAGCATTTCCAGGTTACGGGTAGCACGCATCCGTTTGTCGGATTCTGCTACATATCCTTCATGGTAGAGCGTAAGGGGTATCTGGAAGGTATCCGGTTCTTTGCCATCCAGTGCTTTGACCTGTTCGTGGATACTGCCTTCATAGTGGCAGTACCTGCGGTTAAACAGCCGGCCGATGCGTTCTGACATAACGGAGCGTACACCTTGGATAATATAGGGGTTATTGCGGGCAATCATGCCGACAGAATGGCTGTTTGCGGCAAGGATATCTTCCATATCCAGCAGGTTTACATTTTCCAGATATTCGTCGCAGTCAATAATCAGAACCCAGTCATTGCTTGCCTGGGCAATGGAATAATTCCTGGCGGCACTGAAATCATCGCACCAGTCAAAATGAAATACTTTGTCAGTATATTTCCGGGCGATTTCCACCGTTCTGTCCACAGAACCGGTATCTACAACTATAATTTCAAATTTACAGGGACGAAGTCTTTTCAGACATTCCTCCATGTGGTTATCCTCATTCTTTGCAATCATGCAAACGGAAACGGGCAGCATTTCATCACCTCATTTATTCTCTAAAAACACTCATAATATTATATTAACATTTTTCACACATTACTACAATAAATTGTTTTGCTGGGAAAGCATCTGTGAAAGCAGCTGATAGAATAGAACGAGCCTTTTTTTATGAAAATACGTTTAAAGTAGTTTCATTTCCAAACGTTATGTGATACTATTGTATACAAGAGCAGAAAGGTGAGAGCCTTTTCTATTAGTGCGGATAGAAGGAATGAAGGAGGCTTGGCATGACAAAGGCAGAGATTCTAAAGACGGAAATTTTAAAACAGTATAAGAGCATCAGGCAGTTTGCAATTGAGATGGAGATACCTTATTCGACACTGGTTACGGCATTAGACCGTGGTATTGAGGGCATGGCATATGGTACGGTTATCAAGATGTGTGACAGACTGAATCTGAACCCTGTTGATTTTACACCATTAAATCAAAAGAGTATCTTAGGCAATCGGATTATGGAAAATCGTGTGATGCAGTACTATGTACGGTTGAATAAGCTGGGGCGGAAGAAGACTCTGGAGCTGATGGAAGATTATGCGCAGCTTGACAAATACAAAGTGGAAGAATAAGCGGCTGAGAGGACAAGGAGATGCAGTATGATTACCTGGTGGTCGGTGCGGGACTGTTTGGTTCCGTATTTGCCCATGAGATGAAGAAACAGGGGAAACGTGTCCTGGTAATAGACAAGAGGGAACACATTGCCGGCAATATTTATACGGAACCGGTACTGGATATCCAGGTACACAGATATGGAGCACATATTTTCCATACTTCGAATAAAACGACTTGGGATTATGTAAACCAATTTGCGGAATTTAATCAATATGTGAATTCTCCGATTGCCCGCTATGGCGGGGAATTATATAATCTTCCCTTTAATATGAACACGTTCAGCAAGATGTGGGGGATTGTAACACCAGCCCAGGCAAAGGAAAAGATTGCAGAACAGATTGCAAGCCTAAACATCGTCAATCCGCAGAATTTGGAGGAACAGGCACTTTCCCTGGTGGGAACAGACGTCTATGAGAAACTGGTAAAAGGTTATACGGAGAAGCAGTGGGGCAGGGATTGCAAGGAACTGCCGGCATTTATCATTAAGAGGCTGCCGCTTAGATTTACTTATGATAACAATTATTTCAATGACCGTTATCAGGGAATCCCCATCGGTGGCTACACGGCCATGGTGGAGCGGATGTTAGAGGGAGTGGAAGTAAAATGTGGCATCGCCTATCAGGACTATGTGACTGAGGAAGAGACGGCAGATGGCATCTGCATCAAAGACCGGGCAGAAAATACTTATAATAAGGTAGTATATACCGGTATGCTGGATGAATATTTCGGCTACGAGCTGGGGCATCTGGAATATCGTTCCCTGCGGTTTGAGACAGAAGAACTGCCGGAGTGTGATAACTACCAGGGAAATGCGGTGGTTAATTACACGGAAAGGGAGATACCTTATACCAGAATCATTGAACATAAGCATTTTGAGTTTGGTAAGCAGCCGGGAACGGTTATTACGAGAGAGTATCCGGCGGAGTGGAAACCGGGTGATGAGCCTTACTATCCGGTTAATAATGAACAGAACGATACGCTTTTCCGGCGGTATGAGCAACTGGCAGCCAGAAAACCATATATGATTTTCGGTGGAAGGCTTGGCCAGTATAAATATTATGATATGGATAAAGTAATTGAGGCGGCGCTGGAGACAGTGGCGCAGGAGAGATAGAGAAGAACCGATGTGGCAGAAGCTGTCATGTCGGTTTTTGTTATGGCGTCTCTGTTTCTATAGAAACGATGCTTTGGCAGCGCAGGAATTGTAAAAATAGTTTTGCATATTGACAAATATCATTCCGGTAACTATAATACAGATTAAAAGTTTGAATATCAAAGTATTAGAAAATCAAAATAAAAGATGCGAAAAGCATGAGTGGGAATGGAGTAAGTTATGAACTGGAATGAAGCGATTAAGGAGTTAGATGCAAAGCGGGAAAAAGCACTGCTTGGCGGTGGACAGAGTAAGATTGATAAACAGCATGCCGGTGGAAAACTGACAGCAAGAGAACGAATCGAGATGCTTTTAGACCCTGGCACTTTCGTGGAAGTGGACGGATTCCTGGAGTCCCGTATCGATGATTTTGATTTGGATAAGAAACGGGTTCCAGGCGATGGCGTGGTAACGGGCTATGGTGAGATTGACGGCAGACAGGTGTTTGTTGCCAGCGAGGACTTTACCGTTATCGGCGGTACACTGGGCGAATACCATTCTTTCAAAATCTGCAGGATTCAGGATATGGCAATGGAGATGAAGGCACCATTAATCTGCATCAACGACAGTGGCGGTGCGCGGATTGAGGAAGGAATCTCATCCCTGAGCGGTTACAGTGGTATGTTCCTGCGGCATACGAAGGCTTCCGGTGTCATTCCACAGATTGCCGTTATCTTAGGACCTTGCTCCGGTGGCGCCTGCTATGCGCCGGCTATCTGCGATTTTATTTTTATGGTAAAGGACATTTCTAAGATGTTTATTACCGGTCCCAATGTGGTAAAAACGGTTATCAATGAGGAAGTTTCCGTAGAAGAACTGGGCGGAGCACAGGTTCATGCACAGAAAAGCGGGGTATCTCATTTTACTTATGATACAGAAGGGGAGTGTCTGATGGGAGTCCGGAAGCTGCTTTCCTATCTGCCCAGCAACTGGCAGGAGAAGCCGCCGGTTATCAACACTCCGGAGCGGCAGCGGTTCCTGTCCCATGTGGGAAAAGTATTCGGTAAGTCTGAGAGCAGCAGGATGGAAGCTGCCATGAAGAACAAGGCAGAAAAAATCATGGATATTGTACCGGACAATTCCCGCCATGCTTATGATGTCAAAGAGGTCATCGACTGTATCGTGGACAATGGCAGTTTCTTCGAGGTACAGAAGGAGTTTGCCATGAATGCGGTGGTGGGCTGGTGCCGTATGGATGGAAAAGTAGTGGGAATCGTGGCAAATCAGCCTAACTGTATGGGCGGTTCCCTGGACTATCATGCCTCTGACAAGATAGCAAGATTTATCCGTTTCTGCGACTGCTTTAACATTCCACTGGTTACCCTGATTGACGTACCGGCCTTTCTGCCTGGCACGAACCAGGAGCATAATGGGATTATCCGACATGGTGCGAAGATTCTCTATGCCTATTCTGAAGCCACCGTGCCGAAAATCTCCCTGATTATGCGGAAGGCTTATGGTGGAGCCTACATTGCCATGAATTCTAAGGAAATGGGAGCGGATATCGTCTATGCCTGGCCAATCGCAGAGATTGCCGTCATGGGGGCAGACGGAGCTGTCAATATTGCCTTCAAACGTAAAATCAAGGCGGCAGCCGACCCAGAGGCCATGCGGGCACAGTGCAAGGCAGAGTATGAGGAGCGGTTCCTGAATCCTTATGTGGCAGCAGCCAGAGGGTATGTAAATGAAGTGATTAAACCGGAAGAGACAAGAAACGCCCTGATAAAGGCATTGAAGGGACTCAAAAATAAACAGGCAGAGAATCCAAAGAAGAAACATGGGAACATTCCATTATAGGACATGTTACGTTGTGGAATACTTTTCATGATAAGACGTATTGCGTTGCGGAATATTTTTCATGATAAGACGTATTACGTTGTGGAATACTTTTCCCTGTAACAGGCTGCAGCAGAAAAGAGACATCTGTTTTGAAATCACTTCAAAGCGCGATGTCTCTTTTAAAATCTCCAGGTAAATATTACCCCGAAGATGACGTTCTTATATTAGCAGTAACTGTTAAACATCATGCCGCTGTAGGCACTGCTCGTATACGGACTGGCAAAGTTCTTGCCAGGATTCTTATAGGCAACAATGATGTTATTCACATAGTTCATCGGATTTAACGATACCTGATTCGTCTTGCGCAGAACGGAGTTGGTAAAACTCTTAATGGAAGAAAAGGTTTCCTTCGCATCATCGCTCATCGCAGCCTGTTTCAGGGCATTATCATCCACCTCTAACGTTCCGTTTAAGTTAAGACTCAGTCCGGCAGAAGTAAGCTCTTTGGCATAAACACGGGCAACGCTGCTCATTTCATGAAAAAGCCTGTCACTTTTTGGCTGGCTGTCACTGTATTCCGCAACCGCCTGCAGGAAAGAATTGTAGCCGCGAACCAGTGTACTGATATTCTCGGTCAGAGATTCCATATCGGTTTTCAGACCGATAGAAGCGGTCTTGCCTTCCTCGCCACTTACACCATTTAGTTGTACTTCATAAGTACGCTCAATCGTAAAATGATTGGAGGTGGAAGAGGCTTCCTTGCCATTTACCAGAAAAGATGCATTGGATGGTGGCAGAGAGACATAATCCAGACCAAAATAAGCAACGGCACCGGTGGTCTTACTGGTACGGTTGTCGGAGATATTGAACAGGCTGGAGCTGCCGTCTTTCAATCCGGTAGCCGTGGATTCCATACGGAGATAGGAATTGACACCTGTGTCATCAGAAACTACACTGGCAGACATACCGATATCTGCATTGTTAATCAGACGGGCCAGACGGTCCTGTACATCCCGGTTAGTATCGGTTGCTTTAATATTAAACTGGAACTCGTAATTCAAGTCATTGATACTTACATCAAAAGAGTAAGTAGAAGGCTCCAAGGCAACCGGCTCATCAACAGGCAGGAATTTCCCCATGTTAATCTGTGGAGTAGCCAGATGCGTTACTTCTATATTATAGGAAGGAGCATTCTCTTCGGAAGTATCACCGATATAAACGGCACTGGCGATATCATCGTTACTGGAATAGGCAACCTTCTTGTTTAATAATTCGTCTTCATCCAGTCCACCAAGAGAAGCAATCGTATTGCGAAGCTCCCTTGCATTCTCCTTCATATTTACGGCAAAGGCCTGCGACTCCTTGGAGGTGTCCAGAATGTACAGAGGGGCATCTTTATTTAATTTGACCATGGAATTATAAACGCTGCGAAGCTCACTTCTCTTATGCGAGTCATACTGTGTGCTGGACTTGGGCGCATAAGTAGTCATATAGAAATTATAGACATTGTTTAAGGCATGAACATTATAAGCCATAATCCCCCTCCTTTCTTCCGTGAAATAAATGGTGCAGAATGTCCGGCTATCCGTTGCCGTTATGCAGATATTTCTGTAATACAAAATGCACCTGTGGACTATACCTAAATAAAATATTCGTAATGATTTCCTATACTAATGGTAGCTTAATTGTATCACTGTAAAGGTAGGAAACGCAAGTGTATCTTTCTTCCTATTACTATATCGTAAGGTGTCCGGAAAAAATGAAGAGGAAAAAATCTTTAAAATCTCTAAAATTATCAGAAAATCTGTTGACGTGGCATTTTTCCTATGATATATTATGAAAGCGAGATGAGATTTAGGTCTTTTTTTTATGCTCAAAATTTGGACTTCATTATCGTGTGGAAAGAGCACATAGTAAAATAAATTGACGTGGAGGTAGCAAGATGCGTACAAAAATTACATTAGCATGTACAGAGTGCAAACAGCGTAACTACAATACTACAAAAGACAAGAAGACACATCCAGACAGAATGGAAACTAAGAAATATTGTAGATTCTGCAAGACACATACCTTGCACAAAGAGACAAAATAATTGTTTGCCGTTTTGAAAGGAGTATAACATGGGAGATTCTGCAAAATCAGGAGGCACGGCCAAACCGGTTAAATTCTGGGAAGGCGTGAAGTCTGAATTTAAGAAAATCACTTGGCCTGCAAAGGATGCTCTTTTAAAACAATCAGTTGCGGTTGTCATCATTTCAGTTGTAGTTGGAGCAATCATCACAATACTGGATTTTGGTATACAGTATGGAGTGGAGTTTATTACAACACTTAATTTCTAGATAACTCGAGGCAGATTGTAAGAAAGGCATGGTATTAGTATGGCAGAAGCAAATTGGTACGTTGTTCATACTTATTCCGGGTATGAGAACAAGGTAAAAGCCAACATAGAGAAGACGATTGAGAACAGACACCTGGAAGAGGAAATCTTGGAAGTGAGAGTTCCCATGCAGGACGTTGTAGAGATGAAGAATGGTGCTCGTAAGAATGTCCAGAAGAAAATGTTCCCGGGTTATGTTTTAATCAATATGGTCATGAATGATGACACATGGTATGTTGTAAGAAATACCAGAGGCGTTACAGGATTCGTAGGTCCGGGAAGCAAGCCGGTACCGCTTACCGAGGCAGAAATGAAACCACTCGGCATCAAGATGGAGAATGTAAGCGTTGACTTTGCTGAAGGAGATACCATTGCAGTTGTTGCGGGTGTTTGGAAAGACACAGTTGGCGTGGTTCAGAGAATGGACTATGGCAAGCAGACAGCAACTATCAATGTAGAGCTGTTCGGCAGAGAGACTCCAGTGGAAATCAGTTTCGCAGAAGTCAGAAGTATGTAAGTTAATCACGGTATTTATTCCACTTCCGGGTGGATTAGATATAAGTGGGAGACGGGCACTGCTTTGGCAGAGAAGGTTCGTCGCCTAAACCACATTATTAGGAGGTGCCATTATGGCAAAGAAAGTAGAAGGATATATTAAGTTACAAATCCCTGCTGGTAAAGCTACACCAGCACCACCAGTTGGTCCTGCACTTGGACAGCATGGTGTTAACATCGTTGAATTCACAAAACAGTTCAACGCTAAGACAGCTGATAAGGGTGATGTTATCATCCCGGTTGTAATTACAGTTTATGCAGACAGAAGCTTTAGTTTCGTAACAAAGACTCCACCTGCAGCAGTTCTGTTAAAGAAAGCATGCAACATCAAATCTGGTTCTGCAGTCCCTAACAAGACAAAGGTTGCTACAATTTCCAAAGCAAAATTACAGGAAATTGCTGAGACAAAAATGCCTGATTTAAATGCTGCAAGCCTGGAAGCTGCAATGAGCATGATTGCCGGTACTGCTAGAAGTATGGGTATCACAGTAGAAGAGTAATGGAGGATTTGACATGAAACATGGTAAGAAGTATACAGAAGCAGCTAAGCTTGTAGACCGTGCTACCCTGTACGATACAGCTGATGCAATCGCTCTGGTTAAGAAAACAGCAACAGCTAAATTCGATGAGACTGTAGAAGTTCACATCAGAACCGGTTGTGACGGACGTCACGCTGAACAGCAGATTCGTGGTGCTGTTGTATTACCTAACGGAACAGGTAAGACAGTTAAAGTTCTGGTATTCGCTAAAGGTGATAAAGTAAATGAGGCTGAGGCAGCAGGTGCTGATTACGTTGGCGGAGAGGAATTAATTCCTAAGATTCAGAATGATGGTTGGTTAGACTTTGATGTTGTTGTTGCAACACCTGATATGATGGGCGTTGTAGGACGTCTTGGTAAAGTCCTTGGACCAAAAGGTTTAATGCCAAACCCGAAAGCCGGTACAGTAACTATGGATGTTACAAAGGCTGTTAATGATATTAAAGCTGGTAAGATTGAGTACAGACTGGATAAAGCAAACATTATCCATGTTCCTGTTGGAAAGACTTCTTTCGAAGAAGCTAAGTTACAGGAGAACTTTGATGCACTGATGGATGCTATCGTAAAAGCAAAACCTTCAGCATTAAAGGGTCAGTATTTAAGAAGCATTACACTGGCAACTACTATGGGACCTGGTGTAAAGGTTAATGTAGCGAAATATTAATAAAGGATAATTGAAGACGATGGGCATTAGTGCACATCGTCTTTTTCCTTGCATCATAGAAAATTGCTCATAAGTGGTAGGAAAATAGTTTGCCCGCCGGAGCAAACTTTTTTCATAGTATCAGCAGGAGGGAAGATAATGAATAAGAAGACTAAGATAATATCAGCGGTTGTATTGGTCGTATTGATTGCAGTCATGGTAGTAGTGGCTGTTGTGAACAAACCGGTTTCTGGAAAAGGACAGAAGACAGTAACTATCGAAGTGATTTCCGAGAGAGATGGATTAAATGAATCAGAAACGATTTCTACCGATTATGAAACAGTAGGAGAGATTCTGCATGATTTAGACTATTGCTCCTGGGAGGACAGCAGCTATGGCACCTATGTGACAGGTTTTTATGATAAAATGGAAGATATTGATAACCAGTATTGGTGGTGCTTCATCGTCAATGGAGAGACCAGTATGAATGGTGTGGATTCCCAACCGGTTGTAGATGGTGATGTATATACCTTCCAGCTAGTACAGGGATGGTAAACATGAGTACTAAGAAACTTACGAGGATAGCATTAACCAGTGCTATCCTTTTTGTGTCCCAGATAGCCCTGGCAGGTGTACCCAACTGTGAAATTGTGTCCTTGCTAGTCATTGTTTTTACCCTTTCCTTTGGAAAAGAAATGATTCTGTCGGTGTGGATATTTGCCTTGTTGGAGACGGCAGCCTGGGGAATGGGAAGCTGGGTTATCATGTATTTTTATCTGTGGCCGCTGCTGGTGTTTATCTGTCTGGGACTGAAAAGATTCCATTTAGACCGGGTGGGATGGACGATTGTCCTTGCTTTCTGGGGACTGATATTCGGTGCCCTGTGTGCCCTGGTCTATATCCCGGTAAGCCCAAGTTATGCACTGAATTACTGGATTGCGGGAATTCCCTGGGATATCCGTCACTGTGTCTGCAATGCCATATTGTGCTTTATCCTGTACAAACCATTACAGCATATTATGAAGGAAATAAATAAGAAGTTTATAAGTAACGATTAAAATGGTATACTACTTAATATGAGCAGAAAAAAACGCAGAAAGAAAAAATCGAATTTCATAAAGCCATTTTTGTGTACCCTTTCCGTGGTAGTAGTGGCGGGTATTTTTTTCATGATAGCATATCTGTGGATTGTAGCACCGACAAAGGAGACCTTTGCCCGCTTCCAGCTGACGAAAGAAAAAATTCCGGAAGGAGATAAGGCGGCAGAGGAAGCGCAGATTCATGAAATACTCAATGCGAATGAGCGATATCTGGACCAGCTTAACGATGCGGAATATATGATGGAGAATAATATTTACGCAAAGGATGCCAATGACCCGGAACAGATTACACTTACCTTTGCGGGGGATATTTTGTTTGATGACAGCTATGCTGTAATGGGTACCATGCTGCAAAATGGTGGCAATATTGCCAATGCCATTTCCCAGGAAGTTATTACGGAAATGAAGAGTGCGGATATTATGATGGTAAACAATGAGTTTCCATACTCCAGCCGTGGCACGGCTACCGCAGGAAAACAGTTTACTTTCCGGGCAAAGCCTTCCACTGTATCCTATCTGGATGACCTGGGGGTGGATATTGTGTCCCTTGCCAATAACCACGCTTATGATTATGGAGAAGAAGCTTTTCTGGATACCATGACAACTCTGGAAGAAGCGGGGATTCTTTATGTGGGAGCGGGCAGGAATTTAAAAGAAGCGCGCAGACCGGTCTACTATATTATCAATAATATGAAGATAGCCATCGTGGCGGCGACCCAGATAGAGAAATCAGATTATCCTGACACTAAGGGCGCGACAGATTCCTCGGCGGGAGTGTTCCGCTGCTGGAATGGGGATAACCTGATTAGTACCATTCAGGAGGCCAGGGAAAACAGTGATTTTGTCATTGCTTATCTGCACTGGGGGACGGAGAATTCTTCTGCCATTGACTGGGCGCAGGAAAAACAGGCACCGGAAGTAGTGGCAGCAGGCGCAGATTTGATTATCGGGGATCATCCCCACTGTCTGCAGAAAATAGAGGCAGTCAACGGCGTTCCGGTAATTTACAGTCTGGGTAATTTCTGGTTTAACTCCAAAACAGTGGACACGGGCATGGTCAAGATTACCCTCAACCAGGATGGGCTGCAAAGCTGCCAGTTCCTTCCCTGTTTACAAAGCGGCAGTAAAACGACGTTGTTACATGATGCAGAGAAAGAAAGAGTATTAAACGAAATTCGGACGCTTTCCCCGGGCGTGCAGATTGACAGTGACGGATACGTTACCTGGTAAGAAAAGATGCGCCAGGGGCTGTCGTAGCAGTGAAAATAGAGAAATACAGAAAATACAGAAAAATACTATTGACATACAGAAAAATATTATGATATAGTATTTGAGGTTGTTTAAACCATGCCGAAGACAGTAGGTGCCGTATTGCCGGCGTAAGAATCCGCCTACCGAGGAGAAGAGCTAGTATGTAGATACAATCCTTCCTGTCTTCAGGGAGGATTTTTTTATAGAAGACTCCTTTCGGCGTAAAATCTATAAGGAGGTAAATGTAATGGCAAAGGTTGAACTGAAAAAACCTATCGTAGACGAGATTGCAGATGCTATCAAAGGTGCACAGTCTGTTGTTCTGGTTGATTATCGTGGACTTACAGTAGAGCAGGATACAGAACTTCGTAAGCAGCTTCGTGAAGCAAACATCACTTACAAGGTTTACAAGAACACAATGATGAATTTTGCATTCAAGGGTACAGATTGTGAAGCACTTGCTCCATATCTGGAAGGACCTAGCGCAGTTGCTATTTCCACAGAGGATGCTACAGCTCCTGCAAGAATTTTATGCAAATTCGCAAAGACAGCTGACAAGCTTGAGGTTAAGGGCGGCATCGTTGAAGGTATTGCGTATGACGCAGCAGGAATCGAGAATGTTTCCAAGATTCCTTCAAGAGAAGAGTTACTGTCCAAGTTACTTGGAAGTATCCAGTCTCCTATCACAAACTTCGCTCGTGTTATGAACCAGTTGGCAGAAAAAGGCGGCGCATCCGAATGTGAAGCACCTGCAACTGAGGCAGCACCTGCAGAGGAAGCTCCTGCAGCAGAGGTGGCTGAAGAAGCACCTGCAGCAGAATAAGAAACAGACAATCATAATTGAAATTTTAAATGGAGGTAAACAATAATGGCAAAATTATCTACTCAGGAATTAATTGACGCTATCAAAGAGTTAACAGTATTAGAATTAAATGATTTAGTAAAAGCTTGCGAAGAAGAGTTCGGTGTATCCGCAGCAGCAGGTGTTGTAGTTGCAGCAGCAGCAGGTGATGCTGGCGCAGCAGCAGAAGAGAAGACAGAGTTCGACGTTGAGTTAACAGAAGTTGGACCAAACAAGGTTAAGGTTATCAAAGTTGTTCGTGAAGCAACTGGTCTTGGATTAAAAGAAGCTAAAGACTTAGTAGACTCTGCTCCTAAGACATTAAAAGAAGCTGCATCTAAAGAAGAAGCAGATGACATCAAAGCGAAATTAGAAGCTGAAGGTGCTAAAGTTACATTAAAATAATTTTTCGTGATTAGTTGAATTATTTCAACCGAAAAAGGAAGAAAAGGCCGCTTGCGTAGATGTGCAACTGCACAAAACGCGTGAGCGGTCTTATACTATTTTCTATTTGTTCTGGTATTTATACAGAAATTTCTAAAAATATCTAATTTCTCTAAAAAAACGTTGACTCCCAAAAAGACTTGTAGTAGAATGTATGGTGCACTATTGTGGTGTGGTATGCTTATTCGAATTGTATGTTCCGATGATAGCATGAAATCAGAAAGAACGGGGTGAAATTGTCAATGGAAAAGAACAGAATCCGTAAGACTGCAGCCGGCAGAAATACGCGAATGACTTATGCACGACAGAAAGAGGTTCTGGAGATGCCGAACCTGATTGAAGTTCAGAAGAACTCCTATCAGTGGTTTCTGGACGAAGGTCTCAAGGAAGTATTTGATGACATCTCTCCAATTTCAGACTATAGTGGACATTTAAGTCTGGAGTTTGTGGACTTTGAGTTGTGTGAAGATGACGTTAAGTATTCTATTGAAAAATGTAAGGAGAGGGATGCCACTTATGCAGCACCTCTTAAAGTAAAAGTCCGTCTGATTAACAAGGAAAAGGATGAAATCACAGAGCATGAAATTTTCATGGGTGACCTTCCTATTATGACGGCTACAGGTACTTTCGTTATTAATGGTGCAGAGCGAGTTATCGTCAGCCAGTTAGTACGTTCTCCGGGCATTTATTATGGAATTGGACATGATAAGATTGGTAAGAGATTATTCTCTTCCACCGTTATCCCAAATCGAGGAGCATGGTTAGAGTATGAAACAGACTCTAATGATGTCTTTTACGTGCGCGTTGATAGAACACGTAAAGTGCCGATTACTGTCTTGATTCGTGCGTTGGGCGTTGGCTCCAATGATGAAATCAGAGAACTCTTTGGCGAGGATGAACCTAAAATCGAGGCAAGTCTTGCAAAGGATACTTCCGAGAACTATCAGGAAGGTCTGTTAGAGTTATATAAGAAGATTCGTCCTGGCGAGCCACTCAGCGTGGAAAGCGCAGAGAGTCTTATCACTGCTATGTTCTTTGACCCCAGAAGATATGATTTAGCGAAAGTCGGCAGATATAAATTTAACAAAAAATTAATGCTCAGAAACAGAATCAGACACCAGATTCTTGCAGAGGATGTCGTAGATACTCTGACCGGTGAGGTGTTGGCACAGGCTGGCGATAAAGTAACTGCAGAGATGGCAGATGCTATTCAGAATGCAGCAGTGCCTTTTGTGTGGATTCAGACAGAGAAGAGGAACGTAAAAGTTCTTTCTAATATGATGGTAGATATTACCAATTATGTAGACTGCAATCCAAAAGATTTTGGCATTACAGAACTTGTATACTATCCGGTATTACAGCAGATTCTTGAGGAGTACAGCGATGATGCAGAAGAACTTGCGGAAGCTATCCAGAAGAATGTGCATGAGTTAGTACCAAAACATATTACAAAGGAAGATATTTTAGCTTCCATTAACTACAATATCCATCTGGAGTATGGTATTGGCAACGAAGATGACATCGACCATCTGGGCAACAGACGTATCCGTGCAGTCGGCGAGCTGTTACAGAACCAGTACCGCATCGGTTTATCCAGACTGGAAAGAGTTGTCCGCGAAAGAATGACAACACATGATGCCGAAGAGGTTTCTCCACAGGTACTGATTAATATCAAACCGGTACAGGCTGCGGTAAAGGAATTCTTTGGTTCTTCCCAGCTGTCCCAGTTTATGGACCAGAACAACCCGCTTGGTGAGCTGACTCACAAGAGACGTCTTTCGGCCCTGGGTCCTGGTGGTTTGTCCAGAGACAGAGCCGGATTCGAGGTTCGAGATGTACATTATACCCACTATGGAAGAATGTGTCCTATCGAGACACCCGAAGGTCCTAACATCGGTCTGATTAACTCTCTTGCATCTTACGCAAGAATTAATGAATATGGTTTCGTAGAGGCTCCTTATCGTAAGATTGATAAGACAGATTTGCAGAATCCGCGTGTTACAGACGAAGTTGTATATATGACAGCGGATGAGGAAGACAATTACCATGTAGCACAGGCATCTGCTCCTCTGGATGAGCATGGTTATTTTACCCGTAACAATATTTCTGGTCGTTTCAGAGAAGAAACACAGGAATATCCTAAGACAATGTTTGACTACATGGACGTATCCCCGAGAATGGTATTCTCTGTTGCAACAGCATTAATCCCATTCTTACAGAATGATGATGCGAACCGTGCACTGATGGGTTCCAACATGCAGCGTCAGGCAGTACCGCTTCTGTTTACAGAGGCTCCTGCAGTAGGTACCGGTATGGAACCCAAGGCAGCCGTTGACTCTGGTGTCTGCGTTGTGGCAAGGAAAGCCGGAACCATTGATTATGTATCTTCCAAGTTAATCCGGATGACCTATGATGATGGAGAAAAGGACGAATATCGTTTAACCAAATTCTCCAGAAGTAACCAGTCCAACTGCTACAATCAGAAGCCTGTCGTATTTAAAGGCAACCATGTAGCACAGGGAGAGGTAATCGCAGATGGTCCTTCTACATCCGGTGGAGAGCTTGCCCTTGGTAAGAATCCGTTAATCGGCTTCATGACCTGGGAAGGTTACAACTACGAGGATGCTGTATTACTGAGTGAAAGATTAGTACAGGAAGATGTATATACTTCTATTCACATTGAAGAATATGAAGCAGAAGCACGTGACACCAAGCTGGGGCCGGAAGAGATTACAAGAGACGTTCCGGGTGTCGGTGATGATGCGTTAAAAGATTTGGATGACAGAGGAATTATCCGTATCGGTGCAGAGGTTCGTGCCGGTGATATCCTGGTTGGTAAAGTTACTCCTAAGGGAGAGACCGAGCTGACAGCAGAAGAGAGACTGCTCCGTGCCATCTTCGGTGAGAAGGCAAGAGAAGTAAGGGATACTTCCCTGAAAGTACCTCATGGTGAATATGGTGTTATCGTAGATGCCAAGGTATTTACAAGAGAAAATGGTGATGAGTTATCTCCTGGTGTAAATCAGGCAGTCCGTATTTATATTGCACAGAAGAGAAAAATCTCTGTTGGTGATAAAATGGCTGGTCGTCATGGTAACAAGGGTGTTGTTTCCCGTGTATTACCGGTAGAGGATATGCCATACTTACCAAACGGAAGACCACTGGATATCGTATTGAATCCGTTGGGCGTGCCTTCCCGTATGAACATTGGACAGGTGCTGGAGATTCACTTATCCTTAGCTGCCAAAGCCCTGGGCTTTAATGTGGCAACACCGGTATTTGATGGTGCAAAAGAAAATGACATCATGGATACCCTTGATTTGGCAAATGATTATGTAAATCTGGAATGGGAAGAATTCGAGAAGAAACATAAAGATGAACTTTTACCGGAAGTTTTAGAATATCTGTCTGAGAACAGAGAACATCGTAAAGTATGGAAAGGCGTTCCGATTTCCAGAGATGGTAAAGTAAGACTTCGTGATGGCAGAACCGGTGAATATTTTGATTCTCCGGTTACAATCGGACACATGCATTACCTGAAACTGCACCATCTGGTAGACGATAAGATTCATGCCCGCTCTACCGGTCCTTACTCTCTGGTAACACAGCAGCCATTAGGTGGTAAGGCACAGTTTGGTGGACAGCGTTTTGGTGAGATGGAGGTTTGGGCACTGGAAGCTTATGGTGCAGCTTACACCTTACAGGAAATCCTGACTGTGAAGTCCGATGATGTAATTGGTCGTGTTAAGACATACGAAGCAATTATCAAAGGAGACAATATTCCTGAGCCTGGTGTGCCTGAGTCCTTCAAGGTATTGCTTAAGGAATTACAGTCCTTAGGTCTGGATGTCAGAGTGCTTCGTGAAGACCAGACAGAAGTAGAGATTATGGAAACAATCGATTATGGTGAGAACGATTACCGTTATGAAATCGAGGGTGATTCCAGAAATTATGACTATGAGAAAGACTCTCTTGGCTCCATGGGTTATCAGAAACAGGAGTTTGATGAAGACAGCGGCGAGTTAGTAAGCAGCGAGGAAGAAGAGTTTGCTGATGACGACATGGATATGGATGCTGATTTTGATGAATCCATAGAATAATCTGGAAGGAGCATGGTTAAAGATGTCAGACATGAAACAAGAAACAACCTATCAACCTATGACATTCGATGCAATTAAAATCGGATTGGCATCACCTGAGAAAATCAGAGAGTGGTCCAGAGGTGAAGTAACAAAGCCTGAGACTATTAACTATAGAACATTAAAGCCTGAAAAAGAAGGACTTTTCTGTGAAAAGATTTTCGGACCCAGCAAAGACTGGGAGTGTCATTGTGGTAAATATAAGAAAATCAGATATAAGGGCGTAGTCTGCGACCGTTGTGGTGTTGAAGTAACTAAGGCAAGTGTTCGTAGGGAACGTATGGGGCACATTGAGCTTGCTGCTCCCGTATCTCATATCTGGTACTTCAAAGGGATTCCAAGCCGTATGGGACTTATCCTTGATTTGTCTCCAAGGGTATTGGAAAAGGTATTATATTTTGCTTCTTACATCGTATTGGATGGTGGCGGAAGCGACTTAGAGTACAAACAGGTACTTTCTGAGAAGGAATATCAGGATGCCAGAGAAACATGGGGCAATAAGTTCCGTGTTGGTATGGGTGCTGAGGCAATCAAAGAGTTATTACAGGCAATTGATTTAGAGACAGAGGCTGCTGAGCTGAAGGAAGGCCTGAAAGATTCTACAGGTCAGAAACGTGCCCGTATTATTAAGAGACTGGAAGTTGTAGAAGCATTCAGAGAGTCCGGTAACAAGCCTGAGTGGATGATTATGGATGCTATCCCGGTTATCCCACCGGACCTTCGTCCAATGGTACAGTTGGATGGTGGACGTTTTGCAACATCCGATTTGAATGATTTATACAGAAGAATCATCAACAGAAACAATCGTCTGAAGAGACTGTTAGAGTTAGGTGCTCCTGACATTATTGTCCGTAACGAGAAGAGAATGTTACAGGAAGCTGTTGATGCCTTAATCGATAATGGTAGAAGAGGCCGTCCGGTAACAGGACCTGGTAACAGAGCACTGAAATCCCTTTCCGACATGTTAAAGGGTAAATCAGGACGTTTCCGTCAGAACCTGTTAGGTAAGCGTGTTGACTATTCAGGACGTTCCGTTATCGTTGTAGGACCAGAACTGAAGATTTATCAGTGTGGTCTGCCTAAAGAGATGGCAATCGAGTTATTCAAGCCTTTCGTTATGAAAGAGCTGGTATTCCGTGGCATCTCCCAGAATATTAAAAATGCAAAGAAACTGGTAGAGAGATTAGATACCCAGGTATGGGATGTGCTGGAAGAGGTTATCAAAGAGCATCCGGTTATGTTAAACCGTGCTCCTACACTGCACAGACTTGGTATTCAGGCATTCGAACCAATTCTGGTAGAAGGTAAGGCGATTAAGCTGCATCCATTGGTATGTACTGCGTTCAATGCCGATTTCGATGGTGACCAGATGGCTGTTCACCTTCCACTGTCCGTAGAGGCACAGGCTGAGTGTAGATTCTTACTGCTCTCACCAAACAACCTGTTAAAACCTTCCGATGGTGGTCCGGTAGCCGTTCCTTCACAGGATATGGTACTTGGTATCTACTACCTGACACAGGAAAGACCGGGAGCAAAGGGCGAAGGTAAATTCTTCAAGAGCGTAAACGAAGCAATTCTTGCGTACGAAAATGGGGAATGTACTTTACATTCCAGAATCAATGTAAGAATCAGCAAAGTAAATGCAGATGGCGAGAAGATTACCGGTATTGTAGAATCCACTCTGGGAAGATTCCTCTTTAACGAGATTCTTCCACAGGATTTGGGTTTTGTAGACAGAAGCAACCCGGAAAACTTCCTGAAACTGGAAGTAGACTTCCATGTTGGTAAGAAACAGTTAAAACAGATTCTGGAAAAAGTTATCAACATTCATGGTGCTGTAAAGACCGCAGAGGTACTGGACCTGATTAAGTCTACCGGTTACAAATATTCTACAAGAGCAGCAATGACCGTATCTATTTCCGATATGACAGTGCCGGCTAAGAAACCTGAAATGCTGGAGGCAGCACAGGCTACCGTAGATAAGATTTCTGCAAACTTCAGACGTGGTCTTATCACAGAAGAAGAAAGATATCGTGCGGTTGTAGAAACATGGAACGAGACAGATAAAGAGCTGACAGACGTACTGCTGTCCGGTTTGGATAAATATAACAACATTTACATGATGGCTGACTCTGGTGCCCGTGGTTCCAGTCAGCAGATTAAACAGTTAGCTGGTATGCGTGGTCTGATGGCAGACACAACCGGTAGAACAATTGAGCTGCCAATCAAGTCAAACTTCCGTGAAGGTCTTGACGTACTGGAGTACTTCATGTCTGCGCATGGTGCACGTAAAGGTATGTCTGATACGGCACTTCGTACCGCTGACTCCGGTTACCTGACAAGACGTATGGTTGACGTATCCCAGGAACTGATTATCCGTGAACTGGATTGTGCCGAAGGAAGAGATGAGATTCCTGGAATGGTAGTATCCGCATTCATGGATGGTAAGGAAACTATCGAAGGATTAAAAGACCGAATTACAGGTCGTTTTTCCTGTGAAGATATTAAAGACAGAGACGGCAATATCATTGTAAAGAGAAATCATATGATTACACCCGCCCGCGCAGCTAAGATTATGGCAACTGGTGTCAATGAAAAGGGTGAGCCGATTGAAGAGATGAAGATTCGTACCATCTTAACCTGCCGTTCCCACGTTGGTATCTGTGCAAAATGTTATGGTGCTAATATGGCGACCGGAGAGCCGGTACAGGTTGGTGAAGCCGTTGGTATTATCGCAGCACAGTCCATCGGTGAGCCTGGTACACAGCTTACCATGCGTACCTTCCATAGTGGTGGTGTTGCCGGTGACGATATCACACAGGGTCTTCCCCGTGTTGAGGAGTTGTTCGAGGCACGTAAGCCTAAGGGACTTGCGATTATCGCAGAGTTCGGCGGCGTAGCTACCATTAAGGATACCAAGAAGAAGCGTGAGATTATTATTACCAACGAAGAAACAGGTGAATCCAAGACCTATCTGATTCCTTATGGTTCCAGAATTAAGGTCATGGATGGTGCGGTATTAGAGGCTGGTGATGAGCTGACAGAAGGTAGTGTGAATCCACATGACCTGTTAAAGATTAAAGGAATCCGTGCCGTACAGGATTACATGCTCCGTGAGGTACAGCGTGTATATCGTCTGCAGGGTGTAGATATTTCCGATAAGCATATCGAGGTTATCGTTCGTCAGATGCTTAAGAAGGTTCGTATTGAGAACAACGGCGATGCAGAATTCCTGCCTGGTACATTAGTGGATGTATTAGACTATGATGATATGAATGAACAGTTAAAGAAGGAAGGCAAGCAGCCGGCAGAAGGAAAACAGATTCTGATGGGTATTACCAAGGCAGCTCTTGCAACCGAGTCTTTCTTATCTGCAGCATCCTTCCAGGAGACCACCAAGGTTCTTACAGAAGCAGCTATCAAGGGTAAGGTAGATAACCTGATTGGTCTGAAGGAAAATGTTATCATCGGTAAGCTGATTCCGGCAGGTACTGGCATGAAGCGTTATCGTGATACCAGACTCAGCACAGACGAAAACTTATTAAATCGTCTTTCCATGGAAGATGAACTGAACTTCGATGATGGATTCGACCTGGATGAAGAGGATGAAATTGAGATTTCTGAGGACACAGAAGATGGTGCAGATGATATCGAGGAAGAAGCTGTAACAGAGACTGAGGAATAATGAAATTTAAAAACAATCGTTAAAAAACGTATTGACAACGCATCCGCGTGCAAGTATACTATTTTAGTGTGCACGTGGATGCATTTTTTTGTGTGCATACAATGTCAAATGGCATACAGTTTAATTACAGGAGGTGAAAAGAATGCCAACATTTAACCAGTTAGTTAGAAAAGGACGTCAGACATCTGTAAAGAAGTCTACAGCACCTGCTTTGCTGAAAGGATACAACTCCCTTCACAAAACAGCAATCGACACAGCTTCTCCACAGAAGAGAGGTGTCTGCACAGCAGTTAAAACAGCAACTCCTAAGAAGCCTAACTCAGCTCTTAGAAAAATCGCCAGAGTTCGCCTTTCCAACGGAATCGAAGTAACAAGCTACATCCCAGGAGAAGGACACAACTTACAGGAGCATAGCGTTGTTTTAATCCGTGGTGGTAGAGTTAAAGACTTACCTGGTACAAGATACCATATCATCAGAGGTACTCTTGATACTGCGGGAGTCGCTAACAGAAAACAGGCTCGTTCTAAATACGGCGCAAAGAGACCTAAGGCTGCTAAATAGTCATAGGCTGTAACTAGGACCACAAACAGAACTAATTTAGTGTTGGGATTCTTGACTAATAGAAAACCGCACGGACACATTGAATTAGAGGACACATGTGAGTACCGATGATTTATTTCATTGCAAATCGGGAATGATTTGTAAGTACGATAATAAGGAGGGAAGAATCGTGCCACGTAAAGGACATATTGCAAAAAGAGATGTATTAGCAGATCCTTTATACAATAACAAGGTTGTTACAAAGCTTATCAATAACGTAATGTTAGATGGTAAGAAAGGTGTAGCGCAGAAAATTGTATACGGAGCATTTGCTCGAGTAGAAGAAAAAGCTGGAAAGCCAGCACTTGACGTATTTGAAGAGGCTATGAACAACATCATGCCTGTTCTGGAAGTTAAAGCAAGACGTATCGGTGGTGCTACCTATCAGGTACCTATCGAAGTTCGCCCGGACAGACGTCAGGCACTCGGTCTTCGTTGGTTAGTAATGTTTTCTCGTAAGAGAGGCGAAAAGACCATGGAAGAAAGACTTGCAAATGAAATTTTAGATGCTGCAAACAACACAGGTGCAGCAGTCAAGAGAAAAGAAGATATGCACAAAATGGCAGAAGCAAACAAGGCGTTTGCTCACTATCGTTTCTAAACGCTGCCGCATTAAATTAAGGAGGAAAAAATCTTGGCTGAAAGAGAATATCCATTAGAGCGAACCAGAAATATTGGTATTATGGCTCATATTGATGCTGGTAAGACAACATTGACAGAGCGTATCCTTTATTATACTGGTGTTAACTATAAGATTGGTGATACTCATGAAGGTACTGCTACCATGGACTGGATGGAGCAGGAGCAGGAAAGAGGTATTACTATCACATCAGCCGCTACAACATGTCACTGGACTTTGGAAGAGAACTGCAAACCAAAGCCGGGCGCGTTAGAGCATCGTATCAATATCATTGATACTCCTGGACACGTTGACTTTACTGTAGAAGTTGAGCGTTCACTCCGTGTACTTGATGGCGCAGTAGGCGTATTTTGTGCAAAGGGTGGTGTTGAGCCACAGTCAGAAAACGTATGGCGTCAGGCTGATACCTACAACGTACCAAGAATGGCATTTATCAATAAGATGGATATCTTAGGTGCTAACTTCTATGGTGCAGTAGACCAGATTAGAACAAGACTTGGTAAAAATGCTATCGTTCTTCAGTTACCAATCGGTAAAGAGGACGATTTCCAGGGAATTATCGACTTATTTGAGATGAAAGCTTACATCTACAACGATGATAAGGGTAACGATATTTCCATTACAGATATTCCTGCTGACATGGTAGACCAGGCAAACGAATATCATGACGAGTTAATCGAGAAAGTCTGCGAATTAGACGACGATTTAACGATGATGTATCTGGAAGGTGAAATTCCTTCTGTAGAAGAAATGAAGAAAGCACTCCGTCAGGGTACCTGCGAATGTAGGGCAATCCCTGTATGTTGTGGTTCTGCATACAGAAACAAGGGCGTTCAGAAGCTTCTGGATGCAATCCTTGAGTATATGCCAGCTCCTACAGATATCCCTTCAATTAAGGGTGTTGATATGGATGGTAATGAAATCGAGAGACATTCTTCTGATGACGAACCTTTCTCTGCATTAGCATTCAAGATTATGGCAGACCCATTCGTAGGTAAGCTTGCATTCTTCAGAGTATACTCCGGAACATGTAACGCAGGTTCCTATGTATACAATGCAACAAAAGATAAGAAAGAACGTATCGGACGTATCCTTCAGATGCATGCAAACAAGAGAGCAGAGCTTGATAAAGTTTACTCCGGAGATATTGCAGCAGCAGTAGGATTTAAGTTTACAACAACTGGTGATACTATTTGTGATGAACAGCATCCGGTTATTCTGGAGTCCATGGAATTCCCAGAGCCAGTTATCGAGTTGGCTATCGAGCCTAAGACCAAAGCCGGTCAGGGTAAGATGGGTGAAGCATTAGCAAAACTTGCTGAAGAAGACCCTACTTTCCGTGCTCATACAGATCAGGAAACAGGTCAGACAATCATCGCAGGTATGGGTGAGCTGCATCTGGAAATCATCGTTGACCGTCTGCTTCGTGAATTCAAGGTAGAGGCTAACGTAGGTGCTCCTCAGGTTGCTTACAAAGAGACATTTACAAAGGCTGTTGACCAGGAATACAAATATGCAAAACAGTCCGGTGGTCGTGGACAGTACGGTCACTGTAAAGTTAAATTCGAGCCTATGGAAGCTAACTGCGATAAATTCGACTTTGACCCTAAGGCTAACATCTTAATCAACGAGCCACCTACACTGTTATTCGAAAGCACTGTAGTTGGTGGTGCTATTCCTAAGGAATACATCCCGGCAGTTGGTGAAGGTATCCAGGAAGCAGCAAGAGCTGGTATCCTTGGTGGATTCCCAGTACTTGGTATCCATGCTAATGTATATGATGGTTCCTACCATGAAGTCGACTCTTCTGAAATGGCATTCCACATTGCCGGTTCCATGGCATTCAAGGAAGCTATGCAGAAGGCAAGCCCGGTACTTCTTGAGCCTATCATGAAAGTTGAAGTAACCATGCCAGAAGAGTACATGGGAGATGTTATCGGTTCCCTGAACTCCAAACGTGGACAGATTCAGTCCATGGATGATATCGGCGGCGGTAAGATTGTTAGAGCACTCGTTCCACTTGCTGAAATGTTCGGTTACTCCACAGAACTTCGTTCTTCTACACAGGGACGTGGTAACTACTCCATGTTCTTCGAGAAGTACGAGCCAGTTCCGAAGAATGTACAGGAGAAAGTATTGGCTGCAAAAGCTAAATAATGCTTGAAAATATTGGCAATCTTTAATATAATCAAAGGTAGCTGATTAAAACAGAAACTAAAAATTTATCCAATTATTTTAAGGAGGACTTTAGAAAATGGCTAAAGCTAAATTTGACAGAACCAAACCCCATTGTAATATTGGTACCATCGGTCACGTAGACCATGGTAAAACTACTCTGACAGCAGCAATCACAAAGGTTCTTGCTGCAAGAGTTGCAGGTAACGAAGCTACAGATTTCGAGAACATCGATAAAGCTCCAGAAGAGAGAGAAAGAGGTATCACAATCTCTACAGCTCACGTTGAGTATGAGACAGAGAAGAGACATTACGCACACGTTGACTGTCCTGGACATGCTGACTACGTAAAGAACATGATTACTGGTGCAGCTCAGATGGATGGTGCTATCCTCGTAGTTGCTGCTACTGATGGTGTTATGGCTCAGACAAAAGAGCACATCTTATTATCCCGTCAGGTAGGTGTACCTTACATCGTTGTATTCATGAACAAATGTGATATGGTAGACGACCCTGAGTTATTAGAGTTAGTAGAAATGGAAATCACAGAGCAGTTAGAGGAATATGAATTCACAGATTGCCCTATCGTTAAAGGTTCCGCATTAAAAGCTCTTGAAGATCCTAACGGAGAATGGGGCGACAAGATTATGGAGTTAATGGATACAGTTGATTCCTATATTCCAGACCCTCAGCGTGATACAGATAAGCCTTTCCTTATGCCTATCGAGGACGTATTCTCTATCACAGGTCGTGGTACTGTAGCAACTGGTAGAGTAGAGCGTGGTGTTCTTCATATGTCTGACGAAGTTGAAATCGTTGGTGTTAAGGAAGAAACACAGAAATCTGTTGTAACAGGTATCGAAATGTTCCGTAAGTTACTTGATGAAGCTCAGGCTGGTGATAACATCGGTGTTCTTCTTCGTGGTATCCAGAGAACAGATATCGAAAGAGGACAGGTTCTTGCTAAACCAGGTACTGTAACATGCCACAAGAAATTTACAGCTCAGGTTTACGTTTTAACAAAAGATGAAGGTGGACGTCATACTCC
The DNA here is from genome assembly GCA_934418125.1 of uncultured Lachnospiraceae bacterium. Classification (GTDB taxonomy): domain Bacteria; phylum Bacillota; class Clostridia; order Lachnospirales; family Lachnospiraceae; genus UBA3282. The sequence continues at coordinate 82,591 of CAKRWT010000005.1, forward strand.
TTTCTTCAACAACTACAGACCACAGTTCTACTTCAGAACAACAGATATCACAGGTGTATGTAACTTACCTGAAGGTACAGAAATGTGCATGCCTGGTGATAACGTAGAAATGACAATCGAACTGATTCACCCAATCGCTATGGAGCAGGGTCTTACATTCGCTATTCGTGAAGGTGGACGTACAGTAGGATCAGGCCGTGTTGCTACAATTATTGAGTAATTGCGCGTAAGCAACGAGAAGCTTAGATAAGTAAAAATATTACCCGGAGAGTGTTTACACTCTTCCGGGTATTTTTTTTGCTTATCGTAAAGCGGCGACTGCCGCGCTGAAATAGCTACGGAGTGGCTATGAATAGCTTCTCGTTGTAAACCCTGCGTGAAAGTGGCTGTTTTTGCGTGCTTGCGGGTATTTAGCGAATGCACGCAACTGAGAAATGCAGTATTTGCAAGGTGCGCTTATGATAAAATGAAATATATATTCGCAAGGTTATGCGAATGTTTCTTGAAGATAGAGAATAAACGTGTTAGAATGGTAAATAGTAAGCGGAAAATCGTGTTAGAATGATAATTGGTATTTGCAGGATTTTAACTGGATGATGGAGGACACATTATGGCTGTATCATACAATAGATTATGGAAATTATTGGTGGACAGGAAAATGAGCAAGGCAGACTTGAGAAAACAGGCGGAAATTGCACCAAATACAATGACAAAACTTCGGAGAGATGAAGAGGTTACATTAGGGGTGCTTGGAAAGATTTGTAGGACGCTTGATGTGGATTATGGAGATATTATGGAATATGTGAAGGACTGAGTCCGGATTTTGGGACACGATTTTGTGTAGAATCATATTGCAAATTTATAATGTCAAGTCCTGCAAGGAGGAATCATATGGATCTTTTTGAAAATTTGTCGGATAAGCAGATTGAAGCGGTAAAAACTATTGATGAAGATTTGGAAATTATAGCGTGTGCGGGTGCTGGTAAAACAGGTGTAGTTACTCGTAGAATTATTAACATCTTAAAATCGAATCCTAATATTTTACCTGAGAACATTGTGGCATTTACATTTACGGAAAAAGCTGCTGAAGAATTAAAGAGTAGAGTTTATAAATATGGCGAAGCCGTACTGGGGAATACAAAAGGCTTTGCTAATATGTATATTGGTACAATACATGGATTTTGCTTAAAAATGTTGCAGGAATATATTGTTCAGTTCCAGAAATTTACGGTTTTGGACGAAATTAAAACGAAGTTATATATTGAGAAAAATTATAATTTTTGTGGAATGAAAGATCTGGGCTTAAAGATATATACGGAGACGAATTTGTTTTTGAGTGTTATTAGTACATTAAATGAGAATTGGTTTGAAAGAGATAGATGGGATGAAAAGACCAGAAATGCAGTTGATAAGTATAAAGACACATTCTACAGAAAGAATTATTTTGACTATTCTTTGATTATGCAGGAAATGCTTAATCAGTTAGAGAATAACAAGGATTTTGCGGATATTATTTTGAATAAGATAAAATATTTGACAGTAGATGAGTACCAAGATACAAATCCAATACAGGAAAGGTTAATCCGTTTTATAAAACAGGGCGGATGCAATTTGTGTATTGTTGGAGACGACGATCAAACAATTTACCAGTTCAGAGGGAGTGATCCTGAAAACATACTTACTTTTAGAGAAAGGTATGGAATCAATAAGTATATTGTTTTGGGAACAGATTATAGGAGCTCAGAAGCAATTATTGATGTTGCAAAACGCGTTATTGTAAATAATACAAAACGATTGCCGAAGGTAATGGAATCTGGAGCACTTGTGAAATACGAAGAGGGTGATGCGGTTTATAGAGAATTTAATGACTGTGAGGAAGAATATGAGTTCATTGCAAAACGTATAAAAGCATTGCATGCTGTAGGGGTTAAATATTCAGAAATTGCTGTTTTACTTCGTAAACGTAAGCATGGACCGGATATTGCTAAAATGTTTGATGCATATGATATACCATATATTATCGAAGGTGTAAATGAATTGTTTAGTACCGCTGAATGTCAGGCGGCAAAAGGTATATTTGATTATCTTTCTGGCACAATTGGAATGATGGATTTGTTTCAATTATGGAAAAACATAGATTATGATTTGGATGCGAAAGAAATAGCAGAAGCAATTGCTACGCTTGATGTAATTGATGTAAAACCAAAAAAATTCTATGGAGAGTTTGTATTACAAAAGGTATATCATGATTTTTTACGTAGAATATCAATTGTGGATAACAGTAATTCATCGGAGATTATTTTGTATAATTTAGGAAAGTTTAGTCAGGTAATTAATGACTTTGAAACGATTTATTATACAACCACCCCGGCTAGCAAACTGAGTAGCTTTTGTAATTTCTTAAAATATACAGCGGATGGATATTATCCGGAGGGACATATTGCAAATACATATATTAGACCGGATGCAGTGAATATTATGACAGTACACCAATCCAAAGGATTGGAGTTTACTGCAGTCTTTATTCCGCAGATGAATCATAATAATTTCCCATCAGCTAAGATAGGAGGCAAGAGTATTTGGCATGTAATTGAAAAGGATTGGATTTCCAATGCGGATCGATTTACAGGAGGGACAGAGGAAGAGCGTAAGTTATTTTATGTTGCTATTACACGTGCCAAGAAGTTTTTGTTTTTGACCAGATCTCCGGGAAATGCAAGGGAAAAGAAAGTTTCGGAATTTATGATAGAGGCTAAGGAATCACCATATATGCTTGATTTTGACGAAAAAATGGTATATACAAGAGAACATATTCCTCCAATGAGTGAGGATGCAGCCCCTCTCAATCTTAACTTTTCCATTTTGCAAGATTATTTTGATTGTGCGTATCGTTTTAAACTGTCTATGTTTTATGGATTTGTACAGCCTATTGTACCGGCATTAGGATACGGAAAGACAATGCACGAAATTGTTATGAACATACACAGAAGGTATCTAAGTGGAGAAACATTGTCGCCGGATGAAGTTGAGCAAATTGTGAATGATAGCTTTTATCTTCCTTATGCAAATCCTAAATTACGGGACAATATGTTGGAAGGTGCAAAAAAATCGATAGCGGGATACGTAACAAAAAATCAGGATGATTTTGTCAATATTACAATGGCAGAAGCCGATATTGAATTGGATATGGGAGATGGAATAAAGGTAAATGGACGAATTGACTTGGTAAAGCGTCGTGAGATTTCCGGTGAAGAAAAAACCTATATTGTTGATTTTAAAACAGCTAATCGAGAGGTTACAGAATGCATTAACGCAGAACAGTTAAAAATATATGCATTGGGTTATCAGAAATTAACTGGTGAAACAGCAGACTATTTGGAGATTTATAATTTAGATAATTCTGAAAGTGAACGTCAGAGAGTTACAGAAGGTTTGCTGGATGATGTAAGCCGTGATATTAGGGATGCGGCATCTAATATTAGAAAGAATGATTTGCCACGTAAATGTAATAAAGAAAAATGTCAGAAATGTTACTTGAACTATTTGTGTTTGAGTAAGAAGGAAAAGCAGGAATATGAGGTATAGAGGAAGAAAATGCAAAGATGTTTAAGTAATAGAAAGAGAGATGATCATTTTTGAAGGATACTTTTGACCTTTCACAATTTGATGAATACAGAGAAGATAACAGAAGAGAAGTAAAAAAAGCAGAGGGTGGTTTGCCAGTTTCTTTGTGGGACACCTATTCTTCTTTTGCAAACTGTTATGGTGGAGTTATTATTCTTGGTGTTAAAGAAAATAAAGATGGTAGTTGGAGAACTACCGGTCTTCAGAATGCATCTAAGCTTCATAAAGAATTTTGGGATAATCTGAACAATCACAAGAAGGTAAGTATCAATCTCCTGTCAGAAGATGATGTTCAGACTTATGAGGTTGGCGATAATCATGATGTTATCATGGTTATTTATGTGCCGATGGCAAAGCGTGAGCAGAAGCCGGTGTACATCAATAATGATATTTTTAATGGAACATTCCGCAGAAATTATGAGGGCGATTATCATTGTACCCGTTTGCAGGTAAAGTCGATGCTTCGTGACCAGACTGAGCGTACCATGGACATGGAAGTGTTGGACAAGGTTCCGATGGAAGATTTGAATTATGATACCATCCATGGATATCGTAACAGCCACCGTTCTTTAAAAGAGGGACATCCGTTTGAGCGCTTGAGCGATCATGAATATTTGCGAAGTATTGGTGCAGCTGCAATTTCTGATGAAGATGGAAGGTTGCATCCTACGGCAGCAGGTATGCTGATGTTTGGTAACGAGTATAATATTGTGCGTCATTTCCCTGAGTATTTCTTGGATTATAGGGAAGAGTTAGACCCTACTACGCGCTGGAGTGACAGATTGCAGTCCAGTTCCGGTGAATGGTCTGGAAATGTGTGTGACTTTTATTTCAGGGTCTATAACAAAATTATTAAAGATGTTAAGGTGCCATTCAAAATGTCCGGTGGTGAGCGTGTTGACGATACGCCGGTACACAAGGCAATTCGTGAAGCATTAGCAAATTGTTTGATTAATGCAGATTATCATGGCTTGCGTGGCGTTGTTATTCGAAAAGAGCCGGACAAGCTGGTTTTGGCAAATCCCGGTTATATCAGAACGGGTAAAAAGCAGATGCGTCTTGGTGGCGAATCCGATCCCCGAAACAAGGCTCTTATGAAAATGTTTAATCTTATCAATATTGGTGAACGCGCCGGAAGCGGTGTGCCGAATATCTTTAATGTTTGGGCAGATGAAGGTTGGGAAGAACCGGTGATTGAGGAGAGATTTGATCCGGATAGAACGCTATTGTCGCTTTCTTTCAAAAAAAGCGGCGATAAAAAAGCGGCGATAAAAAGCGGCGATAAAAAAGCGGCGATAAAAAGCGGCGATAAAAAAGTGACAAAGAAGACACAGATGCAATATGATAAAATTCTTGGCTTTATGGAAGAGGGAAAAGAATATGGTATTTGGGATTTTTGTGAATTGTTAGGATTAAAAGAAAGTCGTACTAAAGATATTTTGAAGGGACTTTCTGATAAGATTGAAATTATTGGTAGTAATCGTGATAGACGATATCGAAAAAAATAGATTTGCTTACATGTAAGTTGTGTGCAAATGCTGAATAATCGGCTTTTGAATCTAAAAACCCGATTATTCAGACCGAAACCCGATTATTGAAGAGAATAATCCGATTATTAAAAATGAAAACTGACATGGGACAGGAGGCATTGAATGATACATCCAGATAAGATTGGTGTAGAAGCTAAGAAAAAGGAAGATGAAAATTATAAATTTCGCAGTTACCTGAAAGGGCATGCAGATGAAGAAGAATTGGACAAACAGTTTTTGAGATTACATAGAGAGTTGTTTGCTGATTATGACTGTAGTAAGTGCAGAAACTGCTGTAAGATGTACAATGGTAGTATCCCGGAAGAAGATGTAGAAAAGGATGCTGAATATTTGGGAATTACCATAGAGCAGTTTATAGATTTCTTTTTGGAAAAAGAGGAATGCGGACTTGGATATCATACAAAACATAAGCCGTGTGATTTCCTGCAGGGAGATGGTAGTTGCAAATTGGGGGATTGTAAGCCGGATAGCTGTAAGAAATATTCGTATACAGATCAACCGGAACGGTTATTCAGTTTGCTTGGGATGCTAGATATCATTACGATTTGTCCGGTAGCGTTTGAAATATTTGAAAGACTCAAAAAAGAGTATGGATTTAGGAAGAGATAAGGTAAAGATTTAAAGCAGTATGTGAAAAGCCTTTCAAAAGTGGAACTTCAGGAGCAGTTGTTGAATGCACTGGTATAATTGGAAGAACGAAGGAATTACTGGTGATTTGATATATAAATAGGCTAATTGTGACTGGACAGAACGTTTATTTTTGTTCAATAGAATGAGGATATGATGTGAAAGAAATAAAAAAAGATCCGTTTGATGAATATATAAAAAATCTTCCGCCAACAAGAAAAGAATTAGGACAGGCATGGCAGACCGCCATCGGATTACAGGATGTAGATAGATTACAACCATCTGCGTATTTGTATGAAACAGCAAAGAAGAATATTGATGGCGAAATTTCTGTTGATGAGGCAGGGGCGCTTATTGATAGTTATTATGAGAGTAAAGATGGAAGATTAAAAAGTGAAGCAAGAACAGAAGAGGCGGATAAGGTATCTGCAAGAATTGCAAAGCTTCTTTCTGATAAATCCTTTATTTTTTCGACGACTCAGTATATTTCCATTCATCGTGAATTGTTTATGGATATATATCCACATGCCGGGAAAATACGTGATTATAATATATCCAAGAAAGAATGGGTACTTGACGGAGATTCTGTTTCCTATGGCGGAGCGATAGATTTGCGTGAGACGCTTGAATATGATATTTCCCAGGAACGAAATTTTAGATTTAATGGATTGACAATGGATGAAACAATTCATCATCTTGCAATATTTATTTCCAGACTCTGGCAGATTCATGTTTTTGGGGAAGGAAATACAAGAACCACGGCAGTGTTCTTTATTAAGTATCTGAGAATGTTGGGATTTAAGGTCGAGAATGATTTGTTTGCGGAAAATTCATGGTATTTTAGGAATGCTTTAGTTCGTGCAAATTATAACAATATTAGGGCTGGTATTTATGAAACAACAGAATTTTTGGAAAAGTTTATGCGAAATCTATTATTTGATGAGAAGAACGAGTTGTATAATAGAGATATGCATATTAATGGTCAATTTTTATTGGGTCATGCAGACTTGATAGATGACCCGATAAATGACCCAATAAAATTGAATGAACGTGAGAAAAAAATAGTAGAAATATTGCGTAGAGAGCCGGCTTTGACTCGTAGCGGGATGGCAGAATGCCTGGGATGTTCAGATTCGACTGTAAAGAGAGCATTACAGTCTATGGTTGAAAAAGGTGTAATAAAACGTATCGGGTCAAACAAGAAAGGCGAATGGATTATACTGAATGTAAATGATAATGATAGCAACAAAAGTTTGGGGATATGAATTTGATGAGGAAACTGTTCTCTTATACGATGAACTTTTTCCCAGTCAGGCAGTGGGATAAAAAGGCAGATTGCTTCGCTATTTTGGGAAAAGGAGATTACCATGGTTAGGAATATATTGCTGGTAGAGGATGATGTTTCCCTATCAAACGGGGTGAAGCTGGCATTACAGAATCCGGAGAACAGGGTTATCCAGTGCTTTTTGTTGAAAGAAGCAAGGCAAATAGATATGACAAACGTGTCACTTATTATACTGGACATCAATTTGCCGGATGGGAATGGATTGGAGTACTTACAGGAACTGAAAAAGACTTGCCAAATACCGATTATTATACTGACGGCAAATGATTTGGAAACGGATATCGTTACGGGCTTAGAACTGGGAGCAGATGATTATATTACCAAGCCTTTCAGTCTGGCGGTTTTAAGAGCCAGGGTAAATGCAAGGATGAGAAGTATGGAGAATAAAGGGAAGGCAGGCTATCAGTCGGAACGGTTTGGGTTTGATTTTCAGGAAATGACCTATTTTGTTTCGGGGGAACTGGTTGAACTAAGTAAAACGGAGCAAAAATTGCTCAGGCTGCTGGTTGAAAATAAGGGAATTGTGTTACAAAGAAGTGTCCTGATTGACCGGATATGGACGGATGGTGCGGAGTATGTGGACGAGAATGCCTTGTCTGTTGCCATAAAGCGGCTGCGGGATAAATTGGAAGAAGCACCTGCTAAGCCACGGCATATCAAGACGGTATACGGAATTGGTTATAAGTGGGAGGAGTAGGCGGTGAATATATGGAGTGTGAATCGGATTATGAACCGGCTGAATGTCATGATGGACCATGCCATTGACGGAGAACCAATCGAGGATTCCTTTGACGAAACGAAAATGTCTGCCTTGGAGACGAAGCTGGCGCAATATCTGAAAATGAATCAGTTGCGAAAAGAACAGTTACAGAAGGAAAAGGACAGGATAGATGAATTGATATCCGATATTTCCCACCAGACGAAAACGCCGCTTGCCAACATCCTACTGTATTCGGAACTACTGGCAGAAGCGGTATCCGATGAAAAGAGTGGGGAAATGGTAAGTGCTATCCATACCCAGGGCGAAAAATTGTCCTTTTTAATCCAATCTCTGGTAAAAACATCAAGGCTGGAAAATGGGCTGATTCAAACTGCCCCTGAGAAAAATGCAGTGCAGGAGTTGGTGGAAAAAGCTGTTTTACAGATAGAAAAGAAGGCATTGCAAAAGAAGATTGAAGTAGGGGTATCCTCTACAAAGAGTGAAGCGTTTTTTGACATGAAATGGACAATGGAAGCGGTTGGCAATATTCTGGATAATGCGGTGAAATATACAGGGGAAGGCGGCAGAATCGAGATTGCTGTCAGCGAATATCCCCTGTTTGTAAGAATCGATATAAAAGATAATGGCATCGGCATTGCAGAAAGTGATTTGCCGAAGATTTTTGGGAGATTTTATAAATGTGCGACAACCAGACAGGAGGAAGGTGTCGGGTTGGGATTATATCTTGCCAGGGAAATTATTTCAGGACAGGGTGGCTATATCAAAGTAAAGTCTCAGGAGAATAAGGGAACTGTGTTCTCCGTATTCTTACGAAGCATGGTTTAAATCTTTCAAAATTGTAAGAATAAAATCAAATAGGGAAAGATTTTGGAAAGAAAGATGTTTTATAGTCTGTATTGTAGAAATATGATACGGGCTTTTTTCGTAATAGGAAATTGCCGGCCAGAGTAAATTTTTTGATGGGAGGAAATGGAATGGTTATTCTGGAAACAAGAAATCTTCAAAAGAATTATGGAAAGGACGATACGTTAGTCAAAGCCCTGGACCATGTGAGCCTGCAGATAGAAAATGGGGAATTTGTAGCCATTGTGGGAACCTCAGGAAGTGGAAAATCCACACTATTACACATGCTTGGCGGCTTGGACAGACCAACGGCGGGAGAAGTGTTTGTGGATGGCAAGAATATTTTTTCCCTGGGGGATGAGGAATTAACCATTTTCCGAAGAAGGAAAATAGGGTTTGTCTTCCAACAGTTTAACCTGATTCCGACTATGAATGTTTATGAAAATATAATGCTTCCGATGGGATTGGACGGAAAGGTGCCGGACGAAGGCTATATTGATAAAATAGTCAAAACATTGGGGCTGGAAAATAAGCTGCACAATCTTTCCAATCATCTGTCCGGTGGACAGCAGCAGAGAGTCGCAATCGCAAGGGCGTTGGCAAGTAAACCGGCAATTATTCTGGCAGATGAACCAACCGGAAATCTGGACAGCAGAACGAGCCAGGATGTATTGGGGCTGTTAAAAGTAACGGGCGAACAGTTCCGGCAGACGATAGTCATGATTACCCATGATGAGGAAATCGCGCAGATGGCAGACCGGATTATCCGGATTGAAGATGGAAAGATTGTAGGTGGTGCCGATGATTAGGGTAGAGAATAAGAAAACAATTCGACATGTGGCAGATATTTCTTTCAGAACCGAAAAGATGAGAAATCTGTTTGCGGTAATAGCCATTATTCTTACTACGGTGCTGTTTTGCAGTTTATTTGCGATTTCCAGTAGTCTGCTGGCATCTGTAGAGGAAAGCACCATGCGCCAGGTGGGTGGAAATGCACATGGCGGCTTTAAGTACCTTACGCCGGAACAATATGAACGTCTGAGCAAACATCCGGACATTAAAGAAATATCGTATTCGGTGGTGCTGGCGAGTGCAGAAAATCCGGAACTGAGTAAAAGACCAACAGAAATCCGGTATGCGAAGGATGCATTAGAAGCGGAAATGATGTTTTCCATGCCTACCACAGGAAGACTGCCGGAAGCAAAGAATGAAATCGCAACCGATACCCTGGTTTTGGAACAGTTAGGAATTCCGGCAAAACTGGGTGAAGTGGTAACCTTGCAATATTCTGTGGGCGGGACAGCATACCAGGACAGTTTTATATTGGTTGGTTTCTGGAAAGGTGATATTATCATGAGTGCCAGTCAGGCGTGGCTGAGCAGGGAATACGTGGAGGAAATACTAAGCAAACACGATTTAAGCCAGGAAGAAATATGCGGTTCCATCAATGCAGAGGTCAATTTTAACAATTCGTGGAACATAGAGTCTAAGTTAATCAAAGTAATTACGGAAAGCGGTTATTCTGCGGATGAAATTGATTACGGGGTAAACTGGGCATATATGGGAAGTGAATCCCTGGATGCCGGCACTGTTCTGGGAGTCGTTATGATTGTGCTTATCATAACCTTTTGCGGATACTTAATGATTTCTAATGTATTCATGATTAGTGTTGCAAAAGATGTACATTTCTATGGTCTGTTAAAAACCATTGGCACAACCGGAAAGCAGATGAAAGTACTGATTAGGAGACAGGCAATGCGGATTAGTCTGATAGGGATTCCCATAGGATTGTTCCTCGGAAGTCTGGTAGGGAGTGCGCTTACTCCGTTTGTATTGGAAATTCTGAATACCAATGTGGTCAAAATAGCCATTCGCTGGTGGGTATTTCTGTTTGCGGCATTGTTTGCATGGGGAACGGTGTTTATCAGTATCCATAAAGCAGAGAAGGTGGCTTCCAGGGTAAGCCCCATAGAAGCCCTTAGAATGACAGATGCTATCGATAAGAAAAAGAAGAACAGTAAACCAGGTCAGAAGATTAGCCTGTGGAAAATGGCAGGAGAGAATGTAGGAAGAAACCGGAGAAAAGTGGTTCTCGTGACCCTTTCCTTATCCTTCAGCCTGATTATCCTAAACAGTGCCTACTCTATGGCAGACAGTTTTGATATGGATGCCTATCTGGACAACATGATTAGCCATGATTTTGTGATTGGGGATGTATCCTGGTTTAATGTGTATTCCCAGTATGTAAAGCAGGATACCTTAAACGATAGTTTCCTGAAGGAACTGTCAAAACACAGCGGAATAGAGTCACTGGAAAAGATATATTTTTCGGAAAATATCTGCAACTTGGATGAGCACTGGAATGATATGGCAGAACGCATCGGGGAAACGTTTGGGGTGAGTGGACAAAGGCTCGAAGATATAAAAGAGGAAATAGAGAGCGGAAAAGCAATCTATCATGTGTATGGAATAGACGATGCCGTATGGGATGACGTTACCGTATGGCAGGGAGAAATTGATTTGGAAAAGCTGCACAGCGGGAAGTATGTGGCAGTCAGCCCCCATGATACGGAAGGGCAGCTTAGCGCGTATCAAGTAGGGGACATGATAGAGGTATTCAGCCAGACAGGGGAAAGCAGAAGCTGTGAAATCCTTGCCATTGCAAGTATTCCATATAATATCAGCATCCAGCATAGTCACCCGGTTGATATTGATATTCTGGTTCCAACGGATATCTTTTTACAGGAGGTGGAACAGAAATGCCCGATGATAATTACCCTGGATGTGGAAGCAGAAAAGGTAGATGAGATAGAGCAGTTCCTGGCAGGGTATTGTAAAGAGCAAGACCCTAATATGCAGTATACTTCCAAAGCCACTTATGTGGAAGAGTATGAAAATACCCAGAGAACCTATAAAGTAGTGGGAATGGTTGCCAGTATCCTGTTAGCTTTTATCGGGATTGCCAATTTTACCAATACCAGCATTACCTCCATGGTAGCAAGGAAACGGGAGCTTGCATTGCTGGAAAGCATTGGCATGACCATAAGGCAGCAGAGGGCAATGCTTATTTTTGAGGGATTGATTTATATGTTGCTTACCTTTGCCTTTACCGCGACGATTGGCACATTGATTGGAAGCTACGGGATGTCGATGCTGCTGGGGAACCAATACTATAAGGTTCATTTCACGATAATCCCGGCGGTAGTCTGTATGCCAATATTCTTAATGATTGCAGTACTCATACCTGTTTTGAGCCAGAGGTATGTGAATGGGGAAAGTGTCGTGGAGCGTCTGAGGATGACGGAATAAGTTCAGGGCTGGAAATTGGTTGACACGCAGCAGAAAGGATGATACGCTAACAATGTTAGCGTACAATGTTAACAAAAAACGGGGTGTCAATATGCCAAAGGACAAGACAGCAAGCCATATTCAGGTCATAATAGCCATGAGGGCTGAATTTTTAGAAAAGGGATTTGCAGATGCATCCGTGCGGAGTATTGCAGCGCGGGCTGGAATGTCGGCGGCAGGGCTGTATCGGCATTATAAAAACAAAGAGGATATGTTTGATGCCCTGATGCAGCCTTTGATGGGCGAAATGAATGAGTGGCTGGAGCACCATAGAAGAATGAAATATGCTATGGTGGACCAGGATGGTGCAGACCGGGAGATGCTCTTTGGAGAAGCCTATATGGATTTTGTGAAAGATGTGCTGTATCCCCGCAGGGAGGAATTCAAGCTGCTGCTCAGGGGTGCGCGCGGAACCAAGTATGAGAATTTTCTTCATGATTTTGTAGAAGAACAGCAAAGGGATATGATGGAAACCTTTGAATATATGAGGGCACATGGATGTGAGATAAAAATACCCACGCAGGAGGAAATGCACACATTGCTCAGTGCCTATCTGACAGCAGTGTTTGAAACGATTCTACATGGATATGAAAAAGAAAAAATGGAATATTGCATGGATACGCTGAACCGGTTTTTCCTGCCGGGCTGGATGGCGATTATGGGATAACGAAGCTTGCCCGGGAGGTTAATCATGCCTGAAAATAAAAATAAAAACAAATACGAACATATCATTCATCCGTTTCCACCCTTATACGACGAGCATTCCGAAATCCTTATTTTAGGAAGTCTGCCATCGGTAAAATCAAGAGAGCAGATGTTCTTCTATGGGCATCCTCAGAATCGTTTCTGGAAGGTGCTCAGTGCAGTGCTGGGAGAAACGCTTCCCACCACAGTCGAAGAAAAGAAGCAGATGTTACTGCGAAACCATATTGCCCTCTGGGATACGATTTACAGTTGTGACATTATTGGCTCCAGTGACAGCAGCATCCGGAATGTAGTCCCTACGGATTTAAACAGGATACTCACAGAATCTGCTGTCAGCCGGATATATTGTAATGGCAAAACTTCAGCGAAGTATTTTGAAAAGTACCAGCAGAAGATTCTTGGCATGGAGGCACAGGTGTTACCCTCCACCAGCCCGGCGAATGCCGCCTATTCTGTGGAGAAGTTAATCAGTATGTGGGCAGAGGCGTTGCAGAATCGGTAAAAATAGCCGTTAAAGGACAAGAGGACAGAACCGTTCTTTCTACGAAAAGGGTTCTGTCCTTTCGTATGTCTACAGACCATTTTACAAGGGAAATCTGTGCGTGTTCAATTTCCAGACAGGTAATGCAGCGGGGATGGACACAACTGCCGGTGTTGAGATAGGCAGGAGCCTCCGGGTTCAGGCGGGGACGGTGGGTGTGACCGGTAACAAGGTGCAACTGATTTTTTACCGCAAAGGCAGACAGCCGCTTCTCCGTATGGTCTTTCCGGGTATAGTTCTTAGCCGCACTGGTAGGGTCTAACACGCCGAAATGCTCTAAGGGTCGCCATACATAGCGTACCAGGAAGCGGGTTACGCGCCACAGCGTAGAATTAAAGAAATCCGCCTGATGTCCGTGGGTCAGATGGAGGCAGTTCCCGGTCAGCGGATCCCTTAGAATCAGACCTTCATAGAAAGGCAGGTCGGGGAAAAGAGATTGTTTGCACTGCGTATCACTGCAAAAATAGGAGGCACATTTCTGGCGGCTGTAATTACATTTCTTCTTTTCCATATCGTGATTGCCATAGAGCAGGAAAAGGCGGTGTTCCTGATAAAACCGGGACATAAGCCAGAAAATGTGGTTGTGGATGTCGATAATCTGATTCATATTCCGGTTTTCCCACAGTTCATCCCCATCCCCCAGTTCGATATAGGAAAAGCCCTTGTGGTAGTAATGCTGCAGGGCAGTGAAATAGAGGTTCTGATTTTTCAGGAAGTTATCGCCCCAACTGCCATCTCCACGATGGCAGTCACTGATAAGGACATAACGGCTGTTGGCAGTAAGGGGGAGAACAGGGGCTTTCTGAAAGGCTTTTTGCAGGCGGGAATCATAACTCATGAAGAATGCCTCCGCAGATGAAGTAATTTCCGGAAGAAAAAGGGAAGTAAAAAGTAAAGATAGAGCAGGCGGTCTAGGGTCAGGCAAAAGACACGGGTAATCCTGCGGTAGAGGAAACAGAAGAAGCGGTTCCAAAACTGTGCCCATTTTCTTCGGAGACGATAAAAGAAAGAAGTACGGGAAGGCAGAGGCTCCCGGAAACAAATCTGCAGGGAGGTGCCACAGCATTTTACCAGATGCATGGGAAATCCGGTGTCGGACAACCCTTTTAGAAAGCCGTACATCATATCACAATCGGGAAAGACCACAGAGGCAGTCAGTGTAAGACATTCCGGTCTGGAGAAACAGCCGGGAAGAAAGGCGGTAAGCCACCAGGTTCGTTTTGCCATCCGGGCATAGCAGGAGTCTTTCCTGCTCAGGGTAAAGGAGAGCGATAGCATGTCATCATCGTCCACTGCCTGAAAGAGTGTTCTGGATAAGTCACTTTTCGGAACGATGTGGTCGGCATAATAAATACCCACCTCCGCACCGGTGTTGATACCATACTGTCCTTTCCAGAATTCTATCAGCCAGGTACGTCCGTCATAGGAAAAATAAACCGGCAGGCAGTCAAACACCATGGAGAGGAAAGAAGCCGCATGGTCAAAGTGTGCCGTATAGCTGGCAGAGCGTTGCCAGGCATCTTTGTGGGTGGAGATACAGTCCTGGGTGGCATCATAGAGATAACCGAAAGGGGAAAGCAGGGAGTTTAGGAGTTCACATTTCTGTGTATGGGAAAGTGTGCAGACTTTCCGGACACATTTACGTTTACGGAAGGTAAACAGGGTTATGCTGCACAGTAGCAGAAGCAGTAGGAAAATTCCCAGAGAAAGGTACATAATCAACAGTTCCGTAAAGAATGGTTTACTATATGGTATGAAAAGTGTGGAAAAAAAGTTCGGATTTGTAGTTACAGCAGATTTTATTGTTATGTGGTATAATGAGCAGATAAAAGATGGACAGCCTGGGAAAAGTGTGAAGCATACATAACTTTAGACCTGGAAAAGTGTAATAAATGAAGAATGATGATTCAAATAAAGTAATTCAGAAGGGAAAAAATGAAAGAGACAATCTCTGTCGCAGGACGAAAATGTGATATTTTCTATAGAGAATCAGAACCAATAACAACCCTGTTACTGCAGCCCATGGGCGAACACGAACTATCGGGGATTGCACGGGAATATGAACAGATTCAGGCAGGCACGGAAACGGGATTTATGCTGGCTGCTTTCCGGGTCAATGACTGGAATGGCGAACTGTCGCCATGGCAGGCACCAGCAGTCTTTCGGGAACAGGAATTTGCCGGGCTTGGGCAGGCAACCTTGCAGGAGGTTCTGGAAAAGATTCTACCAGAAGTGCTGGCAAGATACCATCTGTCAGAAGAAATTCCGGTTATTCTTGGAGGATATTCCCTGGCAGGGCTTTTTGCCCTCTGGGCAGCGTATCAGACTAACCGGTTTCAGAAAATTGCAGCAGTGTCCCCCTCTGTCTGGTTTCCGGGCTGGCTGGAATATATAAAGGACAGAAGCATACAGGCACAGGCGGTGTATCTGAGCCTTGGCAGGAAGGAAGAAAAGGCTGGAAACAGGCAGATGGCTACGGTGGGCGACAACCTCAGACTGATGCAGGAATGGTATCAGGAAAAGGAACTGCCCGGACGGGTTACTCTGGAATGGAATGAAGGCAATCATTTCCGGGAACCGGAGATAAGAACCGCGAAAGGATTTTCGTGGGCGATGAAAAATATGCTATAATTGTATTATCATTAGGAAAAGATAAGGTGGGAGAAAGATGGAAGAGAAGGATACGAAAGCATTAGAACCCAAAAAGGTTTCTGATTCTGAAACCTCGCAGCTTAGAGTCATTATCTATCCGGATATCAACGGATTTGGAAGACTGTTCGGCGGGCGGCTCTTAGCGTGGATAGATGAAGTGGCAGGTGCGACTGCCAGACGGCATTGTGGCAGGGATGCCACTACCGTAGCGATTGATAATCTGTATTTTAAATCCGGTGCTTACTTAAATGACATTATTGTCATTATTGGAAAAGTAACGCATGTAGGGCATACCTCAATGGAAGTAAGGGTGGATACTTACCGGGAGGATGTAGACGGTACAAGGCACGTTATCAACCGGGCATATTTTGTGATGGTTGCCATGGGCGATGACGGAAAACCAACCGCCGTTCCCCCTCTGATTCTGGAAAATGACGGGGAACGTATGGAATGGGAAAATGCGGAGAAAAGACGTGAATTACGCCTTATCCGGAAAAAGGAAGGATATTAAATTACTTTAATGACACGTCTGTCATAAGTAACCAGACCATTCACTTCTTCTTCCACATCGGATAATTGTGTATAGACAGCACCGCTTAAACCTTTTGGAACAAGGGGCAGGAGCTGCTTATGAAAAAGGGTGTGGACGGCAGCAGACAAAGTGTCAGTGTCGTCATATTTTCGGTAACCGTAAGAGTGGGTTACGGAAGAATGGTCTGCGATATGGCAGGCATAGCCGCCGTACTCACTGATGAGTATGGCACGTCCATCGGCAGGATGAGGCACTTTCAAAGGACGAAAATAGTTGTGGATACTGATAAAGTCACCGCTTTTCTGGTCGAACCAGCCACTGGCATGGTCTACCGGACGGGTGGTGTCTTTTTCTTTTATCTGCTGGGTAATTCTGGCAGCATCAAACTGTCCCCAGCCTTCGTTGAAAGGCACCCACATTGCCAGGGAGGGGACGTTGTACAGATGGGTAATGGTATCCATACATTCCTGTTCCCAGAGGGTACGCCCTTCCTGGGATTGTCTGGCAAAAAGGGAATAATGGCAGTCCTTGATACGATGGGCAGTAAAGGGCAGGAGGGTTGGCAGGTAGCAGACGAAAGGCATACAGTAGCTGCCGCTACCGTTTACCATATCCTGACATACAATCATCCCCAAACGGTCACAGTGATAATACCAGCGTAGAGGCTCGATTTTGATATGCTTCCGGAGCATGGTAAAGCCTTTTTTTCTGGCAAGGGTAATATCGAAGATAAGGGCTTCGTCTGCAGGTGCAGTCATCAGTCCGTCAGACCAGTAGCCCTGGTCCAGTAAGCCGTTGAGAAAATAAGGCTGATGGTTCAGGCAAAAGCGTGGAATCTGGTTTTCATCCGGTTCTATGGTGTAGGAACGCAGCGCGAAGTAGGTGTGCACGGTATCCTCATCAGCGGTGATGGTAAGCTGGTACAGATAAGGAGTTTCCGGTGTCCACAGGCGCACGGACTCCTGGGGGATAGTAAGGGTAAAAGTTGTTGCATCTATCTTTTCGTAGGTAAAAGAAATCTCCGGGCAGGCTGTTCCCTGTTCTATATTATAAGAGCAGGTGGCTTCCAAAAGCTGCCAGGAAATCTGGGAAAAAGGAGCCGGGGAGTGCAACGTAATCTGCACCTGTCTGGTATCGATGTCTGGGGTGATGGTAAGGCGGCTGATATAATTTGCCGGAACCCATTCGTACCAGACACTTTGCCAGATACCACTCTGGGCAGTGTAGAACATGCCACCCCGCTTCAGGGTCTGTTTGCCCCGACTGTAATAGGACGTGTCGCTGTAGTCCTGTACCCGAATCTGGAGGGTTACAGAGGAATCGGTCAAGTAAGGCGTAATATCCACTTCAAAGGGGAGATATCCACCCACATGGGAAGCCACCTCTTTCCCATTGATATAGATAACGGCAATCTGGTCGATGGCACCAAAATGCAGGAGACAGTGTTTGCCCTGATGGAGAAAGGAGAGCTCTTCCTGGGAAAAGGTAAGACGTCTCTCATACCAGAGATAATTACCAGGCAGAACTTGTCTGTGAACACCGGAAAGAAGAGCTTCCGGGGAAAAGGGAACCAGAATCTCTCCGTCAGCCGAAAACGTTTCCGAGGCAGCAGGATTTTGGTTGATGGCATAATGCCACTTTCCGTTTAACATCTGATAGTTACTACGGCGTAGCTGCGGTCTTGGATACTCAGGAAGGACGTTGGTTTCCTGCTCCTTTTCAATCGCTTCTCCCCAGGGAGTATAAAGGGGAGTTAAGGTATCTTTGGAATGTTCCTTTTGCATGGCAGAAACTGCATTTTTCAGATTCATAGTAGAGCCCTCGCTTATGTCGTATGTGTGATATGGTAATTTGGAAAGCTAATATTTGACTAAATGTGTAAGCGATAACCACTTCGGACACGCTTTCGCTTTCGCTCCGCTCCGGACACAATGGTCCTTCAGTTGGTTATTCACTTCCACAATTTTAAAATCATGCTTTATATAATTTCAAAATTACTATTCTCTATTTTACCATAAGCGAAGGACACTGACTACCAACAGCGCAGTTTAACAGGTTGAATTGACAGAGGGCAGTCTGACTGTGCTATGATACGGAATAGGAAATAACAGAAATGGAGAATTGGTATGAAAATATATGCATTTGGTGTGAGAGAAGATGAGCGGGCAGCATTTGAAAAGTATGAAAAAGAGTATGACCTGGAGTTGTCCTGCACGAAGGAGGTATTAAGCCTCTCCAATATAGATTTGGTAAAGGGGTGTGACGGTGTTACCATTCTGGGCATGCACACTTACGGAAAAGAGGAACTGGACAAGCTGAAAGAATACGGGGTAAAGTGCCTGACGACAAGAAGCATCGGTTATGACCATATCGATGTGGCGTATGCCAGGGAAATCGGCTTAAAGGTCTGCAATGCGGCATATCCTCCAACCGGTGTGGCAGAGTATACCATTATGATGATATTGCTTTGTCTTAGAAATTATAAACAGTCCCTGTGGAGAACCCAGGTAAATGACTATTCCTTAACCGGTTTAATCGGCAGGGAAATCAACCGTCTTACCATCGGTGTTGTGGGAACCGGGCGTATTGGTATGAAAGTCATTCAGGCATTGTCGGGCTTTGGTGGTAAAATCATAGCCTATGACCCGCATGAAAATGAGGAAGTAAAAAAATACGCTACCTACGTGTCCTTGGAGGAAGTTTACGCAAAGGCAGATGTGATTACCTTCCACATGCCACTGTTGGAGGATACTTACCACATGGTAAACAATGAGAGCATTGCCAGGATGAAAGATGGGGTAGTCCTAATTAACTGTGCCAGAGGGTCGCTGATGAATATTGATGCCCTGATTGAGAACATTGAGAACTGTAAGATTGGTGCGCTGGGCTTGGACTGTATCGAAGAAGAAGAAGGAATTGTCCATAGGAATTTTAAAAGTGATATTATTTCCAACCGGAAAATGGCATATCTGCGCCAGTTCCCCAATGTAGTGCACACGCAGCACATGGCATTTTACACCGATGTGGCGGTAGAAAGCATGGTACAGTATGGGCTGTATGGCATTATGGAAATCGTAAATGGCAGGGACTATGCCAATGACCTGACGAAATAAAAAGGTAGACGGAAAGCTGTCCGCGGGAACAGGTAGCAACACGACATGCGCCAAGGCATGCGTAGAAATGAGGATTCGTATGGCACATATCATAGAAATAGGGGATTTTGAAGCACCACAGTTAGACGTTTATGCAAGGCTTTCGGAGAATCAACTGCTGAACAGGCAGGAGCCGGAAAAGGGAATGTTTATCGCAGAAAGTCCTAAGGTCATTGAGCGTGCACTGGATGCTGGTTGTATTCCGATTTCTTTCCTGATGGAGAGAAAGCATGTGGAAGGAGAGGGCAGGGAGCTGATAGAGCGTTGCAGCGGACTGCCGGTGTATACGGCACCCTTTGATGTGCTGACGAAACTGACTGGATTTCAGTTGACCAGAGGAATGTTGTGTGCTATGTACCGCCCGCCACTGCCAGCTGTGGAACAGGTTTGTGAGAAAGCCCGCCGGATTGTGGTTTTGGAAAATGTAGTAAATCCGACCAATGTGGGTGCTATTTTCCGCTCGGCAGCAGCCCTGCACATGGATGGTATCTTACTGACACCGGCATGCAGCAATCCATTATACCGCCGGGCAATCCGCGTCAGCATGGGAACTGTTTTTCAGATTCCATGGACTTTCCTGGAAAAGGACATAAACGCTCTAAAAGAAATGGGCTTTCGTACCGTTGCGATGGCACTGCGGGAAGATTCCATCGGAATTGATGACCCACGGCTGCGGGCAGAAGAAAAACTTGCCATTCTTCTGGGAACCGAAGGCGATGGGTTGGCAGACGGAACCATAGCAGACTGTGATTATACGGTCAGAATCCCCATGACCCATGGTGTGGATTCCCTCAATGTGGCAGCTGCCAGTGCTGTAGCATTCTGGGAACTGGGAAAAGAGGAATAACAAGATAGTACAGCTTCCATACAAGATATCCCATTGTACCCGATTGTGGAATATTTGATAATAAACAGGTAATTAGGAAACCTTGCATTTTTGATAAACATGTGCAAATGAAAACCATCTTGGACACGCTTTCGCTCCAATCCAAACGCAGTGGTACATAAACGACTACAATACAGTCGCTAAGTACCAGCGTTTTACCAGGGTCCTGCGATTGGTTATTCATCCGCACATGTAGATAAGACAATCATGGTTTCCCACTTACCTGTTTTTTTAGTACATGTACCATTCATCTTATAAATGGGAGGCTAGTGTGAAAAATCCATATACGAAAGATTTTTCACACACGAGATTTGTGTCTGCGCGCACTTGACACAAACTCGGCATGCGCAAAGAACGTGCGCAGAAATGAGGATTTTTATGGAAGCAAATAAGACTACAAAATTCTGGGACAACACATTGCCCATAGAGGAGCGGTTAGACTGGCTGATTGCCAACATGACGATAGAGGAGAAGCTGAGCTGTCTGTGTTCCAGCGGACCGGCGATAGAGCGGCTGGGCATACCGGGAAGCTATGTGGGAAGTGAAGCTGCCCACGGAATCGAGGCACGGAACGACCAGAATCCGATTGGCAAGCCGGATTACACCACATCCCTGCCACAGCCCATCGGGATGAGTGCCACCTGGGATAAAGAATTATTGCAGCGGGCAGGCGATATGGTGGGAAGAGAAGCCAGAGCCCTTTATAAGGTTCGGGACAGAGGCGGCTTATGCCGTTGGGCACCGACTGTGGATTTGGAGCGGGACCCACGCTGGGGCAGAAATGAGGAAAGCTATGGGGAAGACCCATTGCTTACTGGAGAGATGGCGGGTGCCTATATCAAGGGAATGCAGGGGGATGACCCACGTTACCTGCAGGTGGCAGCGACCCTGAAGCATTTTTATGGAAATAATACAGAGGATGGCAGAACTTATAAGAGCTCTTCCATCGATTCACGTAATCGTTATGAACTGTACCTGGAGCCATTCCGTCGTTGTATTGAAGAGGCAGGCGCAGAAGCGGTAATGACCGCCTATAACCGGATTAACGGCACAGTTGGTATGCTGAATCATGAAGTGCAGGATATTTTGAAGAATCAGTATGGGCTGAAGCATGTAGTCTGCGATGGTGGTGCTTTGGAACTGGTAGTGAGGGATCAGCACTATTTTGAAAGCCATGCGCAGTCCATTGCAGCTTCGGTCAAGGCTGGTGTGGATGCAATGTCAGACAGGCAGGAGCTGGTAGACGAAGCAGCAAAGGAGGCTTATGAAAAGGGGTTGCTGACGGAAGAAGAGGTAAATCGGGCGATTCGCAATACTTTCCGTACCAAGCTTCGTCTGGGAATCTATGACAGGGAGAATGAGAACCCTTATGACCGGGTAACAGAAGCGGATAGAAATACTTTGCAGAATCAGGAGATTTGTAAAGAAGTTTCCAGGGAAAGCATTGTCTTATTAAAAAATGAAAGCAATATACTGCCACTTAAAAGTGACGCGGATGTCACAAATATGGCACTGGCAGGTCCTCTGGGCGATGTGTGGTATCAGGACTGGTATGGGGGCACACCGCTTTATCAGAAAACACTGCGACAGGGAATCAAGGAAGTGACAGGTAGCGAGATTCCTTTTGCAGATGGGCTGGACAGGGTACTGTTCCGGTGTGGGGATGGTTATCTGGGAATCGGAGAGAAAGAACAACTGTGTATCTGTCAGAAGCCGGAGATTTTTATAGAGGAAAACTGGGGCGAGGGCAGTTATACGTATCGCAGTGTACGCACCGGACGCTATATGAATCTGGGAAAAAAGGAAGATGGACAAAAAGATGGTGGCAGAATGTATGTTGCCAGCCAGAGAGCTTTTGACTGGTTTGTCTTAGAACGGATGCATAAGGAAGAAAGAGAAGATGGGATGGTAATTTTAACAGACCGTTTTGAGAACCCATTACAGGCAGACGATGCAGGAAATTTTTCTTCTGTGAAAAAGGAAACAGCAGAAGGAACGGCGCTTCGGATGGAAGTGGTAGAGAATGGACTGGAAAAAGCGCTTTCCATCATGCAGGAAAAAGAGATGATTCTGCTGGCACTTGGCTGCAATCCGATGATAAACGCCAAGGAGGAAGTGGACAGAAAGACACTGACCCTGCCGCCTTATCAGGAGCGGCTGTTAGAAAAGGCAGCCGGATTTGGCAAGCCTGTTATACTGGTGCTGTTTACCAACTATCCCTATGCGATTCTGGAAGCGCAGGCAAAGATTCCGGCAATTATTTCTTCGGCAACCGGCAGCCAGGATATGGGAACTGCTATGGCAGAAGCTCTTTTTGGCAGGACAGCACCGGCCGGCTGCCTGAATATGACCTGGTATCAAAGTGTGGAGCAGTTACCGGATATCGACGACTATGACATCATTCAGGGCAAACGGACTTACCGCTATTTTGACGGCGAAGTATTATATCCTTTCGGATATGGCTTGAACTATACTACGTTTGCTTATGGGAAACTGGAAGTGACCCTGCAGGATAATATGACACATGTGTCAAAATACAGAAAAACACCTTTTACCATACCGGAAGCAATCGGTGTCCGTTTTGAAGTTACCAATACCGGGGAGAGAACCAGTGACAAAGTGGTGCAGGTTTATGGTGTGGCACCCGCATCCAGAGTGAAGAAGCCAGTGAGCCAGCTGCTTGCCTTTGAACGGCTTAAGGCAGTAAGACCGGGGGAAACACGCCAGGTAGCCTTTGAAATCCCGGCAGAGGATTTCCGCTTCTATGATGTTATCAGTGAAAGTCTTATGGTAGAAGAAGGTACTTACCGGATATATGTAGGAGATTCCTGCAAGGCGGAAAAGCTTTCTGCGGCCATTTTCCTTCCGGGAAAGAAACCGGGCAATCGCCGGTTGGATAACAGACTGCAGGCAGACCATTACGATACCTGTGAAAATATGATTCTGGTGGAAGGACAGCAGGGCTATACGGCGGTAACACCAAAGCAACCGGAGCAGGAAGGCTTATTGAACTTTATGGATTGTCTGGTTTCCACCTTGCCAGAGCAGATGACACTGGCAGGAATGGGAACGGGAACCATCCATCTTTATGCCGATGGGAAATGCTGTGGCAGTTGGAATGGAACCTGTGATACCTGGACAGAAATCCAGATACCGGTAGCGAAAAAGAATGTGGAATTTGGCGAGAAAGAAACCTTTTCCCTGCAAATAGGTATTGAAGGGGAAGTGAAACTGTTATATGTTAAGTAAGTAGGAAAATGTTTCATAACAGGGAATGATTTTCATAACAGGAAGTGATTCCCTGACAAGAAGCTGTGAAACAATAAGAAAATCATATCGTAACAGAAAATACGTACACAGGGAGAAAACAATGGATAAAAAAGAAATCTTAAAACATGTAGACCATACCTTACTGGCACAAACTGCCACCTGGGAGGAAATAAAACAGATTTGTGACGATGCCATGCACTACGGCACGGCATCTGTCTGTATTCCGGCAAGTTATGTGAAGCAGGCAAAAGAATATGTGCAGGATAACATGGCAGTCTGCACAGTAATCGGTTTTCCTAATGGTTATGCAACCACTGCCTGTAAGGAATTTGAAACAAAGGATGCCCTTGCAAACGGCGCAGATGAGATTGATATGGTTATCAACTTAGGCTGGGTAAAGGACGGCAGATTTGATAAGATGGAAGAAGAAATCCGTATCTTAAAAAAGGCCTGCCGGGATAAAATTCTGAAAGTCATTATTGAAACCTGTCTTCTTACGGAAGCAGAGAAGATTAAGATGTGTGAAGTAGTAACGGCTGCGGGGGCAGATTATATTAAGACCTCTACCGGTTTCTCCACAGCCGGTGCAACCTTTGCTGATGTGGAACTGTTTGCACAGCATGTAGGTGCCGGTGTGAAGATTAAGGCAGCAGGCGGCATCTCCTCCATGGAAGATGCTGAAAAATTCCTGGCACTGGGAGCTGACCGCCTGGGAACCAGCCGTATTATCAAACTGGTAAAAGCAATGGAATAAGTTATTTCTGTTCTTTTAGAAAATCAAACTGTGACATATACAGTTTATAGTATTCGCCTTTCATAGCTAATAACTCTTCGTGAGAACCTCTTTCCAGGATATCCCCCTTGTCCACATACAGAATGCAGTTGGCATTTTTGATGGTGGAAAGCCGGTGGGCGATGATGAAGGAGGTTCTTCCTTTTAACAGTTCATTCAATCCCTTTTGCAGTAGCAGTTCGGTTTCCGTATCAATGCTGGAGGTTGCCTCATCCAGAATGAGAATCTTCGGGTTGGCAAGCAGTGCCCTGGCAAAGGAGATAAGCTGCCTTTGTCCGGCAGAAAGGCGGCTGCCCCGTTCATTTACTTCCGTGTAATAGCCATGTTCCATTTCCATAATAAAATCATGGGCGCATACCGTTTTGGCAGCGCGGATAACAGCTTCATCGGTAGCTGTTTTATTGCCATAGCGGATATTGTCCATAATGGTGCCGGAGAAGATAAAACTGTCCTGCATCATGACGCCCATCTGTGCCCGCAGGGAATGGATGGTAACCTTGGAAATATCCACATCATCGATAAGTACCTGACCGGAATCCACATTGTAGAAGCGGCTGATAAGGTTGACGATGGTGGTTTTGCCGGCACCGGTCGGTCCTACAATCGCGAAGGAGTCACCGGGATTGGCAGTAAAGTTAATATGGTTCAGAATCGGATGTCCTGGCTCATAGCTGAAGCATACGTCCTGAAAGGTTATTTTACCCACAATAGGTGGCATGGGAACCGCATCCGGTGCATCTTTGACCAAAACCTCTTCATCGATGGTTTCGAAGATACGTTCCAGATAGGAGATGGCAGTGAGCAGGGAGTTATAGAAGCTCGCCAGCGTGTTAATGGGGTTCCAGAACTGGCTGATATAGGCAGTAAAAGCCACCAGCACACCGACGGTAATACCGCCATCGCCGCTAAGCATCCAGTTAATACCCAGCACATAGACAAAGGAAGTGGTAATAACGGATATAATATCCACACTGGGTCCCATCAGGAAATTGAACTTTACAGCCCGCATCCAGGACTGGCGGTAGCCACGGCTTAAATGGTTGAAAATATCGGTATTTCGCTGCTCACGTGTAAAGGACTGGGTAACCCGTATACCATTGATGCTTTCTGCAATATAGGCATTTAAGTTGGACTGTTTGTTACTCTGAATCTGCCAGGCGCGGCGCTGCTTTTTCTTAATCACAATAATCACGAGGATTAAAACCGGCAAACCACACAGACAGATAAGGGTCAGTCTCACGTTAATAAATAGCATGAACAGGAGAATAAAAACCAGGTTACACAGGTCGGTAATGGTGTTGATGATACCATTACTTAACAGGTCACTTAAACTGTTTACATAATTTACTACACGTACCTGAATTTTGCCATGCGGCCTGTCATCATAATAGGAAAAAGGCAATTCCTGTAAATGTTTAAAGATGTCATAGCGAATCTGGTAAATAACGTTTTGTCCCAGTTCGTTTGTTACCTTGATTTTGTAACGTAAGCTGATACAGGCATATAAGGCAATTAACAGAGTCAGACCGGCATACTTGAAAATTGTGTGCATATCCTTTGCAGGAATACAGTCATCCATAACCCGCATCAGAAACTGCGGTATCAGCATGGATAATGCGGAGGAGGACAGCATCAGAAAAATAACGAAAAGCATGGGCTTGCGGTAAGGGGTAATGTAGCTGGCAAGCCGCTTTAACTGCCCCAGGTCAAAGTGGTCTTCTAACACTTCATCTACATCATAAGTATTTCTAGCCATGGTAAGCTCCTTTCTATATAGAATAATCTAGGATAACTCTGCCGGAATCTCTCCGTACTGGTTCCGGAAGGCAGAGGCGTAATAACCGTTATTTTGCAATAATTCTTCGTGCGTACCGCGCTCAATAATGCGTCCGTTATCCATAACCAGAATAAGGTCGGCATCCTTGATGGAAGAAATGCGGTAAGCGATAATGAAAATCGTGCAGTCTTTTTCAATCTTCTTAAGCTGTGTCTGGATATAACTTTCGGTCTCCATATCTACCGCAGAAGTCGTATCGTCAAGAATCAGGATGGAAGGGTCCTTTAACAGGGCCCGGGCAAGGGAGATACGCTGTTTTTGTCCACCGGAAAGCCCTACCCCACGTTCCCCGACAATGGTATCATAACCATCCGGCAGGTTTTGGATAAAGTGGTTGGCATCTGCCATAATAGCAGCATGCTTAACTTCCTCAAAAGGACAGTCCGGCTTGGCATAGGCAATATTGCCTTCTATCGTATCGGAGAAAAGGAATACGTCCTGCATTGCCATACCGATGTTGTCCCGCAGGTCATATAAGTC
Source organism: uncultured Lachnospiraceae bacterium (assembly GCA_934418125.1). Taxonomy (GTDB): domain Bacteria; phylum Bacillota; class Clostridia; order Lachnospirales; family Lachnospiraceae; genus UBA3282. The sequence continues at coordinate 109,497 of CAKRWT010000005.1, forward strand.
CAAATTCTTTACATTGATACCATCTACCAGAACTTCGCCGGCGGTCACATCATAGAAACGACACAGCAGGTTCATGATTGTGGATTTGCCGGCACCGGTGGAACCAATGATACCTACGGTCTGTCCTGGTTTGACACAGAAGCTGATATCGTGGACAATGTCTTCGCCATCTGCCTGATAGGAAACATCCCGGAAGGTAACGGCTCCCTGAAGATGTTTGCGCATGGTGCCGTTTACGGGGGCTTTTACAGAGGGTTCCTCCGTGTAGGTGGCGTAGATTTTTTCTACAGAGGTAACAAAACGTTGGATATCATTAATCCACCAGCCTGCCATCCGCAGGGGAACGGTAAGCATCCACAGATAACCATTTACGGTAACCATGTTGCCCAGGGTAATTTCCCCACGGATAACCATGTAACCTCCATAGAGCATGAGGATGATGGTCAGCAGGTTGGATAACATTTCAAAAACAGGCAGATAACGCATCCAGATTTTAGAGGCATCTAACTGGGAATCCCGGAAGGCATCGTTTTCCTTATTAAATTTTTCAATTTCATAATCTTCTTTGGAAAAGGCTTTTACCACCCGGTTACCGCTGACATTTTCCTGTACAAAAGCATTCAGGGAAGAGAAACAGTCCCGGTTCCGCTGAAAAGCTGGTTTTACCTGTTTGGATTGCAGATAGGTGGTAAGGGCAGTAAAAGGAAGTACTGCCATCATGCACAAAGCCAGCTTTACGTTGACAGTAAAAATCATCGTCAACGCGAAAAGGAAGAGCAGGATATTCTCATAGACAGCATAGATAACATAGGCAACAAAATGACGGATAGCATCCATGTCGCCCGTCTGTCTTGACATCAAATCGCCGGTTCTTTTCCGGTTATAGAAAGCGAAGTCCTCCTGTAACAGTTTGCGATAGACCTTGTCACGCATTTCATAGAGGACACCCTGGGAACAGGTTTCGAAAACAACCTGATAATAGTAGCGGAGTATACCACGGATGGAAGTCGCAGCCAACAGGGCGATAATCAGCTTTGGCAGCAGGGAAAGCTTGCCGCCGGTGATGACTTCATCTACAATCATACCCGAAATATAAGGGTTGACAATGGCAAGAATGGAGATGATGGTGGTAAGTAACAGACCAAGAACCATGAGCCATTTATACTTTTTGAGAAACGATAGAAACCATTTCATAGCACGCATAGAAAACCTCTTTCTGCCCTGTGGGCAATGGATAAATTAACATCGGAGAGGATGTTAAGCTATAGTATAAAGAAAAGAGAAAAAATGAAAATGTAGTATCTTGCAACTTTGATGTATATTTTTGTGATTTGTTTACTTTTAGGAAAATCTTTAGTAAAATAAAGAATAGTGAAAACGTAAGGAAACGGAACTGGAAAACGATGTGCGATGGAAATGATATTCTGACAGAAGAGCTGAATCCAACCTTCCTGTTTGCCTGGAAAGGTGCCAGAAGCTGTGATGAAAAAAACTATCACTGCCATGAAAACAGTATTGAGATGAGCTTTATTATGGCGGGTAGTGGAAAATACAGAATTGATGGTGTGGTTTATGACATCAGGGAAGGCGATTTGCTGATATTGAACCCAGGCTGTTATCATCAGGCGCTTACCGATGGTAAGGGTAATCCGGTGGTGGAGTTTTTCGTGGGATTTACGGATGTTGCGTTCCGGAATATGAAACCGAATCATTTTGAACTGGTTGACGGACCGGTTTTACATACAAAGGGGGAACTGCGGCAGAAGCTTTTCCGGATAGCCAGGAGTATGGCAGCGGAGAATGAACAGTGGCAGCAGGGACGGTATTTCATGCTGCGGACTTATCTGGTGCAGATTCTGTTACTGCTTATCAGGGAGCAGTCTGAGGCAGTCAGACCGAAGAAAGGTTATGCCTTTGAATCGGTAAACAAGAAATATGTAGTGGAGCAGATATGCAATTATTTTGAAGACCACTATGCAGAGAAAATATCCCTGGACCAGATTGCAGAAAATATGTATCTGAGTCCATTTTATATTTCCAAGATTTTTAAGAGTGAAACGGGAGACACTCCGATTCACTATCTGATTGATATCCGCCTGGAGCGGGCCAGAGAGATTCTGGAAAAAGGAGAGTGCAACAGTATTCAGGAGGTTGCAGCGGCGGTAGGCTATGAGGATGCCTATCATTTCAGCAAGCTCTTTAAGAAGAAGTATAACGTACCGCCCTCCAAGATATCGCAGCTTATTTAGAAAAAGAAACAGGAAGGGTTTTGTATGAGCGGGAAAAGCAGAAAGAGAACCATAGGACTGTTGGTCAGTGGTATTATGGATGATTATACAGCAGCTATTTGTAAAGGCGTGAACCGGGCAGCCAGAAAACAAAATGTCAATGTAATTGTTTTCCCCGGAAAATATGTGGACAGAGATTTATCGGATAACAGGGAACTGTGTTATGAGTATCAGTATAACACAGTGTTTTCCTATGCCAGAAATAAGGGGCTGGATGCTTTGATTGTGGCGGCAGACTGTATTGGCTGCTTTACGTCCAGAAAGCGGATTGTGCAGCTACTCGAGGAATATCTGGGGATTCCCTGTATTGTTCTGGCATCCAGAATTGAGGGATATCCAGGTGTCATTTTTGACAATTACCAGGGTATCAAAGACGGACTGGAGTATATGATAAAAGAAAACGGCTGCCGCAAGCTTGCCATGATAGGTGGGAATGAGCAGAATATGGATGCCAGCGAAAGAAAGCAGGCTTTCTTAAGTGTATTGGAAGAAAATGGGATTACCTTTGAAGAGCACATGTATGTGGAGGGTGACCTGACCAGAAGATGTGGAAAGGCATTTCAGAAGGTATTAGATGACAATCCGGGTGTGCAAGGTATTTTCTGCGTGAATGATGATACCGCTATCGGGGTGTATGATGAAATAAAGCGAAGAGGACTGCATATTGGCCAGGATATTTTCGTGCTGGGCTTTGACGATACTGTGGCAGCAGCCCAGGCATCACCGCCGCTTGCTTCTGTAAGGGCAGATTCCGGTCTGTTGGGGGAAGAGGCCGTCTATATGGCGTGCCATCAGCTGGATGGTAATACACCGGAAAGCAAGGTGCTGCCAACCCGCTTTATTATGCGACACTCTGTTAGCGGAAGTAAGAAGAATGCAGAGAATCAGGATTTCTATCCTGTGCGGGATTTTGATGCAAATTTTATGGAGATTTTCCACTGTAATATTACAGAAGGAATTACCAAACAATTGGCGCAGACTCGTCTTGCCTATAAGAAACTGATAATTACTTTTACCAGAAATGCGCTGGATGGTTTTAAAAATCCGAACTGTAATGCAGAGATTGCGGCCTGTGCCGATAAATTTTTAAGCACTGGTGGGATGAAATATGCGGATGTGGATATTATGCTGTCTCATCTGGAAATTTCTTATAAAATAGTTCGGGCAAAGCAGTCAAAGACAGAGGAACGAAACGAATTACGGGATCTTTATTTTGAACTATATCGGAAAACCGTACGTGCATTGAATGAGCTGCTGGGAGATATTCAGAAGGAGAAAATGCGGGAAAGCTATGATATGAAGCTGTTTGTTCAGGATATTCTGCAGTTTGAAAAAGGAAAGGATCAAAGCTATGGAGTCCTGTTGGAGAACCTGAACTGGCTTTCTATCGAGAATGCGGATGTATATCTGTTGGAAAAACCGGTGTTGCATCTATTCCTGGAAAACTTTAAGGCACCGGAAGTATTGTATCATAAAGCAACTCTTAGAAAAGGCGTGGTCTGTACCATCCCGGTGGTACAACAGCAGGAGGCTTTCAGCACCATTTTTGATAAACACGAAGAAACATATTGCTACCGGGTGGTACTTCCTTTGTATTCCAATGAAGTAGTCTATGGTATATTGGTGTGTGATATGACAGATGCACTCCATGATAATGGAGAATTCCTGGTTAATCAGATGAGTGCGGCAGTCAAGATGTTAAAACTGTTAGAGGCAAATGAGTACATCCAACAGCAGTTAGAGGAAAACCTGGCTACCTTGCGGGATTCGAATATTAAACTGGATACGCTGTCTAAATCGGATGTACTGACAGGCATTTATAACCGGAGAGGATTCTATGATGTGGCAGAGAAGCTCCTGGAAGAGTGCAGGTGTAAGGAAAAGAATGTTCTGGCAGTCTATGTGGATATGAATAACCTGAAAATCATAAATGACAGATATGGTCATGAGGAGGGCGACCATTCGCTGAAACTGATTGGTTCGATACTGCACGAGATAGCCGGGGAACAAGGTGTTGCCGGAAGAATCGGTGGTGATGAATATGCCTTTGCCATTCCCTATACGGATACGGGAAATGGAAATGAGATACTGGAGGATTTATATGGAAGGTTTGAAACTTATAATGCTGCCAGTGATAAAAAATATACTGTGACGGTTTCTGCCGGAGCCTATGTGATTGGCTGGCGGGAAGCTGTCACTTTAAAAGATGCTCTGTTGCAGGCAGATGAAAAATTATATCTGGTAAAACAGAAACGTAAGAAAGATGTAGTAAAGCATAGGGATGGTAAAGGATAAAGAAGGTTTGAAAAGCGATGAAAAAAATAAATTGCAGCAGTGCGATGTTACAAAACATAGCTTTTGTTACCATGTTTATAGATCATTTCTTTGCCATTGTATTTTCGGCTTATATGGATACTTTGCAGGGGAGTGCGTACCTAGAGGCATATTATGTGTATCGGACAGGAAGGGCAATCGGCAGAATTTCTTTTGTTTTGTTTGCGTACCTTCTGGTAGAGGGCTTTGTTTATACCAGAAACCGGAAAAAATATCTGCTGCGTCTTGGAGTGCTTGCCTTGTTGTCTGAGATACCCTTTGACCTGGCATTTCAGAGAAAGCTATATGCACCGGAGAGTCAGAATGTATATTTTACCCTGGTTCTGGGTCTCTTTGTGATGATGCTGCTGGAATGGTATCAAAACAAGGGAGTGCAGGTACTTGTCATATTATCGGGGTGTGCGGCGGCATGGGTGCTGCAGACCGATTATATGTTTATGGGAATCCTGTTGATTGTGAGTTTCTACTATAATAGAGGGAGATTGTTCCGACAGATGGTGTGGAGTGCCCTTATTATGGGCGGTGGAATGATTGCTGTATATCTGGTGCGGTACGGAACTGCGGAAGATACCATTATGTTGTATGTTTATTCCGGGTTGCGGGAGCTGTATGGAATGATTGCATTTGTATTCATAGCCTGTTATCGCGGCGAACGTGGCAGCAGAATACCGAAAGCCATCACGTATGGCTTCTATCCGGTGCATTTGCTTGTGCTGACCGGTATCAGACAATTATTGTTAGGATAAAGATATGATAGAGAAAATAAAAGGAATAGGAATGAGAGTGAAGAAGGATTGTCAGACGTATGGGATAGCGGTGGCGGTGGTGCTGGGATATCTTTTTCTGACGAAACTGGTTTTCCATGCGTTCTGCCCGCTGGTCATTACCCTGGGGCTTCCTTGTCCTGGCTGCGGAATGACCAGGGCTGCGGGGCTATTTCTGACCGGAAGATGGAGACAGGCGGTGGAGATGAATCCTATGATTGTTCCTGTGGCAGGTGCCTTTCTGTATTTTGCAGTTAACCGATATGCGTTTGGCAGAAGAGCGAGAGGAATGAAGGGGATTGTTGTTGGCATTGCGGTAGCCATGATACTCAGTTACAGTTATCGGATGTATCTGTATTTCCCGGATAGAGTACCTTATGTTTATACAAAAGGAAATATGTTCGAGCATATTATTGGAAAAGATTTCATAAATATGCTATACGAGAGAATAAGTTTATGATAAAATAGGCAGTACAGTGTGAAAACACTCGAAAAACATTATAATGAGTCATTATGAGGAGGAATTCAAATGGACAGTAACAACATGTATCAGAGTCAGGACAACCAGCAGTATCAGCAGCCATACCAGCAGCCGGTATATCAGCAGCCGATGCAGGGGCTGGAAGAGCCGATGAGTCTGGGTGAGTGGATGATTACGCTCTTAATTATGTTTATCCCATGTGTAAACATTGTAATGATGTTTGTATGGGCATTCAGCAAGAATCAGAAGCAGAGCAAATCCAATTTCTTTAAAGCACAGCTTATCTATACTGGTATCGTGATTCTGCTTTACCTTATTGTTTTTGTTGTATTTGGCGTATCTATGGCAAGTATGTATTAAAAACAAGGTACGCTGTTTAGCGTACCCATCGACCGGAAGCCCCGCAGGGCAGTACCAGACCATTACCGGAAACCGGAAGACCGATTTCGGAAGCTTCTACATGACCACCAAAGTCTGGAACCAGAACGGTATTCATCATATAGGTAAGCACGGCTGGCTGTAAACCGGTTGTATAAGAGTTAATTAAGAAAAACAGAGCATCTTTTGCCAGGATTTTGGACGCAAGTTCAACGAAGGGGAAGATGCTCTCTTCAATTTTCCAGATTTCCCCTTTCGGTCCACGACCATAAGAAGGAGGGTCCATAATAATACCATCATAGGTATTGCCGCGGCGGATTTCCCGCTCTACGAATTTCACGCAGTCATCTACCAGCCAACGGATAGGGGCGTCTCCAAGACCGGAGGCAGCTGCATTTTCCTTTGCCCAGGTTACCATACCCTTGGAAGCATCGACGTGGGTTACGCTGGCACCGGCTTTGGCAGCCGCAAGAGTAGCACCGCCGGTGTAGGCAAAGAGGTTTAACACTTTAACCGGTCTGCCGGCATTCTTGATAATAGAAGAAAACCAGTCCCAGTTGACTGCCTGCTCCGGGAAAAGTCCGGTGTGTTTGAAGCTGAAAGGCTTCAGATGGAAGGTAAGTTCCTTATAATGGATACTCCATTCCTGGGGCAGCTGGAAAAACTCCCATTCGCCACCGCCTCTGGAGCTTCTGTGATAGTGACCATTCATGTGCTTCCAACGTTTGTCGCTCTTAGGGGTATTCCAGATAACCTGGGGGTCTGGACGGACCAGAATATAATCGCCCCAACGCTCTAATTTTTCTCCGCTGGAAGTATCTATTACTTCATAATCTTTCCATTCGTTTGCAATCCACATAATAATCTCCATTTCTGTGCCGGTATCTGACACTTATTGCTGTATTCTGTCGTTTTATGAAAAGTGTTTCTTCTATATATATAGATAATATAAACAGACGATATCATACATTCATGAGCATAACATACTTTATTCCCAGACACAACTTGACAGATTGCGAATTTTGTAAAATGAGATTATAATGAAGCAGGCAGTATGGCAGTGTTGGAAAGTGCAGCAAACACCACAATATTGTATCTAAAAAAATACAATATTTTTTGAGAAAATTCTATTGCAATTATAAGGAAAGTCATATATACTAGTCATTGCTGTGGCATGATAGCTAAGAAGCGTGAGGTTGCTGTCCACTGGACAGGTTTTTCCGTGGAGCGAATGTCAAGTTAGGAAACTGACGACAAGTCACTGTACAACAAACAAAGAACGTCTGGCATAGCCAGAAACGACGTGGTTAGTGATTCTGAATGAGCGTTAAGATTTAGGACACACACGGGAGAGTGTACAGTCACCGCTTGTCGTACTTAGAAATTAAAAGTGCGAAAAGGAGGCGACTTTTTTTATGGCAAGTCAAGTAATGAGAATTACACTTAAAGCCTATGATCATCAGTTAGTTGATGCATCTGCAAAAAAAATCATCGAAACAGTAAAGAAAAACGGAGCTCAGGTAAGTGGACCTGTACCGCTTCCTACCAAAAAGGAAGTTGTTACAATTCTTAGAGCGGTTCACAAGTACAAAGATTCCAGAGAGCAGTTTGAACAGAGAACTCATAAGAGACTCATCGACATCATTGCTCCAACACCTAAGACTGTAGACGCTTTACAGAGATTAGAGATGCCGGCAGGTGTTTATATCGACATCAAGATGAAAAACAAATAAGGACCCCTACTAGTATGATTCCGATAACGGAATCCGCTGTAGAATAACAGGAGGTAAAGGAAATGAAGAAAGCTATTTTAGCAACAAAAGTCGGAATGACTCAAATCTTCAACGAAGACGGAACGTTAACACCTGTTACCGTACTTCAGGCAGGCCCTTGTGCAGTAACACAGATTAAGACTGTTGAAAACGACGGTTACAGTGCGGTACAGGTTGGTTATGTAGACAAGAAAGAAAAGATTGTCAACAAAGACAAGGCTGGAAAGAAAGAAATCATTCACAGACACGGCGTGAACAAAGCACAGAAAGGCCACTTTGAAAAAGCGGGCGTTTCCTGCAAGAGATTTGTAAGAGAGTTCAAGTTTGAGAACGCAGAAGAGTATACACTTGGAAGTGAAATCAAAGCTGACATCTTCGAAGCTGGCGACAGAGTTGATGCAACTGCAATCTCCAAAGGTAAAGGATTCCAGGGTGCTATCAAGAGACACGGTCAGCATAGAGGACCTATGGCTCACGGTTCTAAATTCCATCGTCATCAGGGTTCCAACGGTGCATGTTCTTCCCCAAGTAAAGTATTTAAAGGAAAAGGAATGCCTGGACACATGGGTTGTGTAAAGGTAACAGTTCAGAACCTTACAGTAGTAAGAGTTGATGCAGAGAAGAATCTTCTTCTTGTAAAAGGTGCTGTACCAGGACCTAAGAAAGCCTTAGTAACCATCAAAGAGACAACTAAGGTTGATGCGAAATAGTGACTTGAGTCACAGATGAAAGGAGGACCATTCAGATGGCAAACGTATCTGTTTATAATATGGAAGGTAAAGAAGTCGGCAAGATGGACTTAAACGATGCGGTATTTGGTGTAGAAATCAACGAGCACCTCGTACACATGGCAGTTGTTCAGACACTTGCTAATAAACGTCAGGGAACACAGAAAGCAAAGACACGTTCCGAAGTATCCGGTGGTGGTAGAAAACCTTGGAGACAGAAAGGAACAGGTCATGCTAGACAGGGTTCAACAAGAGCTCCTCAGTGGACAGGCGGCGGTGTTGTATTCGCTCCAGTTCCGAGAGATTACTCTTTTAAATTAAACAAGAAAGAGAAAAGAGCTGCTCTGAAATCTGTTTTGACAAGCAGAGTACAGGAAAACAAATTAATCGTAGTTGATGAGTTGAAATTTGACGAGATTAAAACAAAGAACTTCAAAAATGTAATGGATAATCTCAAGGTTGAGAAAGCAATCGTTGTACTTGGAGAGAAAGACGATACTGTAATCGCTTCTGCAAAGAACATGCAGGCATTCTCTACAGCAGTTGCAGACAACATCAACGTATATGATATCTTAAAAGGCGACACAGTAGTAGTTACAAAAGATGCTGTAGCAAAAATCGAGGAGGTGTATGCATAATGGCAGCAATTCAGTATTATGATGTAATCCTCAAACCAGTTATTACAGAAAAGAGCATGGCAGGCATGAGCGAAAAGAAATATACTTTCTTAGTTCATCCGGAAGCTAACAAGACACAGATTAAAGAAGCTGTTGAAAAAATGTTCGAAGGTGCTAAGGTTGCAAGTGTTAACACAATGAACTTAGACGGAAAGAACAAGAGACGTGGTATGGTATATGGCAAAACTGCCAAGACCAAGAAAGCTATCGTTCAGTTAACAGCTGACAGCAAAGATATCGAAATCTTCGCTGGACTGTAGGAAGATTGCCTGCAATCATTCCTGCTTGGTCGTAGCACCAAGTAACAATATACGCAACCAAAGCGTGATAATAAATAAGAAAAGGAGATACAACCATGGGAATTAAGACATATAACCCATATACACCTTCCAGACGTAACATGACTGGTTCTGACTTCTCCGAGATTACAAAGAGCACACCTGAGAAAGCACTTTGTACTTCTCTTAAGAAGAACGCTGGACGTAACAACCAGGGTAAAATTACTGTCAGACATCAGGGCGGCGGAAGCAGAAGATTATATAGAAACATTGATTTTAAGAGAAATAAAGATGGCGTTGCTGCAAAAGTAATCGGTATCGAATATGACCCGAACAGAACAGCAAACATCGCATTAATCTGTTATGAAGATGGTGAGAAGGCATACATCCTTGCACCGGAAGGTTTAACAGACGGCATGAAGGTTATGAACGGACCGGAAGCAGAAGTAAGAATTGGTAACTGCTTACCATTATCCGAGATTCCGGTAGGTACACTGGTTCATAACATTGAGTTATATCCTGGAAAAGGCGGACAGATGGTTCGTTCTGCAGGTAACAGTGCACAGCTGATGGCTAAGGAAGGCAAATATGCAACCCTTAGATTACCATCCGGCGAAATGAGAATGGTTCCAATCGTATGTAGAGCAACAGTTGGTACAGTTGGCAATGTAGACCACAACCTGATTAAGATTGGTAAAGCTGGTCGTAAACGTCACATGGGTATCCGTCCTACCGTTCGCGGTTCCGTTATGAACCCTAATGACCATCCACATGGTGGTGGTGAAGGTAGAGCACCAATCGGTCGTCCAGGTCCATGTACACCTTGGGGCAAACCTGCACTCGGACTTAAGACACGTAAGAAGAAGAAAGCTTCTAACAAGCTTATCGTAAGAAGAAGAGACGGTAGAGCAATCAAATAATATGTTTTTAACAAAAACAGGAGGAAAGATTCATGGCTAGATCACTGAAAAAAGGACCATTTGCAGATGCGAGCTTACTGAAAAAAGTAGATGCTATGAACGCAGCAGGACAGAAACAGGTTATTAAGACCTGGTCTCGTCGTTCTACAATTTTCCCTTCCTTCGTTGGACACACAATCGCTGTTCATGACGGAAGAAAGCACGTACCGGTATATGTTACAGAAGATATGGTTGGACACAAACTCGGCGAGTTCGTAGCAACCAGAACCTATAGAGGACATGACAAGGACGAAAGAAAGTCTAAAGTCCGCTAATTTGAAAGGAGGTCATTATCTATGGCTAAAGGACATAGATCCCAGATAAAGAGAGAAAGAAATGCGAACAAAGATACAAGACCTTCAGCTAAGTTATCTTATGCTAGAGTGTCTGTACAGAAAGCTTGTTTCGTATTAGATGCCATCAGAGGAAAGGATGTAGCAACAGCACTTGCTATTCTGGAATACAATCCTAGATATGCATCAAGCATTATTAAGAAGTTATTAGAATCTGCTATCGCAAACGCAGAAAATAACAATGGAATGAATGTGGAGAACCTTTATGTAGCAGCTTGTTACGCAAACAAAGGACCTACCATGAAGAGAGTAAGACCAAGAGCACAGGGTAGAGCTTATAGAATCGAAAAGAGAATGAGCCATATCACAATCGTTCTTGATGAAAGATAGGATCATATAGGAAGGAGAACAACATGGGACAGAAAGTTAATCCACACGGCTTAAGAGTCGGTGTTATTAAAGATTGGGATTCCAAATGGTATGCTGATGCAGAGTTTTCTGATTTCTTAGTAGAAGATTACAACATCAGAAAATACTTAAAGAAGAAATTATACAGTGCTGGTATCGCTAAAATCGAGATTGAAAGAGCATCTGACAGAGTAAAGGTTATCATCTATACTGCTAAACCAGGTGTTGTAATCGGTAAAGGCGGTGCTGAAATCGAAGTAACAAAGAAAGAGCTTTCCAAACTGACAAGCAAGAAAGTTCTCGTAGATATTAAGGAAATCAAGAGACCGGACAGAGATGCACAGCTTGTAGCAGAGAATATTGCTCAGCAGTTAGAAAACCGTGTATCTTTCAGACGTGCTATGAAGTCCTGCATGGGCAGAACAATGAAGTCTGGAGCACAGGGTATTAAGACTTCCGTATCCGGACGTCTTGGTGGTGCAGATATGGCTCGTACAGAGTTCTACAGTGAAGGTACTATTCCGCTGCAGACATTAAGAGCAGATATCGACTATGGTTTCGCAGAAGCAGACACAACTTATGGTAAAGTTGGTGTTAAAGTATGGATTTACAAAGGCGAGGTACTTCCTACTAAATCTAACAAGGAAGGGAGCGATAAATAATGTTAATGCCAAAGAGAGTTAAACGTCGTAAACAGTTCCGTGGTTCTATGGCTGGTAAGGCTAGCCGCGGCAATACAATCACATATGGTGAATATGGTATTGTAGCATTAGAGCCATGTTGGATTAAATCTAACCAGATTGAAGCAGCCCGTATCGCTATGACACGTCATATCAAGCGTGGTGGTAAAGTCTGGATTAAGATTTTCCCTGATAAACCTGTAACAGCAAAACCAGCAGAAACACGTATGGGTTCCGGTAAAGGTACCTTAGAATACTGGGTAGCAGTTGTTAAGCCAGGACGCGTAATGTTCGAAATCTCAGGAGTAGCTGAGGATGTAGCGAAAGAAGCATTACGTCTTGCAACACATAAGCTTCCATGTAAATGTAAAATCGTTTCTAAAGCAGACTTGGAAGGCGGTGTATCAAATGAAAACTAATCAGTATGTAGAAGATTTAAAGAAAAAATCAGAAGCAGAATTAGCACAGGCGTTAGTAGATGCTAAAAAAGAACTTTTCAATTTGAGATTCCAGAACGCAACAAATCAGTTAGACAATACAGCAAGAATTAAAGATGTTAGAAGAAACATCGCAAGAATTCAGACCGTAATCACTGAAAAAGCAAAAGCAGCTAACTAATGAACAGGTAATGTATTGTTTAAGAAAGGAGAAGCAATCGTGGAAAGAAATTTGAGAAAAACTCGTACTGGAAAAGTAACCAGTAATAAAATGGACAAAACAATTGTTGTAGCAATTGAAAACCATGTTAAACATCCACTTTACAACAAGATTGTAAAGAAGACTTATAAATTAAAAGCACATGATGAGAACAATGAGTGTAACATCGGTGATACCGTAAAAGTGATGGAAACAAGACCATTATCCAAAGATAAGAGATGGAGACTTGTTGAAATCGTTGAAAGAGCAAAATAGGAAAGGATTTCTCTGGAAATTCTTTCGATTACCAGACATTTTGGAAGGAGAATTAGCATGATTCAACAGGAAAGCAGACTTAAAGTCGCTGATAATACTGGTGCGAAAGAACTTTTATGCATCAGAGTTATGGGCGGTTCTACAAGAAGATATGCGCGTATTGGTGATGTTATCGTTGCTTCGGTCAAAGATGCAACACCAGGCGGCGTTGTAAAAAAAGGCGATGTTGTTAAAGCCGTAGTTGTACGTAGCGTTAAAGGCGCACGTCGTAAAGACGGTTCTTATATCAAGTTTGACGAAAATGCTGCTGTTATCATCAAAGATGACAAGACTCCAAGAGGAACACGTATTTTTGGACCAGTAGCAAGAGAGCTTCGTGATAAACAGTTTATGAAAATTGTTTCACTGGCTCCAGAAGTATTATAGGAGGTGCCGGTATGTCAACATTTAAGATTAAAAAAGGCGATACAGTAAAGGTTATCGCTGGTAAAGATAAAGACAAAGAAGGCAAAGTTATTTCCGTAGACAGCAAAAATAACAAAGTCGTTGTAGAAGGTGTTAACATGATTACAAAACATGAGAAACCTTCCGCAGCTAATCAGAACGGCGGTATCGTTCAGAAAGAAGCTGCAATTGACGCTTCTAATGTAATGTATGTACACAAGGGAAAAGCAACAAGAATCGGAATCAAACGTGTTGCTGATGAGAAACGTCCAGGCAAGACAAAAGCAATCCGTTTCGCAAAATCCACTGGTGACAACATTGACTAATACTAAGAAAGGAGGTCTAAAACGTTGAGTAGTAGACTTAAAGATATGTATAAGGACGAGATCGTAGATGCTATGATCAAGAAGTTTGGATATAAAAATATTATGGAAGTTCCGAAGCTTGACAAAATTGTAATCAACATGGGTGTTGGTGAAGCAAAGGATAACGCAAAAGTTTTGGAAACCGCTGTAAGTGATATGGAAACAATCACAGGTCAGAAAGCAGTTCTTACAAAAGCAAAGAATTCTGTTGCTAACTTCAAAATCAGAGAAGGTCAGGCAATTGGTTGTAAGACAACACTTCGTGGCGATAAGATGTATGAGTTTTTAGATCGTCTTGTAAACCTTGCACTTCCTCGTGTACGTGACTTCAGAGGTGTAAACCCTAATGCATTCGACGGAAGAGGTAACTATGCACTTGGTATTAAAGAGCAGCTTATCTTCCCTGAAATCGAGTATGATAAGGTAGATAAGGTAAGAGGTATGGATATTATTTTCGTTACCACTGCTAAGACAGACGAAGAAGCTCGTGAGTTGTTAAGATTATTTAACATGCCATTCGCTAAATAAAAGGAGGTAAATTCATGGCTAAGACAGCAATGAAGATTAAACAGCAGCGTAAACCGAAATTCTCCACAAGAGAATACAATCGTTGCAAAATTTGTGGTCGTCCACATGCTTATTTAAGAAAATACGGAATCTGCAGAATTTGCTTCCGTGAATTAGCATACAAGGGTCAGATTCCTGGCGTTAAGAAAGCAAGCTGGTAAAATTTAAGAGAAGGAGGCAATTCAAATGACAATGAGCGATCCAATTGCAGATATGCTTACAAGAATCCGTAATGCAAACACTGCAAAACATGATACAGTAGATGTACCATCATCTAAAATGAAATTAGCTATCGCACAGATTCTTTTAGATGAAGGTTATATCAAGAAATTCGATGTAATCGAAGATGGTAACTTCAAGACTATCCATATTACATTAAAATATGGCGAGGACAAAAATGATAAAATCATTTCCGGTATCAAGAGAATCTCTAAACCAGGTCTTCGTGTATATGCTGGCAAAGAAGATTTGCCAAAGGTTCTTGGAGGACTTGGTGTTGCAATCATCTCTACAAACCAGGGTGTTGTAACAGATAAGAAAGCAAGAGAACTTCAGGTAGGTGGAGAAGTACTTGCATTCGTATGGTAGGAAGAATGACCAGAGTCATTCTTCCGGAATGATTCTATTCATGTAACTTTTAGTTTCAACTAATAAAAATAGGAGGTACGGGCATGTCACGTATAGGAAGAATGCCAATCGCGATTCCTGCAGGCGTAACTGTAGAGGTTGCAGAAAATAACAAAGTGACTGTAAAAGGTCCTAAGGGAACACTTGAGAGAGTGCTTCCGGCTGAGATGGATATCAAAGTAGAAGGCGATGAGGTTGTAGTTACAAGACCTAACGACTTAAAGAAGATGAAATCTTTCCACGGTCTTACAAGAACACTGATTCACAACATGGTAGTTGGTGTTACTGAAGGATTCGAGAAGAAATTGGAAGTAAACGGTGTAGGTTACAGAGCATCCAAATCCGGTAAAACATTAACCTTGAACTTAGGTTATTCCCATCCGGTAGAGATGACTGATCCAGAAGGCATTGAAACAGTTGTCGATGGACAGAACCTGATTATCGTTAAAGGTATTGATAAAGAAAAAGTTGGACAGTTTGCGGCTGAAATCAGAGACAAGAGAAGACCTGAACCTTACAAAGGAAAAGGTATTAAGTATGCTGATGAGACAATTAGACGTAAAGTTGGTAAGACTGGTAAGAAATAATAGATAAGGAGAGTATGAAAATGGTTAGTAAAGAATCAAGACAAAAAGTTCGTGTAAAAAAACACAACAGAATGCGTAACCGTTTCAGCGGCACTGCTGAGAGACCACGTCTGGCTGTGTTCAGAAGCAATAATCATATGTATGCTCAAATTATTGACGATACAGTTGGAAATACTTTAGTTGCAGCATCTACACTTGAGAAGAGCGTAAAGGCTGAACTTGAAAAAACCAATAACGTTGATGCAGCAGCATATTTAGGAACAGTAATCGCTAAGAGAGCACTTGAAAAAGGTATCACAACCGTTGTATTTGACAGAGGCGGTTTTATTTACCAGGGTAAGATTGCAGCATTAGCTGATGCAGCCAGAGAAGCTGGCTTAGAATTCTAGGAAGGGAGAAGAAAATCACATGAGACGTACAATCATTGATGTAAGTCAGTTAGAGTTGACTGAAAAAGTTGTAACAATCAAACGTGTTACAAAGGTTGTTAAAGGTGGTCGTAACATGCGCTTCACTGCTTTAGTAGTAGTTGGTGATGGCAATGGTCATGTTGGCGCAGGCTTAGGAAAAGCAACTGAAATCCCTGATGCAATTCGCAAAGGTAAAGAAGATGCAATCAAGAATTTAGTTTCTGTTGCACTTGATGATAATAAGAGTATTACACATGATTTCATCGGAAAATTCGGTTCTGCATCTGTTCTCTTAAAGAGAGCTCCAGAAGGTACCGGTATCATCGCTGGTGGTCCTGCCCGTATCGTATGTGAACTTGCAGGTATCAAGAATATCCGTACAAAATCATTAGGTTCTAACAATAAACAGAACGTTGTACTTGCTACAATCGCTGGACTTAGCCAGTTAAAGACTCCTGAAGAAGTAGCTAAAAAGCGTGGTAAAGCAGTAGAAGATATCCGCGCATAAGTAGTTACCAAGAAAGCAATGAATCAAGAATTTAGGAGGAAAAAAAGATGGCAGCAAAAACATTAAAGATTACTTTAGTTAAATCTACAATCGGTCAGGTACCTAAGACCCGTGCTACAATCGAAGCTATGGGACTTAAGAAAATCCACCAGACAGTGGAACTGCCTGACAACGATGCAACCAGAGGTCAGCTTCAGAAAGTAAGACATATGGTTAAAGTAGAAGAAGCATAATATGAAGGAGGTGTCAGAATGGAATTATCAAATTTAAGACCTGCTGAAGGTTCCGTACACAGTGATAATTTTAGAAGAGGTCGTGGACACGGTTCAGGAAATGGCAAGACAGCTGGTAAGGGACATAAGGGACAGAAAGCTCGTTCCGGAGCACCAAGACCAGGTTTCGAAGGTGGTCAGATGCCATTATATAGACGACTTCCTAAGAGAGGTTTCAAGAACAGAAACACAAAGGATATCGTAGCAATCAACTTAGGTGCATTAGAAGTATTTGATAATGGCACAACTGTTGATGTGAATGCATTAATCGAAAAAGGTATCGTTAAGAATCCACGCGATGGCGTTAAGATTCTTGGAAACGGAGAATTTACTAAGAAGCTCGATGTGAAGGTAGATGCCTTCAGTGCATCCGCAAAAGAAAAAATCGAGGCACTTGGTGGAACAGCAGAGGTGATCTAATGCTTACAACCTTAAAAAATGCGTTTAAGATTAAAGAAATCAGGAAGAAGTTATTATTTACATTTGCAATGTTAGTTGTGATCCGTTTAGGGTCACAGCTTCCTGTTCCAGGTGTAGACAGAACTTATTTCGCAAACTGGTTTTCACAGCAGACTGGTGATGCATTTAATTTCTTTGATGCTTTTACAGGTGGCTCTTTCCTTAACATGTCCATCTTGGCATTGAATATCACACCATACATCACATCTTCCATTATTATGCAGTTGATGACGATTGCCATTCCGAAACTGGAAGAGATGCAGCGTGATGGTGCCGATGGCAGGAAGAAGATTGCATCTATTACAAGATATGTAACAGTAGCACTTGCTCTGATTGAATCAAGTGCTATGGCAATTGGATTCGGCCGCCAGGGATTGCTGGAGACTTATAACGCAATTAACGTCATTACCGTTATTGTTGCACTGACCGCAGGTAGTGCATTCCTGATGTGGATTGGCGAAAGAATTACAGAGAATGGAGTTGGTAATGGTATTTCCATCGTACTGACAATCAATATTCTCTCCCGTATGCCACAGGACATTTCAAATCTGTTTGAGCAGTTTGTAATTGGCAAGTCCATTGCTAAAGGTGTTGTAGCGGCGATTATCATTATCGCAATTATCATTTTAATGGTAGTGTTAGTTATCATCTTAAATGATGGTGTACGTAAAATTCCTGTACAGTATGCAAAGAAAGTACAGGGTAGAAAAATGGTTGGCGGACAGACAACAAACATTCCTCTGAAAGTCAATACATCTGGTGTAATTCCGGTTATTTTTGCATCTTCTTTATTCCAGATTCCGAGTATTATCTGCACACTGTTCCATGTTAATGCAACAGGTGTATGGGCAGGAATTTTGAAAGGCATTAACTCCAACTATTGGTGTGACCCAGATAACCTGATTTATTCCATCGGTCTGGTTGTATATATTGCATTGGTTATCTTCTTTGCATACTTCTATACATCCATTACCTTTAATCCTTTAGAGATTGCCGAGAACATGAAGAAACAGGGTGGCTTTATCCCGGGTATCAGACCTGGAAAGCCAACCAGTGATTACTTAAGCAAAGTGCTTAACTACATCATCTTCATCGGAGCAGTCGGTCTTACGATTGTATGTGTTGTACCATATTTCTTCAATGGAGTATTCGGCGCAAGCGTATCTTTCAGTGGAACAAGCCTTATCATTATCGTAAGCGTTGTTCTTGAGACAATTAAACAGATTGAATCTCAGATGCTGGTTCGTAATTACAAAGGATTTTTAAATGACTAATCTATAAAAGTTATGGAAGGGACGGGCAGGTAATCTGATACGTCCCTTCCTTATATACTAAGAGAAGGGTGAGACAATAATGAAGATTATTATGTTAGGTGCTCCAGGAGCAGGTAAAGGTACACAGGCTAAAATGATAGCTGAGAAATATGGTGTTCCGCATATTTCCACAGGTGATATTTTCAGAGCCAATATTAAGAATGGTACAGAGCTTGGTATGGAAGCTAAGAAGTATATGGATCAGGGACTTCTGGTACCGGATGAATTAACCGTAAAAATCTTACTGGACAGAGTAGCAAAGGATGACTGCAAGAATGGTTATGTTCTGGATGGTTTTCCAAGAACTATTCCGCAGGCAGAAGTATTAGACAAAGCCCTGACAGAGCTTGGTGATAAGATTGATTATGCAATTGATGTAGATGTGCCGGACGAGAATATCATTAAGAGAATGGGCGGAAGACGTGCATGCCTTTCCTGCGGCGCAACCTATCACATCGAACATGTACCACCGAAAAAAGAGGGTATCTGCGATAAGTGTGGTTCCGAACTGGTACTTCGTGATGATGACAAGCCAGAGACCGTAAAGAATCGTCTGAATGTATATCATGAGCAGACACAGCCACTGATTGATTTTTACACCAGAAAAGGTGTTCTTAAGACAGTGGATGGTACTGTCGATATGAAAGATGTATTTGCAGCAATTGTGGCAATCTTAGGCTAAGGATAGAGAAAAGAAATGAAAATGGCGGAAAGCGGGAGAATGAAAACTGCTTTTCGTCATTCTAAGTGAAAGAGGTAGCGAAATGGCTGTTACAATCAAATCAGAGAAAGAAATTGAACTTATGAGGGAAGCGGGACGGCGATTAAGCATTGTTCACGAAGAACTTGCAAAGATAGTCAGACCCGGTATATCGACTAAGGATATTGACAGAGAGTGTGAGAAGATTATCAGAGGTTTTGATTGTATACCGAATTTCCTTCATTATCAGGGATATCCGGCAAGTGTCTGCGTATCCGTCAATGAAGAGGTTGTACATGGGATTCCACGGGAAGACCATATAATTAAAGAAGGTGACATCGTCAGCCTGGATACTGGTCTTATTTATAAAGGATATCATTCTGATGCGGCAAGAACCCATGCAGTAGGGCAGGTCAGCCAGGAAGTGCAGCAGCTGATGGATGTGACAAAGCAAAGCTTTTTTGAAGGAATTAAAATGGCAAAAGCTGGCAATCATTTATATGATATCTCTAATGCCATTGATGCTTATATCAGACCTTATGGTTATGGAATCGTAAGAAGCCTGGTTGGTCACGGAATCGGTACCCATCTGCATGAAGACCCACAGATACCGAATTTTGCGCAGAGAAGAAAAGGATTGCGGTTACAGCCGGGTATGACACTGGCAATTGAACCTATGGTAAACATGGGAACAGCTGAGGTGGAATGGCTGGATGATGACTGGACCGTTATTGCAGCAGACCATTCCATGTCTGCTCATTATGAAAATACTATACTGATTACAGATGGGGAACCGGAAATATTAACTTTGGCAGAATAAATGGTTACAACAAAACGGGAGGCACATTATGGTAGGAATGTTTGCGACCGCAAAAGCGGGACATGACAAAGACAAACTATATGTCATAATGCGGGAAGATGAGGAATATGTATATTTAGTTGATGGCAGAATCCGTACCATGGATAAGCCCAAGAAAAAGAACAAAAAGCATATTCAGATTATCACGAAAAAAAGTCCTGCTTTGGAACAGAATCAGTGGAATGATTTGATGATAAAACGAATTCTGAAGGAATATCAGAAATCGAAAGAAAAATCTTGACAAGAAAGATAAGGAAACTTTATCTTATATAGGAACCTACATGAAACAGTAGTGACATGCAAAGAGGAGGAAACAGATGTCAAAAGCCGATGTAATTGAAATCGAGGGAACTGTAATTGAAAAGTTACCTAATACTATGTTCCAGGTTGAGTTAGAGAACGGACACGTAGTATTAGCTCACATAAGTGGTAAGCTGCGTCAGAATTTCATTCGTATCTTACCTGGTGATAAAGTAACTTTAGAGTTATCACCTTACGATCTGTCCAAGGGAAGAATTATCTGGAGAGATAAATAAGAAGAAATTAGATTCTGGATTATTTCCTGAAGAAAGATTGGAAAAGGTCTTGCCAAATGGCAAATGTGATGCTATAATGTAAGACGGTCTTTTTTGAAAGGAGGGTTTGAGATGAAAGTTAGATCATCCGTAAAACCGATTTGCGAAAAATGCAAAGTAATTAAAAGAAAAGGAAAGATCAGAATTATCTGTGAAAATCCAAAACACAAACAGGTACAAGGTTAATCCCCGAACAATCTAAGCTTTAAGAGGGGTTCTTGTCCAACTGATTATGAGCGGCTGCAGTACCGTTCTTTTTCTGGTTAGAAGAAGAGGCGTACTGATTATAATAGATGGAAGAGCCTATGGGAGATAACTTTTTGATACCAACCAGTGTGTTTGGAAAGGTCGGATATTTTGGTCCGATTGGGTAGAGACTGCCCCAATCAATTAGTATCAGATGCATGAAAATGCAAAGAAAATGGAGGAAACGTAAATGGCTCGTATTGCAGGTGTTGACTTACCTAGAGAAAAACGTGTAGAAATTGGTTTGACTTATATCTACGGTATCGGTAGAGTAAGTGCAAGCAAAATTCTGGAGGCAGCTAATGTTAACCCAGATACTCGTGTCAGAGAATTAACTGATGACGAAGTTAAGAGACTTGCTGAGGTAATCGACAAAGATTACACAGTAGAAGGTGATTTGAGAAGAGAGATTGCTCTGAATATCAAACGTCTTCAGGAAATCGGATGCTACAGAGGTATCCGTCATAGAAAAGGACTTCCGGTTCGTGGTCAGAAGACTAAGACAAATGCAAGAACCAGAAAAGGTCCTAAGAGAACTGTTGCAAACAAGAAGAAATAAGTTTAAGAAACAAAGTTGTTAATTATTATCAGAAAGTAGGTTAGTTTATTATGGCTAAAAAAGTTGCAAAAAAAGTAACAAAAAAGCGTGTAAAGAAAAACGTTGAACATGGACAGGCACATATTCAGTCTTCTTTTAACAATACAATTGTTACCTTAACAGATAGCGAAGGTAATGCTTTAAGCTGGGCTAGTGCAGGTGGTCTTGGTTTTAGAGGTTCAAGGAAATCTACTCCATATGCAGCACAGATGGCTGCAGAAACAGCTACAAAGGCTGCTTTAATTCATGGTTTAAAGACAGTAGACGTTATGGTTAAAGGACCTGGTTCAGGTCGTGAGGCTGCTATCCGTGCATTACAGGCATGTGGTCTTGAAGTTACAAGTATCCGTGACGTAACTCCGGTACCTCACAATGGATGCCGTCCTCCTAAGAGACGTCGTGTATAGTCTGATTATTTATCAGCAGCAACCCAAATACTTGGAAGAAGGCGCGTAAGCGTTGTAAACAAAATGAAAAGAGAGGAGCCAAAACAATGGCAGTAAACAGAGTCCCTGTATTAAAAAGATGCAGATCACTTGATTTAGACCCTATTTATTTAGGATATGACAAAAAATCCAACAGAACATCCGCAAGAGCTGGTAAGAAAATAAGCGAGTACGGACTTCAGTTGAGAGAGAAACAGAAAGCTAAATTCATCTACGGTGTATTAGAGAAGCCTTTCAGAAACTATTATGAGAAAGCTGATAGAATGAAAGGTATGACTGGTGAGAACCTGATGGTTCTGTTAGAGAGCAGACTGGACAGCGTAGTTTTCAGAATGGGTTTTGCAAGAACAAGAAGAGAAGCAAGACAGATTGTTGGTCACAAGCACTTCCTTGTAAATGGCAAGGCAGTAAACATCCCTTCTTACTTAATCAAAGCAGGTGATGTAATCGAGGTCAGAGAGAAATCCAAATCTTTACAGAGATACAAAGATATCCTTGAGGTTACAGGCGGAAGACTTGTTCCAGAATGGATTGATGTAGACCAGGAAGCATTAAAAGGAACTGTTAAATATCTTCCTACAAGAGAAATGATTGATGTTCCTGTAAACGAAATGCTTATCGTCGAGTTATACTCCAAGTAGGCATAGCATTTAAACATGTTCGTAAAGGAGGGTATTTGAGTGTTCGATTTTGAGAGACCAAATATTGAGGTAGTAGAAATCTCAGAAGACAAGAAGTATGGTAAATTCGTAGTAGAGCCTTTGGAAAGAGGCTACGGCATTACCCTTGGTAATTCTCTTAGAAGAATTATGCTTTCATCTCTGCCAGGCGCAGCAGTAAGCCAGGTAAAGATTGAAGGTGTATTACATGAGTTCAGCTCCATTCCTGGTGTCAAGGAAGATGTTACTGAGATTATCATGAACATCAAGAGCCTTGCAATTAAGAATAGCAGTGATACAAACGAACCTAAGACAGCATACATTGAGTATGAAGGCGAAGGAATCGTAAGAGCATCTGATATTCAGGCAGACCAGGATATTGAAATTCTGAATCCTGATTTAGTCATTGCAACATTAAGTGGCAAAGATACTAAGTTATACATGGAATTAACCATTACAAAGGGTAGAGGCTACGTAAGTTCTGACAAAAACAAAACAGAAGATTTACCAATCGGTGTCATTGCAATAGACTCAATCTATACACCTGTTGAAAGAGTCAATGTAACCGTTGAGAACACACGTGTTGGTCAGATTACCGATTACGACAAGCTGACACTTGACGTGAATACAAATGGAACACTGGTTCCTGATGAAGCGGTTAGTTTGGCTGCTAAAGTACTGAGCGAACATTTAAGCCTTTTCATCGACTTATCCGAAAATGCTAAGACTGCAGAAGTTATGGTAGAAAAGGAAGACGACGAGAAAGAAAAAGTATTGGAAATGAGCATTGACGAATTAGAGTTATCTGTTCGTTCCTATAACTGCTTAAAGAGAGCTGGTATCAATACAGTTGAAGAATTAACAAACAAGACATCTGAAGACATGATGAAGGTTCGTAACCTTGGACGTAAGTCTTTAGAAGAGGTACTTGCAAAGTTAAAAGAGTTAGGTTTACAGCTGAATCCAAGCGACGAAGCTTAAGAACATAAAAGACACAGGAGATAAGTCCAAAAGGCACTGCTGTGTCAACTCATGAATGGAACTATTAACGCATTCGGTAAGTAAGTCCAAAGAGCGTGGCCGGATGTACCATGGCGGGAGAGAACTCCCCAGTGAGAAAGGAGCCTATTATGGCAAAATACAGAAAACTTGGCAGAACATCTGACCAGAGAAAAGCATTGCTGAGAAGTCAGGTAACAGCACTTCTTCACAATGGTAAAATCGTTACCACAGAAGCAAAGGCAAAAGAAGTTCGTAAGATTGCAGAAGGACTGATTGCACTTGCAGTAAAAGAAAAAGATAACTTCGAAACCATTAAAGTAGAAGCTAAAGTAGCTCGTAAAGACAAAGATGGTAAGAGAGTAAAAGAAGTAGTAGATGGCAAGAAAGTTACTGTATATGATACAGTAGAAAAAGAAATCAAGAAAGATATGCCATCCAGATTACATGCCAGAAGACAGATGTTAAAGGTATTATATCCTGTGACAGAAGTTCCTACTACAGCAGCTGGCAAGAAGAAAGCTACCAAGGAAGTTGACTTAGTAGCAAAACTCTTCGATGAGTACGGTGCTAAATATGCAAGCCGTAATGGTGGTTACACAAGAATCGTTAAGATTGGACCTCGTAAAGGTGATGCAGCTATGGAAGTTGTACTTGAGTTAGTATAGGAACAGAGCTGTCCGATAACAAAGGCTTCATGAAAATTTATCATACAAAAAACCGACACTCCTTCGTGGGTGCCGGTTTTTTGCTTTTATTCCAGTCAGTCGATTGCTTTCTGGAAATGCTGGTAGTCTTTGCAGGAATTCCAGTCCCCACCCCAGGTAAAACCATGTTCTTTAAAGAGACGGTAGCATAAATCAGATTCATCAATTTTATAGGCGAAGCTCTGGCTTCTGTCAGCGTAGATTTCACTGCCGGCAGGAGAAATATAAGTTTCACCGGTTCCGTTTTTATTAAATACCACGTAGGGGTTGTAGAAGGGATTGATATCAATGGCCAGTCCATAAGCATGCTTGGAAAGGCTGGTTGTGCCATCTACTACACGATAGTTAAAGCAGGAAGTATTATTTTCCATCATGGAGAGGGTATCGTCTCCGTCATATTCATCAATCAGGCGAATCTGTTCTATCTGGTAGTCATTTTGGTACAACTCATAGAAAATTTCTACCATGTCCTGTGCAATTTCCTTATTGCAGATAAGTTCGCCATCCTGTTCTTTTCCATCAAAATCAAGATAAGTAACACGTACATAACGCAAGTCCTCATAAGGGACGGTACAGCCGGCTTCCGGATAGCTGATTCCGGTGATGCGGGCTTTGATAGTGTCGTCTAAAGGCTCGTAGGAAAAGCCGGGCTGATAAGTAATGCGGTCTGGATTGTCAGTCATGTCTGTCTGCTCCTTGGATTCTTCTTGTTTAGTATATGCGCTTTCCGAGGTTGTGTCTTCGTTTTTTGCCGGAACAGTTTTGGCTTCATTGCCTGTTTTGGCTTCATCGCCTGTTTTGGCTTCATCGCCTGTTTTGTCTGTGTTCTGGGAGCCGCCCGTTTCTTCCGCTGAAATGCTGTCATCTACTGTGGTGGTATCTGTCCCAGCTTCTTGTGTACTGCCATAAGCTGCTTCCGGGTTATTCCTGGCGTATTCGGACAGGGTTTCCGAATCGGTCAGATAGCGGGCAAGGAAGCCACAGATAAGAACCAGTGCAAGCAGGAATAAAAAAGGGGGACCGGCCTGTTTTAGCAGTTGGTTTCGACAGGGGAGTTTCCCGCCGGTTTTCGGAGAGTGATTCTGTGTCATGTTAATCCTCATTTCTGTGCACGCGCTTAGCGCATGCCGGGTTTGTGCTAGTCTGAAAATAGTATATCACATGTTACTGTGCACAGATAGTATTCCGCGAGGTGTTTTGCAAAGCAAAATCCCGAGAATCGCAAGTGCCAAATGCAATTTATTGCATTTGTGTACATAGATTATTGCTGGAACGAGGGATGAGTGAACAGCAATTATCACATGTTGCATATTTCTCCTATGCTAGAATTTCCTTGTATTTTCCAATGTAATCTAGTAAAATAAGCGTTGATGTAGCATATTGTAAACTATGTTACCGAAAAGGATGACAATAATGGGAATTATTAAGACAGATAAATTAGTTTATGAATATATCAGGCGCGATGAAGAGGGCAATGTAGAGGGCATTACCCGTGCAGTCGATGAAGTGGACATTGATGTAAAACAGGGCGATTTTGTAGCGATTCTGGGACATAATGGTTCCGGTAAATCCACTCTTGCCAAACATATCAATGCCATTCTCTATCCTACAGAAGGTGCTGTCTGGGTGGATGGCATGAACACCAGGGACGAAAAGGATTTGTGGAATATCAGACAGGAAGCAGGTATGGTATTTCAGAACCCGGATAACCAGATTATCGGTCAGGTGGTCGAGGAAGATGTAGGATTTGGACCGGAGAATATGGGAGTACCAACAGAGGAAATCTGGGAGCGTGTAGAGGAAAGCCTGAAGGCGGTAGATATGTATGAATATCGGAAACACTCACCCAATAAGCTTTCAGGGGGGCAGAAGCAGAGAGTTTCCATCGCAGGTGTGATTGCCATGCATCCGAAGTGCATTATTCTGGATGAGCCCACGGCGATGCTTGACCCGAATGGACGAAAAGAGGTAGTACGTGCCGTCAGGGCGTTAAATGATGTGGAGGGCATTACCATTGTCCTCATTACGCATTATATGGAAGAAATTATTCATGCGGATAAGGTATTTGTAATGGATAAGGGAAAAGTGGCTATGGAAGGAACTCCTTATGAAATCTTTTCCCAGGTAGAGCGATTAAAGGAACTGCGTCTGGATGTACCACAGGTTACCTTACTGGCACATGAACTGAAACAGAGAGGACTGGATTTACCGGATGGCATTTTGACGGTGGAAGAACTGACAGATGCATTGATGAAAGAAAGGGCACAGAAATGTCTTTGATATTAGACCATGTGAATTATGTATATGGAGATGATACTGCACTGGCAGTACATGCATTAAAGGATGTGAATCTGGTAATTCCGGAAGGACAATTTATCGGTCTTATCGGACATACCGGTTCTGGCAAATCCACCCTGGTACAGCATTTAAACGGACTGATTAAGCCTACCAGTGGGGCGATTTACTTTAATGGGGAAGATATCCATGCAGAGGATTATGATAAGAAGAAGCTGCGCAGCAAGGTTGGGCTGGTGTTTCAGTATCCGGAGCATCAGTTGTTTGAGATAGATGTGTTTACAGATGTCTGCTTTGGCCCTAAGAATCTGGGCTTATCCAAGCAGGAAACAGAGCTCCGTGCTTATGCAGCATTGAAACAGGTAGGCTTGGAGGATGAATATTTCTATCAGTCCCCCTTTGACCTTTCCGGTGGACAGAAGAGAAGAGTTGCCATTGCCGGGGTACTTGCCATGAAACCGGATATCCTGATTCTGGACGAGCCTACGGCGGGGCTGGACCCTAAGGGAAGAGATGAGATTCTTGATCAGATTGCAAAGTTAAAAGAGGAAACAGGCATTACGGTCATCCTGGTATCTCACAGTATGGAAGATGTTGCAAAATATGTGGAGCGGATTATTGTCATGAACCATGGCAGTGTGCTCTATGACGACACACCGAAGGAAGTATTCAAGCATTATAAGGAGCTGGAAGAGGTCGGGCTTGCAGCACCCCAGGTAACTTATATTATGCAGGCACTGGCGAAGCGTGGACTGCCGGTAGCAACGGATGCCACGACGATTGAAGAAGCCAGGGATGAGATTTTAAGAGCGATGAACAAGTAACGAAGAAAAGAAAAAAGATTGGAGTATGGATATGATTCGAGATATCACACTGGGCCAGTATTATCAGGCAGACTCTGTCATTCATAAACTGGACCCACGGGTAAAGCTGGTAGCGACTATCTGCTTTATCATATCTTTGTTTGTAGTGCAGAACTGGGTAGGTTATGTGGTGGCAGCTGTTTTTCTGGCAGCTATGATTAAGTTGTCTAAGGTTCCGTTTAAATTCATGGTAAAAGGAATGAAAGCGATAGTCTTTATTCTGTTGATTACCCTGTTGTTTAACCTGTTCCTGACACCGGGAGAGCCGCTCATTACCATCTGGAAGTTAAAAATTACAAAGGAAGGCTTACGAATTGCCGTGATGATGGCGGTCCGTTTATGTTTTTTAATTATCGGTTCTTCCATTATGACATTAACGACTACCCCGAACAGCCTGACAGATGGTATGGAGAAGCTGATGAAGCCGCTGAAGATATTCCGCGTACCGGTGCATGAGGTGGCAATGATGATGTCCATCGCACTGCGTTTTATTCCCATTTTATTAGAAGAGACCGATAAGATTATGAAAGCACAGATTGCCAGAGGCGCCGATTTTGAAAGTGGTAATCTGATTAAGAAGGCAAAGGCAATGGTGCCATTGTTAGTACCATTATTTATCTCCGCGTTCCGTAGAGCCAACGATTTGGCGATGGCAATGGAAGCCAGATGTTATCGTGGAGGAGAACATCGGACGAAAATGAAGCCGTTAATCTACCACAAGAGGGATTATATCGGCTATACCATACTGGCATGTTATTTTGCACTGTGCATTACCATCCGCATTGTATTTTAAAAAAGGAAAGCTGTATAGCAGCGATTTTGCGAAGAGCCCATAGGTTCTTGCAGAAATGAGGAAATTATGAAACGAGTTATGCTGACAGTTGCCTATGATGGAACCAACTATCATGGCTGGCAGATACAACCAAATGGAGAGACAATAGAAGGCATCCTGAACAGATGCCTTTCTGTGCTTTTAGGGGAAAAAATTGCAGTCATAGGAGCCAGCCGGACAGACTCCGGCGTGCATGCCATGGGAAATGTTGCTGTTTTTGATACGGAAAGTCCTATTCCGGCAGAGAAAATGTCTTATGCCCTGAATCAGAGACTGCCGGAGGATATACGGATTCAGAAAGCAGAAGAAGTAGCTTCTGATTTTCATCCAAGGCACTGTGCCAGCCGGAAAACCTATGAATACCGGATTTATAATGCGCCCTTCCCAATGCCGGTAAGAAGACTGTACAGCTATTTTACTTATGTGCCTCTTGCTATAGAACGTATGCGTCAGGGGGCAGCTTATCTGGTGGGAGAACATGATTTTAAGAGC
The DNA here is from genome assembly GCA_934418125.1 of uncultured Lachnospiraceae bacterium. Lineage (GTDB taxonomy): Bacteria > Bacillota > Clostridia > Lachnospirales > Lachnospiraceae > UBA3282. The sequence continues at coordinate 138,272 of CAKRWT010000005.1, forward strand.
TTTTGCAGCGTGCAGGCACAGGTGGAGAGCACCATACGTCAGATAGATGCGGTAGAAGTATTACAGGAAAATCAGGAAATCGTTATCCGGGTATCCGGCAGGGGATTTCTCTATAATATGGTACGGATTATTGCAGGAACTTTGATGGAAGTAGGAAGAGGGCATATTGAGCCGGAAAAGGTAGATGAGATTCTCAGGGCAAAAGACCGGCAGGCAGCAGGTCCTACAGCCCCCGCCTGTGGTCTTACCCTGATAAAATATGAATTCCTTTAATCGTTCTGATAATGGCAGTTAAAGTCTGTGAAAACAGCAGTATTACCACCGATAGCATAAAGTCCCAGGACAACGCCGGTAAAACCGCCAGCCACTTCGCTGGATAGATATTTAGAGTAGCCCATGCCCAGATAGGTTTCTTCTGGAGCTGGTGTATCGGTAACTATCGCATCGGTGTTGGAAGTCACATAGAAGTGATAAGTAAGGCTGTCGGAACGGACAATCAGCTTCGCACTGTTTCCCGTTACCGGAATCACGGACTGGATATGCTTGGCACTGCCAATGTTAATCTTTAAGACTGCTTCATATCCTGACGCGCCTTTTCGCAGGGCAATATCATAATGTTCCAGTTCATCCATATAGACAGTAAGACCTGCTTCGCCCTGGTTTAAGGAAAGGGCAACGCTGGTTGTCATGGTAAAATCCTTCTGACGGATTCCCAGGAACGTAGGTGAGTCAGCTTCCTCTAAAGTAATAGCGGTTCCATGCAGGGTCAGTTTATTCTCAGCCATTTCATACTGCCCGGTATGTGGATGACGCAGGTAAATCCAGTCCAGATTCCAGTCGGTATTCTGGAAGGTATAGGTGTTTTTAACTTCCTGGACAAAATCACCGGCAATCTCATAAGAGGCTTCGGTGGTGCCATCGTTGCCACAGGTAAACCAGCCGTCTGCATCGAAGGTAACCGGGGTAAGGAATGTTTCCCTGCCAAGATGGTGAAAAGGCTGCCATTTATGAATCTGGCGGAAACCAAGGGTCAGGATAAACCAGTCGCCGTTTGCTTTCTGCACCAGGTCTCCGTGACCGATACCCTGGATGATTTCCGGAGCCTTGTTACGATTAGTTAATACCGGATTCTTTGGATAGTTCTCGAAAGGTCCCCAGATATTGTCGGATTTGGCATAGGCAACCATGTGGCCATATTCCGTACCGCCTTCCGCCACCATCAGATAGTAGGTGTCTCCGATGCGATACATGTGTGGGCTTTCCAGATAACGGCCACCGGCACCCTGCCAGATAGCCTTACTGGGGGAAAGCTTCTTACCGGTCTGAATATCAATTTCACACTGGATAACACTGTTTACGCCATTTTCATCCTGTCCATTGCTGATAAAATATGCGTGACCATTATCAAACAGCAGGGAAGGGTCAATGCCACCCTGGTCTACGGTAATCGGCTCGGACCACTCGCCGTAGATGTCATCGGTATAAACATAGAAGTTTTCTTCCGTGGTATTGTTGTTGGTTACCATGTAGAAGCGTCCCTCATGATAACGGATAGTCGGGGCAAACACACCGCCGGAACTGTTTACTTTTTCTAACATGACCTGGCTTTTGCGGGTCAGCACATGTCCAATCTGTTTCCAGTTGACCAAATCTTCACTTTCAAATAGTGGTACACCAGGAAGGAACTGAAAAGAACTGCAAGTAAGGTAAAATTTGCCATTTGCTTCGCAGACACTGGGGTCCGGGTAGAAGCCTTTTACAACAGGGTTAGTATAACGCATAATGGATTCCTCATTTCTGAATTATTATTTAAGATGGGGTAATTGTGACATTATTAGATGATTGATTTACGATATACAAATGAATAACCAGTCGAAGGACCCTTGTAGGACGCTGGTATTTAGTGGCTGTATTTTAGCCACTTATGTACCATTGCGTCCGGAGCGGAGCGAAAGCGTGTCCGAGATGGTTATTCGGTTGCATATCGTTTTCGTATTTCTACAGAGTCGCAATTACCTGTTACCTTAATTAGTGTAATTTCAGTATAGAAGAGATTACCGCAAGGCACAATGTAATAATCTATTTATTATAGTGTAAAAAATAGATGTCAGAATATTGACAAATGTAAAAAAAAACCTATAATATTTAGTTAGTCGAAACTAACTAACAACGCGAATTAAGACAAGAATGAGAACAAAAACACAATGAGGAGGGAAAGAGATGTTTTTGGAGATACAGAATATCAAAAAGCATTATGGAGAGGGAGACAGCCGGGTTGAAGTACTAAAAGGAATCAATCTGTCCATCGAAAAGGGTGAATTCTGTGTATTACTGGGTCCATCCGGTTCCGGAAAGTCCACGTTATTAAATATTATGGGTGGAATTGACCAGGCAGACGAGGGCAGCATCCTGATTAACCAGGAAAAAATCGCAGATATGAATGAAAAGAGACTGACAGAATACCGCAGAAAGCATCTGGGATATATTTTCCAGATGTATAACCTGATACCCAATCTTACAGTACGTGAGAATATCGAAGTAGGAGCTTATTTAAGCGATGCCCCGCTGGAAGTGGATGAACTGATGGAGACACTGGGACTGACAGCACATAAGAATAAATTACCAAACCAATTATCCGGTGGACAACAACAGCGATGTGCCATAGGTCGCGCTATTGTAAAGAACCCGGATATTTTATTGTGTGACGAACCTACCGGGGCACTGGATTATGCCAATTCCAAAGAGATTTTGAAACTGATAGAAGCCGTCAATAAGAAATATGGAAATACCATTATCATGGTAACCCATAACGATGCCATTAAGCTGATGGCAGACAGAGTTGTAAAGCTGCGTGATGGTATGATTCGTAAAAATTACCTGAATGAAGAGAAAGTTCTTGCACAGGATTTGGATTGGTAAGGAGGATCAGGAAAATGAAAAATCCGTTAAGAAAACGATTGCCAAGAGAATTCCGTGATGAACTGGGGAAATATCTTGTCATTCTTATTTTACTGGTTGCTACCATCGGTTTTGTATCCGGCTTCCTGGTAGCGGACGGCAGTATGTTAAGTGCCTATAACGAAGGCTTTACCAAATATTGTATCGAAAATGGTCACTTTACAACGGTAAAGCAGATGAACAAGGCACAGAAAAAAGCCATAGAAGATATGGGAATCAACATCTATGAGCAGTTTTATGTAGAAGAGGAACTGGAAAATAACAGCAAACTCAGAATTTATGCTGACAGGACACAGGTCAATATCGTGTGCCTGATGGAAGGTTCTATGCCGGCAGGGGAAAATGAAATTGCTCTGGACCGTATGTATGCAGACAACAATAGTCTGACAACGGGAGAAAGCATAAATATCGCAGGAAAGACATATGTGGTTACCGGACTGGTAGCTTTGCCGGATTATAGCTGCCTGTTTGAGGATAATGGAGATTCTATGTTTGATGCGGTCAAATTCGGAGTAGCCGTGGTAACCCCGGAGGCATTCCAGAATTTGGATAAAGAACAGATGTCCTGCACCTACGCCTGGCGGTACAAGACGCAGCCAACAGACGAAATCGAAGAGAAAGAGTGGGCGGATGATTTGTCTGAGCAGATAACACAAGAAGTGGTACTGGACGATTATGTGCCCCGGTATATGAACCAGGCAATTCGTTTTACCGGAGATGATATGGGCTCGGATAAAGCAATGGTAACGGTACTGCTGTATATTATCATTATTATCATGGCATTTGTATTTGGATTAACCATCAGTGATACCATTACCAGAGAGTCCAATGTTATTGGTACCCTGCGGGCCTCTGGTTATACCAAAAAGGAATTGATTTCACATTACATGGCAGCACCTATGGCAATTACTCTTTTGGGAGCAGTTGCGGGAAATATTATTGGTTATACCATAATGAAAAAGGTGTGTGTGGATATGTATTACGGAAGCTATAGCCTGCCAACTTATACTACTGTCTGGAGTGGAGAGGCGTTTGTCCTGACTACGATTATACCGGCAATCATGATGGCAGTCATTAACTATGCCGTTTTAAGCCACAAGATGAAATGTACACCTCTTCAGTTTTTGAGAAAAGATTTAACGAAACGTAAGAGAAAGCATGCCGTGAAATTGAACAGAAGAATCCCCTTTTTCCTGCGATTCCGTTTGCGGGTTATTTTCCAGAATATTGGAAATTATGTGGTACTGATGATTGGTATCCTGTTTGTAAATCTGTTGCTGCTTTTCGGACTGGGAATGCCTTCTACCTTGGATTATTATCAAAATACGGTTACAGAAAACATGCTGGCTAAGTATCAGTATATCCTGACCATCCCCACCGGCAGTATCAAGGAAGACCATAAGCTGGAAAGTATGCTGGCAGGACTGGAGTTTATGAATGAAGTGTCCACAGAAAATGAAGATGCGGAGAAATTCAGCGCGTATTCTTTGGAAACCACCACTACCGGTGTTAAAAAAGAAGAAATTCTTTTCTATGGCATTGAAGAAAACAGTAAGTATGTAGATTTAGACCTGAAAAAGGGTGATGTTGTTATTTCCAGTGCCTATGCCGGCAAGTTTGATTTGGAAAAAGGAGATATTATTACTCTGAAAGAAAAATATGAGAAGGAAGAATATTCTTTTCAGGTGACCGGCATCTATGACTACGAGGCAAGTCTGGTCGTCTTTATGGACAGGGAGTATCTGAATGAAGTGTTTGATTTGGGAAAAGGAATGTTCGGCGGGTATTTTTCTTCCACGGAGATTACAGATATAGACAGTCAATATATCGGTTCTGTCATTGATGAAGATGCTCTGACAAAAATCAGCAGACAGCTTGATGTATCCATGGGAAATTTCATGGTACTGATAGAAGGGTTTGCAGTACTTATCTTTGTGGTAATTATTTATCTGCTTAGTAAGATTATCATTGAGAAAAATGCCAGTGCCATTTCCATGACAAAGATACTTGGATACCGCAATGGGGAAATCGGCAGACTCTATATTCTGTCTACCACCATGGTAGTCATACTTGGCATCCTGATTAGTATTCCATTGGATGTGGAGGCATTAAAAGGAATATGGAAGGAAATGATGTTAAGTAGTTTTACCGGATGGCTGCCGTGTCATCTGGAGTCAGATATTTATATCAAAACCTTTGCCATTGGAATTATCAGCTATGCCTGTGTGGCATTTCTGGAACTGCGCAAAATCAAGCGGGTGCCAATGGACGTAGCGTTGAAAAATGTAGAGTAATAGTGATACCGGAAAGCAACAAAAGGTGCAGAAATGAGGAGCAATATGAGCGGGAAAAAGAATATTATCAAAAGAATTACAGGAACGGCAGCACTGCTGGCAGCCTTGTCTATGACCGGATGTGGCAGCAGTAAACAGCCTGCAGTAGAAGAAAAAATAGAAAACCAGGAAGTGCAGGAGGAAATCTATTCTTATCAGGAAAGCCACATGGAATATGATAAGGAAGAACAGGTCTATGCATTGGCAGATGCCTACGGAAATCCTACCGAAATTACCGTGACAACCAAGTTAAAATGTCCCGGTGAGACAGAAACGATAACCGATTATACCAGTCTTACGGATATTAAAAATAAAGAAGGGGATGAAGAATATACGTTGGAAGCAGACGGCACTCTTATATGGGAAAATCACGGGGCAGATATTCAATATGAAGGAACGGCAACCAAAGAACTGCCCGTCAGCGTACAGGTGACCTACCTTCTGGATGACAAAGAAGTAACCCCGGAAGAGCTGGCAGGGGCAACCGGTAAAGTCACAATCCGTTTTGCTTATGAGAATAAGACTGGGGAAGGAAAAGACATCGTTCCCTTTGTGGTTGTTTCCGGGATGCAGTTGTCTGCCGATGTGGCATCCAATGTAGAGGCAACCAATGCCAGGGTAAAATACAGTGATGACGAATATTACATCATAGGAATGACGTTCCCGGGCATGCAGCAGGTATTTGATGCCGAAGAAAAAGAAGAGAATGAGAAAGAAAACGACAAAGACGATGAGAAAGACGAAATCCCGGAAACCATGGAAGTTACCTTCGATGCCACGAATTTTGAACTGGATTTTACCGCAACCATTATCAGCAATGGACTCGTAGAAGACCTTGACACAGAAAAACTGGATGATAAAATAACAAAGTATGTGGACAACTTCGGAAAACTGGATGAAGGCGTGGCAAAACTGGCAGATGGCATGAAACAACTGGCACAGAGCGGTGATTCCCTCGTAGCAGGTGCGCAGAACTTACAGGCAGGCCTGGAAAGCCTGAATGCTACCATAGCAGCCCTTGCCGCAAGCGGTGACCCTACCTATGTACAGCTCGCAGCCGCTGCCCAGGCACTGACCCAGGGAAGTACCCAGATGACCGCCGGTGTAAAACAGTATACAGACGGCGTAAAACAGGCTTATGACGGAACGGAAAAATTAAAAGAAGGAACCGGAAAGCTTAATGATGCTGCAGACGATATGGAAGAACTGGTGGATAAGATTAAAAATCTCAAGAACGCCGACGCATCTTATGATAATTACGGAGGCATCGAAGAAGGAAAAAGTGGACAGGTCATGTTTATTGTGGAAACCGCTGAGATAAAAGAGTAGAACATGTGCAAAAATCGTGGAAAAACATTTAAAAATCAACGGAAACCTTATTGACACGCGCGGAAGCGTATAATATAATAGATAACTGTGACAATGTTTAAAAATGTTTAGCCAAAGCCCCGGCGAAGACATTTTGAATAGAGTACAATCGTTATCCAGAGGTTTTTACGTGTGGCCGGACATCTGCACAAGAATACGGAAGGGTAACACAGACAATCGAAAGCGATTAGTTACTATGGAGGTTAATGGAATGAAGACTTTTATGGCAAGTCCAGCTACAATCGAAAGAAAATGGTATGTAGTTGATGCAACAGATATGACACTCGGACGTTTAGCATCTGAGGTTGCTAAAGTATTAAGAGGTAAAAACAAACCAATCTTTACACCACACATTGATACAGGTGATTATGTAATCGTTGTAAATGCAGCTAAAATCAAAGTAACAGGTAAGAAATTAGACCAGAAGATTTATTATCATCACTCTGATTATGTAGGCGGAATGAAAGAGACTACATTAAAAGAAATGTTACAGAAACATCCTGAAAGAGTTGTAGAGTTTGCAGTGAAAGGCATGCTTCCAAAAGGACCTTTGGGAAGACAAATGTACACAAAACTTCATGTATATGCAGGACCTGAACATGAGCAGGCAGCACAGAAGCCAGAAGTATTAACATTTTAATTCACAAGGACTGAAAGGAGAAAATAATAATGGCTAAAGCAGCTAAATCAGCAAAATATTATGGAACTGGTAGAAGAAAAAAATCTATCGCTAGAGTATACTTAGTACCTGGTAAAGGTGAAATCACAATCAACAAGAGAAGTATTGATGATTATTTTGGATTAGAGACATTAAAAGTTATCGTTCGTCAGCCACTTACAGCTACAGAAACTGCTGATAAGTTTGATGCAATCGTTACTGTTAGAGGTGGCGGATACACAGGTCAGGCTGGTGCCGTAAGACATGGTATTGCAAGAGCATTACTTCAGGCAGACCCAGATTACAGACCAACATTAAAGAAGGCTGGCTACTTAACAAGAGACCCTCGTATGAAAGAAAGAAAGAAGTACGGTCTCAAAGCAGCTCGTCGCGCTCCGCAGTTCAGCAAGCGATAATCTACAGCTTAAAAATGCTAAAAAAGCCCGGAAATACGCCATTTTCCGGGCTTTTTCTATGCCTAAAATCACCTGATTCCGATGGTGAAA
>CAKRWT010000006.1 GCA_934418125.1 uncultured Lachnospiraceae bacterium
TCACGCCATATATGATAGAGTACGACATAAAAAATAGTCATAGTGATAGAGGTAATCCACTTGCCTAACCCCAGCTGTACGGTAAAGTTCTCAAGACCGGTTGTACAAAGCGCTGTTGCACGAGGAACCAGATGGAATGCATCTCCACTTCCTAAAAGAACTGCCATAATTCCAAACATGGTAAACTGACGGTTTCCTTTGCTTTTGCGGATCATTAAAATTCCGATTGTGATTACCGAAAACAAATATACGGTATCAAATAAAGTTTCTACAATTGCCTGCATAATAAACATCCTTTCTTATTCTGAAATTTTATATTGAACTATGTTTTACTGTTATAGCAGCTTTCACATAATTACAACCAGTACATCTTTAAATACATAAGTGAACGCTGTTCATTTTGCCTTAAAAAATTTCCCCCACGCAAATGTGGGAGAATTTTAATATAATGTTTTATTAATCAACATCAATATCGAAGACGGATTATAATCCTGACGAATCATGGATACTAATATTAAAGAAAATAATATATCTGCAAACTGTTTTTCCGTAAATTGTTGGTCAAATACATCTGAACGAATCTTAGGATCATTCTTTAATATATTACACAATCCATTAAGAATATGCCCCCATGTCTGCAACATTTTCTTTTTTCCATCCGTTTTTTCATCCTTCATAAATCCAAACGAATGCAGAGAAAAGAAGCCTGGAAATTGCTCATTTCCATATTCCAGTCTTTTATAAATCCATGAGATACAGGCAGCAACATCTTTAAAGACCTGCTCATCTTCAGGGTGAAAAAAGATTTCACGCCAAATACTCTCAATTGTATCCCCAAGCAAATCGGCCTTGGATTCATAGTAATTGTAGATTGTCCCAGCCGAAACAGAACATCGGGATGCAACAGCACGTATGCTTACAGCAGTCCATCCGTTTTCTTTGATTAGTTCTCTGCTTGCAGCTAAGATGTCTTCTTTTGAAGTTGCAAGATGATTCACGAATTCACTCCTCTCCAGTGTATTGGTATTTAGTTATTTTGTTATATGAACACCGTTCATGTTGAAAATATACATCGTTCATTTTGATTTGTCAATAACTTTTTTGTATTTTTTAATGTGTATAGAGTAAAGTTTTTGTCAGTTGAAAATTTTTGTCAGTTGAAAAAAGGAAAGAGAGAGCACTAATATCTCTGTTATAATGGATTTGACAAGAATCAAAAATACAGAGACGGAGAACATTAATAAAACAACAAACCACACCTGTCACAATTGTTGATATCACCAGGGACAAAATAAAATTACATATACTTCCTACACCTGTAATAGAAATAAAATACTGACACAAAACAACTATTGGGAAATGAACTATATAGAACATATAGGATAATTTTGAGCAGTATCTGCTAACCGTATTGGTGTAATCCAGGTACGTTTTTCCCAAACAAATCAATGCAGGAATTCCTGTTGCAAATGATATGTAATTGCAAATATTATTTAATAATTCATAATCTTCGATATACACAAACAAAATAACATTCATTACCGAAGACAGAAGAAATGCAACGGTAAATAACCATTTTAAGCCTACGAGTTTTTCTATGAAATCCTGTTTGCTAAACAAATAATATCCCAGCAGATATACACATAAGTACGTGGGGATTTTTTTACCCCCAAAGGTTATATCAAATAAAACTATCGCCAGTATGATAAGCGCAAAGTTTAGGATAAACAGGACATTTTTGTTATGGCTAAATGATATGGTATCAACAGGGAGACGGTAACCGTCAATAATACGCTTAGACGCTGGTAATGCAGAGTCCTTTATGATTCGGCTTCCGGCTTTTTCAAATCTGTTTTTCATTTGGGGCTAGGATAAACTAATCATCCATTTACGCCTTTTGAAAATAACAAGTGATACAACCAGCCGGAAGATTTCTTCGGTGGTAAGTAATGTATATACACCCACAATTCCCCAATGAAATACATACGCGGCGATAAGGCAGAGGGGAATTCCAATACACCAGGTTCCGATAATATCAATAATCATAATGATTCTGGTATTGCCACCGCTTCTTATAATGCCGCCGCCGAGAATCATGTTTTCAACCTTGACCGGGGCATAAAGCGCAAAGATAATAAGAAGCGTTTTGCCAAGTTCTTTTACAAGGTTATCCACACGATAGAATCGGGTATATGTGCCTGCCAGCAATATCAGCAGTGTCGATACAATAAGGGAGCCTATTAATCCGGCAAACATGATTTTCTTTGATTCTGCGTAGGCATTATCGTACTCTTTTTTTCCCAGTCGCTTGCCGACCATAACACCGGCTGCCGCTGATAAACCGCTCAGGGCTCCTACAATAAGTCCCTGAATCGGGCATGTAAGAGTGTAAGCGGCGAGGTTTGCGGTGCTGAGATGACCATATACCGCGGATTCCACATTCTGCCCCAGGCTCCAAAGAAACTCACTGACTAAAATGGGCATAATCATAATAAAATAATCCCGGAGGGTAATTTTCCTAAAATGCAGCGATAAAATTGGTTTATCTCCATTTTTTCTAATGCAAACAACAAATCCGATAAAGATAAACAACAGATTAAGAAGCTGCGAAACAAGTGTGGCAATCGCGGCACCTTTTATTCCCATGGGCATAAATCCAAGTTTTCCAAATATCAGCACATAATTAAGCCCGGTATTGGCAGCCACGGCTCCAAGACTTGCTAAAAATGGTATGGTCGCATGTTCTTTGCAGCGTAGCCATGCGGATAAAACGGTACTTATTGCCATTGGAATATAGGAAAATGCTACAATTTGGAAATACACGGCACCTGTGTTTATAATGCGTATATCATTGGTATACAGTCTGAGAATCTGTGTCGGGAAAATTCCTGATGCAAACAGGAACAGTGCAGATATTATAATTCCACAAATCAGGCTGATGTCAAAGCTGCACCAGGCTTCTTTATCATCGTCTGCGCCGACAAACTGTGCTATCAATATGCCGGCGACGGTACTTACCGCACCAATCACTACAGAAAAAATCAGGGAATAGTTACCGCATAGCCCGACTGCGGATATGTTTGTTTCCCCCAACTGACCAATCATTATCTGGTCAATGATAGAAAAAGATGCCTGCAACATACTTTGCAATGTAACAGGAATTGCTATTTTGCATAATGATTTCATAAATTCTGACATGATAATTTCCCCGTGCTTTCTCTTTTTATAAGTTCTACTGGCAGAACGATTCCGGCATCGCAATTTTTTCCGTCACGCATTGCTTCGATACATTCAATCGCCGTTTTTGCCCTGAGTACCGCATCCTGCCGAATCGTAGTCAGTGCTGGGGCACTTTCCCTGCTGGCCAGGGTGTCATCGAAACCGATTATCTGTACATCGCGCGGAAACTGAACTCCTTTTCCCTGCAAAAACCGCATAAACTCAAGTGCATAGTAATCAGATACGGCAAAAATAGCAGTAACATTGCTTTTTAAGAGTTCTGAAAATTTATGTTCATAAAAACGGGTTCTTTCCTTCGTGGTATTTGGAATCTGCCAAACCAACGTTTCGCCCGGTGCAAAGGCTTTACAAAAGCCCTCAATACGTTCCTTATCCATGCAGATGTAGTTATCAGAAATGCACAATGCTTTTTTATGTCCGAGCTCTTTAAAATATTTTCCGGCCTGGTAACCTCCGTCATAGTGGTTAATTACCAGATTAACGACTTTGGAACAGTTCTCAAAATAGCCGTCATACACAACAAAGGAAATCCGCATCTGATTTCTGAGCGTTTCATAATCTGCCGCACAGAAACCCATGAGAATCAACCCGTCCATATTCCACATTGAGGCAAAAACCGGGATTTCATTGATATCTTCGGTTGTTTTTATCATCAGAAAATAGCCTTTTTCATTTACTTCATGGGAGAGGGCATTTAGTGATGACATTACAAATCCATCTTCTAAAACCCTGCCTTCATACTTAACATTGTCATTTATCACGACTCCAATGATTCTTGAGTTATTTCTTGCAAGCAAAATGCCTGCCATGTTTGGGATATACCCGGTCTGCTCCAGTTCCTGCTGGACTCTTTTTACCGTTTCGTCTGAAATTTTGCTGGTTTTACCGTGAATCACGTTGGAAACGGTTGCGGTACTAAGACCTAATGCATCTGCGACATCCACGATTCGGACCCTGTTCTGAGCCATATCTATTCCCTCTTTACTTTGTTATTCTAATTACATGGTACAGTAGAAATATGGATTTCACAACGGTTAAACGCATAACCCATACCAAAATTTAAAGCGTATTTTTGTGATATTTTACTATATTCATGGAGCCTATTATTTGAATAAATATACCTTGCGTAATTCATATACCTAAGATATACTTTCTGCATAGGCAGATTGAAACAGATAATAATATCCTTAATATTCTTTATCAGCAAATGCTGATGTCTATGACTTTTAAGAAAATTCTGCTTAAAAATCCAGTAATATATAACAATAAAATAGCAAATAGAAAATCCGATTGTATCGGTCAAATGGGTAAGTTATAATATGGATATGGCACTAATCTTTTGTAAAAGGCAATATCTGTAGATATCCCATACAAAGGAGAAAGACCATGAATACAGAATTGAAAAATGCAGTAAAAGCAACAGATTCAAAAGCACAGTATGATGCAAGTGCAAAACGTCTGTTAGGACAAAAGAGTATATTGGCACATATATTGACAAAAACAGTAGATGAGTTTAATGGAATGAATCCTAAAGATGTGGTTGATTGTATTGAAGGAACACCTTATATCAGTGTTGTGCCTGTGGAACCTGGACTCACAAATATAGTCAGCAAAGAGAGCGGACAGAAACTGGTCGGTTTCAACACAGAAAATAGTGAGATTAACGAAGGTCTGATAAGATTTGATATTGTTTTCTACGTGCGTATGAGAGATGGGGTGTCACAGATTATCGTAAACGTAGAAGCACAAAAGGATGAACCAGAAGAATATGAAATTTTAAACAGAGCAATTTTTTATGTGAGTAGATTGATTTCATCACAAAAAGAACGTGATTTTACCAAGTCTGGATATAGTGACATCAAGCGTGTATATTCGATTTGGGTATGCATGAATATGGATGAGAATAGTATGAGCCATGTTCATCTTACAAAAGAAGATTTAATTGGTTCCTGCAAATGGAAGGGCAATCTTGATTTGTTAAATATTATAATTGTAGGATTAACCAGGGAATTACCGGAACATGATGAAATATATGAATTGCATCGGCTACTGTGTGCATTATTATCGCAGGAACTTACAATAGATGAAAAATTAAATATTATTGGAAATGAATATAATATTCCTATTGAAGAGAATCTCAGGAAGGATGTGAGTGTTATGTGTAATTTGAGCCAAGGAATTGAAGAAAAGGGTATTGCAATTGGAGAGGCAAGGAAAGAAGAAAAAATTATTTTTAATATGTATAACAATGGTTTTACCGTAGAACAAATTGCCATGGCTACAGACAAAAACATAGAACAAGTAAAAGCAGTTATTGCAGGGAAAGAACCTGTTCTTGTATAGTTTGCAACAAACCCTTTAATTCTACAACAGATTTAAGGGGTTTCTTTTATATACCTTTTCAGAGATGAGGATTAAAATGAAAATTCAGTTTCGAGATAATGACTGTACCGAATGTTGGGACGGTGTATTTTACAAAAAACTATCAAATTATCCCAACATAACCGAAAGGGAAATCCAGACCATTATGGATTTTATTTCTTATGAGAAGAGCCATGGACGTGAGTGTGAATTAGATGGTGAGGAGCAAATTGTATCTAAAATCACAGAGGCAATGGAACAGAATAACCGTAACAGAGTTCCGGTTCCTGCCAAAATACAGGAATGCACAGCCTGTCCGAAATACAAGGGGTGTATGACGGATTTGGTATGTCATACGTCTCCGGTGGAAAATGCCATTCAGATTTTAGCCTGTGGTTCCCTGCTTTCGCCGGTAAAGGCGAGGAAAGAAAGTGCACAGGTTCTGATGAGGGAGGCACGTAATGCAGCGAATGACCCGGCGGATTATTTTGAATATATTATGTTTGCATGGGGAAACTGTCAGGCGGGTGACCGTCTGGTTATGGAGAGAAAGTTAGGAAGGTTTCCGGATGCAACAGACTTGAGTGAGAATTTCACACCGGGGTTCAGGTTCTTTTTCAAATATCCTGAGATAATCAGGCACCCCAAAGCTTCGTTTGAAGGGGTACTGCCCTTAAAGGTAAAGGATGAGGTTGTGCTCAAAGACTGGGTTCATGCGATTATTGTCCCGTTATCGGAAAAGGAAAACACAGAGCGGTTTGTCCCCGATGCATTAAAGGGAAAAGTACATTACATAGAGAATGACTGCAGGGATATTTGGGAGTGGTCAGAGAAGGTATATGAATTTGCAAAAAGCATTGATTGAAAAACCAGGTACCAGGCGGTATATGTTATAATCTCTCTACAAAGGTCAGAATAGGAGACGAAATGGAAAAGTGGGATTTATATACGAAATACCGTGAAAAAACGGGCGGAGAATATGGCAGGCAGCTATATCATCGGGGAGAATTTGTCGGAACCCTGGATTATTTCTTTTGTGCTGTGGAAGCGGAGAAAAGGGATTATTCCGCGGTTAGCAAAATTTGCCGGAGTGCCAAAGAATAATTACAGGAAGAAAAAGGATTTCCGCTATGGATTTTGAAACTTTCATCACGAAATTTCCAATTAAATTAAATCAGCAGCAAAGGGAAGCAGTACAGGCAGTGGACGGACCGGTACTGCTCCTTGCTGTACCCGGAAGTGGAAAAACAACGGTTCTTGTTACCAGGATTGGCTATATGATTTCTTGTCAGGGGATTCACCCTGGCAATATTCTGACGCTTACCTACACGGTTGCGGCAACCAATGATATGCGGGAGCGGTTTTGCAGGTTCTTCGGACCGGAGCTGGCATCACGGCTGGAATTCCGGACGATTAACAGCATCTGTGCCGGGGTCATCCAGTATTATGGGGCACAGATTGGGAAGACACCATATGAACTGGAAAGTGATGAAAAGGTGCTTATCGGCATACTGGCATCGCTGTACCAGCAATACGAAGAGGAATATCCTACCGAAAGTGATTTAAAGAGAATCAAAACGCTGATTACCTATATTAAGAATAGTATGCTGTCGGAGCAGGAGATACGGGAGCTGGAAGAAGAGGCGGGCTGCCATTTGCTTGCTATTTACAAGGCTTATTGCAGCGAATTGAAAAGCCGGTGCTGTATGGACTATGATGACCAGATGGTTTATGCTTACCGACTGTTAAAATCATCCCCCGGGCTGTTGGAATATTACCAGAACCGATATCCATACATCTGTGTGGACGAGGCGCAGGATACGTCGAAAATCCAGCATGAAATGATTGCACTGCTTGCCTCGAAAACAGAGAATCTTTTCCTGGTGGGGGATGAAGACCAGAGCATCTATGGGTTCCGGGCGGCTTATCCGGAGGCGTTACTGAACTTTGAACAGAGGCATCCGGGAGCCAGGGTACTGCTGATGGAAGAGAATTTCCGTTCCAATGCCAATATTGTGTCTGCGGCAGACGGTTTTATCCAGAAGAATATGCTTCGCCGGGAAAAGCACATGAAGGCAACGAAGGAGAAGGCATCGAAGATTCAGGTAATTTCTTTAAAGAGCAGGAGTGCGCAGTATTCTTATTTATTAAAAGTAGCGCAGGATTGTGCAACAAAGGATGGGGCAGAAGTCGGGGCAAAGAAAAAGACAGCCGTTTTGTACCGGGATAATGAAAGTGCCATTCCACTCGTGGATTTGCTGGAGCGAAAGGGAGTGCCCTACCGTATCCGGAATGCGGAGCTTTCCTTTTTTACCCATCGGGTTGTGATGGATATTGAAAATATCATGCGTTTTGCCCTGAACATACGAAATGCAGATTTATTTGAACAGATATATTACAAGATAGCGACCTATCTGAACAAGCAGATGGCGTTACGGGTATGTGCGCTTAGCCGGGAATATAATATTTCGGTGTTTGCTGCTATTTCCGGGTATCTGGATGTGAAGCCGCGGACGAGGAAAAGCCTCAAGGCACTGGAGGCTCATTTGGCACAGATAGGAAAAGAAAGTCCGCAAAAGGCGATAAACCGGATTGTCCAGTATATGGGCTATGGTGATTATATGGAGAGAACCGGGGCAAAGGACGGAAAAATATTCATCCTGAAAGCACTTGCCACAAGGGAGGATACGGCAGAGGGATTTTTAAACCGGATGGAGGAACTTAAAAATATTATCCAGGACAGGCAAAATGACAGGGCGTGTCCATTTATTCTGTCTACCATCCATGGAAGCAAGGGACTGGAATATGATAACGTCTATATGATAGATGTGCAGGATGGTATTTTCCCGGAACAGATACCGCATGATGTAAGGGATACGGAAAGCGAGGAGGTAGCCACCTATGAGGAGGAGCGGCGGCTGTTCTATGTAGGGGTTACCAGGGCGAAGGATAATTTGTATCTGTTCCGGACACGGGAGACATCTACCTTTATCAACCAGCTGTTTTTCCGGAAACCGGATGAAAAAGAGCTCCATGCCTTTGCAGCAGGGCTGGCAGAAGGGACAGCAGTTACGCACAAAAGTTATGGACACGGTGTTATTACGGCGATAGATGGGACGAATGTGAAGATTTTATTTGATGAGGCAGAAGCCGAGAAGGCTTTTAACCTGAAAGTACTGTTTCAGAACAGGCTGTTGACAGAAAAATAGAGAGACAATCCTGCCGGGACGTGGTAAAATAATCCCAGACTTTCTGGTAGAAGGATGACCTCTAAGTGGAAGCCGGGGGAATACAGACAAGGATAGAAGGAAACAGGTATATAAAATATGGGTCGAGAAGCTTTTAAATCCCGGTTGGGATTTCTTTTGGTAAGTGCAGGATGTGCAATCGGAATCGGTAATGTTTGGCGTTTCCCTTATGTGGCAGGACAGAATGGTGGAGGACTGTTTGTTCTGTTGTATCTGGTATTTCTGGTTATTATGGGACTTCCGGTGCTCACGATGGAATTAGCGGTAGGAAGGGCGAGCCGTAAGAGTGCGGTGCTTGGTTATCAGGCACTGGAGAAGCCCGGCAGCCGATGGCATATCCACGGCTGGGTGGCAATTTTGGGCTGCTATATTCTGATGATGTATTACACGACGGTTTCCGGCTGGATGGTAACTTATTTTGTTAAGTTCCTGAAAGGAGAATTCCAGAGTGGCATGACAGCAGACCAGACAGGGGAGATTTTCAGTAATCTTCTGGCGTCTCCCGGAGAGATGGCGTTTTGGATGATTCTGACTGTAATATTGGGCTTTTTCGTATGCAGCCGTGGTTTGCAGAATGGACTGGAAAAGGTCAGCAAGTATATGATGAGTGCACTGTTAGTACTGATTCTGGTATTGGCGGTTCACAGCTTTACCCTTTCCGGGGCAGCAGAGGGAATCCGTTTCTATCTGGTACCGAATCTGGATACGGTTCGGGAAGTGGGCATTAAGAATGTTATTACAGCAGCCATGAACCAGGCATTTTTCACACTGAGTCTTGGTGTTGCGGCGATGGAAATTTTCGGAAGTTATATGGGAAAAGAACATACCCTGGCAGGGGAAGGTGTGCGTATCTGTGCGTTGGATACCTTTGTTGCCATTATGGCGGGGCTGATTATTTTCCCGGCATGCTTCAGTTATGGTGTAGAAGCCGGAGCAGGACCGAAGCTTATTTTCATTACCCTTCCTAATGTATTTGTAAACATGGTAGGCGGACGTGTCTGGGGAGCTTTGTTCTTCCTGTTTATGACATTCGCAAGCTTTTCCACGGTCATTGCAGTATTTGAAAATATCATGTCTTTTTGTATGGACATGTTTGGCTGGAGCCGTAATAAGGCAGCCCTTGTCAATTGTATAATCATCCTGATTGCCAGTATGCCGTGTGTACTTGGCTATAATGTGTGGAGCAATCTCCATCTTATCGGTGGAAGGGATGTACTGGACAGTGAGGACTTTATCGTAAGCAATCTGTTACTGCCCATCGGTTCTCTTATCTATTTACTGTTCTGTGTAAGTAAATGGGGTTGGGGATTTGATAATTATCTGGAAGAAGCAAATACCGGAGAAGGACTTAAAATAGCAAAAAAGTTAAAGCCTTATTTCCAGTTTGTATTACCGGTATTGATTCTGATTATCCTGATACAGGGATTAGTGTAAAAAATCCATATAGGAAAGATTTTTCACACACAGGATTTGTGTCTGCGTAGAGAAAATAAAGTAGAACCCGGACTGTCGATTGACAGTCTGGGTTTCTTAGATTTAAGATAGTACATAGAAAGAAGGTCGGTTAATATGTGGATTTTATATGCATTTGGTTCGGCTGTTTTTGCAGGGTTGACATCAATCCTTGCCAAATGTGGTATTAAGAACACGGACTCCAATGTGGCTACGGCAATCCGGACGATTATTGTGCTCATCTTTTCCTGGATTATGGTATTTCTGGCAGGGGCGCAGAGCGGGCTTGCTGCGGTAGAGCCAAAGACCTGGATATTCTTAATTATGTCCGGTCTGGCAACCGGCGGTTCCTGGCTGTGTTATTTCCGGACATTGCAGATTGGGGATATCAATAAGGTAGTGCCGATTGATAAGTCAAGTACGGTACTGACGATTGTATTGGCATTTATTTTCCTTCATGAGCAGGTCAGTCTGCTGAAGCTGGTTTGTGTCATTTTAATTGCCATCGGTACTTTTATGATGATTCAGAAGAAGGAAAACGTAGAGGCGAAGGAAAGTAACAGTAAGGCATGGCTCTTCTATGCAGTGCTTTCGGCAGTATTTGCAAGTCTTACTTCTATTTTGGGAAAAGTTGGAATTGAGAATATCAATTCCAATCTGGGAACGGCTATCCGTACCTGCGTGGTGCTGGTAATGGCGTGGATTGTAGTATTTGTTACCGGCAAACAGAAGACTATCCGTGAGATATCTGGTAAGGAATTAGGATTTATCTGCCTGTCCGGTCTGGCAACCGGTGGTTCCTGGCTGTGTTATTACAAAGCCCTGCAGGATGGCCTGGCAAGTGTGGTAGTGCCGATTGATAAGCTGAGTATTCTGGTTACCATAGCCTTTTCCTACCTGGTATTCCATGAGAAACTGACCAGAAAATCAGCCATTGGCTTAGTTCTCATCGTTGTCGGAACCTTACTGATGATTTTATAACAGACAGGATAATAATAACCATGAAGATACTGAAGAAGATAGTTATAGGAATCGGTATACTGGCACTGCTTCTGTGTGGACTGATTGTGCTGTGTGCCATAAATCCTGATATAGAGAAGAAATTGGCAAGTCTTGTGCCCCAAAAGGAAGAAGCGGTTGAGCCGGCATTGTCTGACCCGGAAATTGCTATCGAAGAAGAGATTACCGCGCGTCAGGCAAAAGAGGGAGTCTCTGAAAACGGAATCCCGGAGGAAACGACGGAGGAAAAACCGGGAGCTTCCGGGGAAACCTATGAGGTGATAGGTCCTCAGGACAGTGCAAAGAATACGCCTGGGAATAACAACAAAGGTGCCAATGGGTATGAGATTCCTTCTGAATTGGATGTGCAGGTGCCCACAGAGGTTTCCGGAAAAGGCGGTTATCAGCCGATTACAGAGAATACCCAGCAGCTTGGGACAGGCTCCGGTGGAGAAAATAACACCAATCTGGGATATGGGGAGACCGGGGACGGACTTACCTTTGATACTGCCTTTTATCCCTATTATCAGATGTTAGATGAGAAGGGAAAACATCTCTATCGTCAGATATATGCTAATGCTAATGCTGTAAATGCGGCATTCCAGCCAATCGAATCCGTTGAGGTAAGTGCCATAAAGGATATTATTGAGGCGGTCTATAACGACCACCCGGAGTTATTCTGGCTGAATACAGCGTTTACCTGCAAGTATGACAGCAATAATATCTGTGCGGAGATTGATTTAGAATTTAATGATACCGCGACAGATTTATCCACTTCCCTGGAAACGTTCAGCAATGAAGCCAGTAAGATTCTGTGGCAGGTGGAACATTTACCCAGCAATTACGATAAGGAAAAAGCAGTCCATGATTTGTTGATGGAATCCATTGACTATGACAAGTCGGCAGATATAAACCAGAGTGCCTACAGTGCGCTGGTAGAGAAGAAAACGGTCTGTGCCGGTTATGCAAGGGCAATGCAGTATCTGCTGCAGAGACTGGGGATTCCCTGTTATTATTGTACCGGTTATGCGGGAGAAGACCATGCCTGGAATATCGTGCAACTGGATGATGGTTATTATAATGTGGATGTAACCTGGGATGATACACCGGGTGGTGAGTATGATTATTTCAACCGCTCAGACGCAGACTTTAAGACAACCCATGTACGGAAGAGCCTGTCAGTAAATCTTCCTGTCTGCGATGGGCAAAAATACAGAGACCCCGGACAATAATAGGAAAAGAAGGAGACAAGAGAAATGTTATCGTTTGAAAGTGATTATATTCAGGGAGCCCATGAGAGAATCTTGGAACGTCTGGCGGAAACCAACCGGGAACCCCTGTCAGGATACGGCAGTGACAAATATTGTGAAAGTGCCAAGGAAAAGATAAAAGCCGCCTGTCAGTGTGAAACGGCACAGGTTTCTTTTCTGGTAGGAGGAACCCAGACGAATGAGATTGTTATCAGTACCATGTTGCAGCCTTATGAAGGAGTGGTAGCAGCCAAAACCGGACATGTGAGCACCCACGAAGCGGGAGCCATTGAACATACCGGACATAAGGTGCTGGAACTACCAGGGCATGATGGTAAGATAGATGCCGGAGAGTTGGCATGGTATCTGGCAGCGTTCTGGGAAGATGGAAATCATGAGCATATGGTATTTCCCGGTATGGTCTATATTTCCCATCCTACAGAATATGGTACCTTGTATACGAGGACAGAGTTAGAAGAAATTGCGAAAGTCTGTAGGGACTATCAGATACCTCTTTTTCTGGATGGGGCAAGGCTGGGTTATGGTTTGATGAGTGAGAATACGGATGTAACATTGCCGCTTATTGCGCAGTGCTGTGACGTGTTCTATATTGGAGGAACCAAGGTAGGGGCTTTGTGTGGAGAGGCAGTTGTCTTTACGAAGAACAATATGCCAAAGCATTTCCTTACAATGACGAAACAGAATGGTGCCCTGCTTGCCAAGGGAAGGCTTCTTGGAATTCAGTTTGATACGCTGTTTACTGATGATTTGTACTGGAATATCAGTAAGCACGCGATTGTGATGGCAGAGAAACTGAAACAGATTTTCCAGAAAAAGGGATATGCCTTTTATATCGATTCGCCCACGAATCAGCAGTTTGTTATTCTGGAAAATGACCAGATGGAGCGGTTACAGAAAGAGGTAGCATTCAGCTTTTGGGAGAAGTACGATGAAACCCATACCGTGGTTCGTTTTGCTACAAGCTGGGCAACGGAAGAGGCAGACTTACAGAGACTAAATCAATTATTATAGAAAAGGGGAGGCTAGTGTGAAAAACAAATAGCCTTTTATGGCAGAAGAGAAATCGTTTGCACGAATTTCTCTTCGCCTCTTCGCAACAAGTTGCTCAGAAAAGGAGGATTACTATGAAAATTGGAATATTAGGAGCAGGGAATATTGCAGGAATTTTGGCAGAGACCATGGCGCAGATGCCGGAGGTAACCTGTTATGCCGTTTCCGCCAGGGACAAGGACCGGGCAGAAGCATTCCGGGTGGCACATGGATTCCAGAAGGCTTACGGCTCTTATGAGGAAATGTTGCAGGATGAGGAAGTGGAGCTGGTATATATTGCCACACCGCACTCCCACCATTATGAGCACATGAAGCTTTGTATTTCCTATGGGAAGCCGGTTCTGTGTGAGAAGGCATTTACCATGAACAGCAAACAGGCAAAAGAGATTGCAAGGTTAGCAAAGGAAAAAGGTGTGTACGTGGCAGAGGCCATATGGACAAGATATATGCCTTCCAGAAAAATCATCAATGAGGTACTGGCAAGTGGTGTGATAGGGGAAGTTTCCATGCTGACTGCCAATCTCGCTTATAATATTGATGAAAACGAGCGTATCATCCGCCCGGAACTGGCCGGTGGGGCATTGCTGGACGTGGGTGTTTATGCGGTGAATTTTGCCCTGATGCATTTTGGAGATAAGATAGAACGGATAGAATCGACCGTTGTAAAGGCAAAGACCGGTGTAGATGCCATGGAAACCATAAATTTTGTCTATGGCGGTAACCGTATGGCAGCCTTGAACGCTGGGATTTATGGGCGTTCCGACAGAAAAGGTATTTTCTATGGAGAAAAAGGATATATTATCGTAGAAAATATCAATAATCCCCAGGCAATAAGAGTCTATGACCTGGAGGATAACCTGATAGAAGAGCATATCGTGCCACAGCAGATTAGTGGCTACGAATATGAAATCAGAGAGTGTATTGAGAGAATTAAAAGCAAGGAGACAGAGAGTGTGTCCATGCCATTAGCTACCAGTATAGAAGTAATGGAGCTTATGGATAAGCTTCGTAAGGACTGGGGCGTAGTATATCCGGGAGAAAGCCTGGAATAGTATGCTTACAGGATAAACTGGTCAAAAGAATTATCATGGTTCCGGCAGGAATCATGTAATTTCAGTAAATAAGCAATAACTTCAGGATTGCCTGGCTGCAAATAAGTAAGCAGCCGGGCAATTTGTGTTTCTGTTAGAATACCGGCGTCCTCCAGGACATGGATATAGCGGATATTCTCGCCATAGCCGTCTTCTTTTAAGGAATCCCAGACAGCAATATGCTCCTTTTCTCTGGCACCACCCGGGACATGGTCTGCCAGATAGGACTGCAGCTGTGCCTTGTGGTCGGGATACAGATACAGGGGATAGAGCAGACGGAGGAAAACAAGATATGTTTTCTTGCGCCGCACTTCCTGCAGATAGGCGGGAAGCTGGTCGTCCACATCCTGCACATTAAACCAGCCGTAGAAAACCGGTTCAAATCCGGCATCATCGGGAGTATTCAGATAGGTAAAAAGTGCAGAGTCATATTCTTTCATCCAGTCTGCATGGGTAAGCTTATCTGCCGCAGATTGTGGAATAAACAGACATTCCTTTTGTAAGAACATAAGCACACTTGCCAGAAAGTAGGGAAGCCCAGGATTCTCGGAGGTGTCATTGGAAACCGAAATATAGCGAAGCTTAGGACAGTCCAGAAAGACCTGCCTGCCCAGCTGCAGGTTGGTACAGGGCACATGGAGCCGCTCTAAGTTGTGCATGTGGGCAAATGCCCAGTTATCCAGGGCAGTAATGGTATCCGGCAGGATAAGATCGTGCAGGGTTTTGTTACTGAGGAAAGCCTTTGCGCCAATGGTTGAGAGGGCAGTGCCGTCTATCGCAGAAGGGACTGTGAAAGTATATTCATTTCCAGCATAGTGTTCAAAAGTCATAGGGAATCCTTTATATTCATTATCATTCTTTTCCGCAATACTCCGGTCTCAGGGAATCATTGGCAGCTTCTGTTTTATTTTGTTTTTTCAACAGATATTATCTCTCCCTCAAAGGGGTCCACTTCAGAAATCGTTCCTGTATATTTTACGGTCACAGTATCTCCAGTGCTGACATTCTCTAATCCAGCTGGTTTTTCTTCAAAGGTAAAACTATAGGGAGTGTTCTGCTCGTCTGTAATAACAAACTGAAAATCCTTAATTTCGTCAATTGTTCCTGTAAGTTCCTTTTCTTCTTTCGCATCTTCCTGCTTAGACTCTTCGGCGGTGTTTGTTGTAACATCATTCTGATTTATCTCTTTATTTCCGCAGCCTCCAAGCAATCCGGCACCAAGCATCATGCTAATTATCATCGTGATTAATTTCTTTTTCATTATTATTGTCCTTCTTTCATAATTATTAGTAATCTATCGTACTTTTTTAACGTACAATATAATTTATGCCATGTAAATAGTATATTAATAAAATTAAGGAAATATTCTGTTTTGTATTCTAATATTGAAAACAGAAAGGATATGCTATTACCATAAACAGTTCCTTGAGCCCACAGAGTATGGAAATTTCATTTTGCGGAATTCATAAAATCCCCCAGGACACAGACTTTCTTCAAAGCTGTCTCCTGGAGGATTCTGTTAAGGACACCTAAGATGTCACTTTTTATTTTGCTTAACCAAAATATCTGTCTAACAGTCCTTTTAAGGCACGACCATGTCTAGCTTCGTCACGAGCCATCTCATGAACGGTATCATGGATTGCATCCAGATTATTCTTTTTAGCGCATTTAGCAAGGTCAAATTTACCGGAGGTTGCACCGAATTCGCAGTCAACACGCCATGCAAGATTTTCCTTTGTGGAAGCTTTCATATTAGGCTCAAGGTCCTCTCCTAACAGTTCAGCGAATTTTGCTGCATGCTCTGCCTCTTCGTAAGCTGCTTTTTCCCAGTAAAGACCGATTTCCGGATAGCCTTCGCGGTGTGCGATACGAGCCATGCAAAGGTACATACCAACCTCAGAACACTCACCATTAAAGTTTGCTTTTAACTGTTCGAAGATATACTTCTTGTCTTCTTCGCTGATTTCTGGATTGTTTTTAACTGTCTTTCCATATACGCCATATTCGTGCTCAGCAGCAAGTGTAAGTTCTCCCTCAACTTTCTTAAACTTGTCTGCGCCTACATGACATACTGGACATTCTTCTGGAGCAGCATCTCCTTCATAAACATAACCACATACCTGACATACATATTTTGCCATAACTTATTCTCCTTTTCTTATAAATAATAGTTTTATAGATTCATAAGAGTATCCCTCTTAATTGTCCCGATTTTCTGTTACAGTTTCATTCTCATTTCAGCACATGCTCTTTGAGAACTATCTTTTATAAAGCTGAAGTGTTGTTTTTACACTTACCGCATATTCCGTAGAAATAGGTAACGTGTCCTTCCACCTCGCCGTCAAACTTTGCATTGGCGGTCTTTATAATGTTATCAATATCGTCCATTTCCAGGTCGATTACACTACCACATCTGGTACAGACGAAATGATAATGCTTGGAAGTATCAGCGTCAAAATGGTCAACACCATCGCCTAAGCGAAGTCGCTGGATTTCTCCGATATCCGATAACAGAGTCAGATTACGATACACAGTACCAAGACTGATATTCGGATATTCCTGTCGGACATTCATATATACCACATCGGCGGTAGGATGATCTTTCCTTGTTATCAGGAAATCTTTAATCATTTGCCGCTGGCGGCTATATTTAAGTGCCATATCTATCCTCCTTCCATAGAGGCTTTAAAAACAATAATCATTACTGTTTTCATATTTGTATTATAGCAAATGATATTCTATTGTCAACTATTATTTTATAAATTGTGTTATTTTATAAATTTTTAAGAAGAATATCGGAGTTGTTTTATATTATGGTAGGAAAAATTGTGGTATATTAATAATATCTGCAAAAGTTTTGTTAAGAAACGGGGAGAGAACTGTGAAATTTAGAACAAGACTGATGATTACTGCACTTTCGATGATACTGTTACCGTTGTTTCTGACGATTCTGGCATTCCTGGTGTTGGGAAGCCATATCGAAGGTACGGAGTTTACAAATGGATTCCTGAATAATAACAATTCCTATACGATTGAGAATTACAGCCGTATGACAGAAGAGGTAATGGAAAAGGTCAAAGAACAGATAACGAAAGATTCTTCGGTCTTAGGCGATGAGGAATATCTGGAAGAACTGGCAGGCGAGCTGAAAAGTAAGTCATCTTATATTATCGTGAGGAAGGATGAAGCGCTCTATTATACGAACAATGAAAGTCTTGCGAAGAAGATATTTTCCATACTCCCGGATTATGGCAGTGAGATACCAGAAGCGGAGACCGGCTATTATTACAATGACCTGCGAAAGCTGGTCAAAGAAATTGATTTTGTTTTCCCGGATGGTTCCCAGGGAGGTTTTTTCATTGTAACAGGTGTAAGTTCCCTGATTAGTAAAAATCTGCTGAAGAATATGATATTTGCCTTTGTGCTGGTTTTGATTTTTACCAGTCTGTTGTTGACACATTGGCTGCAGTCAGGTATTTTTACACCGATAAATCAGCTAAATCTGGCGATGCAGAATATTGCAGAGGGCAATCTGGAGTATATGCTTCCCACCGAGGAAAAGGGAGAGATAGGGGAATTATACAGAAACTATGAGGACATGCGGCTGCGGCTGAAAGAATCTGCGGATGAAAAGATAGAGCATGAGAAGAAGAACCGGGAATTAATCAGTAACATTTCCCACGATTTGAAAACGCCTATTACGGCAGTAAAAGGGTATGTGGAAGGCATCATGGATGGTGTGGCAGATACGCCGGAAAAGATAGATAAGTATATTAAGACTATCTATAATAAGGCGAATGACATGGATCGTCTGATAAATGAGCTGACCACCTATTCCGGAATTGACAATAACAGGGTTCCTTATAATTTCCGTCGTATCAATGTAGCAGATTATTTTGGAGACTGTGTAGAGGAGGTCGGGCTTGACCTGGAGTCTAAGAACATTCAGTTAAATTATGAAGATCTGGTAGAACCATCCACCCAGATTATTGCAGACCCGGAGCAGTTAAAGCGTGTTATCAATAATATCATAGGAAACAGTGTGAAATATATTGATAAGGAAAAAGGCATTATCGATATCCGGATTTTGGATGAAGTAGATTCCATCCGGGTAGAGATTGAGGATAATGGTAAGGGAATTGCAGCAAAAGATTTACCGAACATATTTGAGCGTTTTTACCGGACGGATGCGTCCCGCAATTCTTCCAAAGGGGGAAGTGGTATCGGGCTGTCTATTGTAAAGAAGATTATAGAGGATCATGGCGGTTATATCTGGGCAACCAGCAGGGAAAACGAAGGAACATGTATGCACTTTGTCATTCGTAAATACCAGGAGCCAAGTGAGGAATAAAACCGGAGAAACAGAAAGGAAGAGAGACTATGAGTAAGATATTGATTGTGGAAGATGAAGAAGCGATTGCAGATTTAGAAAAGGATTATCTGGAACTGAGTGACTTTGAAGTTACCATTGAGAATACAGGAGATAAAGGACTGGAAACTGCACTATCAGGAGATTTTGACCTGGTTATCCTGGATTTGATGCTTCCGGGTATGGATGGATTTGATGTATGTAAGAAAATCCGTGAAGAGAAAAACATTCCGATTATCATGGTTTCTGCCAAAAAGGATGACATTGATAAAATCAGGGGTCTTGGGCTTGGTGCCGATGATTATATGACAAAGCCTTTCAGTCCTTCTGAGCTGGTAGCAAGGGTAAAAGCGCACATGGCAAGATATGAGCGGCTGGTGGGCAGTAACCAAAAGACCAATGACATTATCGAAATCAGAGGTCTTAAAATCGATAAGACGGCAAGAAGAGTGTATCTGGATGGGGAGGAGAAATCCTTTACCACAAAGGAATTTGACTTACTTACGTTCCTGGCAGAGAATCCAAACCATGTATATTCCAAGGAAGAACTGTTCCGCGAAATCTGGGACATGGATTCCATCGGTGATATTGCTACCGTTACGGTTCACATTAAGAAGATTCGGGAAAAGATTGAATACGATACCTCCAAGCCCCAGTATATTGAGACCATCTGGGGTGTGGGATACCGGTTTAAAGTATAATGATACTTTTCTAAATAAGTCCTGTTTTGGTTATTTCAAAACAGGACTTATCATTTTACGGAACAGGAAAACAGCCAGCAGGGCGGTCAGAAAATCAGAACATGCCTGTGCGGCAAGGATACCATAGTAGCCAAACAGGGCAGAGCCTGCGGCAAGTGTCAGGATAAGAAATACTCCCTGCCTGCTGACGGATAAAAGGAAAGCACCCAGGGCTTTTCCGGCGGACTGGAAAGTAGTGGTAGTAACCAGTACAATGGCAACAAAGAGCATACCTGCAAGCTGGAGCCGTAACATCGGCACACCGGTTGCAATCATTTCCGTATCTTTTACAAACAGGCGCATCATCAAAGGTGCAGCGAGGGCTAACAGGGAAGCCAGGGAAACACTGAGGACACCCAGGAAGGTGTAAGAGAACTTCAGAATCTCTTTCAGGCGGTTTTTGTTCTTGGCACCGTAATTATAACCAATCAGGGGCTGGGCACCGAAAGCGAACCCAACCAGAACCAGGACACAAATCATGTTTACCTTCATAACAATTCCCATAGAAGCAATTTTCAGATTCCCATAGGAAAGTAAGTAACGGTTAGTCAGGGTAATTCCCAGACTCTGCATAATATTGGTAATGGAAGCCGGGATACCGATAACGAGAAGCTGACCAAACTCAGCCGGGTGGATATGAAGCAATTTCGGGTGAATGGACAGGCGTTTACTTTTCTTCACAATAACCCATACAAAGAATAAATCGGTAAATATGTTGCCGATTACGGTAGCAAGTGCGGCTCCTGCGGCACCCATACCCAGTGTGAAGATAAAGAGCGGGTCCAGAACAATATTTACCACAGACCCCAGGATACTGCCAATCATGGATTCGCTGGCAAGCCCTTCGGTACGCAGAATATTGGAAGGTGTTAAAGCCAGTATAATAAAAGGTGCACCGATGGCAATGTAGGTATAATATTGGCTGGCATACGGCAGGGTATCCGCATCGGTGCCAAATAATTTTAAGATTGGCATGCGGAATAACAGCATCACAGCGGTAACCAGAATACCAAAGAGAATCGCAGCATAGAAGCAGAATACGCTGATTCGTTTGCCGTCCTCGTCCTTTTTCTCCCCGAACAGGCGGGAAATCAGGGAGCTGCCACCCAGACCGAAGACATCACCAAAAGCAATCATCAGCGTAAATACCGGGGCACTCAGCGACACACCGGCAATCAGATTCGTGTTACCGGTGCGGGCAATAAAATAGGTATCTACCATATTATATATGAGAGAGATAACCATACTGAACACAACCGGCAGTGCAAACTTAAAATAGGCTTTGTGAATGGGAGCCTTTTCAAATAATTCATTTTCCATAACATTTTATCCTTTGAGACGGATTTTTAAGATACCATTATTATATAACAGGAAATTGCCCGTATGTAATGGGAAGATAACTAGAATTCCCACGTTACTTCATAAGCAAGCCCACCGGACAGTGGTCGGAGCCTAAGATATCTTTGTAAATCAAAGCATCCTGCAGGCGGTCTTTCAGACACTCAGATACTAAGAAGTAGTCGATACGCCATCCGGCATTCTTGGCTCTTGCACTGAATCGGTAAGACCACCAGGAATAAGCCCCCTCCAGGGTTGGATAGAAGTAACGGAAGGTATCAATGAAACCGGATTCGGTCAGGGTGGTGAATTTTGCCCGTTCCTCTTTGGTAAATCCGGCGTTCATCTGGTTGGTCTTAGGGTTTTTCAAATCAATTTCCGTATGGGCAACATTCAAATCCCCACAGAAAATAACCGGCTTGGTTTCCTCTAACTTTTTCAGATAAGCAAGGAAGTCCTCCTCCCACTTCATACGGTAGTCCAGCCGGGCCAGTTCTGACTGGGAGTTTGGCGTATAAACCGTAATAAAGTAGTAGTCCGGGTATTCTAAAGTAATGACACGACCCTCATGGTCATGCTCTTTCTTCTGCATCCCATAGGAAACCTGTAAAGGTTCCTCTTTTGTGAAGATGGCAGTTCCGGAATACCCTTTTTTCTCCGCATAATTCCAGTACTGGTGATAGCCAGGCAACGGCAGGTCTATCTGTCCCTCCTGCAATTTAGTCTCTTGCAGACAGAAAATATCTGCATCTGCCTCCCGGAAGAAATCAAGAAATCCCTTTCCCACACAAGCTCTCAACCCATTTACATTCCAAGATATAAATTTCATGTTAGTCCTCATTTCTTTTTCTTTATTAATTTTAATAATCTTTATAATATTCCTTAATATAATCCGTCACAATCTTTTCTGCCAGCGCATGCATACCATCCAGCCGTTCTTCATAATTATCCAGGGTAAGCCGTTCTTCCCCTTTTGCCAGCTTATCATACACATAGTAGTTGATGTCCTTGGAGAAGTGAATCATATCCATATAATTCCCCAGGTTGGTAATCACCGGTTCATCATCCTGGTAATAATAGATTTCTACATTATCATAAGCTAACAGGGCAGAAATTGCCTGCTTTTCATTATAGATAACGGCATCCAGTTCCCCGCTCCGGTAAGCATTATCCCACCACAGCATAGAGTAAGGGGAGAAAAAGAACTTGAAGGTTGTTTCCGGGTGGGCTTCCACCTGCGCAGTCAGCAGGGCAATGTTGCCTGCCAGTGTGTCTTCATTTGCTGTCTCAGGCTGCATGGTTTTCACAGAGGGCAGACGAGTATATAATCCGGTCGCCATATCCTCACCGAAATATTTCCATTGTGCCCAGTTATAGGAATTCCCCTCGTTATAGTCTCCGATGAGGGAATAAGCTACCATATAGGGGATTTTTTCCATCAGTACATCCTTGTTTAACAGGTACTGATAATCATTGAAATGATTGGTGTCATACAAGTACATGGGGCAGCCGGTGGAGATATAGGTCGGTTCTGTGCTGGCAGATAACGAGGAAGGGTCAATATTATAGAAAACATAGTCAAGGTTATGGTTTTCATAAGCAATATCCAGCCAGTAGCAAAGGTCTGCGGTAGCACCATAGGAGCGGATTGCCTTGATGGTCTGGCAGGAAAAGGCATTGTCAAACCAGCTGTTGTCATAGTTCTCACAGACGGAGGAACCTACAATCAGTGCGTTATAGTCGAAGTTACGCAAGGTTCCCACACACTGGTACTCCTTGTCGGTCAGCACTGCCTTTAAGCCCGGCAGAGGTTTGTGGTATTGGTAAAAAGGGTCGAAGACTATCACGAAACCGACAACGAGGGCTAACAGAACCACTGATCTTATGAAGAATGATTTGATAAATTGTTTTTCCATAGCAATAAGTCCTTATCAGAAATTAAAATACAGGAAAGTGCTGACCTGTGACAGGGATACGATGCACCATACAAAGAGGATGCAGATAATCCAGCAGCGTTTCGAGGTCAGTTCTCCGCTCATGGCACGTTCATAGGCATTTTTCCGGAAAATCAGGAAGAACGCCAGCAGGAACAATAAAATCATAAACAACAGATATACATATGGCACCAACGTTGGCGATATCAGGTCAATAGCCTGCCTGATAAGATAGATTTCGGAAATATCAAGCTGGGAAGCAATATCAAAAATCTTGCCGGTATACCGGAAGGCAAGCAGGTTCTTAAACAACTGGATGGCACCAGTCATGCTCTCACTTCGGAAAAAGAACAGGGACAGGTTAAAGAGGGTAAAGGTACAAATCCACCCAAGCCAGGCAGGAACATGGAACCGGGCCGGTCTTTTTTCGGTACGCCCCTGAATCCCTACAATGCCCAGATTATCCCATACGACAAGAACACCATGGATGGCACCCCATGCCACATAAGTCCAGGCTGCCCCATGCCACAGACCGCTGAGAAGGAAAATCAGGAAAGTGTTTAGTAACATGCGGAGCTTTCCTTTGCGGCTGCCACCTAACGGAATATACACATAGGTAATAAAGAAGCGGGACAGGGTAATGTGCCAACGCTGCCAGAATTCCTTAATGCTGCAGGAGCGGTAAGGGGAGTTAAAGTTTATGGGCAGTTCGATGTTAAACATTTTGCCAAGTCCCATTGCCATATCGGAGTAGCCGCTGAAATCAAAGTATAATTCAAAGGTGTAGGCGAGAATCACGATGATGGTGGAAAGGCAGTCCAGTGAAAAGGTCTGCGCAAAGCCATAGTTAGCCATCAGTGCGAAAACATCTGCCAGAAGCACCTTTTTGGCAAGTCCCAGAATGAACAGGTAGATGCCACGGGAAAAGGAGGTGGCATCCGGTTTCCGCTTAGACAGGTCTTCAAACTGTGGAATCAGTTCATCATACAGAACGATAGGACCTGCAATTAACTGCGGGAAAAAAGTAACAAATGTTACATAATTTAGAAAACTATAGTGCTCTGCCTTTCCCAGACAGCGGTCAATCACAAAGGAGAGCTGCTGGAAGGTAAAGAAACTGATACCCAGAGGAAGCAGAATGTGCTTCAGGGTAAAGCTGGTATGGAATACCGTATTGATATTCTCGATAAAGAAATCATAGTATTTAAAATAAAATAAGATGCCCAGATTAAACAGGACACCGGCAATAAGCCCGATACGGTAATACAGTTTTTCGTGTGCAGAAGCTGTGGGAATCCGGGTAAGGAGAAAACTGAGCAGATAGTTGACCAGAATACTTACCAGAATAATGGCCAGATAATAGGCATTAAAATAGCCATAAAACCATAAAGACATTCCTGCCAGAAACAGATTTGCCAGGGTGTATTTCTTATAATGATTCAGTCCGTACCAGCCAAGCAGTACTACTGGCAGGAAGATAAAAATAAAAATATAGGAATTAAATAACATAAAATACAGGAGTTCCTTCTTACATACATATTTTTCTAAGAATGGCAGAAACTAGTCATAGCATCTTAACCGGATGACAGGCTGGCTGCCTGAATTTGCCTATAGTATAGCAGATTCTATTGGTTGTTACAAGAAAGCAGTCCTGTCATAAAGGGCAGGACAACTGTTAAAAGCATATCCGGTTTTGCATAAGCTTAGACAGAAAAACGAAAGGTGGGAACGCAGGATGCATAGAATTTTGGCAGGATTGGTAATGGGAATGCTTCTATGGCTGACCGGCTGCGGCAGTACTTTGGCAGAAGAGGATTTGGTAAAAGAAGGACAGGCGTTTGAGATGGACAAGGTAGTAGACGACCTGCAGGCAAGCAATTTTCCTTACGAGGCGGAATATGACAGGAAGAAGGAATTTTCCACATTAGAAGAAGTGCGGCAGGAGGTAAAGGATTTGTTGGGCGAACGATACTGGCCGGATGTGCCCATTTCCAAAGAAGAACTGACTTCGGATATGGGAATCACAGAGGATATGTATGTAGATTATCTGGCGGAGCGGCAGGTACTGGATTCCCATATTGATAGAATGATAATTATTCATGCCAGGGAGGATTCCATCGGCGCCGTAGAGCAGGCACTGGAGCGGTATCGGGAGGGCGTGATTGCTGAGAATGAGGGGCATCCGCAGAATCTTGGCAAAGCAGAGGCCTCCCGGATGGAAGTGATAGACGATTATATCTGCTTTCTCCAGCTGGGGGCGGATACCACTGTCGTGGCAGAGCAGGGGCAGGAGGCGATTACGAACTACTGCCTGGAGGAAAACGAGCAGGCATTATATGTGATTGAACAGGCACTTTTGCAATGATTTCATGGCTTTGTGGAAAAGATTCGGATTCTATGGTAGAATATGGGGCAGAAATAAAGTATTTCCGGAAGGAAAAGAAAGACAAAGGAACAGACAAAAGAAGGGGACACTTATGCAGGGATTTATAAAAATATCCAGATATGCCGGTATGCGGAACGATTTGGCACAGGCTGGCGGTGGTAATACATCAGTAAAACTGGACGACAAGACCATGCTTGTAAAAAGCTCCGGTATCCAATTGGCACAGGTCAGTGAGACAGAGGGCTACACGAAAGTGGATTACCGCAGGATTGTGGAATATTTTCAACAGAATATGACAGAGGATACGGAAGCGGTTTTATCGGAAGAGAAGGGAAAGGAACTTCTCACACAGGCGCAATTAGAAGGCAGCCGTGCCTCGATTGAGACTTTCTTGCATTCGGTTACAGGAAAGTATACCCTACATTCCCATCCAACGCTTGTCAATATTCTGACGGCAAGAAAAGGGGGAGAAGCGGTATTGCAAAGCCTTTTCCCGGAAGCGATTATTGTACCTTATGAGAAACCGGGGGCAGCGTTAGCGGAGGCATACTACCGCAGATACCGGAAACATAAGGCAGAAGGGAAAAACTGCGATATTATTTTCCTTGCCAATCATGGGCTGGTAGTCAGCAGCGAGGATGTCGGGCAGGTCATTGCCATGACCGAGGAAGTGTTACATAGGATTGTCGATTACTTACAGATAGATAAGAAGGAACAGGAACGGTATGAAAATGCCACGAAATTGTGGATAAGTCTGACAAAAATCCCCGTCCTGGGGGAAAAGATTGTATATACCAGCGAGAACCGGTATCTGTCCTGGGAGTATATAGGGGACAGGCTTCTTGCAAGCCATGTCTGGGAGCATGCCTTCTGTCCGGACTGTGTGGTTTACGGCGCGAAGAAAATGCTGTTTTTGCAGAAGGATTATGGCAAAGAGGATATCCTGGCATTTCTGGAAAGCTATGGAGAACCGGTGCTTATCTGCTATGAGAAGCAGTTCTATATCGTGGCAGAGAGTGTGAAAAAGGCACAGGAAATCGAAAATGTGATGAGTTTCAGTGCCAGGGTACAGATGGCAAATCTGGAACAGGGGATGAACTGTCTTAGCGAAGAGCAGGAGGATGCCCTTTTAAACTGGGATTCGGAGAAGTATCGCCGGATGCTGTAAGGAAAAGAGTACGAAGCATGCGCAAAGAGTGTGCGCAGAAATGAGGTTTAGTATGAATGTTATCATTCCCATGACGGGATATGGTTCCCGTTTTGTGGCAGCAGGATATCCGGAGTTAAAGCCCTTTATCCCGGTTATGGAGATGCCGATTATTGAATGGATTGTAAAAAGAATGTACCCCGCAGATGTGCATTTTATTTTTGTATGCCGGGGAGAGCATTTACAGAAAGATGCTTCTATGCGGGAGCGGCTATTGGAACTGGCACCGGAGGCAACCATTGTTTCCATCGAAGAATGGGTGAAGAAAGGTCCGGTTTATGATGTATTAAGGGCTTACCGGATGTTACAGGATACCATAGATCCGGAGGAGCCGTGTATTATCAACTATTGCGACTTCTATATGACCTGGGATTACAGGCAGTTTGCAAGCGAAGCAAGAGAAAGGGACTGCGATGGCAGTGTGCCCTGTTATACGGGCTTTCATCCGAATTTACTGCCGGAGAAGAACTATTACGCTTCCTGCCTGACCGATGAAGAGGACAATCTGATAGAGATTCGGGAAAAATATTCTTTTGAAAAAGACAAGACAAAGGCAAAACATTCTCCGGGAGTTTATTATTTCAGGAATGGCAGGATAATGGAGAAATACTGTCAGATGCTGACAGAGCATGAAGAATGTGCTATTAACGGAGAATATTACGCCAGCCTGCCTTATAACTTTATGGTAAAAGATGGGTTAAAGGTGTGGGTGCCAACCAATGTGGAATATTTCTGCCAGTGGGGAACGCCGGAGGATATGAAGGAATTCGTATATTGGACAGACTGTATCCGACAGGCACAGACAGCAGAAAGGGAAACACCATCTACCGGGGAAACGGACACGCAGATACTGATTCCCATGGCAGGAGCAGGCTCCCGTTTTACCGAGGCGGGCTATCAGGTACATAAACCGGCGATTATGACGATTGACAGAAGAACCGGAGAGGAAAAGCCGATGGTAGTCTGTGCCACAGAGGATTTACCGGATGTGGCAGCAGAGGGCAGCAATGTGATCTACGTGGACAGAACCTTTCATAAAGAAGATGGGGTGGAGGATACTATCCGGAAATACTATCCCAAGGCACGTTTCCTGACAGTAGACCATCTGACCGAGGGGCAGGCATGTACCTGTATGCTGGCAGAGCCTTATCTGGCACCAGAGAAACCGCTTCTGATTGCAGGCTGCGACAATGGTATGGATATTGATGGGGAAGCTTTCGGGAAACTGACTGGCGAGTGCGACTGTATCGTATTTACTTACCGTCATAACGAAGCAGTTCTGGCAAATCCCAACGCTTACGGCTGGATGCTGACCGATGAAGCGGGAAATATTACCGGCACTTCTATTAAGAAAGCAATTTCCGACACACCTATGGAAGACCCGGCAGTGGTGGCTACTTTCTGGTTCCGGAGAGCTGACATTTTCATAGAAGCAACGAAGAAAATGATTGCGGAAAATGACCGGATAAATGGGGAATTCTATGTAGACCAGACCATTCAGCATGTGCTGGACTTAGGATACCGGGCTAAAATATTTGATATTGAGCGGTATGTAGGCTGGGGAACTCCGGCTGATTATGAAGGCTATCAGAAAACCTATACTTATTTCCAGGAGTTCCTGGAAAAGGAAGGGTTTTGTTAAGCAGTCTGTGACAGGGTAAATATACAAGAGGGGAAGGGCAGGTTCGTGGTACAGAAGCTGAAAACCTTGGATTTGGAGAAAAACTACAGAAAGTACATAGGGATGGTCATTTTACTGGCGGTCTTGTTTAAGTTACTCTTAATGGGGCTTTTTTCTTCGGATTATCAGGATTTGATGTTTCTTCCCTTTGTGAAATGTTTTCTGGAAGGGCATAATCCTTATCAGTATTATTATGATAACCGGTTACTGTCTTCTTTCCCTTACCCACCGGTTATGCTGTTTGTGGAATGTATCGGAGGATTTCTGGTCAGCCTTTTTGGAACCCTTCCGGTCTTCTGGCAGAACTTACTTTTTAAGCTGCCCATTCTTATGATGGATTTGCTTGGCCTGTATTATCTGATGCAGATTTCCAAATCCAAGAGAAAATATATCCTGGTGTTATATTTTCTGTCTCCGATTGTCCTGTATGCATCTTATATGCATGGGCAGTTGGACCTTATTCCCACCGTATTTCTCATTGCAGCGATTTATTATCTGACGGACAGCAATATTGCCGATAAGCACATACACGGAGGGGAGGCAAAGTATATCCTGTTCCTGACACTGGCATTGTCTTCCAAGTTACATATTGCGGTAGTGCTTCCGTTGTTTTTCCTGTATCTGTATAAGAAAAAGGGAGTGAAAAAGGCGGTTGTGATGACTGTGCTGCCAGTTCTTTTGACCGCGGTTATCATATTGCCGTTCTGGGGAAGCGGCTTTGCCAATATGGTACTGTTTAATAAGGAACAGAGTGCCATTGACAATGTTTATCTGGAGTACGGAAGCGCCAGATTGTTATTGTCGATTCTGGTGTTGTTATTTATCTATTTCCAGGCATTTCGTATCTATCAGATGAACCGGGATTTACTGGTAAGTATGGCGGGGCTTTTATTCTCAGTGTTCCTTGCTTTCGTGCCAGCCATGCCGGCGTGGTATATCTGGATTGTACCATTTTTCATGTTGTATCTGGCAGGGCTTCATGAGAACCGCAGTAAAATGGTGTGGACTTACGGGGTATTTAATTTATTATATCTGGTTTATTACCTGTTCTTCCATGCTACAAAGTTTGTGGATCTGAGTATTCTGGGCAGGGATTTGAGCTGCCTTAAAATAGCAGACGAAGAACTGAAAAATATCGTCTTTACATTGATGGTGGGAACTTTCCTGATAATGGTAATTTCCATGTATCTGTATGGGGTTAACAGTAATTCTTATTACCGCAGACGGAATCGGCCTTTTATTATCGGAATTGCAGGGGACAGCGGTGCCGGTAAGACAAGACTGCTTACCATGCTGGATGAACTGCTGTCGGAGGAACATATCCTGAACATTGAAGGGGATGGCGACCATAAGTGGGAGCGTGGCGATGCCAACTGGAAGGAAATGACCCATTTGAATCCACGCGCCAACTATCTATACAGGCAGGCGGAGGATTTGCGTATCCTGCGTGGCGGCAATGCAGTAAAGAGGGCAGACTACGACCACAGTACGGGAACCTTTACCAGCAAACGTCGTGTCCTGCCAAAGCCATATATTGTTATGTGTGGTTTACATTCCCTGTATCTGCCCCAGATGCGGCAGGTGCTGGATATGAAAATATATCTGGATACGGACGAGGAGCTGCGCTGCTACTGGAAGCTGGGAAGAGACCAGGGAGACAGAGGGCAGGAGCAGGCAGCTATCCGCAGGCAGATTGAGAAACGCCGCGCCGATGCAGAGAAATATATCCATCCCCAGAAGCAGTATGCCGACCTGGTAATTCGCTATTTTGACAGAAACCTGAAACCACAGGAGCAGCAAAAAGAAGCCTATGAGGCAAAACTGAGTGTGGAATTTCTCATGGATGTGGGCATTAATGTGGAGCCGGTGCTGGCATTACTGGAGCAGTATCACATTAAGAGTACATTATCCTATGATGGGGACTTGCTGCATCAGAGAATCCTGTTGGAGGGAGCAGATTTGCAGATAGGGAAAAATATCTGGGAGAAGATAGCCGTCTTCGCCATTCCCCAACTGGAAGACCTGACCGGAAGCAGTATTATCTGGGAGGATAATGCCAATGGTGCGGTACAGCTCATGTTGTTAGTGGTAATCAGTGAGATTATGAAGAGAGATTAGAAATGATAAAAGCATTTGTATTTGACTTGGATGATACCCTATATGCCTATGAAGCGTTGGATAAAGAAGCCAGAAAAAGGGTGCAGGAACTGACCTGTGGAAAGCTTGGCATTTCAGAAGAACAGTATCAGCAGGCATATCAGCTTGGGAGAACCCGGACGAAAGACCAGCTTGGTAATGTGGCAGCATCTCACAACAGAATGTTGTATTATCAGAAAACACTGGAATATTTGGGGGCAAAGCCAATGCCCTTGTCTTTGCAGTTATACGAAACTTATTGGGGAACCTTTCTGGAACAGATGAAATTGTACCCTGGAGTGCGGGAATTATTCGACTGCTTCCATCGGGATAACATAAAGATAGCCGTCTGTACGGATTTGACTGCCCATATCCAGCATCGGAAGCTGGAAGCCTTAGGGCTTGCAGCAGATATTGATTATCTCATAACCAGTGAAGAGGCAGGCAGGGAGAAGCCTGCCGGAGAGATGTTCCGGTTATGTCTGGATAAACTGGGATTGGCAGCAGCAGAGGTCTGTTATGTGGGAGACAGTTTCGGGAAGGATATAGAAGGTGCTATGGCAGCCGGGATGCAGGCGGTCTGGTTCCAGCCAGAAGGAGCACAGAAACCAGAAGGAGCACAGAAACCGGAAGGAACACAGGAGCCGGAAGAGAAGAAAGGCTATCTGGTTGTTCACAACTACGACCAGTTACGGACAGTATATGAGCAGTGGATGCATACGGAGCAG
Source organism: uncultured Lachnospiraceae bacterium (assembly GCA_934418125.1). Classification (GTDB taxonomy): domain Bacteria; phylum Bacillota; class Clostridia; order Lachnospirales; family Lachnospiraceae; genus UBA3282. The sequence goes on from CAKRWT010000006.1 coordinate 31,232, forward strand.
AAAGGAACGGAAGGATGATAAAATTATCGGTAGTAGTGCCCTGTTATAATGAGGAAGAGAATATTCCGCTGATTCTTGCGCGGTTTGATGAGGTAATCGACAGAAATGATGTGGAAGTGATTCTGGTGAACAATGGTTCTACCGATGGCAGTGCCGGTGTATTAGAGGAGTTACTGCCTAAATACGCTTTTGCAAGAACGGTACTGGTAGAAGTAAACCAGGGATATGGTTACGGTATTTTGCAGGGATTACAGCAATGCCGGGGAGAATACATTGGCTGGACACATGCGGATATGCAGACAGACCCTGCAGATATTTTAAAGGCACTGGCAATTCTTGAAGAGGAAAAGGGGCTTGTCTTCGTGAAGGGAAACCGGAAAGGAAGACCGCTCTTTGATGTCTTCTTTACGGCTGGCATGAGCCTTTTCGAAACCTGTTACTTGCATAAGAAGTTGTATGATATCAACGCCCAGCCGAATATTTTCCCGAAAGTTTTCTACGACAGTTGGGAGAATCCGCCATATGACTTTTCCCTGGATTTATACGCACTGTATATGGCACGGAAGAAAAAGCTGCGGGTTGTGCGGTTCCCGGTGCTTTTTCCGGAGCGGATTCATGGTTCCTCCAAGTGGAATACCGGGCTGCAGGCAAAATGGAAGTTTATCAGACGAACCATAGATTTCAGTGTGAAATTAAAGAAAAGCGGAAGCTTATAAGGGAAGGTGGACAGTGACATGGAATACATAGCACACAGAGTCAATACCGTGGAGGAACTCAGGAAATTACCGGAAGAATATGGGGTAGAGCTGGATTTAAGGGATGACTTAAACGGCAGAATCTATATCGCCCATAATCCCTTTGAACCGGGGGAGGATTTCGAGGATTACTGCAAAGAGTACCATCACGGAACCATGATATTAAACATTAAGAGTGAGCGGATTGAACATAAGGTTTTGGAATATATGGAACAGTATCATATTCCACACTATTTTTTCCTGGATTCTTCGTTCCCGATGATTAAACTGCTGACAGATATGGGGGTAAAGGACATCGCCCTGCGTTTCAGCGAGCTGGAGGGAATGGACACTATCCGGAACATGGCAGGAAAGGCAGAGTGGGTGTGGGTAGACTGCTTTACCCAAATCCCCTTAAACCAGGACAACTACCAGGAGTTAAAGAACCTTGGCTATAAGCTGTGCTTCGTATCGCCAGAGCTGGAAGGACAGGAGGAGAAGCTTCCTGCCTACAAAAAGTACCTGGAAGAACAGGGCATTGTATTCGATGCCATCTGTACGAAGAGTTATCATATCGATGACTGGAAGAAATAAGGAATGGAAACGAAAATGAAGAAGAAAATACAACAGAAAGCCGGAATGGCAGCAGCCGTTATCCTGACTGTGGTGTTGGGGGTGTTGTTGTTTCACAACCACTGGAAATTTGAACTGCCCGGCTATCCCAATGTGGACGAACAGTTATCCTTAGACTGTATTTATAATCTGATGAACCAGCATCTGTATGCCGGCGATATTTACATACTGGACTTTTTCCGGTATCCCCATCTGACCTTCTATTATGCGGTGGTGGGTGTCCGTATTCTGGGAAAAGTGTTAACCGGAATGGACACAGTCATTTTACTACGGTATGTTGTATGTGGGACAGCAATTTTATCTAATATCTGCCTTTACTTTGCTGTAAAAATCATGACAGGCAGCCGGAAATGGGGCTATATCGGACTCTTGCTGGGTACTTTTTCGTTGTACAGCTATTCCTATCTGTTTTATACCGGACCGGATACGCTGATGTTTGCGGTGGCAAATGTGATTTTGCTGTTAGGCTGTGTGGTTTATCAGGAAAAACAGGAAGACAGAGCGGTATATCTGTGGTATCCCATGCTGGCGATTTGCATAGGGCTTGCTATGGCAGCCAAGTATCACGGCATTTTATTCGGGTTATTCTGGCTGGCACTGCATATCCATAAGAAATATTATAAAAATTACCGCAATAATTTCCTGTTCTTTATCAATTGTATCGTACTGGCACTGGTGTTTGTTGTCTGCAATTATTCCCTGTTGTTTTATTTTAAAGACTTTGTCGGGGATAACATGTATAACCTGAACCATTATGCCTGGGGACATCCGGGCATCGAGCATAATCTGCCGCTGCTGGGCTATGTAGAGGTGTATGGCTTTACAAGCTATGGCGTAATAGGGGCTTTGTTACTGCTCCTTGGCATAGTACGCCTGATTCGGCAGAAGGACTGGAAACAGTTGGTGGTATTCCTGCTGATGCCTGTGGTGATGATTCTGCTTTTAGCCAGATACCAGATTGTGTTGGGCAGAAATTTGTCCCTGGTGATTCCGTATGCCTTTCTTTTCATGTTATATGGACTTATGGAGATTGATAGATTGGTAAAAGAAAAGTTCCTGAAGCGGAAGCCCTGGAACCGGAATGCCATCTGGGTGGTGGTATTGGTTTTAGTCGGAGCCAATGTGATAACGGTAGTGGGTAACTATCGTTATGACCTGACCTATACCCAGGCAGAGCAGGCAATTACGGAGCAGATTCCGGAAGGCTCAACGATATATTGTACTTCCTATGCGCCTCAGCTTGACCAGAATAAGTACGAGGTAGTTGAGATTGGTGAGGACATTTCCCTGCTGCCAGAGCAGCTTGCCGAGGGGGAATATTATATCGATGTGGAGTATGCGACGGGCTATTTTACCCAGCAAAAAGACTACCTGATTTGCCGGCGGGGAGATATGTACCCGGACAAAAAGGCAGCCTATCTGGAAAAAATCGGGGCCTACACATTGCAGCAGACCTATCAGGGCATTTCCTACGGAAAAGAATGGAAATACCGGGTAGGTTATCTGGATATCTTCCGTTACAGCCCTGAGAAATATTATGTAGGACCTACGATTTCTATTTACAGTCATTAGGAAGTTACCGCCAAGGGAAGGGCTGTTACCAGCCCATAAGCTCCTTGATTTTAGAAGCAACCAGGCGGGAAATTTTTTCATGCGTATAGAGACTTGGATGATAATCTATCACATAGCCGTCTGCCTCGGTGTGAGTTGGCAGCGGCAGATAACAGATGTGGGTATCGCCAGGCTGTTTCTTTTCCCAAAAGTATGCTAGAATAAAAATTGTTGTGTAATATGTGAGGTGTGGAGGTAAAAATGAGAGAGTTTATAATATCAACAGAGAGTAATTCCGATATGGACCCGGCGTTTCTGGCAGAGAATGGCGTATGCGTGATTCCGCATTACTATACCATTGAAGAAGAAATGTATGGAGAAGACAAAGAGCTTACCGTGAGAGAATTCTATGATGCTATGCGTGCCGGAAAGAAAGCTGCGACCATGGCAAGCAACCCGGCAGTTATCCTGGAGAGATTCGGAGAGATTGCAAAGCAGGGTAAGGATATTTTACATATCAGCTTTTCTTCTGCGCTCAGCAGCGGTTATAACAACATTGTAAATGGTGCCAACGAGATTATGGAAGAATATCCGGAAACCAAAATCATTGTTATTGATACCTTGTCGGCTTCTTTAGGAGAGGGCATGATGATTCAGAAGGCGCTGGAGATGAAAAGGGAAGGAAAAAGCCTGGAAGAAACCGCAGAGTGGATAAAGGTCAATTCCCCGCATATCAATATCCAGTTTACCGTAGATGATTTAAATTTCCTGTATCGTGGTGGACGGCTTTCTAAGTCTTCGGCCATTCTGGGAACGGTTATCAATATTAAACCCATTCTCTATTTTAATAAAGAGGGTAAGCTGGTTGCGCTTGATAAGGTGCGTGGACGCAAGAAGTCACTGGCTACTCTGGTTGACAACATGGCAGCCCAGCTTGGTGATTATAAGGATAAGCAGGTGTTTGTGGGAATTGTGCATGGAGACTGTGAAGAAGAGGCGCAGAATGTTGCCAGCATGATTACAGAGCGACTGGGCTATACGAACATTGTGATTCGTCCTATCGGACCAAGTATTGGTGCACATTCCGGTCCGGGAGCCATTGGTGTCATTTTTCTGGGTAATGAGAAATAAGAAGTCTGGCTTCCCGGTAAAGCAGAGTGTGGTTTGCTATCAGGTCAGAAATTCTTTTAATAAAGTTTCGAGCTCCTCGGCTTCTGATTTCGAAAAAGCCGGGGAGATTTCTTTTTGAGAGGAATCTGGTATTTTGTCAGCAGGTTTTTTGACCACGGGGAGCTCATCTTTTAATAAGAGCATGTCCTGCTCGGCCTGTTGCATCTGGTTGGTAAGATGATTTTCCAGATAATCTACCAGATTGGTGTGCAGCATTTTCACTTTTCCGGAAATGTCTGTCAGGGACGAGATAGAAAAATAAAAGTACAATCCCAGAAAGCTTACAATATAGAAGGGAGCAATCTGGAAGAAGCTTTCATTTGCGATAATACCCAGGCAGGCTCCGATGCCTGCAACCAGGACTGCCAACAGCATGAACTGACCGGAAAGATGTTTTAACACAGACAGGGAGAGAGGTCCCACTTTGATTTTGGAAAGATATTTGTCCACAAAGATGGAAACGTTAGGAACGCCCTCATTAACTTTGCAGCAACTGGAATATTTCAGCTTCAACTGTTGCAGAAATTTATTTCTGGTAATAGACATATTCTCTGTTTCCTTAATCAAACGATGGTAAATCACACCACTGATAATCTGGCATAAAATACTGAGAGAAAGCAAAATCAGGATACCTGTCATAAAGTTCTGATGATAAAAAAATAATTCTAACATGGCGACTCCTTTCTTACCTGATAGATTTATTATAAAATAAATTCCATCTGCGATAAGCTGTTATGCATCGACAAATTGTCCCTTTTTCACACGAATAAACGCGTATTGCGAAACAAAATAAGAGGAACAGTGGAAACCGGAGAGAAGTTGTGCTATAGTAAAATCGTTAGAAACGTATTGATTCTACAGGATAGGATAAAATTATTTTATGTAGTAACAGTTTATTACGTGAGATAGGAAGATTGGAGGAAGTGAAAATGTTATATCGTCCAAAAGGAGTCTGCTCCAGTGCAATTGATGTGGAAGTAGAGGATGGCATTATTAAATCCGTTTCGTTTACAGGCGGCTGTAATGGGAATCTGCAAGGAATTTCCAGCTTGGTAGCAGGCATGAAGATAGAAGATGCAATCAGCAGGTTAAAAGGAATCAAATGTGGCTATAAGAACACATCCTGCCCGGACCAGTTAGCATGTGCATTACAGGAAATCTTGGATAATTAGGAGGCTTTTTCCGTATGAGTAAGAAGATTGTACTTACGGGTGGAGGTACTGCCGGTCATGTGACCCCTAATATGGCACTGATTCCTAAGTTAAGGGAATTGGGATATGAGATTTCATATATGGGTTCTTATGATGGGATTGAAAAGAAACTGATGGAGGATTTTGATATCCCATATTATGGCATTGCCACAGGTAAATTCAGAAGATATTTTGACCCGAAGAACTTTTCTGACCCGTTCCGTGTCATCAAAGGAATGGGAGAAGCGAGAAAGCATCTGAAAGAAATTGCGCCGGATGTTGTTTTTTCAAAAGGTGGATTTGTCAGTGTACCGGTTGTCCGTGCAGCAGCTACCCTGGGTATTCCATGTATTATCCATGAGTCGGATATGACACCAGGACTTGCCAATAAGCTGTGTATTCCGGTAGCGAAGAAAGTATGCTGTAACTTCCCGGAAACGTTTGGAATGCTGCCGGCAAGTAAGGCGGTATTAACCGGTTCCCCCATCCGACAGGAACTGTCTATGGGAGACAAGGAGGCAGGCTATAGGCTGTGTGGGTTTGATGCGACTAAGCCTGTTATCATGGTGGTAGGCGGAAGCCTTGGTTCCGCTGCAGTTAATCAGGCAGTGAGAGATATTTTGCCGGAACTGTTAAAAAAATTTCAGGTAGTACATTTATGTGGAAAAGAAAAGGTAGATAATCTGCTTCTTACTACACCGGGATATAAACAGTTTGAATATATTAAATCGGAAATGAAAGATATTTTTGCCATGGCAGATATTGTCATTTCCAGAGCGGGGGCCAATGCAATCAGCGAGCTTCTGGCATTAAACAAACCTAATATTCTGATTCCGTTACCGGCAACCAGCAGCCGTGGAGACCAGATTCTCAATGCCAAGTCCTTTGCATCACAGGGATTCAGTATCGTGATAGATGAGGATGATTTGACCAATAAGCTGTTGCTGGAGAAGATTCATGAATTATATCAGAACAAAGATAAGTATATTGAAGCAATGAGTAAGAGCAGCCAGAGAGATGCTATCGGAACTATTATAGGACTGATTGAAGATGCAGCAAATGCAAAATGGAAATAGCGAAAAAGAATAAGCCAGGGCAGCCTGGCTTATTTTTCTAGGAGAGTTTCTGTTAGGGGAATGTTGAGGAAGAGATTTGTGTTTATGCGAACTCGACATATATTGGATATGCGTAAAATGTACGCAGAGAAATGAGGATTCGGATGAGAGGAAACAGAATTGCCTTAATTGTTATAGGAATTATAATTGCCGGATGCATGATGTTTAATCTGGTTACGATTCTTGCAGAAAGAAGAGTGTCTGAGGAGAAACTTGCGCAGGCAGTACAGCAGAACATGGCAGAGCAGGAAGCTGGGAGCGGAACTTTAGAATCCGTTGTCCCGGATATAACAGTGCCAGAGTCACCTTCATCGGAGATAACAGTTCCGGAGGAAACAGAAGAGGTTCCGGAGGAGAGTGAGATAACGCCACAGACTGAGAAAGAACTGTTTCTGGAGGAGTACAAGGATAAAAAGGAACAGGCAAGATACCAGGGGATTGAAGGGGAGGACAGGAATCTGGTAGATGCAGCCTGGCTTATTTATGATGAATATTATATAGATGACCCGGACAGCCCACAGAACAGACCATCCCTAAACTACAATGCCAAGGGGAATTTCTATGCCAGTGTGGCAACGAAGGACAATGGAAGAGTTCTGTTAGTCTATAATGGAGAGTCAGAGAATGGGAAGTGTTATCTGTTCGTGGCAGAAGAAGAGCATTACGATGAAAACGGACAGAATACAGGGGATACCAGCCTGTTGGAGTTCTATGCGGTAAACCTGGAAGAGCAGTGTGTGTATGCCGCACATAAAACAACCTGGGGAGGGGCAGAGTCGGAAGAGTACCGGAAAGCGACGAAGGAATAGAAAACCAAAGGCAGAGAGTCGCACCTCTCTGCCTTTGATTTTGCATGCCGTGTTGGAATGCACCTATCGTTTAGCCTGCACATACTATACAGCAGGTATTTTCAAGTATAACCATGGGGAATAAATATATTATTCGTCCACGATAAGGGTAAAACGGAAGGAACCATCAGGCATTTCTTCGGAAATACCATCGGTTGAAAAAGGTTCTGGTAACATGTAAACAATCACTTCATAGGAACCGGGCGCATCGGGAGTCGACATTTCCAGGAAACCATTTCCTTGTTGTCCAACTGGTAAGCCCTGAAAATAGGCAAATTTTTTACCATTTAAGTCCATCTGTTGAAAACCGGCAGTTGCTAATAATAAAAAAGTATTATTGTCTGAATAGCCACCAGCATTATATTGGATTGTCAGGTTTTTTCCCTCTTTTACATGTATTTCGGGTTCTGGTATATAGGTTCCAAGTTTGTCGGTATAGCAATTCACGATAATTCCGCTACTATAGGAATCATAAAAAGAAGTTGGTTCTTCCGGTACAGCTTCTGAAGGTAAATATGTTGTGGCATCATTTATTATCAAGTCATAACAGGGGATGATGGAATAATCATCCATATAATCCAAGTCGGCTTGCTCAGCCAGATGAATATTTGAATAGGCTGCAACAATACCGGTAAGTTTATGAATCTGGTCTGGAGCAGGCTCCTGTACAAGATGAAAAGAAAAGGTGCGGGAGTAATCCGGTTGGTTTACGTCTATATAGTACTGTTCGTAGGTCTCTCCCTCTACGGAAAAAGGGATTTGTTCATAATCCAAAAACAGCATGATAACGTATTGCCTGTTTGCACCCGAGCTCTCCAGTTTAAATTCCATCTCATCAGACCATGTATCTATTTCAATTCGTCCACGTGATGCTTCTGGATAAAGACCAAAAAAATAAGTTGTTGTTGGGGCAACGGTCAAATCCTCTTTTGCGCCGCAACTGCAAAGAGATAGTAGCAAAAGAAGGGAGCCAAGGAAATATAATGAGTATTTTGGAAATTTATGCACTTTCATTGTAGAGAATACTCCTTTCTGTTAAAACAACAACGGTTGTCTATAATGACAATAGTAGATTATCAAATATAAACAAAATTGACAAGTGTTGAATATACTAAAATAAATGGCTTGAAATTGTACATGTTCCCTATAATTATCAAAGAAAGTAAACCATTGTTGACATAGACAATCATTGTTTATAGAATATATTTTATAAAAAACAGAAATGGGATTTATTTATGAAACTTACAAGCAGAGAACTGGCAGTCATGAAAATATTATGGGAGGCAGACGAGCCGCTTATGATATCAGAGATTGTTCAGAGGGAAAAGAACAGTACCATATATAGTGTACAACGTATTATGCAGAATCTGTTACGGAAAAATGCTGTAACGATAGACGGTATCGGCTATAACAAAAAGGCATTAGCTAGAAAATTCAGCCCCATTATTACTTCGGAAAGTGTGGAGCTTGGAATGATACGGGAAATGTTTGGAAATATGAGTAGCAAAAATATTCCGGCGGCTAACTTGATTGCGGCACTGCTTCCTCAGGAGAATGATGAAAAGACCCTGGCGGAACTGGAAGAGCTGGAAAAGATTATTGCCAGACGAAAACAGCAGATATTAGATGGTAATGATAAAGATAAACCAACAGAGGATTAGGGGGATGTTATGGAACTTTCTTTCTCGTCCTGTTTAAATACATGGTTATTTGGTCTGATAGCAATTTCTCTTCTGCGGGTACTTTTATCTGATGTACGGGAAATATCGGCAAGGAGACTTGGTTTCTTTTCTATTGTGATGGCAGTCATTCTTATACGCTTGTTATTTCCAGTAGAGTTTTTGTATTTGCAAAGTGATATTTATATTGCGCGGGTATGGACGGATATTTATAAAATAGTCACGCAAAATACATTTGTCTTTCTGGGGATAAGATGGAATCTTGTTTCCATGGGAGAGTTATTGTCGCTTTTGGGAAGTATTATTCTGGCAGTTCGGTTCCTTTATTCCTGCCTGGGATTACGACATAATATATATGTAAGGAAACGTTTGCCATGTACAGGACAGAACCTTTCTATGGTATCCGATTACTGTGAGAAAATGGCAGTAGACGGAGTAACCATCAATGGAGCTTTACAGAAAATTTTCAAGGGTAAAAAAGGAAAAGCAGATAAAAAGGAAGTTCCATCCTTTTCCCTGCTAATTGATAAAGATGTAGAATCGCCATTTGTCTTTGGGGTATTCCAACCGGTCATTGTGTTGCCAGCTGTTAATCTGTCAGAGGAGGAATGGTATTATGTTCTGCGGCATGAAATAGCGCATATTGAACATCACGATTTGTTTATGCGATTAGGTTGTGAGGTATTGCAGCTATTATATTGGTGGAATCCGTTTGTTTTCCGGCTGCGCTCTTTGTTGCAGCGTGTTCAGGAATTTCGTGCCGATGCAATAGCCTGTGAGCAACTGAATGAATTTCAGAGATTGGAATATATGGAGTGTCTGTTAAAAATGGCAGAGCGCCAGTCTGTTTTCAGGAACAGATGGATTGCGGCTTTTCAACAGGAGGCAGAACTACCGGCAAGAATCAGGGTACTGCTACAGCAGGATGATGATAAGGGAAAGAGAAAAAGTGCAAGCGGGAATTTTCTTGCGATGGCAGGTATTATTCTTTTTGGGATTCTGTTACCGAATTTTATGGTCATCAAACCATACTATTCTTTACCGGCAGAGGTGGAACAGATTGCCGAAGACAGTAATCTGTCGGGTGGATATTATGTTGTATGGGAGAATGATACTTATAACATTCATATCGATGGGGATTTTTTCCGTGTCAATAAAGACCATCATGTGACCTATAAGCCGTCCTTGTCATACCGACTGAAGCAGTTTCTTCCGAAAGATTTCTAGAACAGGGTTCGTATATCCGGCAATCTTGCAAAATGGAGAAATCGTTTTCTGTATAAGAAACCTTGAAAAATCAATCTTTCAATGCTACACTAATCATTGATGGTAATAAAGCCCTTAAGCAAAGGAGATAATACGATGAGCAAAGTTACATTTGATTATTCTAAAGCAGCACCATTCATCAAGGATAACGAAGTAGAATCCATGAAGAAACTGGCTTTAGATGCAAAAGAGTTATTAGTAAGCAAAACAGGTGCAGGTAACGACTTCTTAGGTTGGATTAACTTACCGGTTGATTACGATAAAGAAGAGTTCGCAAGAATTAAGAAAGCAGCAGCTAAAATCCAGAGTGATTCCGAAGTACTGTTAGTAATCGGTATCGGCGGTTCCTATCTGGGAGCAAGAGCAGCTATCGAATTCTTACGTCACAGCTTCTATAATGTAGTAGACAAGTCTATTAGAAAGACTCCTGAGATTTACTTCGTAGGTAATTCGATTAGTTCTACTTATATTAAACATCTGATTGATGTAATCGGTAACAGAGATTTCTCTATCAACATGATTTCCAAGTCCGGAACTACAACAGAGCCGGCAATTGCTTTCCGTGTATTTAAGGAAATGGCAGAGAAGAAATATGGCAAAGAGGGCGCAGCAAAGAGAATCTACGCTACAACAGATAAGGTAAAAGGTTCCTTAAAGCATCTGGCTACCGAAGAAGGATACGAGACATTCGTAGTACCGGATGATGTAGGAGGACGTTTCTCCGTACTGACAGCAGTTGGTTTGCTTCCAATCGCAGTATCCGGAGCAGATATTGATAAGTTAATGGAAGGTGCAGCAGAGGGAAGAAAGATGGCACTGGAAGCTCCTTTTGAAGAGAATGATGCCTTGAAATATGCAGCCCTTCGTAACATTTTATTAAGAAAAGGCAAGGCAATCGAGATTCTTGCAAACTATGAGCCAAGCGTACACTATGTATCTGAGTGGTGGAAGCAGCTTTACGGCGAGTCCGAAGGAAAAGACCAGAAGGGTATTTTCCCGGCAAGCGTTGATTTGACAACTGACTTACATTCCATGGGACAGTTCATTCAGGACGGCGCCAGAAATATGTTCGAGACCGTTATCAATATTGAGACAAGCAGAGAAGAAATCATTATTGGCGAAGAGCCTGTAGACCTGGATGGTCTGAACTACCTTGCAGGTAAGAGCGTTGATTTTGTAAACAAGAGTGCTATGAATGGAACCATCCTGGCACATACCGATGGACAGGTTCCGAACTTCTTGGTAAATGTACCGGAAGTAAATGAATTCTATTTAGGAGAGTTATTCTACTTCTTCGAGTTTGCATGTGGTGTCAGCGGATACTTATTAGGCGTTAACCCATTTAACCAGCCTGGTGTAGAGAGCTATAAGAAGAATATGTTTGCTCTTCTTGGCAAGCCTGGATACGAGGCACAGAGAGAAGAATTATTAAAGAGACTGTAAGACTTTTCAAGAAATCACAGAAAGCAGGAAACGGTTCTAAATCGAAAGATTTGGAACCGTTTCCTGCTTTCTGGGGTTAAGGTGTCAAAAGCTATCATATTAATATTTGCTTTTATCAGTACTTTGTTATTCTGTTTTCGTATGTGAATATAGTTTCCGGTATTGTCGTGGTGACATGCCAACCTTCTTATTAAATATCTGAGAAAAATAGGATTGGGAAGAAAAACCGGCACTGGAGGCAATCTGTGTTACGGACAAATCGGAAGTTGTTAAAAGCTCTTTACACGCCTCTACTCTTCGTTCTGCCAGATAGTTAATTGGCGATTGACCGATGCATTCTGTAAAAGAATGTGCTAAATAAAATTTATTAATATGTGTAATCTCTGCCAAAGAATCCAAAGTAATATTTTTAGAATAGTTTATATCAATATACCGTTTGGCAAAAGCACATTCCTTGGAGAGCTGGAAGGAAGAGTTTGAAATAACAGAAAGCTTTTGCTTTCTGGAAATATATACTAAAAGAACCTCCAGCAATCCATGGCAGACTTTTTCAAATCCGGGTTTTTGTTCCTGAAATTCCTGTATTATCAATTGGGCAAAATTAATAAACTGATTCTTATCAGAACCATAACTATAGAAACTATATCCTTTGGAAGAGTTCTGTTCAGGGTCATCAAAAGAAAATGCAAGTCCTTCAACGCCGAAGACAATATATTCCATGGGATTGTGTGGAAGTGTTTTCTCGGTATGTTCTACATACGGATTGATAATCATTAAATCATCCGTTTTCATAGAAACTTTCTCATCTTCTATGTAAAAAACACCTTCACCATGTAAAACATAGAAGAGTTCTGAGAACTGATGTGTATGCGGCAGCGAATTCCAATCACCTTCATATTTCGAAATAGAAATATAACGAAGTTTAAAATCGTCGCATTTGTTATTGGCAGAGCCAAGGCTAATAAATTCATTGCTCATAAATAAATCCTCTTTTCATGTAAAGTAGTGTTTTTTGCAAAGATTTTAACTGATTAAATTTTATGGAAAAGCAATAATTTTAAAACAGCTTCGTAAAAAAGACGAAAAAATAACGTGATGAAGCTTTTCATTAAACAAATTATACATAAAAAATGACAAAAATACAGTATTTTAGTAATAAAAAAGCAAAAAATATAACAAAACAAGCAACAAAGAAATTGATACTGTTTGGTAAAATCGCTATACTCAAGCCATGAGATAGAGAAAGAAGAAACTATTTGGAGGGACTCATATTGATGACGGGAAGACTGACACTGCCGACAGATGCAGATGTCATTGACGAGACAATACGATTGAAAAATCTCTTAGGAGCAGATGCTTTGCGAGATTGTGACGGAACAGAGATGCCGGAAGAACTTTTGTCAGAGCCAGTTAAGAAATATGCAACTTATTATACAACAAGAAAAGACAATGCGTGGGCAAGTGCGAATCCGGAAGAGATTCAGCAGGAGTATTTGCTGAGTAATCGTGTGACGGCAAGAAGCGAAATACTTCGTATTCGCTTAATGGAAGGATTTCATACAGAGCAGCTGAAGGTAAATACATTGGATGATCCAAAACGCTGGTGGGAAGTAATTGACCGAACAACAGGAGAAATTGTTCCTACAGATAAATGGGAATTTGATGAAGCTTCCGGGGAAGTTGAGATTCAGACAAAACCATATCACGAATATACCGTAAGCTTTCTGGCATTCCTTATCTGGGATCCGGTGCATATGTATAACTTTATTACAAATGATTGGAAGGATACACCTCACCAGCTGACATATGATGTAAGACAGCCAAAGACACAGAAGTATGTCAAGGAAAAACTGAAAAGATGGTGTGAAGAGAATCCGAATGTAGATGTTGTTCGATTTACAACCTTCTTCCATCAGTTTACCTTAACTTTTGATAATCAGAAGAGAGAAAAATTCGTTGAGTGGTTCGGCTATAGTGCAAGTGTAAGTCCGTATATCCTGGAGAAATTTGAAAAATGGGCAGGATATAAATTTCGTCCGGAATATATCGTAGATCAGGGCTATCACAACAGTATGTTCCGTGTGCCTAGCAAACAGTTCCGCGACTTTATTGAATTCCAGCAGATTGAAGTCTGTGCACTTGCGAAAGAACTGGTGGATATTGTTCATTCTTATGGTAAGGAAGCCATGATGTTTCTTGGAGACCACTGGATTGGGACAGAACCTTATGGTAAATATTTTGCAGGCATCGGTCTTGATGCGGTTGTAGGTTCTGTAGGAAGTGGTGTAACACTTCGTATGATTTCTGATATCAACGGGGTTGGTTATACGGAAGGACGTCTCTTACCATACTTCTTCCCGGATGTATTCTGCGAAGGAGGAGACCCTATTGGGGAAGCAAGAGACAACTGGAGAAAAGCAAGACGAGCATTGCTTCGTTCGCCATTAGACAGAATCGGATATGGTGGCTATTTAAAACTTGCAAGCAATTGGCCGGGATTTATTGAAGAAATCCAGCATGTTGTTACAGAGTTCCGTCAGATTCATGAAAATATGCAGGGAACACCTTCCTATGTAGCACCATTTAAGGTTGCTATTCTCAACTGTTGGGGAGGGCAGAGAAAGTGGATGTCCAATCAGGTACATCACGCAATCTGGCATAGAGAAACTTATTCAGCAGAAGGTGTGCTTGAATGCCTGAGTGGTATGCCGTTTGAAGTTGAATTTATTTCTTTTGATGATGTGAAAAAAGGTATCCCGGAAGATATCGGAGTCATCATTAATGTGGGTGATGCATATACAGCATTCAGTGGAGCAGAAAACTGGATTGATGAAGTTGTTGTAACCAATCTTCGCCGCTTTGTTGATGAGGGAGGTGGATTTATCGGAGTTGGTGAGCCGACAGCATATCAGTATCAGGGAAGATTCTTCCAGTTATCGGATGTGCTTGGTGTAGACCGCGAAATGTGCTTTTCCCTTAGTACAGATAAATATAATGAAATGGATGCAAACCATTTTATCTTAGAGGATATTGATGGTAAAGTCGATTTCGGTGAGGGAACGAGCCGTGTCTATGCACAAGGTCAAAACTATCAGATTCTTGCAATGGATGGAGAGTACAGCCAGTTGGTTGTTAATAAATATGGTAAAGGACATAGCGTATACTTTGCGGGTCTTCCCTATTCTCCACAGAACTGCAGAATTCTTCTTCGTGCTATTTACTATGCAGCAGGTATGGAAAAAGAGATGAAGCGTTACTATGTAACAAATGTTGACACGGAAGTAACGGTATTCCCTAAAAGCAAGAAGATTGCAGTTATCAATAACTCGTTAGAAGCACGGCATACAGATGTATATATCAATGGCAGCTGTGTATACGAGCTGGATCTTGAGCCGGGCGAGATGCGCTGGGTAGAGGATATTGAACAGTAACCAAAGGATAACTTATGAAAGGCAGGGTATGCATTTCATATTTTATAAATATAAAGAAGTACTTTTAAATGTATAAGGAGGACAAAAAACTATGAAAAAGAAAGTATTGAGCGTACTTTTAGCAGCAACCATGTCAGTATCTGTACTTGCAGGATGCGGAAGCAGTACAGAAAGTAACACAGAGAACAGCACAGAAAGTAACACAGAGAACAGCACAGAAAGCAGCACAGAGAGCAGTACAGAAAGTAACACAGAGAGTAACACCGACGAACAGAATGGCGCAGCACAGGAAGAAACACTGAGCGTATGGTGTTGGGATCCAAACTTCAATGTTTATGCAATGAAGCAGGCAGAGGCAATCTACCAGAAAGAACATCCGGAATTCAAACTGGATATCCAGGAGAAGGTCTACTCTGATATTGAGACTGCACTAATCACAGCAGCTGAGGCTGGTGATTACAGCACATTACCGGATATTTTCCTGATGCAGGATTATTCATTCCACAAAAATGTTGCAAATTATCCGGGAATCTTTACAGAGCTGACGGATTCAGGAATCAATTTCGCAGACTTTTCTGCAGGAAAATTAGCTGACTCTACAGTAGATGGAAAGAATTACGGAGTACCATTTGATAATGGTGCTACGATTATGGCCATCCGTAAAGATATGGTTGAGGCAGCTGGTCTTACCGTAGATGATTTCAAAGATACAACATGGTCAGACTTTATTGAAAAAGCGAAAAAAGTAGTTGAAGCAAACAATGTTCCGATGCTTACAAGTTCGGGTGGTTCTGAAATCATTATTGAGATGCTTCAGTCAGCAGGTGCTTCTCCAATGGTGGATGGAAACGTTGACTTAGTGAATAACAAAGCGCTTAAGGCAGCAATCGAAACATACAAACAGCTCATTGATGAAGGAATCATGGTTGATTACACTGACTGGGATCAGTACATTGCTTCTATGAATAAGGGAACAGCGGCTGGTGTTATCCAGGGATGCTGGATTATGTCTTCTATTCAGGCAGCTGAGGATCAGGCTGGAAAATGGTCAATCGTAAACATGCCTAAACTTGATGATGTTGAGGGTGCTACAAACTACGCAAACTGTGGTGGAGCAAGCTGGGCAGTTTCTTCTAACTGTAAAAACACAGAGCTTGCATATGACTTCCTTAAGACAACATTTGGCGGAAGCGTAGAGTTATATGATGACCTTCTTCCAAACGCAGGAGCAATTGCAAGTTACTTACCGGCAGCTGAATCTGATATTTACAATGAAACATCTGATTTTTACGCTGGACAGGCTGTATACAAAGACATTGTAGAGTTCGCAGGAAAGGTTCCTGGAATTGATTATGGCGCATACTACTCAGATATCAGAAGTGCATTAACAGATGCAATCACAAACGTTGTTCAGAATGGCGCTGACATTGATAGCGAGATTGAGAACGCGCAGGATACCGTAGAATTTAATATTGGTCAGTAATCATTAAAGATTAAAAACAGAACATACCGGGAGTGCAGTATTGCGTTCCTGGTTCTGTTTAAGGAGAAAAATATGGGAAAAAAGAAAACAAAATTAACTTTAGAAAAAGAGTATAATCTTACCGGATGGGTGTTTCTGCTTCCCGCAGCTATTTTAATATTTGTATTTTGTTTTTATCCAATGATACAGGCAATATTGCTTTCTTTTAAAAAGACAGGTGGAGCGTTTGCCGGGTTATCAAATTATACCAGAATTTTCCGGGATAAAACATTTCAGCAATGTTTGTTTAATACATTCTTTTACTTTTTAATCCAGGTGCCAATCATGCTTACTTTAGCACTGATTCTGGCACAGCTTTTAAACAGCCCGAAGATTAAAGGAAAAAGTATTTTCCGTACTTTGATCTTCCTTCCGTGTGCAACATCACTGGTATCTTACTCAATGATTTTTAAGTCGTTATTTGCTCCGGATGGAGTTGTGAACCGCGTACTCATGGCCATTGGATTATCTTCTGTGGACTGGTTCCAGAGCACGTGGCCGGCCCGCTGGGTCATCGTTATTGCATTAATCTGGAGATGGACAGGTTATAATATGGTATTCTATCTTGCAGGATTACAGAATATTGATTATTCCGTATATGAAGCAAGTTATATTGATGGAGCAACACCATTCCAACAGTTTATAAAGATTACGATTCCGCTTTTGAAGCCAACAATCCTTATGACAGCTATCATGTCAACTTCAGGAACATTGCAGTTGTTTGATGAGTCTATGAACCTGACTGCGGGTGGACCCGGTAAGTCAACAATGACATTGGCACACTATATCTACAATATTTCCTTTGTAGAGACACCGAAATTTAATTATGCAGCAGCATTGTCTGTATGTATTCTTATCATGGTAGCCATTCTGTCTGCGATTCAGATGAAAGTAGGTGATAAACGTGACTAAATTGAAATCAATAGTTTCTTATGCAGTTTTAATTATTGCCAGTTTTCTGTCTGCATTTCCGCTGTACTATATGCTTTGCGGAGCAACGAATACAAGTATTGATGTGGTAAGAGGCAGACTGTATCCGGGTACTCATCTGGTAGAGAATTTTAAGACACTGGTAGACATGCAGAATCTTGGACTTGCAATGTATAACTCATTCCGAAATGCAATCATTATTACATTTGTGTCACTGCTTGTGTGCTCAATTGCCGGATATGGTTTCGAGATATATCATAATAAAGCAAAAGATACTTTAATGAGTATTCTGCTTCTTGCAATGATGCTTCCTTTTGTAGCTATTATGATTCCATTGTTCAAGATGTTTGCTTCATGTGGACTGGTCAATACATGGATTGCACTTGTGCTTCCGACTATTTCCACGCCTTTTATGATTATGCTGTTCAGACAGGCGGCTCGTTCTTTCCCGCATGATATTATCGAAGCGGCAAGGCTGGATGGGTTAAATGAACTGCAGATTTTCTTTAAGATGTTTATCCCTGTCATGAAATCTACTTATGGGGCAGCCATGACGGTAACATTTATGAGTGCATGGAACAACTACTTATGGCCGACAATCATTTTACAGGACAGCAATGCAATCACGATGCCTATGCTTGTAGCGAACTTGAAGAGTGGATACAGTGTAGATTATGGTATGCTGATGCTAGGTGTATTGATTTGTACACTTCCAACAGCAGTTATCTTCCTATGTTTACAGAAGAGTTTTGCAAACGGAATTACAGGAGCGGTAAAATAATGAAGCAAATGTATTGTATAAAACAGGAATGTTTGAGGAAGGCGCAAGGTGCCTTCCTTTTAGCACATAAAATGGGATTGCTTGAAGATCCTTCTATGGAGGGACTCGAAGCAAGAAGACAGCGCTATAATGAGAAGCTGAGAGCGATGGAGCAGGAGAAAAAGCTGTTCTATGGACCACGCTATTTTTCTGTACCGGCATATTTACAGTATGAATTAACACGCCTGAAGCTGGAT
The DNA here is from genome assembly GCA_934418125.1 of uncultured Lachnospiraceae bacterium. GTDB lineage: Bacteria > Bacillota > Clostridia > Lachnospirales > Lachnospiraceae > UBA3282. The sequence continues at coordinate 49,761 of CAKRWT010000006.1, forward strand.
TTTATCCAGCCAAGTGAGGCCGTTCAAAAGACAGGCCTGTGTCCTGTTTTTGCAGAACAGGAGAAAAAAGCTTTTTACGAACAAAACATGGATTTGTTTGGTAGATATCATGGTGATTTCTTTGCTTATGAAGAAGTGACACAGATTATCGAAAAGAGACTACGGGAGGATGCGTATGACAAGCTTATCGAAGACATATTACGTGAGTTCGAAGACAGGGAATGATTCGAATGATGGACTTACAGGAGAGAGTGCATTCGCCAGTCTTTTTGCCATCAATCATAGAAGCCTGCAGCCGGGAGAGAAGGTATTGCTTGAACGCGGAAGCGTATTTTATGGCCAGTATCTTCAGATAACAGACAGTGGCAGTCAAGAAGCACCAATTGTAATCGGGGCCTATGGAGAGGGAGACGCACCGCGTATTGAGGCTTGCGGACAGGGGCTTTGGTATCAGAATTATGGAAATCCACTGGATGCGCCGACGCATGTTTATCATGGATATGTATCTTCTGCCGTTTTGTTGTATGATGCAGAATATATTATTGTGGAAGATTTGGAGATTACAAATGAAACGGATAAAATGATTGGCGAGTATTATTCACTCGGAGATAAAATGAATCGTACCGGTGTTGCTGTTGTAGCCAAAGATAAAGGGGTACGGCATGGAATCACATTGCGGAATCTGTTTATCCATGATGTGAATGGCAATGTATATGATAAGCATATGAATAATGGTGGAATCTATATGACAGCACTTCGTCCGGAACGCGAAGATACTACAGGAGTTGCTCGTTATAAAGACATTACGGTTGAGGGATGTTTTGTGTATCAGGTAAGCCGTTGGGGGATTGCTGTTGGTTACACTTATGCACATGAGAAATTCCAGGGAGCGGAACTGGATGAGGAGGTTTTTTTAAAGTATGGCCATGAAAATGTGCGGATTTGCGATAATTATGTGAAGGCAGCAGGCGGTGACGGCATTACAACAATGTATACGCTGCGGCCGCTTGTGGAACATAATATGGCAGATTCGGTTGCCTGTGAAATGAATAATCGGGTTTATTGCGAAGCAGCGGACCGGTTAGGTAAGGTGGCGGCGGCTATCTGGCCGTGGAAGTGTAAGGATGCATTGCTTCGTTATAATGAAGGTGCAGACACGAGATTGAATCAGGATGGTATGGCATATGATGCAGATTCCGGTGATGGAACAATTTATGAGTATAATTACAGCAGACAGAATGAAGGAGGATGCGTGATGTTCTGCATGCAGGAAGCGATTCATAATACGTTCCGCAATAATATAAGTTTCGATGATCTTGGGGGAACAATCAGTCCGGCAGAAAATCCGGATGCTTTGATTCAGGATAATATTTTTTATGTAAGAAAAGGCGTACCATTCATTCGCAAGAATATGGATGGTGGAAATTACGTGTTGGTGGACAATCAGGTTATGGAACTGAATGACTGAATATAGGATACGAAACAGGCTATGAAAAAATATTTTTTCATAGCCTGTTTTTAATGGAACGACTTATTGATAATGATATTTTTTATCAAGTAGAATCTTGACATGTGGGTTAGTTAGTGCTAACCTTTATACGAAAACAAGGTTAGAGCAAACTAACCATACGATACAAGTATCATATCTTAATAGAAAAAGGTACAGATAAGCTGACGACATACGAAAGGGGGTATGCAGATGGTAAGCAGAACAGGTAATGGGAAACAGGATAATGGCATTTACTACCGTGTAACGGAAAAGAAAGAATTTATTCTGGCAAAGCTTCGGGAACGAGGGCTTCGGATAACGAATCAGCGAAAACTGATTATTGATTGTATCTTAGAGAATGAATTTAGCTGTTGCAAGGAAATCTATTGCCAGGTATGCAAGCTTGACCCATCTATTGGAATTGCAACGGTGTACCGGATGATAAATACCCTGGAAGATGTGGGAGCCATTAATCGAAAGAATATGTATCATGTCTGCTTTGAAGAGGAGTCCACGAAGGTACATAGCTGTATGGTACAGTTTGACGACAAGACGAAGGTTAATTTAAGCTCGGAAGAGTGGAATCGTATTGTCAAGGCGGGACTTAAGACATGCGGCTATCTGGATAACCGTAATGTAGAGTTAATTGAAATGCGGGAAATAGAGAGACCGGTGGGAGTGCCGGCAGTAGTATAGGCGAAGGAGAGAAAACGTGATGCCATTAACATTTGCAAAAGAAGGGGAAGCTAACTCGATTAAAAAGGTTGGCGGAAAAGAGGAAACGAGAAAGTTCCTGGAGAATCTCGGCTTTGTAACCGGTGCCATTGTAACAGTTGTTTCTACAGCGGGCGGCAATCTGATTGTAAATATTAAGGATTCCAGAATTGCAATCGGTAAAGATATGGCAAGCCGTATCATGGTATAAAGTATGATGGAAAAGAGTTGCTATGGTGGCGGTTCTTTTTTATAAACATAAGTAAGTTACAACTAACATCCGTTCCAGATAAACGGAGAGTATAAGAGGATAGGAGAATCATGATGAAAACATTAAAGGAAGCAGCTGTTGGCAGCACTGTGACAGTGAAGAAACTGTCCGGTGAGGGTCCGGTCAAAAGACGTATCATGGATATGGGCATTACCAAAGGTGTTCAGATTTATGTTCGCAAGGTAGCACCTTTAGGAGACCCTGTGGAAGTTACGGTTCGCGGATATGAATTATCTTTGCGTAAAGCAGATGCAGAAATGATTGAAGTTGAATAAGAGAGCGAGGAGAAGAAATGTCAATTAAAATTGCACTCGCAGGTAACCCTAACTGCGGAAAAACAACTCTGTTTAATGCTTTGACAGGTTCCAATCAGTTCGTAGGTAACTGGCCAGGCGTTACAGTTGAGAAAAAAGAGGGTAAATTAAAAGGAAATAAAGATGTCATTATCATGGACTTACCTGGTATTTATTCTTTGTCTCCTTACACACTGGAAGAAGTCGTTGCCAGAAATTATCTGATTAACGAAAGACCAGATGCTATCTTAAATATTGTAGATGGTACTAACATTGAACGTAACTTATATCTTTCCACACAGTTGATGGAATTAGGTATCCCGGTTGTTATGGCAGTCAACATGATTGACCTGGTAAACAAGAACGGGGATAAGATTTCCTTAGAGAAATTAAGCAAGAACCTTGGATGCGAAGTTGTTGAGATTTCCGCATTAAAGGGAACTGGCGTACAGGAAGCAGCTAATAAGGCAGTTGCAGCAGCCGGCAGAAAGGCACAGCCTGTCGTCCATAAATTTGATGAGAAGGTTGAGAATGCCATCAGTGATGTAGCGGCGATGTTAAGTGGTGTCGCAGAAGAGCAGAAGAGATTCTTCTCTATCAAGCTGTTAGAGAGAGACAGCAAGATTGCAGAACAGATGAGCAGCGTTCCTAATGTAGATGCTCAGATTTCTGCACTGGAAGAAGCATTTGATGATGATACAGAGAGTATTATTACCAATGAAAGATACGTTTACATTGATTCCATCATTAAGGACTGCGTATCTAAGAATAAGGCAAAGACATTAACAACTTCTGATAAGATTGATAAGATTGTTACCAACAGATGGTTAGCACTTCCTATCTTCGCAGTTGTAATGTTTATCGTTTATTATGTATCCGTAACAACAGTTGGTGCTTTATTAACAGACTGGACCAATGATGTTCTCTTTGGCGAGATTATCCCTCCGGCAATCGAGAACTTCTTAGTATCCATTAATTGTGCAGACTGGCTGCAGGGACTGATTCTGGATGGTATCGTAGCCGGTGTTGGTGCTGTACTTGGGTTCGTGCCACAGATGCTCGTACTATTTATCTTCCTGGCATTCTTAGAGTCCTGCGGATATATGGCACGTGTAGCGTTCATCATGGACAGAATTTTCCGTAAATTCGGTTTATCCGGTAAATCTTTCATTCCTATGCTGATTGGTTCCGGATGTGGTGTACCTGGTGTTATGGCTTCCCGTACGATTGAGAATGACAGAGACCGTAAGATGACAATTATGACAACAACTTTCGTTCCTTGTGGAGCAAAGCTTCCTATTATTGCCATGATTGCAGGTGCGTTCTTTGACAATGCAGGATGGGTTGCATGGAGTTCCTACTTTGTAGGTGTGGCAGCCATCATCTGTTCCGGTATTATCTTAAAGAAAACAAAAATGTTTACCGGTGACCCGGCACCATTCGTTATGGAGTTACCTGCATACCACTGGCCAACCATTGGTGCAGTACTCAGAAGCATGTGGGAGCGTGGATGGTCCTTTATTAAGAAGGCAGGTACCATCATCCTCTTATCCACAATCGTACTTTGGTTCTTAATGAGCTTTGGCTGGGTAGATGGAAGCTTCGGTATGTTAGAGGCCGAGCAGTTGAATGACAGCATCTTAGCTAAAATTGGTAGTGCAATCGCCTGGATTTTTGCTCCTCTTGGATGGACACAGGCAGGCGAAGGCTGGAAGATGGCAGTTGCTGCTATTACAGGTCTGATTGCAAAAGAGAACGTTGTTGCAACCTTCGGTATGTTATACGGCTTTGCTGAAGTATCCGAAGAAGGTTCCGAAATCTGGGGTAACCTGGCAGCTGTTATGACACCTATCGCTGCTTACGGATTCCTGGTATTCAACCTGTTATGTGCACCTTGTTTCGCAGCTATGGGTGCTATCAAGAGAGAGATGAACAATGGTAAATGGTTTGCATTTGCAATCGCTTATCAGTGTGGTCTGGCTTATGTAGTTGCACTTTGCATCTATCAGTTAGGTACTCTGTTCACAGGTGGCGGATTTGGTATCGGTACAGTAGTAGCCATCTTACTCGTTATAGGATTCCTTTATCTGTTATTCAGACCTTATAAAGAGCCTGAAGAACTGAAGGTAGATATGAAGAAAGCCGCTGGTGCAAAGAACTAAAGAAGTATCAGTATTATAGTAGAAAGGAAGCTGATAGTATGGGAACAGCAGTTGTATTAGTAGTCGTAGCGGGTATTGTGGGTTTGGCAGTACGCAGCATGGTGAAAGATAAAAAAGCAGGGAAATCCATCCAGTGTGGTGGAGATTGCAAGCATTGCGGTGGTTGCCATTAACAGTAATTCCTAAGATAAAAAAGCGTGAATCCGGATATGGGTTCACGCTTTTTTTGTACAGCGCGATAATCTTTTTCACAAATTTTCGATATTTTTTGCAGAAACTATGTTACAATTATTATCAATCATGTAAAATAGAATTAAGAAAAAGAGAAACATGCGGAGGTAATAATGAAGCTTGTAGTATTAGAGCGGAACAGTGTAGGAACGGATATTGATGTATCGGGATTTGAGAAGTTTGGCCAGGTAACTTATTATGCGAATACTCTGGCAGATAACACGGCTGAAAGAGTAAAGGATGCGGATATTATCATTGCCAATAAGGTACCATTAAATGAGTCTACTTTAAAGGATGCACCCAATGTAAAGTTAATCTGTCTGTTTGCAACAGGATTTGACAATGTAGATGTGGAATATTGTAAAAATCGTGGAATTAAGGTGGCAAACGTTACCAATTACTGTACCCCGGCAGTGGCGCAGCACACACTGCTGTTGGCGATGGCTTTATCGGAGAAGCTGGCATTTTATGATGACTATGTAAAATCAGGAACTTACAGTGCCCAGGAGCGATTCTCCAACTTTGATAAACCATTCGGTGAGCTGGAGGGTAAGACATGGGGTATTGTTGGAATGGGAAGTATCGGTCATAAGGTAGCAGCCCTTGCAGAAGCTTTTGGATGTCAGGTTATTTTCTATTCCGCATCTGGCAGGAGTACCTGTACCGAGTATGAAAGAGTAGAATTTGACGATTTACTGGGGCGGTCCGATATTTTATCCCTGCACTGTCCATTAAGTGACAGAACCAGGAATCTGATAGACAAAGAAGCTTTTCGGAAGATGAAAAAATCGGCGGTTCTGATCAATGTGGCAAGAGGACCGGTTGTAAATGGACAGGATTTATACGATGCCCTGATGGCAGGCGAGATTGCGGCGGCAGGACTGGATGTGTTGGAGAAAGAGCCGATGGAGAAGGATAATCCCTTAGGGAAAATTAAGGACAGTACGAAGCTGATTATTACCCCTCACATGTCCTGGGCAAGTACAGAGGCAAGAGCCCGTCTGGTAGGGGAAGTCGTAAAGAACATTCAGGCGTTTACGGATGGACAGGACAGAAATATCGTAAATGTGAAGTGATGTAGTAATGGAAAGGAGAATGAAAGAATGGAGAAGATAACAAGTTTTACCATAGATCATATCAAATTGCAGCCTGGTGTGTATGTATCCAGAAAGGATAAAATTGGTGTTGAGACAATTACCACTTTTGATTTGCGCATGACCAGCCCCAATGAGGAGCCTGTCATGAATACGGCAGAGGTGCATACAATAGAACATCTGGCAGCTACCTTTTTGAGAAACCATCCGGATTATAAGGAGAAAACCATCTATTTTGGACCGATGGGATGCCGGACCGGATTCTATCTTCTGTTAGCGGGAGATTATGAGTCTAAGGACATCGTGCCCCTGATGATTGAGATGTATGAATTTATCAGAGATTATAAGGATGAGGTGCCGGGAGCAGCGCCAAAGGACTGTGGAAACTATCTGGATATGAACCTTTCCATGGCGAACTATCTGGCAGATAAATATCTGGAGCAGGTACTTTACCATATTGATGAGAGCAGACTGGTTTATCCGGAATAAAGAAAAGGACAAAAGGAATACAAGAATGAAAAAAATTGGGATTATCGGAGCCATGGAGCTGGAAGTAGAACAGTTAAAGGAAGCGATGGAGATACAGGAAATCGTGAAGAAAGCTTCCATGGAATTTTATACAGGTACATTAAACGGTGTGGACGTAGTTGTGGTACGTTCCGGAATCGGCAAGGTAAACGCAGCTTTATGCGTACAGATTCTGGCAGATATTTTCCAGGTTACCCATGTTATCAATACCGGCGTGGCAGGTTCCCTGAATGCTGCTTTGGATATTGGAGATATTTTGGTTTCTAAGGATGCACTTCATCATGATATGGACGTGAGAGTCTTTGGTTATCAGTTAGGGGAAGTTCCACAGATGGGATTTCGGGAGTTTAAGGCAGATGAGGCCATGATAGAGGCTGCTGTTGCTTCCTGTAAGGCAGTCAATCCGGATATTCATGTGAAGACGGGAAGGGTTGTCAGCGGTGATCAGTTTATCTCCAGCAAAGAGGTAAAGGAGAAGCTGATTGAGAATTTTGCAGGTGACTGTGCTGAGATGGAAGGAGCTTCTATTGCACATGGTGCTTATCTGAACAACATTCCATTTGTGATTATACGTGCCATTTCTGATAAGGCAGATGACAGCGCGGAGATGGACTATCCAACCTTTGAGAGAGCCGCAGCAAAGCACTCTGCCAGATTAGTAGAGCACATGATTACACTTTTATAAAAGAAGAATCAGATTTTGTAGTAACGATATGTTACAGAAAGGAGATGCCGTATGCTTACAACGTTAATACCCTTTTTTGATAAGGACATGAAAGTTTGCGCTTATTCCCTGTTTTCGCAGAAAGAAAACTATCTGCTGAATCCTGCTTTACAGGGGTCAGCCATGAATGATGGCGCGGCAACCGTAAGTGGGCTGGAAATCATTGAAAAGATTGGGATTGATACGCTGACTCCGGGGACAGATGTTTTCGTCCCGGTGGGACCGATTTCTATCTATTCCGATATTGAGGGGGAGGTGGATCCCCTTGGAGGTAGAATTGTACTGTTAATTGACAATAAGATTCAAAATACCGAATCTTACCGGAAAAGAATGGAACAGTTAAAGGAGAAGGGTTACAAGCTGGCAGTTCGTAAGATGCCGGTATCTGCTTTTGAACAGAGTAAAGAGATTTTTTCCCTCATGGATTATATCATTTTGGACTGTAAGAAAGTAGACGTTACCAAAGCAAAGATTTATTTTGGCAAGCTCTATCCGAATATTAAAATATGTGTCGGCAATATTGAGAGTCAGGAGCAGTTTGATACCTTTAAGAAGGATGACAGCTATGTGCTCTTTGAAGGAAAGTTCTATCGTATTCCGATTACCAAGGGCGAGACAGAGATAGCGCCATTAAAGGTAAACTATCTGGAGTTGATGAATATTGTCAACGACAACGATTATGATTTAACTAAGGCAGCGGATATTATCAGCCGCGATACGGCACTGGTTGTGGAATTGTTAAAGATGGTAAATCACATCGCCATCAATTCAGAGGTAACTTCTATCCGCCATGCGGCAGCAATTCTGGGACAGAAAGAATTGAAACGTTGGATAAATACAGTTATTACGAAGGAACTGTGTGCAGACAGACCGAACGAAATCTCCAGGCTGTCTCTGTTGCGCGCCAAGTTTGCAGAATGTCTGGCACCTTATTTTGGGCTGCAGGCGAAATCTTCCGAGCTGTTTTTAATGGGACTGTTCTCGGTGCTTGACATCATTCTGAATATGCCAATCGAAGAGGCACTGAAAAAGGTAAATGTATCCAAAGAAATTGGAGATGCACTGATTCAGAAGAAGGGTGATTTTGCCAGAGTATATGACTTTATTCTCTGCTATGAGAATGCAGACTGGCAGGAAGTCAGCAGACAGCTGATTGTAGAGAATATTACCGTAAACCAGATATATGAAGCTTACATCGAAGCGGTATGCTGGTATAAAGAGATGTTCTTCTAGGCGAGGTATAGATAAGAAAGTTTATCCGGAGGGAAGATTGGTGCCATAATGGCTAAGGTCTTCTCTCTTTTTAGGCAATATGGAAGAAATTTTAGGAAGTTGTGAGGAAATAAGATGGAAAGGGAACATAAAAATTATAAGTCGGGAGAATTGATAAAGAGATTTCTTCCTTACTATAAAAAATATTGGCGTATTGTGGTAATGGATTTATTCTGTGCAGGATTGACCACTATGTGCGAACTGGTACTGCCAATGATTATCCGTTATATTACCAATGCGGGAATGAGCAATCTGGCATCTTTAACAGTTGCCACCATTGTGCGGTTAGGTGTGTTGTATTTGTGCCTGCGCATAATAGATACCATGGCAAATTACTATATGGCATATACCGGGCATGTGATGGGTACCAGAATAGAAACCGATATGCGGAGGGATGCCTACGCGCATTTACAGAAGTTGTCGGATACTTATTACAATAACACGAAGGTCGGACAGATTATGGGGCGTATTACCAACGATTTGTTTGACGTAACGGAATTTTCACACCACTGTCCGGAGGAGTTCTTTATCGCCGGTGTGAAAATGGTTATTTCCTTTGTTATTCTGGCAAGAATCAGCCTGGGGCTGACGGTAATTATTTTCCTGGTGGTGCCGGTTATGGCGATTACCTGTACGGCCATCAATCTGCGTATGCGGGAAGCCTTCCGCAGGCAGAGGGTACAGATAGGGGAACTGAATGCCAGAATCGAGGATAGCCTTTTAGGGCAGAAGGTGGTAAAAACCTTTGCCAACGAAGAAAAGGAAAAAGAAAAGTTCGAAGAGGATAATGCGAAGTTTTTTCAGTTGAAAAAAGAAACCTACCGCTTTATGGCAGCATTCCAGACAACCACCAGGGCATTTGATGGACTGATGTATCTGGTGCTTCTTGTGGCGGGTGGAATTTTTATGGTAAAAGGAAAAATTGAACCGGGGGATTTGGTAGCTTATGTTATGTATGTCACGACTCTGATTGCTACGATTCGCCGGATTATAGAGTTCGCAGAACAGTTTCAACGTGGTATGACAGGCATTGAACGATTTATCCAGATTATGGACAGTGAAATTGAAATCTATGATGAGCCGGGAGCGGTGCCCTGCCAGAATCCGAAAGGGGATATTATCTTCCATGATGTGAGCTTTGAATATCCGGATGACCATAATGTAGTTTTCCGCAATTTGAACCTGGAGATTCATGCGGGGGAGAAGATTGCTATTGTCGGACCTTCCGGAGGAGGAAAAACCACATTGTGTAATCTGATTCCGAGATTTTATAACATCGACCAGGGGGAAATTCTGTTAGATGGAGAAAACATTCATCACTATACACTGAAAAGCCTGCGTCGGAATATCGGTATGGTGCAACAGGATGTCTATCTGTTCTCTGGAACAGTATATGAAAATATTGCCTATGGAAAAGAAGATGCCAGCAGACAGGAAGTTGAAGAGGCGGCAAAGCAGGCAGGAGCCCATGAGTTTATCATGGCGTTAAAAGATGGTTATGATACCTATGTGGGAGAACGGGGCGTGAAATTATCCGGTGGACAGAAGCAGCGTATCAGCATTGCCAGGGTGTTTTTAAAGAATCCTCCAATTCTGATTATGGATGAGGCGACCTCTGCCCTGGACAATGAGAGCGAATTCCAGGTAGCACAGTCCTTAGAGGCACTGGCAAAGGGAAGAACCACTATTACGATTGCACACCGATTGTCCAGTATCCGCAATTCTGACAGGATTCTGGTGCTGACGGAAGAGGGAATTGTGGAGGAAGGAAATCACGAAAGTCTCCTTGCCCTGGGTGGAATATATTACCATTTCTATACCACAGCCAATACTCTGAAATAGTGAGATGTAAATTTGGACAAAATAGGATTTGTTTGTTACAAAAGCATTGCATGAAAGGGGAAGAATAGAGTATAGTTAAAGGGATAGAAGAATAGGTTAACTAGAGAAAAAAGAGGGACATATGGGAGCACTATCGGCAAAAGACCAGGACAAGATGGCAGAAGTATCACAGATTTGTATGGCGCATTCTGCTACGGCTTTGAACTTAATGATAGGGAAAGAAATTGACATCAGTGTACCAATGGTTAAGGTGGTAAACGCTGCAGATATTAAGAATATATTATGTGCGTTTGGGGTTGGAAGCGTTACTGTTCAGATTGATTTTAAAGATGGTTTCAGCGGGAATAATCTGCTGATGCTGAAGGATAATGATATTAAGATTATAATGGATTTGATGATGGGTGGTTCAGGTGTGGCAGCTGAGGGCGAGCTTAACGAAATGCACTTATCCTGTGTATCAGAGGTTATGAATCAGATGATGGGGGCTTCTGCGATTGCCCTGACAGAAATGATTCATAAGACCGTGGACATCAATCCGCCTAAAGTTATTGTTGTTCGCAGTAAGGAGGACCTTGACCAGGTAAATGGACTTTCACTGGCAGATGAGGAAATGACAATGGTAGTCTGCCACATGGAATCCAAGGGCTTGTTGAAGGGAATTATGATTCGTATTTACCCGATGACAGAAACTCGCTATATTTGTGACAATTTTAAGGTAAATTAGGAATACGATGGAGAGAATATTGTGATAAAAAGAAACCTTCCGGGAATGCAGTTACAGAAGAAACTGCATTTTCAGAAGGTTTTTTAAATATTAAGAAATCAGTTGTGATGGGGTTTTGCACCAATTACTTCAATCGCCCGGGTTACTTCCATCAGGATTTCAACCTTTGCCTGTGGAGAAGAATTATTCAGCTTCTGGTACAGGGCACCGGTATCCGTCCGCACATATTGGGAACGAAGCCTGTTTAAGGCATAGGCGGCCATATCCAGCTTGCAATTTTCGCAGGAACATATCTGTGGCATTGTGGGAAGCACTTTGTTCAGATGGTATTCTACGGCATCTTCCATAGCATTTTTAATTCCAGTCATAGTAGATTCCTCCTTATTGTCAAAAAGCGACGAAACACACAATAATATGTTAATACATTTTGTGAAAAGAATCAATAATTTCGCATATTTTAATAATAGTGTTGTGAATAATTATTCATATACTTTTTATAAAATATTTATTGAAGTTTTGTCAGAAAATTTTATAATGGTAAACATTGTTAAGAAAATGCAAACAGGAAGGCAGAAGAAGGAGAAAGGATATGTTTAAGATTGTAAAATATCTGGGCGAAGCCAAAGCAGCTGTTCTGGCGATTATCCTGCTTTTAATCGTGCAGGCATATTGCGACCTGTCATTGCCGTCGTACACATCGGATATTGTGGATGTAGGCATTGAACAGGGTGGAATTGAGAATATAGCACCGCAGGTTATGCGTCAGGAAACTTATGAAAATATCAGCCTTTTTATGGAAGAGGAAGATATGCCGCTGATGGAGCAGTCATACATGCTGAATGACGCGGGTAACTATGAACGGAACACTTCGGACAAAGAGGTTGTTGAAACACTGGACAAGACCATGCAGATTCCGATTGTGATGGTGTCGATGCTTTCCCAGGGACAGATGGTGGACGGAAAGGAAGTTACCATAGACAGTATCCGGGAAATGGCAGATGCTGGGGTGTTGGATAAGGAAGCACTTCTTGCCATGAAAAACCAGGCTATGGAGGCATATGGCGAAGAAATGAGCGATATGATGACAGAGCAGATGGCACTGGTCTTTATAAAGGGAGAGTATGAGGCAGCGGGGCTTGATTTACAGGCGATGCAGACAAGATATCTGCTTACCACAGGCGGTAAGATGCTGCTGATGACAATTATCATGATGGTGGCGGCTATTGGTGTGGGATTTCTGGCATCCCAGACCTCTGCTGGTATCGGAATGAGATTGCGTAACCGCGTATTCCGTAAGGTTGTCTCCTTTTCTCATGCAGAGATGGATCAGTTCTCAGCGGCATCTCTCATTACGAGAAGTACCAACGATATCCAACAGGTACAGATGGTATCGGTTATGCTTCTTCGTATGGTTTGTTATGCGCCGATTCTTGGTATCGGTGGTATCATCAAGGTAAGTACCACTAGAACTGGTATGGGGTGGATTATCGTGGCAGCAGTGATTATGATTATGCTTCTTGTAGGCACTCTGGTCATGGTGGCAATGCCGAAATTCAAGCAGATGCAGAAGCTGGTAGACCGGATGAATCTGGTATCCAGAGAGATTCTGACAGGTATTCCGGTTATCAGAGCCTTTAGCAGAGAGCGGTTCGAAGAAGAACGTTTTGGCAAAGCGAATCAGGATTTGATGAAAACCCAATTGTTTACCAATCGTGTCATGACTTTTATGATGCCGGCCATGATGCTTATTATGAATATTATTACCATTATGATTGTATGGTTTGGTGCCAAAGGCATTGATATGGGAAATATGCAGGTAGGTGATATGATGGCATTTATTACCTACGCCATGCAGATCGTAATGTCCTTTCTTATGATTACGATGATTTCCATTATGCTTCCAAGAGCTGGTGTGGCAGCAGACCGCATTGACGAAGTGCTTCATACAGAGCCTTCCATTGTGGATGCAGAGGTTACCAGGGATGCTGAAGTAGCTGGAATAGGAGAAATTGCTTTTGAACAGGTTGATTTCCAGTTTCCGGGAGCGGATGAGAATGCGATTTCGAAGGTTTCCTTTACGGCGAAGCCAGGACAGACTACAGCGATTATTGGCAGTACCGGCTGTGGTAAGTCTACACTGTTACATCTTATCCTGCGTTTCTATGATGTGACAAAGGGACGGATTACCATAGATGGAATTGATATCCGGGAGATTTCCCAGAAGAAGCTTCATAGTATGATTGGATTTGTACCCCAGAAGGGAATCCTGTTCTCGGGAACGATTGCTTCGAACTTAAAATTTGCAGAGGAAGAAATCACAGATGAACAGATGAAAGAGGCGGCACAGATTGCCCAGGCAACGGAGTTTATTGAAGAGAAACAGGGAACCTATGACAGCCCGATTGCGCAGGGTGGAACCAACGTTTCCGGTGGACAGAAGCAGCGCCTTTCCATTGCCAGGGCCATAGCCAGACGACCGAAGATATTCCTCTTCGATGACAGTTTTTCGGCTCTCGATTATAAGACTGATACGGCCTTAAGGCGGGCATTGAATGAGAAGATAGCGGACGCCACAGTTATTATTGTGGCGCAGCGTATTAGTACAATCCTTCATGCTGACCAGATTATTGTGCTGGATGAAGGCAGGATTATGGGAATCGGTACGCATGAAGAACTGTTACAATGTTGTGAAGCATATCAGGAGATTGCCAGATCCCAGTTATCTGAGGCAGAATTGAAAGGAGGTAAGCAGGCATGAGTGCAGAAATCAAAACGAGCAGACCTCCCAGGCACCGGGGACCGGGCGGGGGGATGATGCCCGGCGAAAAAGCCAAGGATTTTAAGGGAACCATTGGAAAATTGGTCCGCTATATGGGAAATTATAAGTTTGGTATCCTGGCGGTTATTATTTTTGCCGTAGGAAGTACCATCTTCAATATTATCGGACCGAAGATTCTCAGTAAGGCAACCACGGAATTGTATAATGGACTGATTGCCAAAGTACGTCATACAGGCAGTATTGACTTTGCACGGATAGGGCAGATTCTTCTGTTTCTGTTAGGAGTGTATGTTATCAGTGCCCTGTTGTCTTTTTTACAGGGGTGGATTATGACTGGGGTATCCCAGAAGCTGTGTTTCCGGTTCCGCAGGGAGATTTCAGAGAAGATTAACCGGATGCCTATGGAATACTTTGAATCCCGCACCATAGGGGATGTGTTATCCCGTATTACAAATGATGTAGATACGCTGGGACAGAGTCTGAACCAGAGTATAACAACCCTGATTACTTCGGTATCGACGATTATCGGTGTGCTGATTATGATGTTAAGCATCAGCCCCTTAATGACTTTGATTGCGTTAGTCATCCTGCCGGTATCCGGTGCGCTGATTGGTGTGGTTGTGAAGTTTTCCCAGAAGCATTTCGTGGCTCAGCAGACATATCTTGGTAAAATCAATGGACAGATAGAGGAAGTATACAGCGGGCAGAATATAGTCAAAGCCTTTAACCGAGAAAAAATTGTTTTAAAAGAGTTTGAAGAGACCAATCAGATACTGTACCAGTCAGCGTGGAAATCCCAGTTTCTGTCCGGTCTGATGCAGCCGATTATGACTTTTATAGGTAATCTGGGTTATGTGGCCGTGGCAGTCAGTGGCAGCATTCTGGCAATTAAGGGAACCATTGAGGTTGGTGATATTCAAGCATTTATCCAGTATGTGAAGAATTTTACACAGCCAATTACCCAGGTGGCACAGGTGTCGAATATGTTACAGTCCACGGCAGCTGCCGCAGAGAGAGTGTTCGAATTCCTGGAAGAAAAGGAGGAAGAGCAGTTTGTGCAGAATCCGGTAAAACTTGTTGACATTCAGGGGAGTGTCAGTTTTGAGCACGTTGTTTTTGGTTATAAGCCGGATAAGATTATTATTCATGATTTCAGCAGTCAGGTAAAACCGGGACAAACGGTAGCGATTGTAGGACCTACAGGAGCTGGTAAGACTACTATGGTAAAGCTGTTAATGCGTTTTTATGACGTAAACAGTGGCTGCATTAAGGTAGATGGTCACGACATCCGTGATTTTAACCGAAGTGAGCTGCGGGAAAATTTTGGCATGGTATTGCAGGATACCTGGCTGTTTAAGGGAACTATTATGGAAAATATCCGTTATGGACGTCTGGATGCCACCGATGAAGAAGTCATAGAAGCGGCAAAGGCAGCACATGCCCATCACTTTATCCAGACTCTGCCGGGTGGTTACCAGATGGAGTTAAATGAAGACGCCAGCAACGTATCCCAGGGACAGAAACAGTTGCTTACCATCGCAAGAGCCATTCTGGCAGATAATAAGATTATGATTCTGGATGAAGCAACCAGTTCGGTAGATACGAGAACGGAACAGCGTATCCAGAAAGCGATGAATAATCTTATGAAGGGACGTACCAGCTTCGTCATTGCACACAGATTATCAACGATTAAGGATGCAGATCTCATTCTTGTAATGAGGGATGGTGACATTATCGAACAGGGAACCCACGAGGAACTGATTACACAGAATGGTTTTTATGCAGAACTGTATAATTCCCAGTTCGAAGATGTAACGGCGTAGCTGATACTTGCTTTTTTGGCATAGACACGTTATTCTATGAGTACGTGTAATCGTAGAATAGTATAGTAGAAAGAAGTAAGAAAAATGATTTTAGATGTAATAGCAGATAGTTTAATAGACAGTATCAAGCTGTTACCATTTTTGTTCCTGACCTATTGGGCGATGGAATATTTAGAGCACAAGGCCGGAACGAGGATGCTGACGGCAATCCGTAAGGCTGGAAAAGGTGGTCCGTTTATCGGCAGTATCCTGGGAATCTTTCCGCAGTGCGGATTCTCTGCGGCAGCTTCCAATTTATACGCAGGCAGGATTATCACGCTGGGAACGTTGGTAGCAATTTTCCTGTCCACTTCGGATGAAATGCTTCCAATTATGATTTCAGAGAACGTGGGATTTGATATGATAGCAAGAGTGCTGGCGGCAAAAGTGATTGTGGCGGTAATTGCAGGTTTTCTGATTGATTTAGTGCGCCGCCCGAAGGAAGAGGATATGCAGATTGAACATCTGTGTGAACAGCATCACTGCCATTGCGAAAAAGGTATTCTGAAATCAGCAGTGCATCATACTTTGGAAATTTTTATCTACATTCTCCTGATTTCTTTTGCCTTAAATCTGGTAATTGCTTTAATCGGGGAAGAGGTACTGGGAAATCTGATACTGAGTGCACCGGTGCTTGGAGAATTGATAGCAGGACTGGTAGGTTTAATTCCAAACTGCGCTGCTTCGGTTGTGATTACGCAGCTGTATCTGAATGGTGTACTGGGGAGTGGTGCCATGATGGCGGGACTGTTAGCCGGAAGTGGTGTTGGTCTTCTGGTATTGTTCCGGGTCAATGACAATCGCAAAGAAAACGTGAAGATTCTGACAATGCTTTACGCTATCGGTGTCGTTGCCGGTGTACTGATTGATTGGATAGGAATTACCCTGTAATTATAACAGGGTAACTGCTTTTCCGGCGGTTGGTTTTACAACAGGGAGTTCCGGAAACTGTTCGGTCAGAACTTTTTTCAGAGGCTTCGTGTCAATCTCGCAGGAGATAGGTGGAAAAGCATCATCAAAATGGTCTAAAAGTACAGTGCGTGGCTCTATCTGTTTGATGATAGAGAGCGCAGGCGTAATTAAATCGGTTGCACCCTGGTAAGGCAGAACGAGCATATCCACGTATTTAGGATACGCTGTCTGAGGGTCCAAATCTAAACTTCCAAGGATAAGAATCACTTTGCCGCCGGCTTCAATCTGGTAGGCAAGGGTTTCTTGTCCTTCTTTATATCTTGGATGGTTCAAACCCAGGAAGACCAGATTGGCAAGGTGAGTAAACAGGCGAGGGCTGGTCAGGGTATGTTTAATAAGCTTTTTATCGAATTGGATATGTTTCCCCTGCAAGATTTTTACCTGGATGGAGCCGAAGGTAAGGCAGTTACCTGGACGGACAATCACAATCTGGTCCCCATCCACGCCTCTTTTTTCCAGTGTATTTGCCGGTGTAGACGAGCAATACACGGTAGCATCGGAATTCTCCATAATTTTTGGGATACTGTATAAGTGGTCGATATGACCATGCGTAATCAGGATAGAATTTTCTTTCATGTAAGACAAAAGGGAGGGATGATTCCTGGCACCCTTCAGAGTCAGAAAAGGGTCTATGAGAATATGGTCTGCCCCATATTCAATTAATAGGGATGCTGTGCCATACCAGGTAATCTTCATCGCTAATGTACCTCCGTCTATTAAGAAAAAAGAACCGACCCCAAGGCTCCTACGTCCTCAAAATCAGTTCCTTTGTTAGTGCACCGCCAGGGGCTCGAACCCTGGACACCCTGATTAAGAGTCAGGTGCTCTACCAACTGAGCTAGCGGTGCATATCCATATATGTGTTGTTCAACACGCAAGTGTTATTATAGTATAAGGGTTCCCGGATTGCAAGTGTTTTTTTACAAAAATATTATAATTTTTTACATTTATTTAAACTTGCATTGAAAAGGGTGAAATGTTACATTAGTGTCAAATATGCAGATAAGTGTAAGAATTTTTCTGAATGAGTGGAAAGAAGGAAAAGACGGATGATTTTTGAAAGCCATGCACACTATGATGATGATGCTTTTGCAGAAGACCGGGAGCAGCTTCTGGCATCCTTGCCAGAGAATGGAATCGGTACGGTTATTAACGTAGGGGCCAGTATTGGAAGCTGTAAGACTACGATTGAGCTGATACAGAAGTATCCTTTTATGTATGGTGCAGTGGGAGTACACCCCAGTGAAACGGCGGAGTTAAACGAAGAGAATTTTGCCTGGCTGAAACAGTTATGCAGTGGGGAAAAAATAGTGGCCGTGGGAGAAATCGGTCTGGACTATCATTGGAAAGAGCCGGAGCCAGCCATTCAGAAGGAATGGTTTGTACGGCAGCTGAATCTGGCAGAGGAGGTAAACCTGCCGGTTATTATCCATTCCAGGGAGGCGGCAAAGGATACTCTGGATATTATGAAAGCCAGTCACGCGCAGGCAATGGGTGGCGTGGTGCATTGCTATTCTTATACGAAAGAACTGGCACGGGAATATCTGGACATGGATTACTATTTTGGAATCGGTGGTGTAATTACCTTTCAGAATGCGAAGAAGTTAAAAGAAGCAGTGACCTATATTCCATTAGACAAGATACTGTTAGAAACAGACAGCCCTTATCTGGCACCGGAGCCAAACCGGGGGAAACGCAATTCTTCCTTAAATATTCCTTATATTGCACAGGAGATTGCGCAGCTGAAGGGAGTACCATATGAAGAAGTAGTGCGGGTTACGGAAGAAAATGCCAAAAGGCTGTTTCGGCTGTAAGGCTTGCAAGGCATTTTTGAAAATGATACATTGATGACAGAGTAAATGATAAAGGAAAAGATGGAAAAGAGAGACGGATGGCAAGTTTAGGAAATACTAAGAATACAGCAGAGATAATTCAGAAATACCGGTTTCATTTTCAAAAGAAATTTGGACAGAACTTTTTGATAGACAATAATATACTGGATAAGATTATCGGTTCTGCGGAGATTACCAAAGAGGACTGTGTACTGGAAATCGGACCCGGTATCGGTACGATGACACAATACCTGGCAGAGGAGGCCAGAGAGGTTATTGCGGTGGAAATCGACAAGAATCTGATTCCCATTTTGGAAGAGACACTTTCCGGTTATGATAATGTAAGCATAATCAACGAAGATATCCTGAAGGTGGATATCAACCGGATTGTACAGGAACGCAACGATGGCAAACCGATAAAGGTAGTGGCAAACCTGCCTTATTATATAACAACACCGATTATTATGGCATTATTTGAAAGCCATGTTCCTTTACAGAGCGTAACCATTATGGTGCAGAAGGAAGTGGCCGACCGGATGCAGGTGGGTCCTGGAACGAAGGAGTATGGCGCTTTATCCCTGGCGGTACAGTATTATGCAAAACCGGAAATTATTACGAGAGTACCGGCAGCATGCTTTATGCCAAGACCGAATGTAGACAGTACGGTAATTCGTCTGAGCCGTTACGAAAATCCCAGAGTACAGACAGCAGATGAGAAATATCTTTTTGCAGTTATCCGGGCATCTTTTAACCAGAGAAGAAAAACTCTGGCGAATGGACTTTCCAATGCAGCAAATCTAGGCGTAAACCGGAAGATGGTAGAGGAAACGTTGGAAGAGATGGGATTGTCTGCCATGGTGCGCGGTGAAGCGTTGACATTAGAACAGTTTGCCGAATTAAGCGACAGGCTTCTGGCAAAGAGAGCATAAGAACCTTTCTATGTAAAGGTACAATATATGGTAATTGTAGCTTGTAGCATCTTCCTATCTTGGTATATTCTATAGATGAGATACCATGCGGAAGGTGCTTTTTTTCTGCATAATCGGTTTACATTGATAGAAGGCTATGGTAAACTGAGACAGTGAAAATAGGGTTACTATGTAGAAAAGTCAATTTGGAAAATACAGTAATGAGGTGAGCACCTTGGATAAGTATGAATATAAAGTCCGGGCGGACGAAATTAAGGCACTGATTGCGGAGGGAGAATACGCAGAGGCGGTTCAAGTCGCAGATACGATTGATTGGCGCAGAGTAAGAAGCGTTATGATGCTGTGCACGGTTAGTGATTTATATAAGATTAACAGGAGATATCAGGAAAGTAAGGATATATTACTGTTAGCTTATGAGAAACATCCAACCGGCAGACTGATTGTATATTCCCTGTGTGAATTGTCAATTAAAATGGGTGAGTATGTACAGGCTATCGAATATTATAAGGAATTTGTACAGATTGCCCCAAAAGATACCGGAAGATATATTTTACAGTATCGTCTGTATGAGGCACAGGATGTCAGTCTGGAAGAACGAATTGCTGTCCTGGAAGAATTCAAGAAACGGGATTACAGGGAGAAATGGGCATATGAACTGGCTTATCTGTATCACCGCATAGGTCTGTCAACCAAATGTGTAGAGGAATGTGATCAGATGTTTCTCTGGTTTGGTGAAGGAAAATATGTAGTAAAAGCACTGGAATTAAAGATGCTTCATGAACCCTTGAGTGCTGACCAGAAAGCAAAATATGATGAATGGATGCAGGAAAAAGCTGCTGAAATAGAAGAAGAGAATGGGGCAGTGCAGGCAGAAGCTGCTTTACCGGAAGAGACACAACAGGATGAAGTATCGGATGATACTATCGTAGCCGGTGCAGTGGTGCACAGTTATGAACCGGTACAGCCGGAACCTGTGCCTGTCAGTGTCGATATGCCTACGACGGAATTACCGGAAGTAAAGCCGGTCGATGTGGGACAATATAACACCATCAATTTGCAAAAAGAGCTGGCAGAGAGTATGCGTGAACTGTTAGCACAGGAGGAAGCGCAGACACAGACGGATGAAGAGCCAGTGGCCGAGGAAACGGAGAAAGGAAAAGAGGATGCGGTAACAGAATCGATAATGGCACCTCTTTTACAGGAGACCAGACCATTGCCAGAGCAGAGTGTGATAGAGGAACAACTGGCAGAAGAAGCAACTGCACAGCAGGAAACGCAGCCGGGCGTACAGACAGAAGCGGAACGGGAACAGCCAGTCGTGCAGTCTGTAGCAGAACCAGCGCAGGCAGAACCAAAGAAACAGGTAATTACCTTTCCGGGTAAGACGGAAGAGAAGCCGGTGGCAGTTAAACAGCCGGTTATAAAGCCTGTGCAGCAGGAAATACCTGGTGCAGGAACAGGTGTATTAACACCATGGAATACCAAACCATCTGAATATGATAAGATTCTGGCTCAGGAATATGACGGACAGATTAGTCTGGCCTTGCCGGATGAAGAGAATATTGAGAAGCAGATTACAGGTCAGCTCAGCATTGATGACATTATGGCAGAATGGGAGCAGATGAAAAAGAGCAACGAACAGAAGCGCATGGAAGATGTCAGACAGCATATTTTGGCACAGACGGGCAGTTTGTTTGCTAATTTTGATGAAGCGACCAAGAATGGCCTGTTAGAAGAATTAGAGAAAGCCTTCATAGCAGCTATCCGTAAAGAAGCTGAGAAACCCACTATTAAGAAAGTAATTTTACCGGAAGATGTAGAAATTACGCAGCCTAAGGCAGAGGTGGTTACTCCTGCGCCAATAGCAGTTCCGGCATCACAGCCAACGGAAGAATCAGAAGAGGTACTGACACAGGAAGATACTGTGGAGGAATTGGAAGAGATAGAAGAACCTGTCAGTGTAGAGGAAGCTATCTCCAAGGCGGAAGCTGAGATAACGGCAGATGGAGAAAACACAGGGGATACGCCCTTGGAAGAACTGTTACAGCAAACCACAGAGGAAGCCATTGAGAAAGCGGAAGAAGAATCCGGTAATAAGAACAGGGAGCTGACTGAGGAAGAGAAAGAAATTTTCGGTAAGTTTGTACATCACAGGAAATCCAGACAGCAGCTAGTCAATACATTGGACAATATGAGCCTGGCATCCTATACCGGCAATATCATCATTACAGGAGAAGAAGAGGATACTGTACTGGCACTTGCCAAGGGACTGATTCGGGAAATGCAGTATAACGACAGTAATTTTTCGGGCAAGGTAGCCAAGATTGCGGGTGCGGTCCTGAATAAGAAAGATGTAGCAGAAACCTTTGCCAAACTGGATAATGGAGCGTTGATTATTGAGAAAGCTTCTGGTATGAAGAAAGAAACGATTGCAAAAGTCGCGAAAATATTGGAGCAGGATAATAAAGGGTTACTGCTTCTTCTGACAGACAGTAAGCAGAAGATTGATAATATGTGGGAAGAAAATGCTGTTATCCACAATAATTTTAATCTGCGCGTGGATATTGAAGCACTGGATGATGAGGTTCTGGTAGAATATGCAAAACAGTATGCCCAGGAGCAGGAATACACCATTGATGAGTTTGGTATTCTTGCTTTGCATACACGGATTGCAGATAATCAGACAAGCGACCATGAGGTAACGCTGGCTGAGGTCAGAGAAATTGTGGATGAGGCAATCTATTATGCCAATAAGAAGACGCCAAAGCATTTTATGGATATCTTACTGGCAAAGCGGTATGACGAAGAAGATATGATTATCTTAAGAGAAAAGGATTTTATGCACTATTAGGACAAAATGACTGCAAAATGCATTGTCATAACATGATGAAATGGGGGAAGTGCTAATGGCAGCAAAAAATAAGAAAAAAGCAGAAGAAAAAGAGAATCGGGTATTTATTTCGGAAGCAGACCAGTATGTGTTTGCACAAGGGTCTCATTATGACATTTATAAAAAACTGGGAGCACATCCGTCTGTGGAAGATGGTGTCAAAGGCATGTTTTTTGGTGTGTGGGCACCCCATGCAGCAAGTGTACATGTCATAGGGAGTTTTAACAACTGGGAAGAGGATATGTATCCTATGGAGAAGCTTGGTCCCGGTGGTATTTACCAGTTATTCATCCCGGGTGTGGGAGAAAATGAATTGTATAAATTCCTGATTCGCACACCGGAAGGAGAAAAGCTTTACAAGGCAGACCCCTTTGCTAATTATGCCGAGATGCGTCCGGGCAATGCTTCCAGAACATATGATATTAGTAAATTCAAGTGGTCAGACAGTGCCTGGATGGAAGGGCGGGAAAGCAAAGATTATAACAAAGAACCTATGGCAATTTATGAGTGCCATATTGGTTCCTGGATGAAGCATCCTGATGGAACACCGGATGGTTTTTATAATTATAGAGAATTTGCAGATAGAATTACAGAATATTTAAAAGAGATGCGTTATACCCATGTGGAGCTGATGGGAATTGCGGAGTATCCCTTTGATGGCTCCTGGGGATATCAGGTAACCGGCTATTATGCGCCCACTTCCCGTTATGGAACACCGGATGATTTCATGTATTTAATCAATACACTGCATCGCCATAAGGTTGGGGTTATCCTTGACTGGGTACCGGCACATTTCGCAACGGATGAGCACGGACTTGGCAGATTTGACGGGCAGTGTGTGTTTGAGCATCCAGACCCGAGAATTGGCGAACATCCGGAATGGGGAACTAAGATTTTTAATTATGGTAAGAACGAAGTACGCAATTTCCTGATTGCTAATGCTTTATTCTGGTTAAAAGAGTATCATATCGATGGAATCCGTGTAGATGCCGTGGCATCTATGCTGTATTTGGATTATGGAAAGAAAGATGGTCAGTGGGTGCCGAACAAGTACGGCGGCAACCAGAATCTGGAAGCTATCGAGTTCTTTAAACATCTTAACTCTGTGATTCACGGAACTTATCCGGGATTTGTGACTATTGCCGAGGAATCTACAGCATGGCCGAAGGTAACGGGCGATGTAGAGGATGATGGACTGGGATTTAGCTTTAAGTGGAACATGGGATGGATGCATGACTTCTGTGAATATATGAAGCTTGACCCGCTGTTTCGTAAGAATGACCATTATGCCATGACTTTTGCCATGAGCTATAATGACAGTGAAAATTATATCTTGCCATTATCCCATGATGAGGTCGTGCATCTGAAATGCTCGATGGTCAATAAGATGCCGGGATATCAAGCAGATAAATATGCAAATCTCCGTGTGGGATACAGTTATATGCTTGGGCACTCTGGTAAGAAGCTTCTGTTCATGGGACAGGATTTTGGACAGGAGAGAGAGTGGAGTGAGGCAAGAGAGCTTGACTGGTTCCTGTTAGGGGAAGAATGGAATCGGGGGCTGCATGAATATGTGAAGGAACTGCTTCATCTTTATCGCAAGTATCCGGCTTTGTACCGGATTGACAATGACTGGAGTGGCTTTGAATGGCTGAATGCAGATGATAAAGATAGAAGTGTTTACAGCTTCTTTAGAAAAGATGAAACAGGGAAGAACAATGTCCTGTTTGTTCTGAACATGACACCAATGCTTTGGGAGAACTATAAAGTAGGTGTACCTGTTAAGAAGAAGTATAAACTTCTGTTAAATAGTGATGAAAAACGCTTTGGTGGTAATGGACATGAGATTCCGACGGAACTGACAGCAGTAGAAGAGGCTTGTAACTATAAAGATTACAGTATTACCTTTGACCTGCCGCCTTATGCAGCAGCCTTATTCTTGTTTTAAGGATGGTAGAGTGAAAAGCTCAGGTTTTAAGGTTTGTGTGTATAAAGGTTAAGAAAGTGGAAAAGAATGCCGAAATAAAGGGTGAATGTGGAAAACATTCACCCTTTTAAAATTACTACATTGGAGAAGTGTATGAAAATTTCGTTTGACCAGATAAACACCAATCAGAATGTAGACAAGACAGCAACTTCATATAGAAATACCCACATCGCAGGGAAAGCAGGTGTGAGTGGATACGCATTAGACATTTCTGGCACAGTTATGGATAACAACGCTTACAAAGGTCAAGGAAAGACCACAGAAGAGGTTATGCAGGATGCGCAGGCTATTGATGTAGCTACGCAGCGGGACTATATGACAGTAATGTCTAATTCTATGTCCGGGGAAGATTTCAGCCGCCTTCAGCGGGAAGGCTATCAGCCCGGCAAGATGGATATAGAAGAAGTTGTTACGATTGTCGACCAGATAAAGGCACAGTTACTAAAAGGTGGCACACGGGTAGTAGGATACACAGACAGCCTGGATGAAGAAACCATGGAAGCTATTACCGGAAGTGCGGCTTTTGCCCAGGAACTGACAAAACAGTTTGCAGCGCATGACATTCCATTGACAGAGGAGAATGTGACAGCGGCAAAGCAGGCTTATGATAAAGCTATGGTGATGAAACAGCCTCAGGATGGTGCAGTAAGATATATGGTGGAAAACCAGATGGAGCCGACCATAGATAACCTGTATCGTGCAGATTACAGTTCGACAGCCGATGGTGGTAAACAGGGGTATGGCTACTATGCGCAGGACAATGGAGCTTATTATGCGAAGAAGGCAGAAGAGTATCATTGGGAGCAGTTAAAGCCACAGATGGAAAAAGTTCTGGAACAGGCGGATTTAACGTGTACCGGGGAAAACATGCAGGAAGCCAGGTGGCTGGTAGAAATGGGTATCCCCCTTACTGCAGAAACCCTTTCCAGGCTGCATGAAATCAGACAAGTGGAATTACCACAGAGTCCGGAACAGGTGATGGCTGCCATTGCATCAGCCATTTCCGATGGAAAACAACCGGGCAGTGCACAACTGGCAGATGGAAGAAGCAGCTATGAAAAGGCGGCTGACTATCTGGACAGGGTACAGGCTATCAGTGATGAGGCGGTCGACCAGACGGTAACAGAAGGAAAGGCACTGACGCTTTCTAATCTGGAACAGGCACAGGAGCGGATAGAAAAGCAGGGAATTACAGAAAATACCCAGGCACAGATTACTGCCAGAAGACAGTTAGAAGAAGTAAGATTACAAATGACCATAGAAGCCAACCGGAAATTGCTGGAGAGTGGATACAGCATTGATACCACAGAACTGGAACAGTTGGTGGAGGCGTTAAAGCAGATAGAAACGGAGCAGAACCGGGTATTATTTGGTACCACAGAAGATACCCAGGCAAAGGCAGACCTTTTAACAGAGACAAACCGGAAGCTTGCCTGGATTCCACAGCTCCCGGCAGCAGTGCTGACCAGATATGTTTCCGAAGAGGAAGTTTTCACACTGGACAGTGTTTATGAAGAAGGTACTGCCCTTAAGAAATCCTATGAAGCAGCAAGAGAGTCCTATGAAACGCTGATGACAACACCCCGCAGCGACATGGGGGATTCCATCCGGAAAGCATTCCGCAACGTGGACGATATTCTTACCGGTATGGGGCTGGAGTTATCGGAAGAAAACCGGAAAGCGGTTCGGATTCTTGGGTATAGCAGTATGGATATTACAGACGATAATATCGATGCTGTGAAGAAATATGATATGGAACTGCGGGAGACCATCCGCAAGATGACACCGGCAGCTACCTTGCAGGCAATCCGGGAGGGAATAAATCCTCTTACCATGTCGATGGAAGAACTGAATCATTATCTGGACACACTGGCAGATAAAAACAATGCCAGGGAAGAGAAATTCAGTAAATATTTATATAAATTAGAGAAGAATAAGGCAATAGAATCCCAGGAGAGAGAAGCTTACATAGGAATCTATCGAATGTTCCGGCAGTTGGAGAAGACCGATG
Source organism: uncultured Lachnospiraceae bacterium (assembly GCA_934418125.1). GTDB lineage: Bacteria > Bacillota > Clostridia > Lachnospirales > Lachnospiraceae > UBA3282. The sequence goes on from CAKRWT010000006.1 coordinate 76,367, forward strand.
ATGCGGCAGTTGGAAAACTGTTGGAGGAAGGAAGCACGTTGTCCTTCCGGAATCTGTTAACTGCCATGCGCAGCACAAAGAAGCAGGGAATGGAGTACAATGTAGATGATTCCTTTGGCGGAGTGGATGCGGTACAAACAGGAGAATCCATAACGGACCAGATAGCGAAAGGATTTTCCGGATATCAGGCGTCCATAGCAGGCAGAATTGCCGATATGATGGAGCCGGAACAGTTACAGCAGATGAATCTTACACCAGATATGAGTCTGGAAGGATTTCTGGATGAAATGGAACAAACTGCGGTAGACGAGCAGCTGGAACAGGATTATAGCAGGGAACAGATAAAAGAGTATCAGACATTCCATCAGGTGGAGGATACGGTTATCCGTGAATTGTTAGACTATGGACAGCCCATCACAGCCGATAATCTGCTAGCGGCAGCGGTGCTTTTGAAGCAGGGACTTTCCCTTTCCAGAAAAGGGGAAGCTGCAAAGCAGGAGAAAACTACCTGGCAGAAGGAAACCCTTACGGAAGAGCTGATTTCTCATTTGACGGACACCGAGGAAGCGCAGAGTGCTTATGAGAAAATGGAAAGCACTGTGCAGGAGCGAGTGGAAGAGGCAATCCAGAATGAACCTCTTACTTATGTAGATTTAAAGGGCTTGCAGAGTTTACAGAAGCAGCTTAGTCTGGCAGGAAATCTGGCAAAAGAAGAGAATTATCATATTCCGGTAGAAATCAACGGAGAGGCAGCAGCCATCAACCTGAAAGTCCTTCACGGAGCGCAGGGCGGAAAAGTCAGTGCCCTCATCAATACAGCTGCATACGGACAGATTGCTGCGCAGTTCCGGATAAAGAACGGAATGGTATCTGGTTACGTTGCCTGTGAAACAACGGAAGGAACGGCTAAGATGCAGGAAAGTCAGAAGCTGTTTCAGGATATTTTTACCGAGCAGATACAGGAAAGCAACACCGGAGTAAAGCTTGGTGATATTGCCGTGGTGGAGAGTAAAGAGACCAATGCGGCAGGCTATACGAAGGAAGACCTGACAGGAGACGCCGGCGTAGCTACGGCTGATTTATACCAGGTGGCCAAAGCGTTTATCATAGCAGTTACTGCATAGAAGGAGGAAAAACAATGAAAATCAACTATAATGCAGCCGCAATGCGCGCCAACAACGCATTAAACGTGTCCGATAATAAACTATCCAAATCTTTACAGAGATTATCCTCTGGATTAAAAATTACAGCGGCAAAGGACAGTCCATCCGGTTATGCTATCGGACGCAGAATGAATGCGCAGATTGAAGGTCTTGCCGTGGCAACCCAGAGTGCTAACGATGGTATTTCCGTTATCGAGACAGCCGACGGTGCGCTGACAGAAGTGCATGAAATGTTACAGAGAATGAACGAACTGGCAGTTAAGGGCGCAACCGGTACGCTGACTACCATCGACAGACAGACCCTGAACAGTGAGATGGTGCAGTTACAGGATGAGATAACCAGAGTTGCCAGAGATACCGAATTCAATGGACAGACTCTTTTGGATGGCAGCTTTGATTTAAAGGGATATACCGATAATGTAGACGTCAAAGTAGACTATTATGCCGATGAAGTGCTGGCGAAGAAGTATACGATAAATGACCTGAAAGTGATTTATAACCAGGACGGCAGTATTGATGTAGATGAAACGAATAAGCAATTCAAGAAAGGAGATGGATTCCCGGATGATGCAGAGATTACAGATGCAGGCAATGATAAGATAACCATTACCGGAAAACAGGGATTTAAGATTACGTTATCTGTAACACCAGACCCGGTAAAGGATGCCCAGGGAAATATTACTGACTATAACGATGTTTCTTATACCGATTTGGAAATTGACATTACCGGTATCGGAGCCATGGATACCCAGATTGGTGCCAACGAAGGGCAGCAGCTTGGAATCCGTATTCCGACCATTTCGTTAAGCAGAATGGGAATTGACCGCTCAGAACTGACTACCCAGGAGAGCTGCAGAGAAGCGATTACTGCTGTAAAGGGTGCCATTCTTTATGTATCCGATGCCAGAAGTAATCTGGGTGCGTACCAGAACAGACTGGAGCATACGGTAAATACACTGGACGTTTCTTCTGAGAATATGACATCTGCTTATTCCCGTATTATGGACGTAGACATGGCAGAGGAGATGACAGACTATACCACACAGCAGGTAGTGGCTCAGGCAGCTACTTCCATGTTGGCGCAGGCAAACGAAAGACCATCCCAGGTACTTCAGTTATTGCAGTAAAGTGATGGATTTCTGACCGGCGTTTTTAGAAAAGTCAGATATAGGAGGCATGCATGACAAAGGAACAGAAACAGGAATTGACATTGCGCATTACGCAGGCAAATAAAACACAACTAATTACGATTCTGTATGAAATGGTGCTGCTGTATGTGGATGAAGCAGAACAATCCCTTGCAAAGGAAGATAAAGTAGAATATAAAGCGGCAATCCGCAAAATTCGCGGCTGCATGAACGAGCTTACCGCTTCTCTGCACTTCGAGCAGGAGCTGGCGCAGAATTTATTACAGCTATATCTGTATATCAACCGGGAACTGGTAAAGGCAAGCATGCATTATGACAGAGAAAACCTGCTGCATGTACAGCGGGTTATCCGTAAGCTGCATAAAGCCTATGCACAGATAGAAAATCTGGATGCATCGGGACCGGTCATGGGGAATACCCAGACAGTGTATGCCGGTCTTACCTATGGCAGGAATACACTGACGGAAAATATTTCCGACCCCGCTGCAAACAGAGGTTTCTTTGCATAAAACGACAACAACAATATGTTGTATATGAAAATTAAGAAGACACGGGCAGTGTCTCATAGACATCAGAATGTTTTTCTTCAGGCAGTGGATTGCTATCTGCTGCCTGTTCTAATAAGTATTTATATCGCTTCATAATAGCGTTCACTTCATAGATATAGCAGTCAATCAAATCGGGGTCAGTTACATTGTCAAATCCACTGTAGGCAATTTCCAAAGCACGTCTTGCTTCTTCGAGCTCGTCACGGATGGTAATTTTTTGCCGTTCTACAATTTCATCGCTGTCTATAACGGGACAGGGACTCTGGCGAAAAAAGAATTTCATAGAAACCTCCTGTTCTTGGCTTTATTCCTTTACTAGTAAGTATAGGCAAAATATGGATAAATATTCTTAAAATATGGAAAAATTGGAAAAATAAAAAACAAAGACGACCATGGTTCTAAAATAAAAAGTACGAGTCATATTATGGTATCAGAAATTCTGTAGATATTTTCTGAAAACAGCAGGGAAGAGAATAGAGACAGGAAGTAAAACCGAAAAAGGAGTCTGCTACATGGGAAGTTATGGTGGAATGGTTGCAATTCTTGGAGTCTGCCTGTTAGTGCTTATGATTGGAGCGATGGGAAAGAAAGTAGAATGGCTGGTAAATTTTATTTTGCGGGCAGTTATGGGAGCCGTGGGCATTTATTTTATCAATCTGCTTCTGACATCCCAGGAAATCGGTGTGTCGGTAGGCATCAACCCAGTAACTGTTTTGACATCCGGATTCCTTGGATTTCCGGGGCTTGCGGTACTTTATGGGATTCGGTTTTTCGAAATTTTGTAATATATTCACAAAAATAGTTTATTTTCAGAAAACATATAGACAAGACAGAAAATTATCGTTATAATTCAACTCACAACAACACAATATAATTTCTTTACAGGGAATACCCTTGTATTTCGCAGTTGGACAGGCTTCGTCTGGAAGCGGTTCTGATTTGCATCCGGGAGATTCATCCCATTTATTTCATTTCGATATGCTTTTTTATAAGGAGGTGGTTCGATTGGACTGACGTATGTACAGATTCTCTTGCTTTTATTGCTGTTACTGATGGTTTATGCCGATTTGCGGCAGGATAAAGTGCCCAACGAAGGCATTCTGACTGGTATGGCTCTGGGGTTCGTCTGTGCTGCCTGGCAGGGTGGTATCCAGAGCGCGGGGCAGGCGGTATTATCGGCAGTTTTCACGCTGGCACTTCTGTATCCCTTGTTTCTTATTGGTGGACTGGGAGCTGGGGACATTAAGGTATTTCTGGTAACGGCAACCTTTTTTCCGATAAAGACGCAACTGACTGTCATGGCAGCAGCTTTTGTGGCAGGAGGAATCCTCGGGATTGGAAAAGTACTTAGTGATAGGAAAAGAGGAGATGCGGAGCGGAATCGGATTCATTTTACAGTAGGAATCTTAGTAAGTGTTGCATGGAAACTGGGAGGTATGTATTGAGGAACAGAACATTGGCGATTTGTGACCGGGAAGAGAATTATGCCAGACGGATGGGGGAATATTTTCTGGAACGGACAGGAGGCAGCAGTCAGATACAGGTTTTTACAAAGGCAGAAGAACTGCAGAGATACTGGCAGCAGAAGAGGGCAGAGGTGCTGCTTATTGCGGAGTCTTTCTATGAAGAGCTGCCAGAGGGTATGCTTGCAGAGGGGGAGACACAGATATTCCTGTTGCAGGAAAATGGCAAGGTGGCAGCGGAAGGGATGCTGGTCGTGGACAAGTACCAGAAGCCGGAAAACATAGTGCAAAGCGTACTGGAGGCAGCGGGAGAAATTGAGGAAGACTGTCCTTTCGAAACAGAAAACAAAGAGAGTGTCGGAGACGGAAATGGAGGAGGCAGCAGGACGGCTAAGGACAGGAGAAAGGCTGGAAAATGGATAGGTGTCTATTCTCCCATTAAGCGGTGCCTGCAAACTCCCTTTTCTATCACCCTGGGGCAACTATTAGCCAGAGAACATAAGGTGCTGTATCTGAATTTTGAGTGCTATTCGGGCTTGCGGCAGTTGATGAACCGGGAATTTTCCACAGACATGATGGATGTAATGTACTATTTCCGGTATGCCAGGGAGAAACTGGCAGCCAGACTGCCTGCTATGATACAGAGTATGAACGGACTGGATTTTATTCCACCGGTCTATTCCAGCCTGGATATCCGGCAGGTAACGGGAACGCAGTGGGCAGATTTTTGTAAAGAGATAGCGCATCTGGGAGAGTATGAATACCTGATTCTGGATTTGGGTGACGGAATGGAAGGACTGTTTGATTTGCTGCAAAGGTGTGACCGGATATATACCATCACGAAGGATGACCGGTATGCCGTGGCAAAAATGACACAGTATGAACAAATCCTGAAGTTTCAGGAGCAGGAGATGATTGCAGACAGGACGGTAAAATGCAGTTTTCCGTTATTCTCCGGAATCCCGGCAGATATTGAACGGATGACACATGGTGATTTGGCACGTTATGTCAAGGCAATCATACGGGAAGATTTGCAGGAAGGACAGCATGGATAAGAAGAAACGGTTGCAGGAAAAACTGGCAGGACAGATAGATTATTCCAGAGAGTATACAGACCAGGAAATACAGGAACTGATAGATGAGGTTTTATTGCAGGAACGCAGGCAGACAGCTCTCTCCCTGAAGGAATGTGAGAGGCTGCGCAAAGAACTCTTTCATACCTTTCGCAAATTGGATGTGCTGCAGGAGCTGATAGAAGATACTTCCATTACGGAAATCATGATAAATGGGTGGGAAACTATCTTTGTTGAGAAAAATGGAAAGCTGCTAAAAAGTGAGCTGCATTTTGACAGCAGGGAAAAATTGCAGGACGTAATTCAGAAGATAGTGGCAGATTGTAACCGGGTCGTCAATGAAGCTTCGCCTATCGTAGATGCCAGGCTAAAGAACGGAGACAGAGTCAACGTGGTATTAAATCCGGTCTGCCTCAACGGACCGGCGGTAACGATTCGCCGGTTTCCGGAGCATCCCATTACCATGGCTGACCTGATTCGGTTTGGTTCGGTTACCAGTGAAGTCTGTGAATGGCTCAAAAAACTGGTAAGAGCCAAATATAATATTTTCATTAGTGGAGGAACTGGTTCTGGTAAGACGACTCTCTTAAATGCCTTAACTGGGTACATTCCGGAAGATGAAAGAATCATTACCATAGAAGACAATGCAGAGCTGCAAATTGTCAGCATACCGAATCTGGTGCGAATGGAAACCAGAAATGTTAATGTGGAGGGCTGCCAGGAGATTACAATCCGGGATTTGATTAAAACTTCCCTTAGAATGCGACCATCGCGGATTATTGTTGGTGAGGTAAGAGGCGGTGAAGCCTTTGATATGATGCAGTGTCTGAATACCGGGCATGATGGTTCCATGTCTACGGGACATGCCAATAGTTCAGCAGATATGTTAAACCGGCTGGAAAATATGATACTGATGGGGATGGAAATTCCTCTGGCGGCAATCAGACAGCAGATAGCATCCGGAGTGGACATTATTATACATCTGGGCAGATTGCGGGACCGGAGCAGACGGGTAGTGGAAATCGTAGAGATACTTGGCTATGCAGAAGGGCAGATTATCACACAGCCGCTCTATGCCTTTGAGGAAACCGGGGAAGATGAAATGGGAAGGGTGTTGGGGACACTAGTGAAGAAGGAGGAATTGTTGCATGACGAAAAGCTTCGTGCCGCAGGATTACAATAAGTATTCTTTTCGGATAGGAGAGTGGTTCTTCTATCTGGCACAGGGGATTTTAATAGCGGCAGCTCTGGCGTACTTTTTCTACCAGTCATTCCTCGCTTTTTGGTTGTTGATACCGCTGGTGGTACTGTTTATGAAGAAAAAGGCAGAAGAGCTTGCGAAGAAAGCACAACGAGAGTTGAATCTACAGTTTAAAGATATGATATTGTCTGTCAGTGCCAATCAGAAAGCCGGTTATTCTGTGGAGAATGCGGTAAGGGAAAGCTATAAGGATATGGAACTTCTTTATGGCAGAGAAAGCATGATATGCAAGGAAATTCTGCATATCGTGCGAGGACTGGATAACAATGTTCCGCTGGAGAAGCTGTTATATGGTTTAGGAGTACGGAGTCATCAGATGGATATGATGCAGTTTGCAGATGTTTTTCTGATTGCTAAGAGGAATGGCGGTAATATGACAGATATTTTAAGAAAAACGGCAGAGACCATTGAGCAGAAGATAGATACAGACCGAGAGATTCAGGTAATGCTTAGTGCAAAGAAGCTGGAACAAAAGATTATGAATGGAGTGCCATTGTTTATTATTTTCTATATCAGTTCCACTTCCAGAGGATTTTTCGATGTGTTGTATCATAACCCGGCAGGGATTCTTGTAATGACGATATGCCTTTGTGTTTATGCGCTGGCATTTTGCTTATCCAGACGGATTGTGGAGATTGAGGTTTAGGGATGATAATAGTATATTTGATGATTTTGTTAGGATTTGCAGGGGGATTGTTTTTGTCCCGAAGAGAACCATTACCGAAAAAGGTAACCGGAAATGTGTTTACTATACCATTTTGGAAACTGGCCGTTTTCATAAAGCGGAAAAAGGGACAGAGGCAAAATAGCAGACGATGTGGCATAAGTGCAAGAGAAACGGAGGAACTTCGCTATTTCGAAATCGACAGAATCCGCGTGGCAGCAATCATTATTTTTTGTGGTAATCTGGTTTGTCTTGGTATCTGGGTTTGGGAGCAGACACATTTCCTGCTGTCACCGGACAATACCATTGACAGAGCGGAATATGGTGGACAGAGCGTGCGTGTGATGTTGTCAGCACGGGTAGAAGGGGAAGAGGAAGCTCAGCTTCTGGATTATATGGTGGAGCCGCGGCAATATACTCGAGAAGAGGCGCAGGGCCTATATGAAAGTATGGTAGAACAGTTACCACAGATCCTTGCGGATGAAAACGAAGACCTGGACTGTGTGAGAACAAATCTGAGACTGGTCACTTCACTGGAGCAGTATCCGTTTTCAATTACCTGGGAAAGCAGCGATTATGGAATTGTAACGCAGGATGGCACTGTAAAGAATGAGAATCTTACAGAAGGGAAACTGATAACGCTGACAGCACGGATTACTTATAGGGAATGGGAGTGGCAGTATCCCTGTTATGTGAAAGTGATGCCGCCGGTTTACACAAAGCAGGAAAAATTATGGCACAAAATAGAAGAAACAGTAAAACAAAAGGAAGAGGAAACGAAAAGTAAAAACAAAATGGAATTTCCGGCCATGGTAGAGGGAAACCATATCCTTTGGCAGGAAGAAAAAGAGGATGTCAGTAAGCTTTTTATGCTATTGCTTTTGGTGGCTGCAGCCTTGGCATACTGGGGAAAAAGCAGGGATTATGAAAGAAAAAGGGAGGAGAGAAAGAAGCAGTTACTCCTGGAATATCCAGAGGTTGTCAATAAGCTGACGTTGTATCTGGAAGCTGGAATGACCATCCGCAATGCTTTTCTTAAGCTGGGAGAGGATTATAAGAAACAGAAGAATGAGAAGGTACATTATGTATATGAGGAAATTCTGACTACCGGCTATGAACTGCAAAGCGGTATATCGGAGATAGAGGCTTATGACCATTTTGGGAAAAGGTGTCAGGTGCAGGCGTATATTAAGCTCAGCACGTTGCTGTCCCAGAATCTTAGGAAGGGAAGTAATGAGTTAATGAAAATGCTGCATCAGGAAGTGGCCGAGGCGTTTGAGCAGCGAAAGAATCTTGCAAAGAAACTGGGAGAAGAAGCAGGGACAAAACTGTTGGTTCCCATGATGATTATGTTGTGTGTTGTGATGGTGATTATTATGGTGCCGGCTTATTTTTCCTTTCTGGGCTAAGAAGGAAAGCGGCATAAGAACAGATGGAGGATACAGGATGATACAAGAGATTAGACAGGAAAAGAGACAGAAAAAGGGCTGGAAACAGTTCCTCTTGGAAGAAGATGGTATGGGAACGGTAGAGATTATCTTAATTATTGTTGTATTAATCGGACTGGTTATTATATTTAAGACCCAGTTACGTTCCCTGGTAAACACTGTCTTTGAGAAGATTACCAGGGACAGCAATACTGTTATGTCCTAAGCAGGGGGAGAGAGAATATGAGAAAAGGATATATGACCGCTTTTCTGACTCTCTCACTGACACTGATTCTGGCACTTGTTTTTACAGTTATTGAAGGAGCCAGAATCAGTGCTATCCGGATGAAGTTTGAGTGTGTAACGGATATAGGAATGAATTCGGTGCTGGCTGAGTATCACAGGGAACTGTTGGAGCAGTATGACCTTTTGTTTGTGGATACCTCTTATGGAGTCGGGCAGCCTGCTATAGCGAACACCGAGGCGCATTTGCAGCATTACATACAGCAGAACCTGACTACAGAGAATACTGGCGGCTTCTTTCCAGTGGTTGATTTTTTGGCAATGAATACAGAGCAGGTAACCATTTCACAGTATTCCATAGCTTCTGATGATGGAGGTGGTGTATTGAAGAGGCAGGTAACAGACTATATGGCAGATTATCCGGTGGGAGCGGCTTTGTCTGTGCTTGACGGCTGGAGTGGTCAGATAGGACAGCTTGCCCAGAGAAATATCGCAGCCGAGCGGGAGAACTATCAGGCACAAATTGCGGCAATCGGTTTGCCGGAACAGGAAGTAGAAGAAGGGGTTATGGAAAAAGTACCTTTGAACAATCCGGCGGATATAGCGAATGCTACCAGAAGTAGTGGGGTATTAAACCTGGTACTGGATGATACGACACAGCTTTCTAAAGTCAGAATAGCGACAGAGGAGTATATTTCCCACCGGGAGTGTCGAAGGGGAACTGGTATCTGTAAAGAAGCGGCGGACCTTACTGGGGATGTAAATGAATTGATTTTTCAGACATATCTGTTTGAAAAATGTGGTTATTATGGGGAAGAGCTGGATAAATCCTTACTGAAATATCAGATAGAGTATATTTTAAAAGGAAAAGATACTGATTGGCAGAATTTAGAGGCGGTGGCAAAGCAGCTTCTTGCCTGGAGGGAGGTGGCAAACGTGATTTACATTCTCTCAGATGGTGCCAAAATGGCAGAGGCAGAGGCGTTAGCAATGACACTGGCAGCGGTTACCCTGATGCCGGAATTGTTAGTACCGGTAAAGTATACCATTTTGTTTGCCTGGGCTTACGTAGAAAGCCTGCAGGATGTGAGAATACTGCTTCGGGGAGGAAGAGTACCAATCTATAAAACGGCAGCGGACTGGAAAACGGATATTCACAGCATTTTGAATGTAAAAGGAAGCCTGACGGACGAAGCCGGGGAAGGAAATGGCTTAAGCTATAAAGAATATTTGCAGGTTATGCTATTTTTGGAAAATGCAGGAAACAGGACTTACCGGGCCATGGATATTATGGAAATGGATATCCGGCAGACACCGGGCAATGGGACTTTCTGCCTGGATGGTTGTTTTGATACCTATCAGGCAAGGATTGCGGTAAACAGTAGATTTGGATACCGGTATGAAATGACAAGACAGTATGGTTTTTATTAAGGAGGTGAAGCGGGATGCCCTTTTTGCGGAATAATAACAATAAAATATTAAAATCGACAGCACATTCTCTCCAGGCATATCTTGATAACGTTCAAGTGGGTCATGCAAATCTATTCTTTCTGTTCTATCAAAAATGGGCAGGTTCGGGACCGTTAAAAAGGGTGTCCCGCTTCATCTTCCATAAGAAAGTAAAGGCATCTATGACATTAGAGGCGGCAATGGTTTTGCCACTGTTTCTGTTTTTCATACTCAATATGATTTATTGTATGAATATTATCGGGACACAGAGCCGTATACAGGCGGCTCTTCATCAGACAGGAAATCAGATGGCATTTGCAGGTTATGCCTATGTGCAGGCAGGAGAGATGATACTGCCGGATAGTCTGGCAGGGGTATTTTTGTCAGAAGGCTATGCCAGACAGCAGATTATCCGTTGTGTGGGAAGAGAATATCTGGAGAAATCCTGTGTGACAGGAGGAGCTGGGGGCATATCCCTGTTGGGTTCTTCGGTAATGGGAGTAGGCGATTATATTGATTTGCAGGTTAGCTATCGGGGACAGCCTTTTACTGCACTGATGGGGTATGATGGTTTTCTGATGAAACAGCGTTATTATGCCAAAGCGTGGACGGGATATGAGATAGGAACGTCTGCTAACGGACAGGCGGTGGAGGATCCGCTGGTGTACCTTACGGAGACGGGAACGGTTTATCATGTGTACAGAAGTTGCAGTTATCTGAATCCTGTCATAAAAGAAATTGCGGTAGCAGAAATTGCAGGACAGCAGAATCAGTCCGGTGGGAAGTACAGTGCCTGTGAACGATGTGGGAATGGAAATGCAATGGGAAAGGTATATGTAACGGAACAGGGCAGCCATTATCATAGAAATTTAAACTGTTCCGGGCTGAAGAGAACAATTTATACGGTGCCGCTTTCCCAGACAGGCGGCAGGGGGAGGTGCTCCAAATGTGGATAGAACTGGCAGGTTGTGCGTTTTTAGGTATTTGTACGGCGTTTGACTGTAGGAAAAAACAGGTTCCGCTTATTGTTATTTTGACAGGGATAGTGTTGGCATTTCTTTGCCGGATTACAGGTGTGATTGAAGATACGGTATGGACGGAAATCCTTCTTGCCATTCTTCCGGGAGTCTTGTTTTTGGTGCTTGCTTTTCTGACAAGAGAGAAAGTGGGATATGGGGATGGTTGGATGTTGATTATGACAGGACTGTTTCTGGGAGAACAGAGAGGCTTATTGTGTCTGGTCTTTTCCCTGTTACTGGAATCTTTGGTGGTAATTGTATTATTGGCGTTTAAGAAAATCAAACGAGAGGAAGAGATTCCTTTCGCACCCTTTTTATTGCTTGGAATGGGAGTGACACTATGGTTGTAAAGAAGATGGTACGAGGCTATATGACAGTTGAGGCTTCTTTTATTATTACATGGACAATTATTTTGTTCGTATTCATGATTTATCTGGCATTTTATTCTTATGATAAGTGCGTACTTTTTCAGGATTCGTATGGGATATGTGTTCGTGGCAGTATCCAGAAGGATGAAAAGCAGATTGTTCCTTATATCAATCAGCATATGAAAGAGCAGTATGGACACAAGTACTTTGGAGTAGGGGAAGTCAATGGAAGTGTCAGCGCAAGCGGGCAGACGATAAGTGTTGTTGGAGAGTGCAGTGTGAAAGTACCAGTACACTCAGTCTTTACAAAGACTGGCGAAAGTGGTTGGAATATTCGCACGCAGGCAAAGGCGCAGATAATCAATCCTACCCATATAATAAGAAAATGCAGGGCAATAAAAAGGCTTGTAACACAATAAACAGGTGCTTAAGACCAAAGGAAGAAAGGACTTGCAGGGATTTTTCTGTCCGGTTGTGGTAAGCGAAGAGACCAGAGTCTACGTGAAGAAATGAGGATGAGATGGAAGCAAAATTTTACAAAGATTATAAACATAATTATATGGTACTGCGATGCAGACAGGCGGTGTTTCTGGATACGTATTCTTACAAGATGTTGTCTATGGGAAAAGCACAGGGACTTTTAAAATGCAGTACCCGTTATATGAACAATGAGGCATACTTATACTATGAGATTGGTTCTGCCATATCATTGCACCAAATGTACCAGCATAAGAAAATGGGGTATGAGCAGATAGAGGGGTTGCTTTCTGATATAGAGGAAATGTTGGAAGAGTTAAATAAATTTTTTATGGAAGAAAGGGATTTGGTGTTGCAGCCGGAATTTCTGTACTATGATTTTACCCTGCATAAATACCGGGGAGTCTATTATCCGGAAGAAGGGGCAGCGGGAGGGGATTATGAACTGCTGCTGGATTTCCTGTTAGAGCATGTGGATACGGACAATCAGCCATTGACAGATGCGGTATATCAATTTTATGAAAAGGGCATGGAAGGAAGCTTTTCCATAGGAGAGGCATTGCAGCTTCTGGAGGAAAGCTGTGGGCTGCCTGAGGAAAAGCAAGAAACTGCCGTGCCGGAATGTGGGAATAGAGCGAGAATAGATGGGGTGGAACCTGAAGAAGAGGTGAGATGGAAGGCGGTCGGTCTGCCGGAAGAGAATATGTTGGAGGATATTGCAACAGAAACATTTGCGGCAAAGGGAAAGGTTGCAGGGAAAAAGATACAGGGAGGAAAGTTTTGGATATTCTTTTCTGTTTTCTCGTTCCTTGGTTTGATAGCAGCCTTAGCAGTATGGTATGGTTACACCCTTTCCCAAGAAGAAGAAATGATATTGTTTGGCTGTATCGCTGTCATGGGTGGTTGTTTCCTGGTAGGTGTAATACAGTTTGTACGGAACAGGATAGGAAAGAAGTCGGCAAAGGAGTCGAAAAGGACAGGGAAAGAGGAGGATATAACAGAAGAATTTATATATGAAGAAATACCATCATTGGAGAAAGTGCTGGACCGGGACATGAATATAGCGGTGGCGCGCTGTGAGTATCCGGAAAGAAGGGAATCGAACCGGGAAACGCTGGCATGCCGGAATGAAAGACAAAATTCGGAGGAGTATGGAGGGACAGTTTTCTTCGAAGAATCCGTGATTACAGGGCATAAATTATATGCTTTGGATAAGAAGAATAAGAAACATATTGATTTCGACAAGCTGCCTTGTACGATAGGAAGTCTGCCTGGATGCGCAGATATTGTTTTGGATGGAAAATCAGTCAGCAGGATTCATGCGCGACTGGAAAGGGAGGGGGATAAGGTAATGCTTACGGATTTGAACTCTACGAATGGGACTTTTAAAAATGGTCTGCGAATGGAACCTCAGGAAACGGTACAGATAGAACCGGGGGATGAGGTACGCTTTGGACAAATCTGTTATTGTTACCGTTAAAGGGAAAAGAGTGGTATTTGACAGTAGATATTGAAAATGATACTCTCAAATAGACAGAAACGGAATGGACAAACTATGGGAGAGTTACTATGAGAACAGAGCGGTTAGAGCAGTTACTGGCAGCTGAGAAGTATCATAAAATATCTGCCAATTTTCCGGAGTATACCTTTTATTTTTGCAAAGAAAGCAGGTTCGTAAACATTATCTGTGTGATGGAAGACAGGGGAGAAGGATATCTTACTCCGGAACAGCATGCTGGGAGGAAACAGCAAGTCGAGACTTTCTTTCGGAGCAGAGGAGAGACAGAAATTCATACGTTATCTTTGTATATTGGAACAGAGGAAGAAAAGGCGAAACAGCTTGCTGCGGCAGATAGCTTTTGCTGGTGTATTGACCCGGTAACGGACAGACTTGTAATTTATGAAAATCAGGTTCCTGATTTTTATGGATGGAAAGGGATTCTGGAAGATTTTTTATATGGAAAATCTTGTCAAATAGAATGGAAGAAGCGTCCATGGGTAACGATTGTGATTGTGGGTGTAAATACCATACTATTTCTGATATGTACATTCACTGGGGAATTGTTATATAATGAAGGAGCACTCAGTGTGAGGAATCTGCTGGAGAATGGAGATTTTTACCGGATTCTCACATCGATGTTTCTGCATGCCGATGTGATGCATTTATTCAGTAATATGATTGTACTTTATTATGTTGGGGAAATCGTAGAGAAGCGTATCGGGCATATTCCTTATGGAATCGTTTATTTCCTTTCAGGAATCGCCGGTAATGTTCTGTCTATGGCGTATGAACTTTGGACAGGGCAATATGTGAGTTCGGTAGGAGCCAGTGGAGCTATCTTTGGAATAGAGGGGGCTCTTCTTGTGTTAATCATATTGCATCGTGGAAGAATGGAATACCTGAGTGCCGGCAGAGTAGCGTTTGCGATAGCGTTTTCACTGTACTGTGGTTTTACCAGCAGTTATACCAATAATGCAGCGCATATTGGCGGTGTATTGATGGGAATTGCCGTGATGGGGATTCTGTGGTTAAGTGTACCGCGTATCAGAGAGAAAGGATAAGTATAGAATGAAGATTAATATTTACTATGGTGGTCGTGGCTTAATGGATGATCCTGCCCTGTTTGTCATAAATAGAATGAAGGATGTACTGGAAGAACTTCGGGTTGATGTAGAAGTGTTCCAGTTATACCAGTTAAAAAACAATATTATTACCTTGCCACAGACGTTGAAAGAAGCAGATGGCATTATTCTGGCCACCACGGTAGAGTGGTATGGAATCGGCGGCTATATGCAACAGTTTCTGGATGCCTGCTGGTTATATGGAGATAAGGAAAAAATAAGCCGTATCTATATGTGTCCGGTGGTAATGTCTACAACCTACGGAGAGCGGGAAGGAAAGCTGAATCTGGCAACGGCATGGGAGATACTGGGTGGTCGTCCGTGCAGTGGTATCTGTGGTTATATCGCAGATTCTACTATATTAGAAGACAACGAAGAATATATACGCATTATTGAGAAGAAGGCAGAGAATCTTTATCGGACGATAAGTCAGAAGATGCCTTGTTTCCCGACCAGCAATCAGGCGGTAAAACAGAAGGTGGCAATTACCAAGAATATGAATTATACGCCGCAGGAGACAGAGCAGCTTTCCCAGTATGTATCAGATGACAGCTATGTACAGCGGCAGAAGGAGGATATTCAGGAGCTGGCAAGCATGTTCCGTGATATGATGAGTTCCGGGGAGAAAGAGGATACTACAGAATTTATTAAACAGATGGAAGAAGCCTTCCGTCCGCAGGGGGGCTTCACAGCAAGCTATAAGATTGTAATAGAAGAGAAGAAGATGCCTCTGTTGATAGAAGTAAATGGCGGAAATCTGCAATGCTATTATGGAGATGGTAACCATGTGGATGTGGAAATGCAGATGACCAGAGAAATGATGCGGCAGATAGTAGAACAGGGCAGCAGTTTTCAGGAGTCCTTTATGGCGGGTAATATGAAGATGAAGGGTGACTTTAAACTTTTGCGGGAACTGGACCAGATATTTGTATTTGGCTAACGATTCTAAACCATGAAAACTACTTCGTGTGAAGGAATCTATTCATAGAGAATGGCAATTTTATATGGCAGATAACCACATGAATAAAAGTAAAGCTGATGGCGGCGGTTTTGTGAATGGGGTTGTGAAGTTACGTATAGGAAAAGTAATTTGCACTCGTACGCACTGGGTGCAAATTTAATATATTACAATGTGTGTAGAAAAGAGGATTATATATGAAAGACGAGAACTGTATTTTCTGTAAAATTGCGAATGGAGAAATTCCATCCAAGACTCTGTATGAGGACGACAAATTTCGCGTTATCCTTGATTTAGGACCGGCAACTAAGGGACATGCGCTTATTTTGCCAAAAGACCATTATAAGAACCTCTATGAATTGCCGGAAGATTATGCGGCAGATGCGATAAAGCTGGCAAAGAAAATGATGACACAGATGACAGAGAAGTTAGGCTGCGAAGGATTCAATCTAGTGCAGAATAATGGAGAATTGGCAGGACAGACTGTATTTCATTTTCACATGCACATGATACCAAGATACCAGAATGACGGACAGACGATTGGATGGAAACCGGGGGAGCCAACGCAGGAAGAACTGGAAGAAATCAGAAAGCAGATAGTAGAAGCATGAGAACAATAGATGTAGCAGAAATTACTCGGAATATTAAAGAAATGTGTATAGAGGCAAACCATTTCCTGGCACAGGATATGGATGAAGCTATGAAAAAAGCAGTAGAGACAGAACAGGCACCTCTTGGAAAGCAGATACTGAACCAGCTCCAGGATAACCTGAAAATTGCCGGGGAAGATATGATTCCTATCTGCCAGGACACCGGTATGGCTGTTATCTTTGTAGAAATAGGGCAGGATGTACATTTTGTAAATGGAGTGCTGGAAGATGCCATCAATGAAGGAGTCAGACAGGGCTATGTGGATGGCTATCTCAGAAAGTCGGTAGTGAAAGACCCGCTTATCCGGGAAAATACCAAAGACAATACACCGGCGATTATTCATTATGAGATGAAGCCTGGAGAAGAGGTAAAGATTACTGTCGCACCCAAGGGATTTGGCAGTGAGAATATGAGCCGGGTATTTATGCTGAAACCGGCAGACGGCATAGAAGGGGTTAAAAATGCAATCCTGACAGCGGTAAAGGATGCTGGGCCTAATGCCTGTCCACCGATGGTAGTGGGAGTTGGAATTGGCGGAACTTTTGAAAAATGTGCATTAATGGCAAAGAAGGCTCTTACCAGACCGGTTGATACCCGCTCTGACATATCATATGTAAGAGAATTGGAAGAAGAGATGTTACAGACCATTAACCGGACGGGTATCGGGCCTGGTGGTCTGGGTGGCACGACAACAGCATTGGCGGTTAATATCAATACCTATCCAACGCATATAGCGGGGCTGCCAGTAGCGGTTAATATTTGCTGTCATGTAAACAGACATGCGGCAAGAGTGCTATAGGAGTAAAAGAGTTTCTTCTATAATAAATATGGTATAGATAGAAGTATTGAAGTAACGATAGGGATATACAGATAATTGCAGAGGAATGTCACGAAAGATTTTGAACGGCACGAAAGAAGTTTTCTGAATGGATATGTATTTATGGGTATATATCTATAGAAGATTCTGGTTATCTGTTATGTGGACATAGAAGCGAGGAAAGAGAATGGAACTGCATATCACGGCACCCTTGCAGGAGGCGCGTAAACTGAAAGCCGGGGATTATGTATATATTACAGGTACAATCTACACGGCAAGAGATGCCGCACACAAAAGAATGTATGATGCATTACAAAAAGGGGAATCATTACCCTTGGATGTGAAAAATAATATCATATACTATATGGGGCCCTCCCCGGCAAGGGAAGGAAGACCGATTGGTTCTGCCGGACCAACAACAGCGAGCAGGATGGATAAATATGCCCCTACACTGTTGGATATGGGACTTGTGGGAATGATAGGCAAAGGCAAACGTACAGAAGCTGTCAAGGAAGCGATTGTACGCAATGGTGCAGTCTATTTTGCAGCAGTAGGTGGAGCTGGTGCGTTATTATCCAAATCTATCAAGTCATCAGAAGTAATTGCCTATGAGGATTTGGGCACGGAAGCAATCCGCAAACTGGAAGTAGAAAACTTCCCGGTTATTGTTGTCATTGATGCAGAAGGCAATAATTTATATGAAACCGCAATCCGGGAATATTGTACTTTGTAACTTGTATTTCTACTAGATATGGTGGCTAGAAATAAAATAAAAACTTCTTGAAAAAAAGCATTGACAAATAACAGGTGCTTATGTATAATAACTTTTGCGTCGTCAAGAGAGACGCAGAACTATATATTGGTAGAGGAATAGTTCAGACTGTGGAGAAATACTCAAGAGGCTGAAGAGGCGCCCCTGCTAAGGGTGTAGGTCGCTTACGCGGCGCGAGGGTTCAAATCCCTCTTTCTCCGCTTCCTTTTTACTGATAGGATAGTGATGGGAATCAGAGATTTTTTTGGAGCAACATTTCCAATTAGCTGAAGAAAAAACTTCTTAAAAAATAATTGAAAAAGTTGTTGACAGACAAGAAATGACATGATATACTCAATATCGTTGCTGCGGCAGACAAGCCTACAGCGACAGAAAGAACCTTGACAAATAAACAGTAATGCAACCCTGAAAATTCAAGAAATAAATTTTGCAGCGCGTAGCGATG
>CAKRWT010000007.1 GCA_934418125.1 uncultured Lachnospiraceae bacterium
GCCTTATATACGTCCGACATACCACCGGTGCCGATTTTTTCCAGTATTTCATACCGGTCACCGATTATCATTCCTATTTTAATCATGTTCCACCTCGTCTGCCAGTGGCTCAATAACAATCGCAGAAATGTTATCCTTACCACCATTTTGATTGGCTGTTCTTACCAATTCTTCTACCCTGTCCTTAAGGCGACCATCACCCCGTAAAATATGATGTATCGTCTCGTCGTCCACCATGTTTGTCAAGCCATCAGAACAAAGTAAAACCATATCTCCTGTCTTTAATTCCAGATTATAGAAATCTGCTTCCACGTAATCTCTTGCGCCAATTGCTCTGGTAATAATATTCTTATCCGGATGGTTTCTAGCCGAAGCACGGTCTATACCACCCATCCGTACCATCTCTTCTACCAGAGAATGGTCCTGTGTAATCTGCTCAATTCTTTCATTTATCACATAGAGTCTGCTGTCTCCCACATTGGCAACCTCCAGGTATTTCCCCATACAGGTTGCTATGACCATTGTGGTACCCATGCCATTTAACGCTGCATCTTCCCTCGCCTTCTCACGAATCAGCGTATTGGCTTTCTCAATCGCCTTGCCTATGATTTTCATGGGATTCTTTTCAAAGGAAATGCCAATCTCGTTGACAACGGTTTCCACCGCATAACGAGATGCATAATCGCCCGCATTGTGACCTCCCATACCATCTGCCACAATAAATACATTTGGCAGATTTCCGATTGCTGTATCCGACAAATAGATAAAATCCTGATTCAGTTTTCTTTTCTGTCCGATATCCGTTATCGCATAGGACTTAACCACAATACGCTCCTCCTACTGGTTTTTCGTGATATGTCTGCGCCTCAACTGTCCACAGGCACCATCAATATCCCGACCCATTTCCCTTCTTATAGTAACATTTATTCCATTTTTTTCAAGTTTATTTTTGAATGCCTCCACTGCCTGATGCTCTGACTGCACGTAATCCCGCTCTTTTATCGGGTTTACCGGTATGAGATTCACATGACAGTTCAGGTCATGAATCAGGGCTATCAGTTCCTTTGCATCCTCTCCGGTGTCGTTCACGCCCCGCACCAGACTGTACTCAAAAGTAATTCTTCTTCCGGTCTTCTCAAAATAGTATGCGCAGGTATCCATCAATTCATCAAGAGAATAGGAATTTGCTATGGGCATCAGCTTCCTTCGCTTCTCATCTGTTGTGGCATGCAAAGATAACGCCAGGGTAATCTGTAACTGGCAGTCTGCCAGCTGCCGCATCCTGGGGACAATGCCACAGGTAGACACGGTCAGATTCCGCTGACTGATATGAAGCCCATTCTCATCAGTCAGCAGGGTGATGAACTGTAACAGATTGTCATAATTGTCCATGGGTTCCCCGGTTCCCATCACTACCACATTGGATACCCGTTCCCCGGTCTCTAAAGTAATGGCATATATCTGGTCCAACATCTCAGATGGCATCAGATTGCGCTCCAGCCCATCCAGGGTAGAAGCACAGAACCGGCACCCCATCCGGCAGCCTACCTGGGAGGAAATGCACACGGAATTACCATGTTTATATTTCATCCACACACTTTCCACCACGTTGCCGTCTGCCAGTTCAAACAGATATTTCCTGGTTCCGTCTATCTTAGACTCCTGTACCTGAAGGGGCTTTACCGTAGTATAAGTAAAATATTCCCGGCATTTTTCTTTCAGGTTTGCCGGAATATTCGTCATCTGGTCATAATCCCTTGCCAGCTTCTGGTGCATCCATTCATATAACTGCTTTGCGCGAAAAGGCTTTTCGGAAAGCAGCTTCATTTCCTCCTGCAACTGTGCAAGGGTTAAAGACTTTATATCCTTTTTCTCCATATCCGTTTTCTAGCCTTTCTTTCGCAGCTTCGCCAGGAAAAAGCCATCTGTTTCATGGATTCCCGGCAGTAACTGTAACTGTCCTTTGCTTCCTTCTTCCCGCAGACACTCCGGCAGGGCTTCTTCCATACTCTCCAGGGTAAATGGGAACTGTTCCTGAATCCACTGTACCATTTCCTCATTTTCTTCCTGTCGGATGGTACAGGTGCTGTACATTAAAATGCCGCCCGGCTTCACATACTGTACCACATTTTCGATAATTTCTTTCTGCAAGGTTACAATCTCTGCCAGGCTCTCCGGTGTCACATGATATTTAATATCCTGTTTCTTCCCGATAACCCCCAGTCCGGAGCAGGGGACATCCGCGATAAGAACATCGGCTGTCTCTTTCCATTCCGGGCAGAATCTTCTGGCATCCTGTACCCTTATGGTCATATTTTCTTTTCCCAGGCGTTCTTTGTTCTCTTCTATTTTATCGGTTTTATAGGAAGTTACATCACAGGAGATAACTTCCCCGGTTCCTTTTAATTTCGTCGCTGCATGGAGCGATTTCCCACCCGGTGCTGCGCAGACATCAATTACCCGGTTACCCACTCTGATACCAGCAGCCTCTACCACCAGCATGGAGCTTACATCCTGTACCGCAAAATATCCTTCTTCATATCCGTACAGATTCCGGATACCATCAGCCTTATCCAGGGTCACTGCATAGGGCAGATAAGGATGTTTTTGTACCGCAACTCCGGCACGCTGCCAGACCTGCAGCATGGATTCCTGCTCTTGTTCCGGAAGTTTCTCTTCCAGACGGATACTGACCGGCTTTCTTTGCAGAAAGTTCGCCAGCATGCGCTCACTTTTCTCCAGTCCATACTGTTGTACCATCTGTTCCGTCAGCCATAAAGGCATGGAGTAGCATACCGACAGATAGGCCAGGGGCTCCTCTTCCTTTTTGGGATAAGCAATCTCTTCTTTGCCTCTGGCAATGCTTCGCAAAACACCATTTACATAGCCCTGTAAGGACTGGAATTTACGCTTCTTTGCCAGCTTGACTGCCTCGTTACAGACTGCGGCATCGGGTGTATGCTCCATAAACAACAGCTGGTAGGTACTCATGCGAAGTAATTCCCGAATCAGCGGCTTCATCTTCTTTACCGGCACTTTGGAAAACTGATTCAGTACATAATCAATCTGAATCTGCCGTTCAATGGTGCCTTCTGTTACCCGCTTGATAAATGCCTTTTCCTTCGTTTCCAGATAATCATACTTTTCCAGTACCGAGGCTATCAGCACATTACTGTATTCTTTTTCCTTTGCCAATTCCAATAAGATATCCAGAATTACTTCTCTTGTGTTCATATTCTTCCGCCAATCTTTTTATCAGTCTCTTCTTCTGTTGTTATTTCCAAACAGAAGCACCAGACGAAGAAGCTGTAAAATAGAGGATGCGGCTGCCGCTACATAGGTAAGGGCAGCTGCCTGTAATACTTTGCGGCATCCCTTCGTCTCATCCGGTTCCATTAAGCCATAACTGCCCAGCATGGAAAGGGCTCTGCCTGAAGCATTGAATTCTACCGGCAGGGTAACGACCTGGAACAAAACTGCCAGGGCAAATACCCAGATTCCTATCTGAATCAGGAACTGGTTCATCCCAAGAATCGCTCCCAAAAGAATCAGCGGAATTCCTGCCTTTGAGCCAATATTGGCTGCCGGAACCAGAGCAGTTCTTATTTTCAGCGGCGCATAGCCTTTATCATGCTGTACCGCATGTCCACATTCATGGGCTGCTACCCCGATAGCGGCTACCGAAGTAGAACCATATGTTGCATCCGACAGACGGAGCACCTTGTTTGCCGGGTCGTAATGGTCAGTCAACTGTCCTCCAATGTGCTCAATCCGCACATCATAGATACCCGATAATGCCAGGATACGCTGGGCTGCCTCTGCTCCTGTCATGCCACTTCTGCTCCTGACTTTTGCATACTTATTATAAGTAGAATTTACCTTTACCTGTGCGACGATACACAGAACTGCCCCTATCAATACAAGAAAATAGGTCGGGTCAAAATAATAATAATTGTAATATCCCATACTCTCATTCCTCTCCTGCTTCTAACTCTGTCTTGTCCCTATGCCAGCATTTCCCCTGGCTGTACCGGATAGCCTAATAGAAAATCTTTTACCGCCATCCGTTTCTTACCCTCTAACTGCACCTCTGTCAGTTTCAGGGCTCCTTCTCCGGTCTGTACATAAATGGCATCTTTCTCTACGGCTATCACAGTCCCCGGCTCTGCACCAGCCAAAGCTTCCGCCGGTAACTGGTCTTTTGCAACCGGCTCCTGCTGCCATATTTTCAATGTCTTTCCATGATATCCACTGGAAGCTCCCGGCCAGGAAATCATGCCACGAATCAGGCAGTCAAGCTCTGCTGCCTTCCTGTTCCAGTCAATCCTGCTCATGGACTTTTGTAACATCTTTGCATGGCTTGCCTGGCTCTCATCCTGTTTTCTCGGCGTTACCTCTCCTGCCTCAATCTTCGGCAGTGCCTCCACAATCAGGGCAGCCCCTGCTTTCGCCAGTTTTTCAAAAAGGCTTTCCCCGGTTTCCTTGGCATCAATCGGCACTACACTCTGGAACAGGATATCGCCGGTATCCACGCCCTTATCCATCTGCTGGATGGTAATGCCGGTTTCCTTTTCTCCATCGATAATCGCCCACTGAATGGGCCCTGCCCCCCGGTACTTAGGTAACAGGGATGCATGGATATTCACACAGCCATACTTTGGCATCTGTAAGATTTCTTCGGAAAGAATCTGTCCGAAAGCAACGACTACGAAGATATCCGCTTCATAGCTTCGCAAGGTTTCCACTGCCTCCGGCTCCTTGACCTTAACCGGCTGGAACACCGGAATGTGATGCTCCAGGGCACAGGTTTTTACCGGTGTTGCCTGCATTTCCTTGCCTCGTCCTTTGGGTTTATCCGGCTGGGTTACCACTGCTGTCACTTCATGACCGGCTTCTATAATTGCCTGTAATGCATCCACTGCAAAATCAGGCGTTCCCATAAATACAACCTTCATACGCCTTTACCTTCCTTATCCTTATTCCTCATCTTCCTCCGGAAGACTTTCCACATCCTGTAACGGTCCTTCTACTTTTTCTACATAAAGATGTCCGTCCAGATGGTCTAACTCATGGCAGATAGCCCTTGCCATCAGTTCTGTCCCTTCGATTTCAAAAGGTTCCATATTTTCATCATAGGCAATTGCCTTCACATAATTGGGTCTTCTGACAAATCCAGTCTTTCCCGGCACACTTAAACAGCCTTCGTAGCCTTCCTGCTCTCCACTGGTCTCTATAATCTTGGGGTTTATCAGTAATACCGGGTCTTCCCCTGTGGTATCAATGACTACAATCCGTTTCAGGATTCCTACCTGGGGCGCTGCCAGTCCCACACCGTTTGCCTCATACAGGGTATCAAACATATCATCAATCAGTTCCTGTATTCTTGGTGTGATTTCGGTTACCTCTTTACAGGTTTTATTCAACACCGGGTCTCCCATTTCCCTTATTTTTCTGATTGCCATCTCTTTTGCCTCACTTTCTCTCTACCATACTCTATTTACTGTTAATAATTTGTCATCGGGTCAAAATCATACTGTATGGTCACGTTCTTCCAATCCTCTTCTTTGCAGAACTGCTCCAGAATATCCTTGGCTTCCACCAGTATCTGATACTCCTCCTGCCTTATGTACAGAACCTGCCGGTACAAATCATTTATTTTACCAATAGAAGCCTCTGTGGGCCCTATGATATGAATCTTCTTGTCTTTCATCTTTTCTGTCAAAAGCTCTGCCATCTTTACCGCAAGAGCTGCTCCCTCTTCCTGCTCCTTTGCTATCAGCAGTACCGCCAACAAATGGGCAGCCGGGGGATATTCTCCCAACTCCCTGTAGGCCATTTCCTCTTCATAGAATCCTTCATAATCCTGGGCTGCCGCATGTACAATGCTGTAATGCTCCGGCTGGTAGGTCTGGATAACCACCTCGCCCGGCTTCTCTCCTCTGCCTGCCCTGCCTGCTGCCTGGGTCAGTAACTGAAAGGTCCTCTCCCCTGCACGATAATCGTTCTGATTCAGCGACAAATCTGCTGCCAGCACCCCAACCAGTGTTACGTTGGGGAAATCATGCCCTTTTACAATCATCTGGGTTCCCACGAGAATGTCTGCCTGTTCGTTGGCAAATGCCGCTAATATCTTTTCATAGCTTTCCTTCGTTCTGGTGGTGTCGGCATCCATCCGCAGCACTCTGGCTTCCGGGAACTCTTTATGAAGGGCCTCCTCTATCTGCTCGGTTCCTGCCTTAAATCCCATGAGATATTTGGAACCGCATTTCGGGCACATCTTCTTCTTCGGTTCCTCATATCCACAATAATGACATAGTAACATACCATTCCGGTGTTCGGAAAGGGAAACATCACAATGAGGACATTTTACCACATAACCGCAGGCACGGCAGGAAATAAATCCGGCATACCCACGCCGGTTCAGGAAAAGAATGGTCTGTTCCCTTTTCTGTAACCGCTGTTCCATCAGCTCTTTTAATCGTCTGCTGAATACAGAGCGGTTTCCCTGTTTTAATTCTTCCCGCAAATCTATGGTATATACGCTTGGAAGCTGACTGTTTCCATGTCTGCTTTCCATTTTATATAACTTATATTCTCCCCTTCTGGCATGATAATAAGACTCCAGGGAAGGGGTTGCCGAGCCTAAGATAACACTGGCATGCTGCATGCCTGCTATCTGGATAGCCGTTTCCCTGGCATGGTACTTTGGCATGGACTCACTTTTATAGCTGCTTTCATGCTCTTCGTCTATAATAATCACACCCAGGTTGGGAAAAGGGGTAAACAAAGCTGACCGGGGACCTATAATAACATCCAGTTCCCCTTTTCTGGCCCGTTCCATCTGGTCATATTTTTCTCCCATGGACAGTGTGGAATTCATCACCGATACCCGGTCACCAAACCGCTTGTAGAAGCGGAGCAGGGTCTGATAGGTAAGGGCAATCTCCGGAATCAGCACAATCGCCTGTTTTCCCATTCCTATCATCTGTTCGATTACCCCCAGGTAAACCTCTGTCTTCCCGCTTCCGGTAATACCATGCAACAGATAGGTATTCGGTTTTCCCTGCTGATAATCTGTCAGAATCTCTTCTATAATATGTCGCTGCTCTTCACTGAGGGAAACTCTTGTTTCCTCCCGTGCCTGCTGTTTGACCGGATTCCGGTAATAGTTTTCTGCCTGGATGGTAACATAACCCTGTTTTTCCAGGCTGCGCAAGGTTGCTGCATTCACATTTCCCTTCTGGCAAAGCAAATCATAAGGCAATACCTCTTCTGTCAGAAAGGCACGAAGGGCACGTGCTTTCGCTACCTGATGCTTCTTCTCACACACTTCGATTGCCGTCAGCAGTTCTTCGCCTGCTATACAGCGGCTGACTTTTTTCTTCTCTAGCTGCTTTAACTTCTGTTTTACCGGCAACACCGTTTTCAAGGCTGTGATGGTGGTGGAACCATATTGCCTTTTCATCCAGTAGGCTATCTGAATCTGGTTACTCTGTGCCGTAATAGCCCTGGCATCCACTGACAGGATTTCCTTTATTTTCTCTTTGGGATAGTCTGTCTCTTCCGATATATCCACCACATAACCGGTTCTTTCCGCATTTCCTTTTCCAAAAGGTACATGCACCTGTACGCCCGGATACACAGCTTCCGACAGTTCCGGTGGTATCTTATATTGAAATGGTCTGTCCACTTTCTCATGGGATATGTCTATGATGACATCCGCATATCTGTCGGCCATGCTGTCTCCTTTCCGGGCACTCTATTTCTTCTGTTCTTCCAGGATTTCCTGAATCAGTATCCTCTCATCCATCGGGTATTTCACCCCATTGATTTCCTGATAATCTTCGTGTCCTTTTCCTGCCAGTACGATAATATCGCCCGGCTCGCCGTGGCTGATGGCATAGGCAATGGCTTCCTTACGGTCACATATCTCCACATATTTGCCATTGGTCTTTGCCATACCAATCTTAATATCGTCTATAATCGCCTGTGGTTCTTCTGTTCTTGGATTATCTGATGTGATAATCGTTAAATCTGCCAGCCTGCCGCTGACCTCACCCATCTCATATCTTCTGGATTTCGCCCGGTCACCGCCGCAGCCAAAAAGACATACCAGTCTGTGTGGCTCATAGGCTTTCAGGGTTGTCAGCAGGCTTTCCAGTGCCATGGCATTGTGGGCATAATCAATCATTAAGGTAAAGTCATCCGAAACCTTTACCATCTCGATTCTTCCCTTTACCTTCGCTTTCCGCAAGGCATTCTTGATGTTCTCTTCCTTCACTGCAAAATGACGGCAGATAGCAATCGCTGTCAGGGCATTGTAAACGCTAAACTTACCGGGTGTTGCAATTTCCACCGGGAAGTTCAAAAGACCGGTTACATCGAAGCGTACACCTAACAGACCGCCTTCCTTTAAGAACTGGATATTCTTTGCCCGAAGATCTGCTTCGGTGTCAATGCCGTAGGTTTCCAGCGTACAGGTGTGTCCCTCCACAATTCGTTCCCAGTGGGCATCATCTTGATTGACAATTCCCACCTTACACTGCTTAAACAGAAGGCTCTTACAATGCAGGTAGTCATCGAAATCTTTATGTTCTGCCGGGCTGATATGGTCCGGTTCAATGTTGGTAAAAATACCGAAGTCAAAAACAAATCCCTGGGTTCTGTGAAGCATCAGTCCCTGGGAGGAAACTTCCATCACAACAGTATCGCAGCCAGCGTCTGCCATCTGTCTGAAATATTTCTGTACCAGATAGGATTCCGGTGTGGTATGGTCGGCATGAATATGGGTATCGCCTATGATAATTTCAATCGTACCAATCAGCCCCACTTTTCTGCCCGCCTGCTCCAAAATGGATTTTACCAGATAGGTGCTGGTAGTCTTCCCTTTCGTTCCGGTAATGCCGATAACCTGCATCTGCTCTGCCGGGTTATCGAAATAAGCCGCACTGATAAACGCCATAGCATAGCGGGTGTCTTCTACCCGGATTACGGTAACATCTGCTGCTTCCGGTAAAGCTACCTCTTCCTGCACCAGCAGTACACTGGCACCAGCTTCTACCGCCCGGACTGCAAACTTATGACCATCCACCACAGCACCTTTGATACAGACAAACAGGCAGTCCTTTGTTACCTTTCTGGAATCGTATATAATATCTGTTACTTCTCTGTCCAGTGTACCCTGTACACATTCGTATGAAATTCCGGCAAGCAGACTTTTCAGATTCTTCATTTTCTTTCCCTCTTTCCCATTCTCTTTCTAACCCGCATTCTCAGGACTCCAATTATGGTTCCATTACACGCGCTTTTCACTAGTATATTCTTCCTGACAGGAATAATCCTCTTATTAAGATAGCATGAAACCCTTACTTTTTCAAATTTCTGTGGCAGTTTAAACTTTCTTAATGGAATTTCATTTTTTTATAACATTCTCAACACAATTTGAACACAATTTCACTTTATGATAAATACCAAGATAGTTGATGAACTCACTATCTCCCCCCTCATAAGAAAATGCGAAAAGACCTGGGAACCATCCCAGGTCTTTTCGCTTGTGTATCTATCCGGTATCGCTCCTGCTTAGCCGCATTCTTTGTAGTATATTCTGTCTTACACACTGCCCACCCTAAGCTAAAGCTTCCACCTGTATTGCTTTCATCAGTTCTTCCGCCGTCTGTTTCGGAATGGACGCACTCTCCCTCGTAGTAGCATTAGCGGCCGAAATCGCACAGGCGCGAAGCAGTGCATCCTTATCACTTTCCTCTAACCAGTAAGACATGGCATAGGAAGCTACCACGCTGTCTCCGCAGGCTACCGTATTGACTGCCTTAATATGTTCTGCCCTGGCATAATAAACCCCTTCATCCGATACAGAAACCAGCCCCTTGCTTCCCATGGAAACAACCACCTTTTCGATGCCCTCCTGATGAATCTGATGGGCTGCCTCTATCAGTTCTTCCCGGTCTTCTATCTTATGCCCTGCCAGGTATTCCAGTTCCTTCCAGTTAGGTTTGATAAGCTGTGGCTTCGCCTCCATGCCAAACCGCATACTTTCTCCACTGGAATCCAGGTATACCGGCACTCCGGCTTCCCTTGCTCCGATGACAAGTCTCTGATACATATTGGTATCCACACCAACAGGCAATGAACCAGATAAAATGACTAACATACAGCGTTCCAGCAATCCTTCATATCGTGCCAGGAACTCCCGCTGGCTCTGTCTGCTGACTACCGGTCCCGGCTCCAGAATTTCCGTCACAAAGCCATCATCTGCAAGAATATTCATATTACTTCTGGTATCCTCCGACAAATGCAAAAAGCCACAGGTAACACCTCTTTTTAACATTTCTTCCTCAATAAACTTACCCGGATAACCACCTAGAAAACCAGTAGCAATAACCGGATAATCATACTCCCGCAGAATCTTCGTTACGTTAATTCCCTTTCCACCCGCAATATTTATGACACTGCGCATACGATTTACATTACCCACCATGACACTCTGTGTTTCATAGGTTTTATCTACCGCTGGGTTTAAGGTCACGGTCAGTATTTTCTTCTCATGTATCCCCATACCTGTTTCCTCCTATATAGAATAATCCTTCATAATCATCTGTAATTGCTCTCGTCCCTGGTATACATTGATATCCGGGTAATAAATGACACTGATGCAGATATCTTCACAGCCGCCCTGATACAGCGCCTGTCTTTGTTCTTCTCCAAACGTTTCTTCCAGAAAAGCATGCCACTTGTCCAAATTTCCAAAATACAGCATATCATACTTCTGTCCTTGCTCATCAGAAACCACATACTTTGCCACATTCTGGTTTTTCCCCAGAATCCTGCCCCGCAGGAAGGTAACTCCCTTCTGTGCAAATATCGGCTTGGGATTGCCATTTCCAAAGGGTTCTAACACAGATAACTGCTTGACAAATTCCTTTGTTGCATACGACATGGGCATCGGTACATCTATCCGTACCTTTTCTTCCAAATCCTCGTCATGCAACTGACAATGGTCGTTTAAAAACTTTCGGAAAATATCCACATTTTCTTCTGGCATGGAAACGCCCGCTGCCAGCTTATGCCCGCCGTATTTGATATACAGCTCTTTACATTCACTCATCTTATCATACATGTGGTATGCCTCAATAGAACGCCCGGATCCTTTTACCCCTTCCTCTGCTTTCGTCAGTACAAATGCCGGTTTCTGATAGTGTTCTCTGAGCCGTCCGGCAATGATGCCCGCCAGACTCTCATGGCATTCCGGCAGATAAACCACCAACACCTTATCCTGTTGCAGGGAGGAGCCATCTATCATGGCAATAGCTGCTTCCGTTCCCTGCAGTGTCATGTTTTTTCTGCTGTCGTTTAATTCCTTTAACTCTCCTGCAATGGTAACTGCTTCCGCCCAGTCCTTTGTCTGAAACATCTGTAAGGCTCGCAGTGCCGTATCCAGCCGCCCGGTGGCATTGAGGCAGGGTCCCATCACAAAGCCCAGATGATAAACTGAAAGTGGCTTGTTTTGCAGCCCGTTTACTTCTATCAGTGCCCGCAGTCCCAGATTCGGTGTCTCTTCCATTTCTTTCAGACCATACTTTACCAGAATCCGGTTTTCGTCCACTAACTCCATCACATCTCCCACCGTAGCAAAGGCAGCAAAGGCAAGAAGCTCCTGCAACAATGCCTTGTCTTCTGTTTCACAGTCTGCAGCTGTCCCGGTAATTTTCCTTTCCTGCAACAAGACCTGCAACAATTTATACGCCACCACGGCTCCGCATATTTCTTCAAACGGATAAGTACAGTCTGCCCGTTTCGGGTCTACCACCGCATCGGCTTTCGGCAGACATTCCAGTCGTTCTCCATTCTCTGTCATTTCATAAGGCACTTCATGATGATCGGTCACTACCACCGTCATATCAAATTCCTTCGCATAGGCAATCTGTGCCGCTGCCGCAATTCCGTTATCACAGGTTAAAATCGTGTCCACTCCATCCTCTTTTGCCTGGGTAATCAGGCTGTCATTCAATCCATAACCATCCAGAATCCGATGAGGAATAACCGCATCCACATTAGCACCCAGATATTCCAATCCTTTTACCAGAATATAGGTAGCGCATACTCCATCAATGTCGTAGTCTCCCATGACACGGATTTTCTTCTGTTCTGCTATTTTCTGTAAAATAATATCTGCTGCCTTTTTAACATCCTGTAATGCATAAGGGCTGTACAAATCCTCCAATGTACCATGTAGAAATTTCTCAATCTCTGCATCTTCTGTCAAATCCCGGTTTCGTATAATTCTGGCTATGACCGGATT
The DNA here is from genome assembly GCA_934418125.1 of uncultured Lachnospiraceae bacterium. Taxonomy (GTDB): domain Bacteria; phylum Bacillota; class Clostridia; order Lachnospirales; family Lachnospiraceae; genus UBA3282. The sequence continues at coordinate 12,317 of CAKRWT010000007.1, forward strand.
AATATGATATTTTTCTGCCATCCCATAAAAGTCTGCCCGTTTGGCTTTCACTACCCACTTTGCCATTTCTATCCTCGTTTCTGTCTGCATTTTTCTTTCGTTTCTATCAGAAAAGGCGTCCCACGATGGGGACGCCCACTTATTTTTCTTTATTTCTTTGAGGTTTTCTTTTTCTGGAACTTGGTTCTGAACAGGAACCAGAAAGCACCTGTCAGACATACCGAAGAGTAAGTACCACATACGATACCTACCATCAGCGGAAGGGCAAATTCCCGGATAGAGGATACGCCAAATACTTCCAGTGCTGCTACCATGAAGAAGGTTGTCAGGGAAGTAAAGATACTTCTTGACAATGTCTGGGAAATACTTCTGTTTACTAAATCCTGTAAATCGCTCTGATTGCGGACAGTTCCCAGATTTTCACGGATACGGTCAAAGATAACGATAGTTGCATTGATAGAGTAACCAACAATGGTCAGCATACATGCAATAAAGGTATTTCCTACGGAAACCTTAGCTACTGCATAGAAAGCAAGTACTACCAGTACATCATGAATCAATGCCAGTACAGAGCTTGCACCAAAACGGATATCTTTAAACCGGAACCAGATGTATAACAGCATCAGAATAGTTGCCACCACAATCGCTTTTACGGCATCTGTCTGCATCTCAGAACTAATCGTTGCGCTGATGGTTTCTGCGGTAATGCTGCTTTCGTCCACACCAAACTGATTTACCATAACATCTGCAAATTCCTGTCTTTCATCCACATCCAGGGTTCTCGTCTTAATGATAACATCATTGGAGCCTGCCACCTTGGTAGTCTGTACATTACCATCTCCGGTAATCTTTTCAATATAAGGAACTACCTGAGCATCGATTTCTTCAATACTCATATCTTCCGGTAAGGTAAGCGTTGTAGACGTACCTCCCACGAAATCAAGGCTGTAATTCAACGGCATACCGGTCTGTGCTTTGTTCACACCCATGACTACAAAACCTGCCAGAATAACGGCTAAGGACAGTCCGAAGAATACATATTTCTTGGATAAGAAATTAATCGTCTTCTTCTCTTTTGCCACACCATAAGCTTTCTCACTCTGTACTCCTAATCCGTAGAATACATTAATCAGGAATCTAGTTACAAAAAGTGCGGTAAACATGGATAAAATAATACCAAGCATTAAAGTAACGGAGAATCCTTTAATTGTACCGCTTCCCATAAAGTACAGGATAATGGCTACAATAAAGGTTGTAATGTTACCATCCAAAATAGCGGATAACGCTTTGTTAAAACCAATTTTAATGGAAGACTGTACCGTCTTTCCAGTAGCAAGTTCTTCCCGGATACGTGCGAAGATAATAACATTCGCATCTACTGCCATACCAACAGAAAGAATAATACCAGCAATACCCGGAAGGGTAAGGGTTACTTCAAAGGCATATAAAAGAATTACCATCAGTTCGGTATATAATACCAGTGCCAGGGAGGCTGCCAGACCACAGATATAATATACGGCAATCATAAAGATAACAACCAGTGCAAAGCCTACCGCTGCTGCAATTAAACTGGAGTCAATCGCTGCGGAACCAAGCTGTGCACCAACTACGTTAGAACGAAGTTCTTCCAGTTCCAGTTTCAGACCACCGATACGGATGGTGGAAGCTAACTGCTCTGCCTCTTCGAAAGAGGACTGTCCTGTAATAACGGCATTGCCATCGGTAATAGCTGCCTGGACGGCAGGTACACTTACAAATGCATTATCGTAATAAATAGCAATTGTCTCGCCGTTCTGATAAGCCTTGGTAGTTGCCTCGGCAAAGGCTTCCTTACCGGCCTCGTTTAAAGTTAACTGTACAACGAACTGGGAATTACCCATGGAATCCTGCTGGCTTCCTGCCTGTGCACTCTCTACTTCAGTACCGGTCAATACGATAGAGCCGTCTTCCTGTAACTCTTCAATACTCTTGGTCAGCACATACTGTACAATGATGTTGCCATCTGCATCGGTTCCGTAAGTGTACTGATAGTTGGCATTTCCTTCACTGTCAGTTGCTGCAATGAAATACAGACTTCCCGGTTTGCCAAGCTCTTCCAGGATGGCATTGGCATCGGTTACACCAGGAATCTCAATATTGATTCGGTCGCTGCCTTCCTGATATACCTGGGCTTCTGTACTATAATTCTGTACACGCTGCTGCAACTTGTAAATGGTATCGCTCATATCCTCGCTGCTTGGCTCTCCATCGCCAACCACCTGATAGGTAATGCTGACACCGCCCGCTAAATCCAGACCCAATTTAATGCTGGAAGCGGAACCTGAGTTATCTGAACCGACACCATAGATTGCTGTATAACCAAGTAATCCAAGAATCAGAACAAACACAATCAGGCTAATAATCGCTCTGCTCTTTTTCATAACTAGTTCTCCTTTTCTTCATCGGCAAGTGCCGCTTTTATCATAATTGCACATTCAATACGCTTTCTTTGTAACTCACAGCCAAGTTCATACGCTCCATTGATATTGCCTGTAAAGTTATAGGCATTGGCAGCACAACCGCCACTGCAATAAAACTTTGCAAAGCAATCCTTACACTGTTCCTTCGCATACACGTTACAAGTCTTAAAGGTATCTCTGATATCCGTGCGGGTAATGCCTTCGTCTACATTTCCCATCAGGAAATCTTCCTGTCCAACGAACTGATGACAAGGGTAGAAATCCCCCCAGGGAGTGACTGCCAGGTATTCCGTTCCTGAACCACAGCCGGAAAGTCTCTTCGCCACGCATGGACCACCCTTTAAATCTATCATATAATGGAAAAAATTAAAACCTTTTCCTTCCTTTTTCCGCTTGATATATTCCAATGCCAGCTTATCATACTCTTCCAGAATCGCCGGTACATCTTCTTCTCTTAATGCATAGTCTTCCGTGTCTGCTGCCACAACCGGCTCCACGGATATCTGCTCAAAGCCAAGGTCTGCCAGATGCTTTACATCCTCTGCAAAGTCCAGATTGTTTCTTGTGAAAGTACCTCTCACATAATAGTTCATCTGGTTTCTGCTCTCTGCCACCTTCTGATATTTCGGAACAACTTCATCATAGCTTCCCTGTCCGCCTCTGTGAGGACGCATCAGGTCATGGATTTCCTTACGTCCGTCAACACTTAACACCACGTTTGCCATCTCTTTATTTACAAATTCCAAAACTTCTTCATTTAAGAGAACCCCATTGGTAGTCAGTGTGAAACGGAACTTCTTATGGTAAGGCTCCTCTAAGCTTCTTCCGTAAGCTACCAGGTCTTTGACCACCTGCCAGTTCATCAAAGGCTCTCCTCCAAAGAAATCCACTTCCAGATTGATACGGTTTCCGGAATTGGCTACCAGAAAATCCAATGCTTTCTTACCTACTTCAAAGCTCATCAGTGCCCGTCTGCCATGATATTCCCCTTCTTCAGCAAAGCAGTACTTGCAGGCAAGGTTACAGTCATGGGCGATATGCAGGCAAAGTGCCTTCACAACCGTCTGACGGTCCTTAAAAGCATCGATATATCTCTCATAAATATCTTCCGTAAAAAGCATGCCGGCATCCTTTAACTCCAGTATCTCTTCCACGGTTTCTTCTATCATAGTAGCAGAAATTTCTTTTCTGTCCTCTTCTGACAGCTTCTGCGCCACCTTATCCGCAATCTCTGTTTTCTCTTCTATTTTCTGTTGCAACAGTTCTTCTACCATCGGAATGATGCGGTATGCCTGTTCATCCACCACATGGACACTGCCACTGTTCACATCCAGTACGATAAAATAACCATTATTTATATATTGATGTATCACAAATATTCTCCTCTGATTATCTTCTTATCCCAGCAGTGCCACTGTCCGTTTCCGCTCTGCTGCTATAAATTATACTAATACTTAAACGCATAATAAGCAGCGACAAAATCGCTGCTTATATGAAATATGAAAATATTTCTAAATTGACAGTACAAAACGCCTTATTTGTTAGCCTGTTCACAGCTTTGATTACCTACTGTACAAGAAGTCTTGCAAGCAGACTGACAGGATGTCTGGCACTCGCCACATCCACCTTTTTTCATGGATTCCTTTAAATCTCTTGTTGTTAATGTCTTAATATGTTTCATCAATGTATCCTCCTTACGTATCCTTATTTTACTTATTATACACTTTCAGACATCTGCACCCAGATGTGCGCTGAAGCACTTGATTTCATATTATAGCATAGTTTTTTTTATACGAAAAGTATTTTTACAAAATTTTATCCTTAACTTATCATTCCTCCCAGCATGCCGCTTCCTGCACACAGGAAAAACACTGTTATCAGATTCCCTGCAATATCCTGCAGTCCCTTGTTTACCAGAAGTGATACGATTACCAGAATGACAAAATAAGTACAACCCATTGCCAGTCCCCACAAAAACCGACGTTTCTGCGCTCTCTTTCCGGCAATCAGCCCCGCCAAAAACGTTACCACTATGTAAATGACTATAATACTTATGGATACTGCCTTTTCAGACAGATGACACCGATAAAGTAAAAATGCCAGTAAAAGCAGCAGACCGGCTGTCAGAACATAAGCAGCCAGCATACACTTGGTAACAAACAGTACTTTATCCATATAGATATCCCTTTTTCCCATCGTTTCCCTCTCCCCTCTGATTCTCTTTTTTCTTCTTTCTTACTTCTAAATATATTACCCACCCCGGAAAAACTTGACACATTCTTATAGAACAGTGTATATATAATGTAATAATCTGATTAAAGGAGTGAATGTTTCATTGGATACCACAGGTGTCATACAACTTATTACCTTAATTGTTCTTGTTTCATTATCAGCATTTTTCTCATCTGCCGAAACCGCTTATTCGACAGTCAACCGGGTACGGATGCGTACTTTATCCCAGGAAGACAACAAAGGTGCCAGCCGGGTACTTGGTATACTTGATCAGTATGGTAAGATGCTCAGTGCGATTCTGATTGGCAATAATATTGTAAATCTGTCCGCATCTTCCGTGGCAACTACCTTTGCCATCAATCTATGGGGCAGCCGCGCTGTTGGCATTGTAACCGGGGTGCTGACCTTCATTGTTCTGATGTTTGGTGAGATTCTCCCAAAAACCTGGGCGATGCAGAATTCCGAACAGATAACACTTGTCTATAGTCGTATTATCCGTATGCTTATGACAATTCTTACCCCCGTTATCTTCCTCATTGATAAAATTTCCAATTGGATTTTGCGCTTGCTACATATCAGTTCAGAGGGCAATAATTTCAGCATTACCGAGAAAGAATTAAAGACCTACGTGGATGTCAGCCATGAAGGAGGCGTGATTGAATCCGAAGAGAGGGAGCTTATCTACAATGTATTTGACTTTGGCGACCGGGTGGCTAAGGATATCATGATTCCAAGAATCCAGATGACCACAATTGCCCTGAATGCCACTTACCAGGAAGTATTATCCACCTTCCAGGCTTCCATGTTCACGCGAATTCCTGTCTACGACAACGATCCGGATAACATTATTGGTCTGATTAACATTAAGGATTTCATACTGGTAAAGGATAAAGAAAAATTCCAGATTAAGAAAATTCTCCGTCAGGCTTACTATACTTACGAATATAAAAATGTTTCTGACCTGCTTATGGAAATCCGTGAGAAGTCTTACAACATCGCTTTCGTGCTCAGCGAATATGGTACTACTGTGGGTATGATTACCATGGAAGATATTATTGAAGAGCTGGTCGGTGAAATCCGTGACGAATATGACGAAGACGAAGCCGAGTTGATTCAGCAGGTAAATGACGACTCCTATCTGGTAGAAGGCGGGATGAAATTAGATGACATCAACGATGCCTTGAATATTGAATTGGAGTCGGAGGATTATGATTCTATCGGCGGTCTGATGATTGAACGCCTGGAAAGACTTCCGGAAAACAAAGAAACCATTCTCTTGGAGAATGGCATTTCCTTACAGGCTACGGAAGTTCAGGAGAACCGTATCCGAAAAGTATTGATTACCCTTCCTCATCCAGACGAGGAAGAAGCAAAAGAAGCTCCTGAGGAGTCCTAATCATTCTGGCAGGCTTTGCCCCTGCTGCCAGCAGCTGTTCCTCGGTGCGAAAGCCCCAGGTAACACTGACACAACGCATGGGGACATGTGCCGCCGTCTGGATATCCACTTCGGAATCCCCGACATAGACCGCATTTTCTGCCTGGGAAGATAATTCAGCCAGTGCCTGATACACCGTATCAGGGGCTGGTTTTCTTTTTACCATCGCGCTCTCCCCAATGGCAACCTTTATATATCTCTTAAAATATTTCTCATTTAGCTGTTTTACCGCATCATCAAATTTATTGGACACAATTGCCAGACGATATCCTTCCTGCCCTGCTCTTTCCAGCATCGGCAGGATTCCTTCATAAGCTTTGGTCTTATCATTACAATGCACTTCATAATGTGCCTTAAACACAGCTAGTATTTCTTTGTAGCATGGATGTTCCAATCCACCTGGTATGGCGCGCTCTATCAGCTTTCCCACGCCATTTCCCACAAAGCATCTGACCTCTTCCAACGTCCTGGCAGGAAGTCCGTATTGCTCCATAGCATAGTTTACACTGTCTGCCAAATCCTCCAGCGTATTTAACAGTGTCCCATCCAAATCAAAAACAATGGTATCTATCATAACCAGTTACTTCCTATATCTTTCTTGCTCTTATCTGTCTCTTACATTCTGGAAGCAATTCCCATAATAGCTTCTATCTCTGCGCCATTGTCCGGTGCCTCTTCCACCCGTTCATGGGTTCCGTCAGCCTTTACCTGTCCGATAAAATTACCCTCTTTCGTCTTCTCTAAGGTATAATAGAGAATCTCCTGGGTATCTCTCTTCCAGACGGCGTAAGCACGGTAGCACATTCCCTTCTTCATCGCCTCATCTGGCATATCAATCCGGGTAAGCTGCAGATTTTCAGAAATATTTAATGTCATGGTAGAAAAATCATCTTCACGAAAAGGTGCTTTCTTTCCCTGTGGATACAATCCTTCATAAAGGGTTAATAAGAAAGCTCCCTCTTCTTTCTGCAAACGTTGTAAGCCTGCTTCTTTCTGCTCAAACAGATATTTGGGCAACAGCCTTACTGCCACCTGGTTATGTACCAGGTCCTGGAACTGCTTCTCTGTCACTTTAATTGTCTTTGTCTGTGCTGCAGCATTTCTCCTCTTCTCTGCCACTTCCAAAAGCTGCCAGGGAATCATCACATTATGGGTAAAGGGATTTAAGATAACCGCCTGTAATTTCTCCCGGTTCGACATAATCATGGCAAGACAGCCAAAAAATGGCATTGCCAGAAGTGCAGGACTTTTCTTATCCTGTGGAATCTGCGCTGCTGTGGTAAAAATAGGCAAGGCGAATTCTCCGGTTTCCTTCCGTAACAGACAAGGCATTATCTGCGCTCCCTTGGGAATCTGTACCGGTTTTCCTTCTTTCATGGCATTTTTCGCCTCTTCATCCATATTCTGAGGCACCTGAGACGGAACCAGTACAATCGCCCCTTCCAGCGCTTCCATGATTTTGGCATATTTTTCTTTCTGTCTATCTTCTGCAAAGTCCTTTAACAAATCTTCCAGATTATTATTATTTATTTTCATTTCAGCCATCGTAATCCTCATTTCTGTGGTCTTTTCTTACTACCACCCATTCTTCCTGATACATTATCGTACCGATACCCATTATAACAGACATTTGGCAATCTGCCAATCACTATACACTCCGGGACTTTTTCTCAGGAAGCTGTGCCAGAATAATAGCTCCAAACATCAGAATACAGCCTGCCAGTTCCCTGCCGCTCATAGTCTGTCCCAGCAATAAAAATCCCGCAATCGCTGCCACGACCGATTCCAGGCTCATAATCAGGGATGCCACGGTAGGGTTCATTCCCTTCTGCCCTACAATCTGTAAGGTGTAGCCCACACCGCAGGAGAGGATACCGGCATAACAGATAGGCAGCCATGCTTCCAGAATCTGCGCTATCTGTGGCTGTTCCCAGATTACCATACCGATACCGGAAAGAATGCTGCAGGTAAAAAACTGGATACAGGAAAGCTTCACCCCATCTACTTTCGGTGAAAAATAATCCACCACTAGGATATGGAAGGAGAAAAACAGGGCACATGCCAGTACATAGCTGTCTCCCATGGTCAGAGCAAATCCTTCTTTCATACATAAAAGATACAATCCTGCCACCGCCAGTACCACGCCTATCCAGATTTTGACTCCCACTTTCTTATGGGCAAAAATCCCCAGAATCGGTACCATAATAATATATAATGCTGTAATAAAGCCCGCTTTTCCCACGGTTGTATATTTAATCCCAATCTGCTGAAGGTTACTGGCAATGCAAAGCAGTATTCCGCAAAGGATACCACCCGCGTACAACGTTTTGTTGTTTTCCGTAGGTTCTGTTTTTTCCGCTTCATCGCCTACCATTTCCTTACGGTTCATCAGGAATATAACCGGAAGCAGTACCAGTCCACCCAGTAAGCACCTGGTGGCATTCATGGTAAATGGTCCGATATACTCCATGCCTGTACTTTGTGCCACAAAGGCAGTCCCCCAGATAGTTGCCGTCAACAGAAGTAACAGCGATTGCCTTATGGTAAATTTATTCATCGATTTCTTCCTCTCTTTCGCACGTCCCTTTCCTTCCGAACCAATCGGAAACGCAGGGCACGAAAAAAGTTACCTCACAGAAACTTGAAAAGCGTTCAAACTCCTATAAAGGTAACTTTTCTATTAAGTACGATAACAGTTTTTCCCAAAAAGTCAAGGTATCATCTGTTCATAACGCTGTTGTAATGCTTCGTAATGGCACAGACCTTCCCGATACCATCTACACCTATGGCAGGAGGTTTCAAAAATTTCTTTGGTCAGATGTTCCCTGACTAATCGTAGGATTTCCTCTTTCCGGTAACACTGATTGCAGGAAAGCCCCAATTCCTCTGCCAGTGCTTCATCTTTGGATACTACATTGTTATCATCCAACACACAGGCACCTTCTACCTGATTAGGACAGGCACTGCAAATCAAATCCGGTTTTGTTACCAGAATAATATTTTCCTCCTGCTCTTCGGAAAATAACATATCCACCACCTGTTTCATATTCGCGGTAAAAGCATCACTATAACCCTTTCCCACAAACAGAGCACTGCACAACAGATGATGCACTCGTAATCTTCTTTCCATGACTCTTCCCTTACAGCAGATTAGCCTTTATCAGACGTTTCCGAATCTGTCCGCCAACCACAAACGCAAGGATAACGGAAATAACATCCTTAATCAGATAAGGGGCTGATACCAACGCAAAAGATTCTCCAAATCCCATGCCCATAACAACCATAAACTGTAAAACACCTAAAAGGTGACAGATAGCCAGCCCTGCCATACCAACCACAAAGCCTAATACTTTATTCTTCATAACACTTCCCACACCACAGAGGGCTGCCATGAAAATAAATCCCCAGATAAAACCGCCGGTATAGTTTACCAACACCTGGGCACCGCCACTGAATCCTGCAAATACCGGTACACCAATCGCGCCTAATAAAATATACACAACTACGCTGACTGCACCGAATTTCCATGCCAAAACTACACCAATCAGAGCTACCGCAAAGGTCTGCAGGGTAATCGGTACTCCCGATGGCATCGGAATAGACACCTGGGATAAGATTGCCAGAATTGCTGTAAACATAGCAATTTCCACGATGGTTTTTATGGCTATCTTCCCCTGCGTCCGGTTGTCATTTTCCATTATTGTTTCCTGTTGTTTACTCATTTTAAAAACTCCTCACATACTGTAATATTGTTTCGTAACTACTTCTCAATTGACAGTATATAAGGAGTTTTTTTCATTGTCAACTTTTTATTTTTGCGGTTAACAATTCTTTTTGTGAATTTTAGGAATTCATTCCCATCTTCTTAAGTTGTTCTATCATATCCATATCGTCTGCGGAAATCTTCAGATTGGAATCAAAGCTTTCTCCCTCTGCAGTCGTTACTTTGATTTCAATAATGCTGCCTTCCTTCATTCCATTCTGGGCTACTGCCTTTAAGAACTTTGGAAACTTCGGATGGTTCTTCTGAAAACGGCTCCACAGTCCAATCATCTGCATCAATGCTGCCGGGTTCTGCATATTCATTACGCCTCTCCTTCCTTTTCCGGTGCAGGAGCAATGGCAATCTGTAATTCTGCAAGCTGCTTCTCATCTACCGTACCAGGTGCCTCTGTCATCAGACAGGAAGCATCTTTTACCTTCGGGAAAGCAATGACTTCACGGATACTGTCGGCATGAACCAGAAGCATTACGAAACGGTCCAGACCATAAGCCAGTCCTGCGTGAGGTGGCACACCATACTTGAATGCACTTAACAGGAATCCAAACTGCTCCCATGCTTTTTCTTTGGTAAATCCTAATACTTCAAACATCTTCTCCTGGATATCATCCTGATGGATTCTGACGGAACCACCGCCCAGTTCCACACCATTTAAAACGATGTCGTAAGCTTTGGCACGAACTCGTCCCGGGTCACTGTCAATGTACTGCCAGTCTTCTTCCATTGGCATGGTAAATGGATGATGCATTGCCATGAAACGGTTCTCCTCATCGCTCCACTCCAGTAATGGGAATTCCACTACCCATAAGAAGTTAAATTTGGACTCGTCAATCAGACCAAGCTGTTTGCCCAGTTCTACACGGAGGGCTCCCAGTACGCTGTATACAATATTCTTCTTATCAGCCGCGAATAAGAGCAGGTCGCCCTTCTCTCCCTTCATGGCTTTCACTAATTTATCCAATTCTTCCTCTGTCATGAATTTGGCAAAAGAAGATTTATAAGTGCCATCTTCCTGTACACACAGATAAGCTAATCCTTTGGCACCATAACCTTTGGCAAAATCAACCAGAGCATCAATCTTCTTACGAGGCATAGCTGCCTGTCCCTTTACATTCAGACCACGGACAGAACCGCCATTCTCCAGGGCAGAAGTAAATACCCCAAAACCACAGCCTGCTACTACGTCTGATACATCGGTTAATTCCATTTCAAAACGAGTATCCGGCTTATCAGAACCATAACGGTCCATGGCTTCCTGCCAGGTCATACGTGGCAGAGGCAGCTGCACCTCCAGACCAATCGCTTCCTTACATACATGCTGAATCAGTCTTTCATTTACTTCGATAACATCATCCACATCCACAAAGGATAATTCCATATCTGCCTGAGTAAACTCCGGCTGTCTGTCGGCACGAAGGTCCTCATCCCGGAAGCATCTTGCAATCTGGAAATATCTGTCATAACCAGAGCACATTAACAACTGCTTATAAAGCTGTGGAGACTGTGGTAACGCATAGAAGCTTCCCGGATGCACACGGCTTGGCACCAGATAGTCCCTTGCACCTTCCGGTGTGGATTTACACAGAATCGGTGTCTCGATTTCCAGGAATCCTTCCTTTGCCATAAAAGCACGCATTTCTGAAGCAATCTTACTGCGCAGTATCATCTTTTCCTGCAAATCCGGTCTTCTCAAATCCAGATAACGGTATTTTAAACGAATCTCTTCCTTCGTCTTGGAATCCGCCTCAATTGGAAACGGAGGTGTCTCTGATTCTGATAAGATACGCACCTGATTAGCACGTACTTCAATTTCTCCGGTTGCCAGATTCTCATTGACGGCACCGGAACGTTTCTCTACGTTACCAACAACCGCGATAACAAATTCGCTTCTCATCTTCTCTGCCTTTGCAAAAGCCTCTGCTCCACAGTCGTTCTCTTCAAAGATAATCTGTAAGATACCGGAACGATCTCTTAAATCAACAAAAATGATGCCGCCTTTATTTCTCTGTTTCTGTACCCATCCCATGACGGTTACTTCTTCGCCTACATTCTGTGTAGACAGCTCTGCACAACGATGGGACCTTTTCCATCCCTTCATGGATTCTGCCATTTGTTTTTCCTCCTAAACATTCTGTCAAAGAACTTAGTTTTTCAGTTCTTCCTTATAGAATTCTTTAAATTCTTCATATCCCTGGGAAGTAAGCTGTTCCTTCTGGAACTTCTTATTCTTATTCATACGTGCTACCAGAATCTGGTTTCCTAAGGCACGCTGCTCCTGCGCTTCCTTCATTACGGCGGATACCCGTTCTGCCGGTAATCCCTTTTCCATCAGATAGGCAACCTTCTTGCCTGCTTTTGGCACCTTGAAGCCGCTTTCCATCAGAAGCAGAATAATCCGCTCAAAACCAATGGAAAAGCCACACGCCGGTACATCGTTACCGATAAACTTACCTACCATCTTATCATATCTTCCGCCACCGCCACAGCTTCCGCCGAATTCCGGCATGGCAATTTCAAAAATAGTACCGGTATAATAAGACATACCACGTACCAGGGTTGGGTCAAATACTAAATCAAAGAAATCTCCCTTGGTGGCTTCCACACTGTCGATAATCTCCTGAAAGCTTTCTTTGACACCCTGTGGCAGTACATCAGCAATCTTATCCGTCAGATAAGCGATTGCATTGTCTGCTGTCTCAATTCCTTTAAACAGCTCCATATATTTGGAAACACACTCTCCGGGGTATCCTGCTTCCAACAATTCTGCCTCCACCCCTTCGATACCAATCTTATCCATCTTATCCAGAATAATGAATATCTGGTCATAGTCTTCTTCGGCAAATCCGCTGTATGCCGCCATTGCCTTTAAAATCTGCCTGTCGTTGATACGAATCTGGAAATTCCGGAACCCTAATTTGCCAAGGGTTGTGGTTGTGGCAAGAATCAGTTCAATCTCTGCCAGATTGCTCGGCTCTCCCAGAATATCAATATCGCACTGCATAAACTGACGGTAACGACCACGCTGCGGTCTGTCTGCACGCCATACATTGCCAATCTGTAATGCCTTAAAGGGTGCCGGCAGTTCATTGGCATGGTTGGAATAATATCTTACCAGTGGCACTGTTAAATCATAACGAAGTCCACCATCTACCAGGTCTTCCTCGCTCTTTGCTTCTGCCAGACGAAGTTTCTCTCCTCTTTTCAAAATCTTAAAAATCAGCTTCTCATTCTCTCCGCCCGCCTTGCAGTTCAAGTTCGCAATATTCTCTACACAAGGGGTCTCTATGGAAGTAAAGCCAAAGTTTCCGTAGGTTTCTTTGATAACGCCGATAACGTAATCTCTGATTTCCATTTCCTCCGGAAGGATGTCCTTCATACCGGTAACCGGTTTCTTACTAAGTGCCATAATGCTCTCCTATGTTCTGTCTTTCTCTGGTATTACCATATTTCTATCACAACTGTTACGATTTTACACTGTTTTCTGATGTTTTTCAAGCGATAGCACTTCTTTTATTCATGCAGTTATTCATGCAGTTCCCACTTCTTCCCTTTTCTTACGAAAATTCCCCAATTTCTTCCATTTGGAATACACTTTTATGAATGTGTATTCTTTTTATGAAAAATTTACATTTTTCTTTGAGAATGGTTTTCAAAATCCATTGACATAGTATTCAATACTACATATAATGATTGGGAATCAATAAGAAATAAGAAAGTAGAAGGTAATGATATGTTTCAAATCGTAGTGGACTCTGCCGCCAACATTCCGGCACAGCTTGTAAAACAATATAATATTAAAGTAATTTCCTTTGTGAATTTCGTAAATGGAAAAAGTGTAACTTGTTTTGACCCTGCACTCAGTATGGAGGAAGAACGGACAAAGGGAAAAGAATATTATGACGCGGTGCGTGCCGGTGCGGAAGTAAAAACCGGACTTATCAGCAGTGGAAACTTTGAAGATTATTTCCGGACTATCATGGAGCAGAATGAAGATGTCCTCTACTTCTCCCTGAGTAAAAATATCAGCGGTACTTATAACTCTGCCAGAATTGCGGCAGAAGAGTTGATGGAGAACCCTCCTATGGGACGTAAAATCCGTATGATTGATTCCCTGAATGCTTCCCTTGCCCAGGGGATTCTGGCTATCTATGCCAGTGAAATGCGCGCCCAGGGAATGGACTTTGATGCCATCGCAGACAAGCTGGAAAGCTACCCTGCCCGGATGAATGGTGTCTTTACCGTAGGTGATTTGAAATATCTTGCAAATACAGGACGTATCAGCGGCTCTGCTGCCCTGGTCGGCAATATTTTAAACATCAAACCGATTCTGCGCGGTAATAAAGACGGCTATATCGTTCAGTACAAGAAATGCCGTGGTCGTAAATCTGCCCTTAACACCCTGATTTCCTTAGTCTGTGACAACATTGTCCATCCTGAAGAACAGATTATCGGCATCGCCCATGCAGATTCTTACGAAGATTCGCTTTATGTTATGGAAGAAATTAAGAAGCGCATTACCGTGCGTGACTTCATCAATACCTCCTACGACTACTGCACCGGCAGTCATGTAGGCCCTGATACCATCGCCCTCTTCTTTATGGCAAAGGACAGGGAGCTTAGTGCTAATGGTACTTTGTAGGAGAATTTTTGTCATCCATACAGCTTTGAATCAACACTTTAATGGTTGCCTGATAGGACATGGAAATGCGGTAGATTAACGCGTCCCGTTCTTCAGGCATTCCTTTACTAATCCACTTTAAGGTACTTCCTATCATGGAATTACTGTAGAAGTCTACAATGTACTGTATATCATCCTCATCCAGATTCGTCCCCTTTGCTTCCTCCCTTACAAACCTTGTGACAAAGGATTCCGCAACCGTATAGAAATAGTTCAGAATCAAATCCCGGCTCCTGGAACCGTAAATATGCTTGATGGCACTCTTATGCTCCAGCACCAGATGGTATTTCTTCAGATATTCTTCATAAAAAGAAGCAGACCTTCCGGTATCCTGCAATGCCTGCTCTGTCTCATACTGCATCATTGCATCAATCACCTGATAAATATCACTATAATAATAGTAAAAAGTGTTCCGGTTGATTTCGCACATTTCACAGATATCTTTTACTGTAATCTTATCGATAGAGCGTTCTTCCAACAATTTTAAAAGGCTCAACATAATGGCCCGCTGTGTAAATTTAGCCATACCGCTTCCTCACATGTATCCTGTTTTCTCATGGCTCTATTGTAAAATTTTTTGCGGAATATGGCAAGTCCCATAAAATTGACCGCCTGATAAAATTGCTTGGAAGAACCCTGGCAGAGATTTTTCTCTATTCTATTACTTTGTATTCAGCTTCCACTGTGCTGATGCAGTTTGCAGTTCTACCAGTCTTGCGTAGATTCCATGTTTCTGCATCAGTTCTTCATGGTTTCCGCTCTCTGCCACAACGCCATCATTCAGAACGATAATCTGATTGGCATTTTCTACCGTTCTCATCCGGTGTGCGATTACGATTACCGTCTTGCCTTTTACCAGTCTGGAAATTGCTTCCTGGATTTCTGTCTCGTTATCTACATCAAGAAAAAATAACCTCTTCGTCAGTTGCTTCTTTACGTCCTACCCGGATATTCTCCATAACCGTATTGTTAAACAGCACTACGTCCTGGAAAACTACCGAGAAATCCTTCATCATGGCAACGGAATCAATGGGTGCAATGTCTGTGCCACCTAATGTGATTTTTCCGCCAGTCAAAGACAAACGGTAACACCAGGACAGCCACTGGCATAACCAGCGCACCCACATTCAGACTTTCTTCCGATACTCCGTCGGAGATACCCCATACTCGTCACAAAAAGCCGATGTAAACTTATTCGGATTCAGATATCCGATTTGTGTAGCACTCTCTCCCACCGTAAGCTTGCTTTCCCTTAACAGCCGCTCCGCCACCTGCAACCGGCGGTATCGTTTCATATACGCATAGACAGAATCCCCATAGACCCCCTTAAAACGTTTCTTCATAACCGTTGGCGAAATCTCAAAACGCTCCGAAAGATAGTCAATCGTATAATACTCACTGAAATGCCCTACTAAATACACAAAAGGGCAGTCCATAAGGGCTGCCCTGTCTTCCTGATTACCAATACTTTTTCATATCCTGCTGTACTTCTTCCTCTGGCAATTGAAATTTACTGCGGATACGCTCTGACGTTTCCTCAAAACTCAAGCCAAGTTCTTTGCAGATGCTGATTGCACAGGCTATTCCTGTCTCGATTCCTTCTATTCTTCCCTCTGCTCTTCCTTCTTCTTTGACGTCATCATCATGCAACAATTCCTTCATGTATTCCGACCTCCACATCTCGTTTTTTCTGGCTTTTCCCACAGCTTCTTCTATTCGTTGTGTCAGGTTATCCTGAACCTGTCCCGTTGTAATATAATGATACAAAATCTTTAAATGCCCTGGCAGTTCCTCTTCCCTGCAAACACAATTATAGAAAATTTTTTCGGTTCCATCTCGCAGATATAATGTCTCATATTCCTCGCATCTGTTCTGGAAAGAATACTTTGCACAGCCCTTTCCAAAAGGGTCGAATGTACATAAAAACAGTACTTTCCCTTCCGGTAATTCCCGATATGGCTTGCCTTTCCGCAAATAATCTACATCCATCATCGACTGATAGAATCTGCTTCTCTTGGGAAGCTCCAGATTCTCTATTCTCTGTCGGTTTAAATTTTGCATTTCTGCATCATATACATGTCCTGTATCTCTTGTATATACATCTAACCGAACAGGCTTACCATCTGTAAAATACCGAAATTCCCGTTCTGTCTCTACCTCCTCCAGATTTCCCACTGGCTGTCCCAGGAGACATTCCAACACTTCTCTGCAAAGTTCTCTGTCCTCCATTACCTTGCCAAACATAAAATCATCTGCAATCGTCAGTTCCTCATAACTTTTCGTCATCGCTATTCTCCTTTCTACCGGTGCAGGAGAATACATTCATACTAGAACAGACTTCTTTGTCTATTATGATTTTCTCTCCTGCTCTTTATTGTCATTGGATAATTAAGCAGGACTTCTTAAAAAATCGATAGACATCAGCATACGCCGACAAAGATTGTTTTGTAAATAGAAAAATCTGCTTATAGGGAAAGTATACCGTAGGAGCGTGAAATACGCAACAAAAACTCTTCTTACGCCTTACCACCTTTTTCGGTAACGAAAAACCAACATTTTCAAAAAGCTGTTTTTTCATCCTATATTTTCCACTCAATGGTTTACTTTATTCCTAAAATATATTAGAATTATGCTGTATGTAATAAAGTAGAAACTATGGACGATTCAATAATATCGTGTCAAATAGTTACCAAAAAATAAAGGAGAGACAAAACATGAGCATTTCACCATTACAGAAAGCCAGATATGAGTATGCTCCCAAACTTCCGGGCATGCTTAGACACGGCATCGCAGATATCTGCGTAAAGGAAGGCGAGGAAACACAGAGCGTT
This sequence comes from uncultured Lachnospiraceae bacterium, assembly GCA_934418125.1. Classification (GTDB taxonomy): domain Bacteria; phylum Bacillota; class Clostridia; order Lachnospirales; family Lachnospiraceae; genus UBA3282. The sequence goes on from CAKRWT010000007.1 coordinate 29,733, forward strand.
GCTGACCAGGATAAGATTAAAGCTCTTTTCCCTAATACTTACGGCAAGAAGGAAATTACCTTTGAAAAAGGTCAGAACACTTCTGAAATGAAGAAGCAGGTTGTTGGTGTTATCCTTTCCGGCGGACAGGCTCCTGGCGGACATAACGTTGTCTGTGGTTTATACGATGCCTTAAAGGCAACCAACAAAGAAAACGAACTTTATGGATTTAAAGGCGGTCCAAGCGGACTGATTGAAGATGATTACATCATCATGACTGACGAATATATCAACCAGTTCAGAAATACTGGTGGTTTCGATATCATCGGCTCCGGCAGAACCAAACTGGAAACCAATGAGCAGTTCGCAATTGCTGCTGAGGTATGTAAGAAACATGGTATCACAGCTATCGTTATCATCGGTGGTGACGATTCCAACACTAACGCTGCTGTTCTTGCAGAGTACTTCGCAGCACACAACACAGGTGTTCAGGTAATCGGATGCCCTAAGACTATCGATGGTGACTTAAAGAACGAAGACATCGAATGTTCCTTCGGTTTCGATACAGCAACCAAGACTTACAGCGAAATTATCGGTAACATCGAACGAGATGCAAACTCCGCTAAGAAATACTGGCATTTCGTTAAGGTTATGGGACGTTCCGCTTCCCATGTTGCCTTAGAGTGTGCTCTTGAAACACAGCCAAATATCTGCCTGATTTCCGAAGAAGTTGCAGCTAAGAAGATGTCCCTTTCTGCAATCGCTGATTACATTGCTGATTCTGTAGCTGCAAGAGCTGCTAAAGGCATGAACTTCGGTGTTGCTATCATCCCTGAAGGTGTTGTTGAATTCGTACCTGAATTCTCCGTATTAATTCAGGAAATCAATGAGCTCCTTGCAGGAAGCAAAGCTGATGCTTTCAATGCCCTTCCTACATGGGACGAAAAGTACGCTTTCATTGAGAAAGGTTTAACGAAGGAATCCATGGAAGTATTTGCAATCCTTCCTCAGGCTATCCAGCAGCAGTTATTCCTTGAGAGAGACCCTCACGGAAATGTTCAGGTTTCCCTGATTGAATCCGAGAAGTTATTCTCTGCTCTTGTAAAAGATAAATTGGAAGCAAGAAAAGCAGCCGGAACCTATAACGGTAAGTTCAGTGCCCTTCATCATTTCTTAGGTTATGAAGGAAGATGTGCTTTCCCTTCAAACTTTGACTCCGACTACTGCTATTCCTTAGGATACAATGCATTCATGCTCATCCAGTATGGTTACAACGGATACTTATCCAAAGTTTCCAACCTTTCTGCTCCAGCAAGTGAGTGGGTTGCAGGTGGTATGCCAATTACCAAGATGATGAACATTGAAAGAAGACATGGCGAAGATAAGCCAGTTATCAGAAAAGCACTTGTTGAACTGGATGGTGCACCATTCAAGTACTTCGAGGCTCATCGTAAAGAGTGGTCTGAAGAGACCTGCTTCAAATATCCTGGTGCTATTCAGTACTACGGACCAACTGAAGTTTGTGATATCACAACCGTAACTCTTGCTCTTGAGCAGGCTAAATAAGATGGTCTTTCTGTTTACTGTAAGACAGTAAAATAAATGCAAAATAACCCCACAAGAATCCGATGAAGTGTATTGGATTTCTGTGGGGTTTTGTTTTGGTTGTCCTGCTGCTCTGTGACATACGATGATTCATCATAAAATTTAGTAAGCCTAATCCAGGAATGCGCTTATGGCAATGTTTGAAATCTTATGCATTTCTTTCCCAATAATCTCACGGGCATGCTGATTGGTTGTCTCCCTTGTCACAATTTCCAATAAACATTTGTTGAAACTTATCAGCTTATTCTTCTGCAAAAAGTTTCTGCTTCCGTTCTATCATTTCCTCAATCTTCTCGATATACAGCCCAACATCTTTCACATTGTCACACCGCTCAATTCTTCCATCCGGGAAAACCCGCTTCGTAATGGAACCTGCTCCCAGAGCCACGATGGTCTGTTTCTCTTCCATGATGAGAATATTGTAAATTCCGTATTTTCCTTCCTTGGAATAGCCCACATTCTCAAAGTTACCGGACATATTCTTCTGGCGATACAGATAATACGGCACCATAGCCATGTCTCTGGCTCCCTTAGCCGCAATTTCCATCGTTTCTTCGGTATTGTTATAGGCAGTAATACCATTTTCTTCAATCCATCTGCCAAGTTTTGATGCCCGCTTTACTGCCAGCGAATGTACAGTAAGTGAATCCGGCTCCAGTTCTTTGATTGCCTCTATGGTATGTACCACGTCTTCCCTGGTTTCATCTGGCAATCCCAGAATAATGTCCATATTGATATTTGTAAAACCGATATTTCTTGCCCGTTTAAAGGCTTCTACCACCTGTTCCACAGTATGCTGTCTGCCAATCAGTTGCAGGGTTTCCTGTTTCATCGTCTGGGGATTGACAGAAATTCTGGTTACCCCATGCTGATATAAAACCCGCAGCTTATCTTCTGTAATGCTGTCTGCCCGTCCCGCTTCTACGGTAAATTCCTGCACGGTCCGGAAATCAAAGGTGTTTTTGATTTTGGTTAAAAGTCTGTCCAGTTCCTCTGCAGAAAGGGAACTCGGCGTACCACCACCGATATAAATGGTATCCAGTATTTTATCCTGATACATACTGGCAACTGCATCAATTTCCTTTTCCAGGGCAGTCAGATACTCTCCCACCCGGTCTTTCCAGACACAGATAGGATACGAGGTAAAGGAACAATACAGGCAGGTCGTTGGGCAAAAAGGAATCCCTATGTAAAGACTGTATCCATTCTCATAATGCAGCCTGCTTAAAATCTCATGTTCTCTTTTGGCAATCTCTATGCCCAGTTCCATTTTTTCTTCACTGACAAAATGCATATTCCGCCAAAAGGCTTTGATTTCTTCCTCTGTTTTTCCCTGTTCCATCATGGTCATGGCTATCTTGGTGGGACGGATTCCCGTCAAATTTCCCCAAGGAAGGCTTTTGCCTGTTTCTTTCTGTAATGCCTGATAAAGAAACCGTTTAAAGGCATTTTTATAATCAGATGGCTCTACTTCCTTACTGTCAAAAAAGTAGGTTTGTTCTTCGTCATTTTCTTGTGCTATTTTTAACGTTGCATCTTCCCCATCAAATACCAGTTCCATCACTGGAATGGTTTCTAACAGGGTTCTATCCTTGATAACCGATGCTGGTGTCAGTACCTTTAAATCCCACTCCGGATAAAAAGCTTTTACCAGAGAATGAATGTCGTATTCAAATTGTGCCTTATTACTTCTAATTATCTTCATATATCTTTTCCGTACTTCCAAATTATTATTTTCTGCTCGCTAACAGGCACAAAAGTGGGCTTCCCCACTTTTTGTGCGAAACGCATGTCGCAAAGCGACTATTACCTTATGCGTTTCTGCGCATCCTCGCGGAGCGTTTTGTTTCTGCTCGCGAATCCGCGCTTTCGCGCTTCCTTCCTGCTTCGCAGGATATTCGCTCGCTAACAGGCGCATGAAAAACAAATGTCTGCTTTGCAGCCGCTTGTTTCTTTTTTTCTGCTCGCGAATCCGCGCTTTCGCGCTTCTTTCCTGCTTCGCAGGATATTCGCTCGCTAACAGGCGCATGAAAAACAAATGTCTGCTTCGCAGCCGCTTGTTTTTCTTATGCGCCTGTTACATTATAGCACATCTTTATATCTTATTAAATGGTTCTTTGTAGCAAGCTACGCTGCCTAACTCTTCTTCGATGCGTAGCAACTGGTTATATTTTGCTACACGGTCACTCCGGCAGGGTGCCCCGGTTTTTATCTGTCCGGCATTCACTGCCACTGCCAAATCGGCGATGAAGGTATCCTCTGTCTCACCGGAGCGGTGGGAAATGACTGCCCGGTATCCGTTTTTCTGTGCCATCTCGATGGCATCCATGGCTTCGGACACGGTACCTATCTGATTAACTTTTACCAGAATCGCATTCGCCACATGCAGCTTAATACCGGCATCCAGTCGCTTGGTGTTGGTGACGAACAAGTCATCCCCTACCAGTTGGACTTTATTGCCCAGCTTCTTTGTCAGCATCTGCCAGCCATCCCAGTCATCTTCTGCCAGCCCATCTTCAATGGAAATAATCGGATACCGCTCTACCAATTCTTCATAATAGGCAACCATTTCTTCTGTGCTTCTGGTAATTTCCTGTTCCTGGCTTTTTCCGGCAAAATCGCTTCCTGACTCATAGCACTCGGTTACCTGGGAACCGGTAATCTTCGCCTGGTTTCGTTTCCGTTCGGTTTCTCCCGGGAAATGATACACGCCATCCTCTTCATGATACAGTTCAGAAGCCGCCACATCCAGGGCTATTTTAATATCCTGTCCCGGTGTATAACCTGCCGCCTTGATGGATTCTATGATTAAATCCAACACAGCAAAAGCATCCGGCAGGGACGGGGCAAATCCACCTTCATCGCCTACTCCGGTAGACAGCCCTCTGTCGTTACAAATTTTCTTCAGATTATGATAAATCTCTGCACAGATGCGAAGCCCATCGGCAAAGCTTTCTGCCTGCACCGGCATAATCATGAATTCCTGGAAATCCACAGTATTATCAGCATGCTTTCCCCCATTTAAAATATTCATCATAGGAACCGGTAACAGTCTGGTATAAGCACCACCCAGATAGCGGTAGAGAGGCATATCCAGAGCCCTGGCGCATACTTTGGCACATGCCATGGACACTCCCAGTGTGGCATTGGCACCCAGGTTGCTCTTATTATCGGTTCCGTCCTGTTCTATCAGTATCCGGTCAATCAATCCCTGGTCAAAGGCATTCATCCCAAGCAGTGCTTCCCTGATTTTCGAGTTTACATTATTGACCGCTTTTGTGGTACCCAATCCGAAATATCGTGTCTCACCATCCCGCAGTTCCACCGCTTCAAAGCGTCCGGTACTGGCTCCGCTGGGGACTGCCGCCCTTTCTGCATACTGTCTGCTGTCAGTTTCATTTTCTACGGTAACCTCCGCTTCTACCGTGGGATTTCCACGGGAATCCAATATTTCTCTGGCATGTACATCTACAATTCTAAGTTTCATAACAAAACCTCCTGTGCGCATATTGTTTTTCATAGTATGCACGCAGGAGGTCTGCTTTATGTAATATTCTGTTTTCTGATAATTCTATTTTTAATGGTTCTGCTTATAAAATACTTCTCCGTTACACCAGAAGTACTCCTGATTTTCTGAAATACCCAGAATATACCAGGCAAGTTCTCCCCAGTCTCTTCCATTCCAGTAAATCGCCAGTTCCGGGCACAAGCCTCGTTCACTTCTGTCGATAATATCCCATTCATACCGGACATCGCCATAGAAATCCACGGAAGGATAATAGACGATAGCATCCTCACCATCCAACTGTAAAATCACATCATAACTGGTATCCTCTCCCATATCGGACGGATGATAATACCAGGTTCCCTGCAAGGCTTCTTTGGTAATCTGGCTCCAGTCACCTAACACATATTCGTTTTCTACCGCAGAGGCATCTACATCGGTTTGCAGATTATCAAATACTTCCTGGGGAATCAGACATTCGCCTGTGCTTTCCTCATTATCCTCTCCCCAGTTTTCTTCGTCCTGATAACTGTCCAGAATATATCCTTCCGTAATATGATTACAAAGAAACTGTCTGTTCTCTTCCTGTATCTGTACCACACCGGCTTCTACCCATGCAACATCCTCACTCCAGAGATGTTCATTCCGATAGTGTAAAAGGATTCTTCCATCCTCTGTCCTCTCCCCGGACTCTACACGAAACGGCGTGTAATTGGTATCTCCCACTTCCAGGGAAAAACAGCCCGTAGCCGGCACATAGGCATCCTCCATGGTCATATTTCCCCGTTCCAGTATCTCTCTATAGAAACAGCCTACCTTTTCTTCCAGGAAAGCATTCATCTTCACCATGGAAATAACAAAAAAGTCGGTATATAATTCCTCCTGTCCGGTCTGTTCCAGATAAGCATCCACCTGCTCTTTCGTAGCACTTTCGCTTATCCCGGCTCCATTATAAAACACTTCCCAGAGATTTAATTCTGTCAGATTAGACCAGTCCGATAACAGAAAGCCGTAATTTCCATATTCCTGTATCCACTCTGTATACTCTTCCAGCTCTCCTGCTGTCAGTTCGCCCACTGGTTTTCCCTGTTCTGTTGTTTCTTCTGCTGCTGTGGAATCCTCATTCCCATCCGTAGAAGCAGCTTCCTCTACTGCTTCTTCCTGTACCGCGGTATCGCTATTTTCCACTGTCGGCTGCCCTGCCGCGCAGCCACCCAATAAAGCTACTGCTGTCAGCATGGATACCACAGTCTGATAGTTTCTTTTCATACTTCTCCTTATTCTGCGCATATCCCGTTTGCGCTAGGCTTTCTGCACATGCTTCGTTTGCTCAAGCTAATTCTGTGTATACCTCGTTTGCGCCAGGCTGATTCTACGCACGCCTCGTTTGTGTCATGCTGATTCTGCACAGCCACAAACTCCTACTCATTTCTGATTGCTGCCAGCGGACTCAGCTTCATGGCCCTTCTTGCAGGGAAGAAGCCTGCTACCATACCGACCAGAATGGCAAATAATAAAGAAACAATTGCCAGCCAGAATGGAATATAGGAAATGCCGCTCATATAATCACTGGCAGATGCTACAATCCGGTTAATCACAAAGGATATGGTATAGCTTAGAATCAACCCAATAACCCCACCGATAAATCCAATAAATCCAGCTTCCAGTAAGAACAGGCTTCGGATATTCCGTAAATCACAGCCAAGCACTTTCATGACACCGATTTCCTTGGTTCTTTCATAAATGGACATCATCATGGTATTGGTTATACCGATTGCCGCTACCAGCAGGGAAACCGCTCCAATGCCGCCTAATACCGCCTGAATATAACCCAGAGTTTTCTGCTCTGATTCTACCCATTCTGCATTGCTGTAGGCTTCATATCCAAGATTCGTCAGTTCATTCTGGATTTGTGTCACATAATCCATACTGTCTACATTAACATATAACTGATTATAAAAAATCTCCTTGTATGGTTTTCCGGTCTTGGTGGAGGGCTGTCCCGGAATCACTTTATTTTTAAATACCCTTTTTAACTCCGGAATCAGTTTATCAATGTCACAGAAGGTATACCATCCATTCTGTGACCACCCATCTTCTGGCGCCACTTCCACACCGCTTGTCTTTATCAGATACTTCTTCGGCGGTGTCACAGGCTGCTGTCCCTGTTCAGTGGTTCCCTGTGACTGATAATAGGTATCCATATCAAAGATGATAAAAATCGGGTCATTCATCAAATCAATATCCGGTAGTTCTCCGGTCTCCCAGTAACTGCCGCCACTTCTTTTTACATTAGAGAAATTCTGTAATACTTCACAGCCGTAGAAAAAGGTCAGTTCCTCATCCTTTTTGCTTGGAAGACTTCCTTCTCCCACCTGCATGTTCAGACTCTCAATCGCTTCCAGCGGCATTCCCTGTAATTGCAGATACCCCTCGTAGCTGCCATACTTTGCTAACACCGAAAGAGACATTACCGGATAAACCGATTCCACATGCTCCATAGACTCTATCTGGGCAATGAGAGCATCGTCCAGCCTTTTCTGTTCTTCACTGTCTGAGTTGTTCCAAGGCTCATTGACTGTAATCTGGGTCAGACTCCCATAGGATTCATACTGTGCCATCAGCGACCTGCTAAGGCCAAGTCCCAAGGAAATCATTACTACAATCGACGCAACTCCGATAACAACCCCCAACACGGTCAATATGGTTCTTATTTTTCTTTTCCAAAGATTACTGCTGCTCATACGCAGCAAGTCAAGGAATTTCATACGCTGCTCCGTTCCTCTTATTTTTCTGTATCCATATCTGTGGCAGAATCTGTTGTCTGGGTTCCTATGGCCGGATCTGCTTCTTCCTTATCTTCCGATGTTTCGGTATCTGCCTCATCCTCTGCCAAATCCAACAAATCATCCTCTAAAAGCTTTGCTGCCTTTTTCTTTTTCTTCAGCTTCAGGAACACCACTACTGCCACGGCGCCCACTACACCCACTGCTACAATAATACCGACAATCAGACCTGTTTTGGAACCTCCCTGATTCTCGTCCATACTATCATCATACATGGTATCGTCATACATCATGTCATCAAAATTCTCTTCCGACACATATAAAGTAATGGTTTTTTCTGTGGTTGTCACATTTCCAGCTTCATCCTCATAGGAAATTTCCATCACGATAGTTCCATCATCCATAGTGGCTGCCATACCAGTCAGCATCACATCCACATTTCCGGTAGCACCAGACTGCAGATTTCCTACAAAAGCAGAAGCTTCTTCGATAGAATCTGCAATAAATTTTACCTGAACATTATATAATGTAGTCTTTCCAGTATTATAAATACTGAACATAACATTGGACTGGGAACCTACCGTAATGTCAGAAGGTACTACTTCCGGAATACTGGTATCAAAACGGCTTTCCTGCAAAATAGGAATGGAAACGCTTGCCTTATCCGTCAGGTCGAACATACTGCCAGCATCATATTTCATATTCACATCCAACACATATGGTTTCTGTGCCAGGTCTGCCTTTGCCGTCATTTCAATGACAATATCTGTCGTAGTATTAGGGCTGATGCTGTCCATATATACAGAGCTCGCACCAGAGGTTGGCAGGAATGCGGAGTAAGTATTTGTCTTATCTTCTCCTTCAATCGCTGCCTGCATATCAAAAAGCACATTAGTAACTGCGGTATCCTTATCTGTATTTTGTACATGGATCGTCAGGGTAAAAGTATCTCCAGCATAAATATCGGCAGGATTTGTTTCAAATCCGGTTACAACGATACGTGGTTTGGCTCCACTTGCTTCCTGTCCGCTGCCGCCGATAGTTCCACTACCCGGTTTTCCAATCGTCTTTACATAGACGGTTAATTCTACCGGTTCTTCACATCGGATTCCCGACTTGGTATACCATACATTAAATTTCAATGGATAATAACCGCTCATCACATCATCTCTTGCCGTAAATGTAAATGTAAATTCCCGACGGTTTTCCATAGCTGCCTCCTTGGTCTGGCTGCCTGGAATATATGGTTCTGTCTGTAAATAACTGGTCATATCCGGTTCAAAAGGCCACTCGGTTACCAAGGTAGATGTCTTTGGCTCAATAATCAAATCGTTTAACTCTTCCGTACCAAAATTAATAACCGGAAGTACAATAGAAACCTGCTGTCCATAGCTGACAGTTGGTGTTTCCCAGTTATCCCCTACCTGCAGGAATTCACTGGTAGTCATGCTTACCTTTGTTACCGCTGCAGATTCCAGAGAAGATTTCGTCTGGGACACATAGGCCCACAGCTCAGTTACACTCATATCCGTATTCGCAATATAATACACAGCACTGTCAAAAACCTTATTCAGGTTCTCCATCATCTTCTCATCCAGACGATACCGTACTTGCAGGCTTTTCAGATAATACAGCATATCTTCGTCTGCATCTGCCCTGTCATCATCGGTAATGACACGGTCAGAGGTTCTGCTGATTGTGGCCGGAGTATTCTGACTCACGCTATCCTCAGTCGCCTCTACCTTTGGCATCATTCCATCTAACCAGGGCAGACTGGGTACCGCCAGTATTCCCATTATTCCTATAAGAATTCCACCTGCTACTTTTTTCTTAATCCTGTTCCACATTTTGGTCTGCATCTTTCTCTCCCTTACCCTTATCCTGTCTTCTTTTCTATTCCTGTGCCTTTATTGCATCTGGCATCTGTTCTCCTCTGTGGTCCTCTATTTCAATAATCTTACCATCCTTAATCCGCAGAATCACATCTGCAAAGCCTGCCAGATAATTATCATGGGTTACCATAACAAGTGTCTGATTCTTTTCCCTGACTACCTTTTTCATCAGGTTCATAACCTCCACAGAGGTATTGGAATCCAGGTTTCCGGTAGGCTCATCGGCAAAGATTATCTCCGGTTCCACCACCAAAGCTCTTGCAACGCCTACACGCTGCTGCTGTCCACCTGACATCTGACTTGGTTTATGCTTTTTATGATGGCTTAGTCCTACCAAATCTAACATTTCTTCTGCTTTCGCATTCCGCTTTTTCTTATCCATCCCCTGAAAAGTAAGCGGTAATGCCACATTTTCAATAGCATCCATAGTTCCCATCAAATTAAAAGACTGGAAAATAAATCCGATATGTTCCCGGCGAAAGGCTACCAGCTGGTTCTCTGTTTTCGTTTCCATGTGCTCCCCCGCTATGATAATTTCACCTTTTGTGGGTTTTTCCAATCCCGCCAGCATATTGAGCAGGGTAGACTTACCAGAGCCGGAAGTACCTACGATGGAGCAGAAATCTCCCCGGTTGATGGTAAAACTGACGCCATTGAGAGCACGTACCTTTGTTTCACCTACCCGATATATTTTATACAAATCTTTGACACATATTACGGGTTCCCCCGGTTTTTGCTTTTCCATATATGCGCCTCCGTTTTCTCTTATTCTTTCTATTTCTGTGCATCTATCGCAGTTGCTTCTTCCACGAAAGCAGGCACCTTATCCGCATACATGGTATAACTGAAATAGTATGCTGTTCTGTCATAAGGATAGTTTGTATCCTTCTTAAATACGATTGCCACATCATAATTACCGCTCATCTCTTCCGGATCGCTCAGGTTCTCCGTAAGCATATTCGGGTAGCATGCCTGTAAAATCTGGGCGATTTCTGCCTTATCCTCAAAGGTTGCCTCGGTTACAGCAGACCCATAATCGGCTTCCACCTCCTGTGTCATCACATCGACAGGAGCGGAATCATAGGATTCATCATAATCATTCAACTCATTATGATAGTTGGTAATCGTAATGCTCTCGATATCTTCTGCCTTCAGTGCCAGTGGGTAATAGGCATCCACGGATTTCAGATATGCTATAGTATTGGTAAAGTTCTCATAAACATACAGTTCATTGCTCCGGTAATCACTATAAGACAACTGAATGATACCACAAGGACGTGTATTTCTTCCCATACTGAAATCAAACTGCTGCATGTCCTTTATCCAGGCATCCCGTAAGACTTCCATATCCCCTGTAGGAACTGCCATATTGACTGCTCCATTTGTGTAAACAATACTTACCGGATTATCATAAAGTTCCTTATCCTTCATAATCTGATATGTTCCAATTTTCCAGGCATCACTTCCCATTATCTGGTCTAAAAGGGCTGCGGTAACCGGATTATCAAAATCAATCCAGATACTTCTTCCGACTTCCTGACCGGATTTTAACCGGTACAGAATGTGTGCATATCTCGCATCTCCCATCAGCTCCGTATCTTCCTGCTGGGATTTCTGTGCCAGGGTCAATACCGGCTCTACGTCGGTCAGGAACATGTTCGCTTTCTCATATTCCCACTGTGAAATATAATCATGGGACGCATCCCAGTAACTATTGTAGAAACCTTCGGTGGAAAACGCAACACTTTCCACACTGTCTGCATCTGGTAAATAACGATCATAGCCAAACAAATCTGCCTGAAAAATAAAGAACACGAAAAGTGCACCTGCTACTGCCACACCGGTGGATACCAGATGTCGTCCCAGTGCTTTGATATCAAAATCATAGGCTACTTCCAGAACAGCACTCAGAATCAGGGTGCCTGCAAGCATTCCTATTACCAACAGCTTCTCATCACTGTAAGAAGCATTATATACAATATTTCCAATTAACATACCACCCGGAATGGCAATCGCTATCTTTATAATCGGTTCTAAGAAACCATAAGCAATCGCTTTTCCTGCTGCCTCAGACTTTCTTTTGCTGTAGGCCAGATATCCCACTGCCAGAAGCACGATAGCAATCACAAGCCATTTTGCATAATAAGGAAGTGCCTGTTTTGCAATTTCGGAAGCTGTTCCTATCCGTTTTAACTGCCAGGTCATCTGCTCATAATCATCCAGCACCGATAACTTTGTCTGCAGGCTGACAAAATAACCGTCCATGGTATCAAAGAAGGAGTAGCCGTATGAATTAATCAGGGAATATAATACCTCTTCATAAAGAATCAGTACCGCGCACACACCAATGGTAATCATCCGGTTTCCGGTTATCATCACTGCCAGAATCATGGTATGATACATAACCAGGAAATATAACAGATTCCACACAAAAGCCAGTCCAACCGTTGCCAGGACGGCTCCGTTTACGGCTCCCTGTACGGCTGCCAGCACTACACTGATAAAAAGGCTGACCAACGTTGCTGTCAGATAAATAATAATCCCATTTACATAAATGACCGCAAACCGTTTTTTTCTGGAAACCGGTACACTGTGGTACATATCTACCTTCCGTCTGTCATACAGATAGGCAAACCCTTGCATACCGATAATCACTGCCAAAGCTATTACTATCCACCCTTCATAGTTAGAAAAGCCAAGTGCATCCTGGGTTGCTTCGCACATAGCGCTCTTAAAAGCCTCCGTAGTCCGGTAAGCTCCTTCCGTATTCCATCTTCTGATTCTGGTTAAATATATGGTTACAAAACCAATATAGGCAACCAACTGGACAAATACGCTTACAATCCAAACCCATATTCTTCTTTTATGGTTCTCTCTGCTTCTATCCCAGAATGAGTTTCTTGATGTCATAACCTACTACCTCCGTTTCACTGATAAAGATTTCCTCCAGGGATAAAGGAAGCACCTCATAAAATACGGTATTGACTGTAGCAAATCTTGCCACCACTTCCTCTCTTGTACTTCGTACCGTAATCGTCCGAAGGGAACCTCTCTGCTCCTTCTTTAACACTTCCAGTCCATTCAAAGCTTTCAGTTCATCCTCTGTCGTTTCAAAAACACACTGTACCTTCTGGATGTTGCATTTCATATCCTCCAAATCCTTCGAAAGTAACACACCGCCCCGGTGCAGTAAGCCAACATGGTCACAGATATCTTCCAGTTCCCGCAGGTTGTGGGAAGCGATAACCGGTGTCAGTCCCCTCTCCTCCATCTCCTTTGCAAAAATGGATTTGATTCCCTGGCGCATTACCGGATCCAGTCCATCAAAGGTTTCATCACACAAAATATATTTTGTATGGGAACAGATTCCCAGGAGAAGGGCCAGCTGTTTCTTCATGCCCTTGGAATAAGTAGATACCTTTCTGTTCTTGTCCAGGTTAAAGCTTTCCAGATACTTATAAAACTCTTCTTTATTAAAATTCTCATACACACCATTGTAATAATGTTCCATGGCAGCGGCATTGCAATTGGCAAAGAAATATGGTTCATCGGCAATGAAAAACAGTTTCTTCTTTGCTTCCACGTTATCATAAACCGGCATATTATCTACAGCAACCGTTCCTTCATCCGGTTTTAAAACACCGGCAATCATACGAAGTACGGTACTTTTACCTGCTCCGTTGGTTCCTATCAGTCCAAAGACTGTATTTTCTTTTATCGTTACACTGACCTCATCTACCGCCTTAATCTTATCAAAGGTTTTGGTCAGATTGTATAATTCAATCATAATTTTTCTCCTTCTGTCGTGTATGGCTTTCTCTATCCCTTACAACTGTTCTATCTCCCGAAACAGTTCCGTCTTCGTCATTCCGATTTCCATTGCTTCTTTTGCCAAATCAAGAATCCGCTCTTTATACTCTGTCTTTCGCTGTTCCACCAGTCTGCTATCTCCGGAAACGAAGTTTCCTCTGCCTTTTACGGTATAAATAAATCCCTGCCGTTCCAGTTCTGCATAAGCTTTCTGTATGGTATTGGGATTGATGGACAACTCCATGGCAAGGCTTCTTACCGAAGGCATCTGTTCATCCGCTGACATGGCACCTTTCAGAATCAGCATCTTAAATCGTTCCACTATCTGCTCGTAGATAGGTCTTGTGTCCTTATAATCTATCAGTATCATGTCTGTTCCTTTCCTGTTTTTCCATCTGTGGCACACGAACATCAACTGTACTATTAGTGATGGTACACTTAATATACATCTGCTCATTCTTTCTGTCAATGGATATTCCAGACTATCCGAAAAGAAGACTTACTACACAAGAATTCTTTGAAGCAAAAAGAGCACCCCCAAAAAGATACTTTTTCGGAAATGCTCTCTGACCGTCATATTTGATTCAACTTATTTAATAAGCAAGGATTTTCCTGTCATCTCTGCCGGCTGTTCCTTACCCATTAACTCAATCAGGGTCGGGATGATATCTGCCAGGCATCCGCCCTCCCTTAACTTGTAAGATGGGTCTGCATTTACCAGAATAAATGGAACAGGGTTTGTGGTATGTGCTGTATAAGGAGCACCTGTCTCATAATCGATAAGCTGCTCTGCATTACCATGGTCAGCACAGATGAACATAACGCCGTCCACTTCTTTCAAAGCTTCTACGGCACGTCCTACACATTCGTCCACCACTTCTACTGCCTTGATAGCGGCTTCCTGTACACCAGTATGACCTACCATGTCAGGATTTGCAAAATTGATAATAATAACATCATATTCGCCGGACTTGATGGCGCCTACCAATTTATCACATACTTCATAAGCACTCATCTGAGGCTTTAAATCATAAGTTGCCACATCTTTTGGAGAGTTTACCAGGATTCTGTCTTCTCCTTCGTTTGGCTCTTCCACACCGCCGTTAAAGAAGAAAGTTACATGGGCATATTTCTCTGTCTCTGCAATTCTTGCCTGTTTCATGTGGTTTGCTGCAAGCCACTCACCAAAGGTATTTGTAACAGCAATCTTATGGAAAGCAACTTCTTTATGAGGAATGGTTGGGTCATAATCAGAGAAGCATACATAAGTAAGGTCTAATCTCTTCTCTCTTGCAAAGCCCTTAAAATCATCATCACAGAAACTTCTGGTAATTTCTCTTGCTCTGTCCGGCCGGAAGTTAAAGAAGATAACGGAATCGCCATCTTTTATGGTTGCAACCGGTGCACCGTTCTTCTTTACAACCGTAGGTTTTACGAACTCATCTGTCTCTTCTCTGTCATAGGATGCCTGGATACCTGCAGCAGCACTCTCTGCTTCCAGTCCCTCACCCTTTGTCAGTGCCAGATAAGCCTTCTCTACTCTGTCGTAGTTATTATCTCTGTCCATTGCGTAGTAACGACCTGTTACGGTTGCCACTTCGCCGACACCAATCTTCTTCATCTCTGCTTCCAGATCTTCTACGAAGCCTTTTCCACTTGCCGGAGGGGTATCACGTCCATCTAAGAAAGCATGCACATATACTTTCTCCAGACCATTTCTCTTCGCTAACTCCAACAGTCCATATAAATGTGTGTTGTGGCTGTGTACACCACCATCCGATAACAGACCGAAAAGATGTAATGCAGAGCCATTCTTCTTGCAGTTATTGACAGCATCTAACAGTGCCGGATTCTCAAAAAAAGTACCATCCTGGATTTCCTTTGTAATTCTTGTCAGTTCCTGATATACGATACGGCCTGCCCCCATGTTCAGATGACCCACCTCGGAATTACCCATCTGACCTTCCGGAAGACCTACTGCCATACCACTGGCATTTCCTTTTACAAAAGGATATTCTGCCATCAGCTTATCCATAACAGGTGTTTTTGCAAGGGCAACGGCATTTCCTTCTGTCCTGTCATTCAGTCCATAACCGTCTAAAATCATTAATACTGCTGGTTTCTTTCCCATAATTTATCTCCTTTTCTTACTGCTTATAATGTAATTCTATCTATCCTGTTTCCACCGATATTACCCTTTGGAAACAATCGCCAGTGCAGTGCCATCTGTAATACAAATCTCTGCCGGTTCTCCCTGAAACTCATTGCTGATTCCAATGGGATATTCATCCGTCAGGACAGCATCTGCAAGCGGATATTTCATCCCCCTTATGGTAACTCCCATAACCGCCTTTTGTAAAGCGAATAACGAAAAAAGTCCCATCGTGTTTGCGGAAAAATGCACGGTTTCGTTCTGAATGATAAAAATTCTCTCCTGGTTGGAAAACAGATGGCCTTCCGCTCCCTGACTTTTCAGAAATTTCAGGCACTGGATATTGGCAATGGTATGTTCCAGCCTGCCTCCACAGCCACCATAAAGGTAAAAGAGCCGGTAACCCTTTTCCAGCCCAATCCGTAGTGCCGCTAACATATCCGTATCATCCTTCATAACCGGAAGTACCTTGGTGGTATCTGGATTTTCCTGTTGTCTTCTCCTGAGTTCCTCTTTCCGTGCCGGATTTACGGAATCAAAATCTCCCAGAACCAAATCCGGCTCCAGATGCCATTCCCTGCAGTAATCATAGCCACCATCTACCGCAATCAGATAATCCTCTTCTCTGACCGGAATCTTCTTATCCGGGGCATCCCCTGCCCCAACAAGAATACAGACCGGTTTAGTAGTCGATTTCAAATTCATGTTCACCGCCCCAGTCTCCTATTGCAACGGTTGTATTTCCTTCTTCCGTAGTTACCTTTGTGTCAAAACGATAATTCATCTGTGGCACATACTGTCCATTAATTTTCACATTACTGTATAAATACTGTACTGTATATTCCGTGTGAGGATAAGCTCCATCATTGGCTGCTTCGTAAGAGATTACGCTTCGCTGTACACCATCATCCTCCTGCTTGGTTCCCCAAATAGTAATAACACCTTTGGTGTTCACATAATCTTCATCAGCTAAGAAACTGTAATACCAGACACCATCTTCCTTCGTCAGCACCAATTGCTCCTGATTGACCGGAATATAAACATGTCCCAGCCAGTTGCCGGCATTCTCATTGATAAAGTTATCCCGGTACTGCTGATAGGTATCCTCCACTATCAGGTCTCTTGCATATTCAAAATTACCGGCTGCAAACTGGGTAAAGGCTTCTGCAAAATAATCCTGTACTGCCATAGCATCGGTCAGACAGGTACTTACCTCCGTAATCTCATCATTTGCTATCGCCTGGTTAATATCAGATAACATTGTGATATAGCTGTTCACATGGGTCATGGTAATACGGATGGAAGCATCATCAATCAGGGCATACTCTACCAGAAGATTTTTTAACTCCTCCGAAGGATTTGCCTGATACACCGCTAACATTCTGCGTAATAGTTGCTCGTAAGCATCATACTGACAGTTTTCCACCTCAATATTCTCATCATAGAAAATATCAAAATGGGCATCTTTTTCCTCTTCCTCATTTAAGGCAAACAATCTGTCATAACAAGTCTGTAACAGGGAAAGGGCATCTGCATTGGCTGCATTCTGCTCAATGACCTGCACGCATTTGTCTACCGTATCCAAAGTAACATTCTTATCGTTAATCTCTGCCACCGCTTCGTTCAGAATAACCGTGCAGTAGTAATTTAACAGGCTCTCATCCTGGGTATTTTCCCAACCTTCGAATAGAATCTGCTTGGCTTCTTCTACCTTATTCTGTGCCATATCATTCTCTGCAATATTGCGATAGGCTTTTACCTGCTTCACATCTATCTCCAACGCACTTTCATAGGCCTGCTGTGCGCTCACATAGTCCTGTTCTTTTGTATACTTTTCTGCCTTGGACATCTCTCTGGACAACCGCATGGAAGGCATGAATAATACCACCAGCGTAGCCGCAGCTGCCACAATCACAACACCGCTTGTTGCCATGGCAATCTTCTGTCTTCTGACTTTTCTCTTTCTGGCTTCTCTTCTACGGATACGTTCTGCATCTCTTCTGCTGGATTTTGTCTCAAGGCTTTCTGTCTTGTCCATTCTTTCTGTTTTTTCAGATACTACTTTCTTTTTCTTTACAGCTTCTTTTCCGGTTGCATATTTTGTTGCTTTACCAGTTGTGCGGCTTGTTGTTTTACCGGTTGTACGTTTTACCGCTCCTGTTTGTGTTGTCTTTCTTTTCTTTGCTTCCATAATTCTGTCTTACCTCTGTCTAACTTTAACCCTGTTCCTGAAAAACACCTGTATCAGAACACATTTACAGGTCTTCTTCCTAAAAATTATCGCATACTTAATAATGCTATCACATTTCAGCAAGGTTTGTCTAGAACCCTGGACTGCTAAAATACGATGTTTTTCCAATTTATCTATGTTATAATAGCTTTTATGGAACCTATGATACGAATCAAATATAAAAGTAAAATATATGACCTGTCTTATACACTTATCCGCAGTAACCGTAAAAGTTTCTCTTTAAGTATTTTACCAGACTGCACGATTACGGTACGGGTGCCCTGTCATACCACCGATGCCGAAGTGCAAAAGATTCTCTTAGAGAAACAGCACTGGCTGATTACCCACTATCTGGAAATGCGCCAAAAGCAGGAACAGACTCCGGTTTCTGACCTTTCCGATACGCAGCGGACTGCCCTGGAAAAACGCTATATCCAGGCTGCCAAAGAATACTTCCCCAAACGAGTTGATTACTATCAGCAATTGACGGGCGGTGCTTACTCCCGCATTACCATCCGGGACCAGAAAACACGCTGGGGGAGCTGCAGCACCAAAGGCACTCTCTCCTTTAACTGGCGACTGATGCTGGCTCCCCCTGCTATTCTTGATTATGTGGTCGTCCATGAGTTATGTCATCTGACCCACATGAATCACTCTCCTGCTTTCTGGCAGGCCGTCGGGCAGGTCTGCCCTGACTATAAAGAGTGTCGCAAGTGGCTCAGGGAGCATGGTCAGGAACTGACTTTATAAGAACACATCAACTCTGTTTCTTTGTTTTTATCCGCATGGAACCATAGCGGCTGTTCCAGCTGCCATCTCTCCTGACATCCTTCGGCATCCGTCCAGCGGCTTCGCTTCTTCTGCCATGCTCCGCTTTTCCTCTGTCCTGACCATCCCGGCTCTTGCGTCCGTCACGCCCTCTCTGACCATCCCGGCTTCTTTGTCCGTCACGTCCTCTCTGACCATCCCGGCTTCTTTGTCCGTCACGTCCTTTTCGTCCACTCCGGTCTGCGCCACGCCTTTCAAAGAAAAATTTTTCCGCCTTAATATCTTCTATCTCATCCCCCAGCTTCATTTTCATGAAAGCGGCTGCAATCTGTGTGGCACTGTACTGTCCCAGGGCAATCTCATCCAGAATATATTCCGCTGCCCGGCTTACATCTTCTGTTTCGATGACCTTTTCCGCCTCCTGCAGAATTTTTTTTGCTTTCCGTTCCATAATATCTGCCGCATTCGGTATTTTACGCTCTCTGATTTTGGTATGGCAGATACGTTCAATATCCCGCACCTTATAGATTTCCCTGCCAACTACCAGCGTAAAGGAACGCCCGGTCTTGCCGGCACGTCCGGTTCTGCCGATACGATGCACGTAATATTCAATATCCTCCGGCACATCAAAATTATAGACTGCCTCCACATCGCTGACATCGATTCCTCTGGCTGCCACGTCCGTTGCAATCAGTATATTGGCTCTGCCACTGCGGAACAGATTCATAACGGTATCCCTCTGATGCTGGGACAAATCGCCATGCAAGCCTTCTACCTCATACCCACGGGCTTTCAGGTGCTCGGTCAGTTCATCTACCATTCTCTTCGTGTTGCAGAAAATCAGAGCCCGTTTCGGGTCATAATAGTCAATCAGACGGCACAACACCTCTTCTTTGTCCTGTCTGCGCACTTGATAATATGCCTGCTTAATCAATGGAATGGTAACTTCCTTTGGTGTCATCTTAATAAATGCCGCATCCTTCTGGTAAGTCTTGGTAATGTCCAGAATCGGCTTTGGCATCGTGGCAGAAAACAGTCCTGTCTGTCTGTTTTCCGGCATTTCCTTTAAAATCGTTTCAATGTCTTCCCGGAAGCCCATGTTTAACATTTCATCGGCTTCGTCCAGGACAACCGTGTGTACCGTTTCCATACGCAGGGTATGTCTGCGCATGTGATCCATCACACGTCCCGGCGTACCAACCACAATTTGTACGCCTCCCTTTAAGTTCTTAATCTGCTTCACAATATCCTGTCCACCATAAATCGGCAGTACCTTGATACCATGCATGTATTTGGAAAATTTGCGAAGCTGATCCGCAGCCTGCATGGCAAGTTCTCTCGTTGGGCATAAAATAACAGCCTGCAAAGAACGGTCCTCCGGGTCAATCTTCTGTAGAATCGGAATACCAAATGCCGCTGTTTTTCCGGTACCTGTCTGCGCCTGTCCAATAATATCCTGTCCCGACATAAAAATCGGAATTGCCTGTTCCTGGATTGGTGTCATTTGTTCAAATCCCAGTTCGGTCACGGCACGAAGAATTCTCTCATCAATATCTGCATCTTCATAACGCATCGTACTCTCCTGTCCATTTCCTTCTTCCCCGGATTCGCTTACCAGTTCCCTCTCCAGAAACTCTTCAAACTGCTGATTCTTCTTTGTTCTGTTGTTACTCATTCTTTCTCCATTTCTATTTCTTTCTTAATTCGCTATTCCTTCCCACAATTATGCCAGATATACTTTCCGGAGCTTATTGACTGCACGCTCTGTAATCAGACAGGCTCCATGCTCCTCCAGATAATTCATTCGTTCCTGCGACACAGCAACCAGATTGCCAAATTCCAATGCCAGGGCACTTATTTTATTAAAGTTCTTATAAGAAATACGTCCCTTTTCCAAAAGCAGATAATACACTCCACTCTCCTCGTACAGTGTGCTCTTAACAGAAAACTGTGTGGGTATACACGCCGCATAACGCATTGCCTGATGCATGGAGGCAAAGACAATCATTCTGCGGTTCTCATCATAATCTGTCACCGTTTTTTCTATAGTGGCATTCTTTTCCTCTGCCGTATCTCCCTGCCCGGTAATCTCTGCTCCTACATCCTGCAGTACTTCCTTTAAATGGCTTAAAATATCCCGGAACGCTGCGGGACTGTCATCGGTAAAGGTCAATACCATACCCTTATCCTTCAATGGCGTAATCTGCATGGCAATATTACCACTATTAATCTTGTAGCCCACTTCCTCATGCGCTCTTTCGATTACGTCCCGTAAAAACTCTTCTCCCTTTGGATTCCGCTCAAAAATATCGGACAGCGTCAAGCCATATTCCAACATATCTTCTTCTGTAATGATGCACTGTACGGTTGCTTCGTTAATCTTTCTATACTTCATCGCTTCTTTCATCCTCTGTTGTGTCTTTCATCACATGTGGTTTCTTATCGTGAATTCCCATCTTCCCACGCTATTGTACTACAGACCCTGACTAAGATGCAACCAGCAACCGGAAAGTTTTCGCGATGCCTAACATAAATTCGTTTTTTGCCGATATATATAATAAGAACAAGAGGTTCGTAGTTACAACCATATCCAAGGAGGGATTACCGCAGCTTATGTACTTGACAGGAATTATAAAGTGGAAGCGGTTTCGGCGATTACACCGTTAAAGAAGATTACTTCTGATACCAAAAATCACCAGTCCAAGCAGAAATCGTCCAAAGATTCTTCCCGGTTATTTTTCTCGAAGGTTCTGGACGCAGCATGTGAACAGGAAAAGGAATCCAGAAAAGACATCAACCTGTGTCTCAATGGTTACACCAAGGATGCACTTCCTTTCTACCAGTATGTAAACATGCGTGAATATTGTCTCTGACAAAGTTTACTCTGATGGGTAACCATACAAGAAGTGCCATCGTTTTGATGCGATGGCACTTCTTCTGTATCAGCGATTCATCTCTTTCTTAAAACTGTTTACATATTCTTTTGCCACATCTGTGCTGTAATTATTTTCTTCCATCAGGTTAATAAAATGGGAGCCTACGATGCAGCCATCGATAATCTCTTTCATCGGCAACACATCTGCCGCCGTCCGGATACCAAAGCCCATCATAACCGGAATCTTGGATACCTTTTTTACCTGCGCTAAATAATTTACTACATTCTTATGGAAATCAGCAGCCTGTCCGGTTACCCCCATAGAAGAAACACAGTAAACAAATCCACGGGCATGCTCTAACAGCATCGGGATTCTGTCACCGGATACCGGGGTTACCAGCTGGATAAGAACCGGTGCCTGTTCAACCACGTCCAGTACATCCTGCAGCTGTTTCTGCTCTTCGTATGGCAAATCCGGGATAATCAGTCCGTCCACGCCGACCTGGGCACATTTTTTCACAAAGTCTTCCAGTCCATAATACAAAATCGTATTAAAATACATCATAAACACTAGCGGCACCTGACAGCCATCTTCCCGAATCTTTTCCACCATATCAAATACTTTCCGCAAATTAGTTCCCTGCTGAATGGACTTATAGGAAGCCGCCTGAATAACCGGCCCGTCTGCCACCGGGTCAGAGAATGGAATTCCCAGTTCCAGTACATCAATTCCCGCTTCTGCCTGGGCTTTCACAAGGGCTTCACAGCCTTCCATGTCCGGCAGTCCTGCTGTCATATATGTGATAAAAGCTTTTTCATTCTTTTCTTTTACCTGTTGCAATCTCTCTTCGATTCTGTTCATGCTTTTTACCCTCGTCTTTCTAATTCAGATATCCGTTGCCGCTAAAATAGGATTCAATCGTATGCACGTCCTTATCCCCGCGTCCTGACAGACATAACACAATTGCCTGGTCTTTCGTCATGGTCTTTGCCTTCTTGAAAGCATAAGCAAGCGCATGAGCACTTTCAATCGCCGGAATGATTCCTTCTAGTTTACATAATTCTGCAAGTGCTTCCATCGCCTCATCATCGGTAATGGATACATACTGTGCCCGTCCACTGTCACGCAGATACGCATGCTCCGGTCCTACCCCCGGATAATCCAGTCCGGCCGAAATGGAATGGGCAAGCTGCACATTCCCATCTTCATCCTGCAACAGGTAAGAACGCATACCATGCAGCGTGCCTGGTTTACCCAACGCCATGGCAGAAGCATGTTTCCCGGTCTCAATTCCCATACCGGCTGCCTCCACACCGATTAACTCAACTCCCGGCTCATCGATAAAGTCTGCAAACATACCAATAGAGTTGGAGCCGCCGCCTACACATGCCATAACCACTTCCGGCAGTCTTCCCTCTTTCTCCAGAAACTGTCTCTTGGCTTCTACACTGATACACTTCTGGAATTCTTTTACCATCTTCGGATACGGATGAGGTCCTACCGCAGACCCGATGATATAGAAAGTATCCTCTGCCTCCTTTGCCCAGGTACGGATTGCTTCGTTGGTGGCATCCTTCAAGGTATTGCTGCCGGAATGGACACTGACTACCTCGGCACCTAACATCTCCATACGCATAACATTTAAGTGCTGTCTCTCAATATCCTCCGCGCCCATGTATACCTTACATTCCATATTAAAAAGAGCTGCCCCCGTAGCCGTTGCCACACCATGCTGACCGGCTCCTGTCTCTGCGATTACCTTCGTCTTTCCCATACGCTTTGCCAGAAGAATCTGTCCGATTACGTTATTTATCTTATGGGCGCCGGTATGGTTTAAATCCTCTCTCTTTAAATAAATCTTCGTGCCATATTTCTCAGAAAGTCTCTCTGCCAGGTATAAAGGAGTTTCCCTTCCTACATATTCCCGCAGATAATAGTGATACTCTTCCCAGAATTTCGGATCGGCAATTGCCTCCTCAAAAGCTTTTTCCAGTTCTGCCAGTGTGTTCATCAGAGTTTCTGCCACATACTGTCCGCCAAATGCTCCATAATATTTGTCGCTCATAGTCTTCTCCTTTTCTTCCCTGTTCTATCGGTTTCTTACCTGTTTCACAAAGGTTCTTATTTTCTCCCTGTCTTTTCCCACTCTGTCCGGTGCTATTTCCACCCCGCTGGAAACATCTACCACATCTGGCAGCACTTCCCGGATTGCCTGCCTTACATTTCCGGGATGCAATCCACCTGCCAGAAATAAGGGCTTGTCCCGTCTTCCGCTCCGCCCCAGCTTCTTCCAGTCAAAGGTTCTGCCACTGCCGGGTTCACTGGCATCAAACAGACGGGCTTTGATTTTCTCCCCGCAGGATACTGTCTCCAAATCTTCCTGTGTTGTATCGTTGTAGGCTCTTATTACCGGAATGGTAATAGCGTTTAACGTTTCCTCTTCCAGTTTTCCATGTATCTGAATCCAATCAAATCCGGCTGCTTCTATCTGTCCTGCCTGACTGCCCGTGGGGGATACCATGACCGCTACCGCCTCCATGGGCTGCCCGGCTGCCGTTTTTCCCTGTCGGATAACCTGTAGGATTTCTTTTGCCTGCTCCAGGGAAATATTTCGCTTGCTCTTTTCAAAAAACAGCACCATTCCCACATACTCAACCTGTTCTTCTACCAGCCACTGTGCTTCAGTCACGGAGGTAATGCCACAGATTTTAATGCCGGGAATCTTGTCCGTTTCTCTTATATCTCTTCTTTCCACTTCTTCGCCAATGCCTCCGGGTCCGTTGCCTCCATAAATACAGTGCCAATCAACAGGGCATCTACTCCCACTTTCTTAAGAAAAGCCACGTCTTCGTCTTTTGTAACACCGCTTTCTGATACCAGTAAGGTTTCCTCCGGCACCATCTGTGCCAGCTTGCTGGTTGTCTCCAAATCAATGGTAAAGTCTTTCAGGTTCCGGTTATTTACCCCGATGATTTTCGCATCCAGTCCTACCGCCCGCATCATTTCCACTTCGTCATGCACCTCTACCAGCACATCCATGCCAAGGGCATACGCCAGTTCGTAGAACAGTTTCAGTTCCCGGTCTGTCAGAATGGCTGCAATTAACAGAATGCAATCTGCACCGATAACCTTTGCCTCGAATATCTGATAGGGATCAATGATGAAATCCTTCCGAATCATCGGTAATGGGGATATCTGCCGAATCTGTTTGAAATACTCCACACTGCCCAGGAAATGGTCTTCCTCCGTCAGACAGGAAATGGCATCCACCGATGCATTGTACTGTCCGATACGGTCTGTCAGCTCTATCTTATTATCCATTTTCCCATGGCTGGGGGAAGCTTTCTTAAACTCCCCAATAATGGATAAGCCCTCCTTCGCCAACGCCTTGTAGAAGCTTATGCTCTCCCGCTCACAGGAAGCTGCCAGGGTTTTCATCTCCTCTTCGGAAATCCGCGCCTTATGCTCCACCAGACGTTTCTTCTTGTCTGCTACAATCTCATCTAATATCATAGGTTGTCTTTTCCTCCTATATCACACCATTTACGAAGTTCTCCACCAGACGCTTGCCGTGCTCGGTATAGATGGATTCCGGATGGAACTGTAAACCAACCACCGGATACTCTTTGTGCCGGATTGCCATAATTTCGCCATCCTCGGTCTGTGCCAGAATCTTCAGACAATCCGGGAATCCTTCTTTCTGCACTGCCAGGGAATGATACCTTGCCACTTTCATCGGGCTGTTGATGCCGGTAAAAATGCTTGTACCATCATGGGCAATCCGGCTCTGCTTTCCATGAAATATTTTCCTGGCATAAGATACGGTTCCCCCCAGAGCTTCCCCGATACACTGATGTCCCAGGCAGATGCCAAGGATTGGTTTCTTTCCGGTAAAATGCTTTACTACATCCAGGCAGATGCCTGCCTCTTTCGGACTTTTCGGTCCCGGCGAAAGAACGATTTTATCTGGGTTTAACTGCTCTATCTCTTCTATGGTAATCTTATCATTCCGGACTACTCTGATGTCACTTGTAAAGGTTCCAATATACTGATATAAATTATAGGTAAACGAATCGTAATTATCAATGAGTAAAATCATAAGTTTTCCTCCTCTACCAGGGTCTTTGCCAGTGCCATTACCTTATTGCAGCACTCCTTGTATTCCATCTCACCTACCGAATCTGCCACAATACCGGCACCTGCCTGTAAGTAAACCTTGTTTCCTTTCTTAATCATGGTACGGATGGTAATACAGAAATCCATGTTGCCATTGAAACCAAGGTAGCCGGTTGCACCACCATATAAGCCTCTCCGTACACTCTCCAGTTCATCAATAATCTCCATGGCCCGAATCTTTGGAGCCCCGCTTAACGTACCTGCCGGCAGGAAAGAAGCTACTAAATCCAATGGATGCCGCTCTCCTTTTTTCTTCCCCTCTACCAGAGATACGATATGCATGACATGGGAGTAATTCTGGACATTCATAAACTGGGTTACCTTTACCGTTCCGAATTCAGCTATCCGTCCCATATCATTTCTTGCCAAATCCACTAACATAACGTGCTCTGCCCGCTCCTTTTCATCCTGGAGCAGCTCATCCCGCAGCAACTGGTCTTCCTCTTCATCCTTACCACGGGGTCTTGTTCCGGCAATCGGACAGGTAAAAACTTTGTTGTCCGTCTGTTTTACTAGCATTTCCGGGCTGGAACCGATGATTTCAAACTCGCCGAAATTAAAGTAATACAGATAGGGGGAAGGATTTAACTCCCGCAATTCCTTATAAAGAGTCAGCCCGTCATGCCCGGTTTCTATCGTCCATCTTTGGGACAGTACTGTCTGGAAAATATGTCCCTCCCTGATATAATGTTTGATTTTCTCTACCTTACCATTGTACTCCTCTAACGTATCGGTTTTGTTTATAATCTTACCGTCATGGACAAAGGTCTGATTTTGTTCCTCCTCTGTCATGTGGGTTCTTACCAGTTCCACCAGCCCGACTGCTTTCTTCTCCCCGATAACTCTTCCTTCCGGGGTGTCCTCTTCCAGGGCAACTCCCGTCATGGTTTCTGCCCGGTGGTCAATGATGATAAATTCCCTCGTCAGCATAAGCTGTATGGTTTCAATTCCGATTTCGTCCGGGTTTTCATCCGGCAGCTTCTCGCTGTAACGTACAAAATCATAGCCAAGGCTTCCTACCAGCCCGCCAATCATGGCAAGTTCTCCTTCATCCTTTACTACTTCAAAGCTGTCATAATAGTCTTTCAAAAGTGCTAACGGATTTCCTTCTCTCACTTCGGTCTCGCCATTCCTTTTCGTGATGACAAGGCTCTGTCCTTTGGAGGAAATGATTTCTTCCGGCTCGATACCAAAGAAGGAATACCGGTCATAATCCTTGTCATAACTCTCCAACAAAAAACACTTCTTATCTCTTGCTATTCCCTCAAACATGGAAATCGCCTTTTCGTTTACGATACTGACAGTCTTACGATATGCTCTTAATCTTCTCTTCATATTCCTCTCCTTTTCTGTTCGCATAAAAAAAGCACCACGGACATACACACTGCGCTTCTGTGCAGGGACGTATGTCACGTGGTGCCACCCTTCTTCTCAGGATTGTTTCTATGGTTTTATCCAGCTTCTGTTTTCCGGTGCCGGATAATAAAAAAAGGTATCTTCCAATCGGAAAATACCCGCCACCCATTCAATCTACTGACTCATTACAGATACAAGGCTTCCGCCTGATATCCTTCTCTTTAACGCAGAGATACGTCTCAGTCTACTGACAAGTTCCTCGCTTTCGACCTGCGTCTCACAAACCCATTCCCACAAACGTTCCATACCAACTTCCACCATCGTTGGCTCTCTGTGATGTCCCTGTTTCCGGTACTCTTTTTGCTCATCGACTTTACTTCTTTAATTGGCTAAATCGTATCATACTTATGGACTACAGTCAACCAGAAATTTACAATTTTTCCTACTCTTTTTGTCCCCGGTCTTTTCCGGTTTTATCATCCCTAAATACAAATCCGTTAAACGCTTAGATGACGTAATTGTTCATCTTCGCTTCCTGCCACTCTACCAGGTCAGCCAGGGTTACTTTATCTACCACATTGCTGATGGCATTATTTAACATTTTCCACAACTGCAGAGTCGCACAGGTATCCTGTCTGTCACAGGTATTCTCTTCTTCATCCAGACACGCCACCGGTGCCAGACTTCCTTCCGTAAGCCTTAGAATCATGCCTACAGTATACTGTTCAGGACTCTTTGTCAGCCGGTACCCTCCCTGTGGTCCGCGGATGCTTCGCACATAACCTGCCTTATTCAATGTAGAAATAATCTGTTCCAGATATTTGTCTGATATTTCCTGTCTTGCTGCAATATCCTTGACGCGAACCGGGTCTCCGGTATTGTTCAGTGCCAAATCCAGCATCAGCCGCAGGGCATACCGCCCCTTCGTTGAAATCTTCATACTCCTATTCCCCTCCCAGTCATACTTTACATTTCGTCATACTGTTCTGACTCTTCAATATCATTTACCGGTGGTTTCAGACCTTTGATTTCAATGCCATTTCTCTGTGCATAATCCCAAAGAGCTGCATGAATGGCTTCCTCTGCTAACAGAGAACAATGTACTTTGACTGGTGGAAGTCCATCCAATGCTTCCATCACTGCTTTATTGGTTACTTCCAATGCCTGCTGTATGGTCTTACCCTTTATCAATTCTGTTGCCATGGAGCTTGTCGCAATCGCTGCCCCACAGCCAAAAGTCTTAAACTTTGCCTCCTGGATGATGCCATTCTCATCAATATCCAGATACATTCTCATGATATCTCCACACTTGGCATTGCCTACTGTACCGACACCACTTGCATCCTCTATTTCGCCCACATTTCTTGGGTTGCTGAAATGGTCAATTACCTTTTCACTATACATAAAATTGCCTCCTTACGTATTATCCTGTATGCGAATCCTTATCCCGTCAGAATCATTGTTCATTCCAATCATCTGCAGAAACCTATATTCCTCTATATTCCTATCATTTAAATAGACTTTGTATGATTATATATACTACTTATTTTCCGGTTTGTCAATGCTACAGAATAGAATATGCCCGCATTGCTTCTATAAAATACCTGACAAAGGACGGATTGGAAGGATAATACAGGTGTGGAAATCCCCAGAAATGTGTTTTACCAGCGTGAATACACTCCCAGCTTCTGCCACTGACCGGTTTTGTCGCCACACAGGAAGTCCCATTTTCCGTACTGTCATAATAATGAAATTCATGTGCCTTTATTTTTTCTCCGGCCGGCAGCCACAGAGCTTTCTTTTCTTCCAGTTCCACATAACCAAAACGTACCAGCTTTCCTGTATTTCCGGCACTGCCCGGAATTACACCTGCCATTTCCCAGTCCTTTCCTTCCGTATCTGACAGTTTTTCATGCAGATACAGAAATCCACCACATTCTGCCACCGAGGGCATCCCCTTTTCGATGGCTTCCGAAATGGCTTTTCGCATGGATTCGTTGGCAGACAGTTCCTTCGGATAGAGTTCCGGGTAGCCGCCTCCTAACAACAGCCCGCTGATTCTCTCAGGTAAGGCTTTGTCCCGCAGAGGGGAGAAATATACCAGCTCTGCACCGTTTTCTGCTAACAGGCGCAGATTGTCTTTATAATAAAAGCAGAATGCTTCATCCTTTGCCACTGCCAGCCGGACTGTCTCTCCCGCCTTCTCTGGGAAAATCTTTTGTTTTCTCTCCGGTAATTCTTCTGCTGCCCAGGCTATTTGCAGGATTCTCTCCAGCTTCACACTTTTGGCAAGCTGTTCTCCTGCCCGCTCCAGTATGTTCGTTATCTCCTTCTGCTCCTGGGGTAACACCAGTCCCAGATGCCTGTCCGGCAGGCAAAGAGATTCCTCTCTGGGAAAATATCCCAAAGCGGCTATCCCCAGTTCCTTCTCGATAAGCGGCGCGATAGTGTCATACATCATTTTACTGGTCTGGTTAAGAATCACACCTTGGATAAGTTTCTCTGTATCATACAACTGGAACCCGGCTATCAGCGGCAGAATCGACCTTCCCATGCCTCTGGCATCCACCACCAGTACAATCGGAGTGTGCAATGCCTGTGCCAGATGATAGGAAGAACCTTCCTCCCTGATACCGCCAAGCCCATCATAAAGTCCCATGACTCCTTCTGTCACGGCAAGTTCTTTTCCGGTCATTTTCTCCTGAAACAGTTCCAGTATCTGCTCCTTTCCCGAAAAAAAGGTGTCCAGATTCTTAGCAGGAATGTGCAGCACCTGTTCATGAAACATAGGGTCTATATAATCAGGCCCACATTTAAAAGAAACAGGGGAAATCCCCCGTTTCAAAAGCTGTGTCAGGAAGGCACAGGTTATGGTTGTTTTTCCACTGCCGCTCTTAACCGCAGCAAACATGACTCTTGGTATTTTCATCCATCTCTCCTATTGAAAATCAAACGAACAAATCATAACCGGGTTTTCACTCTGCATCATCTGATAACCGCCAAGCTCCTTTACCCGTGTTACCTGCACCTGAATCATTTCCAGATTGGTAAGATACGGTAACTCTTTTAAAGCCGCAAGCTGGGCAATGGTTTCCAGGCTGACTGCATTGATAACCACCCGCATCTTAGGATTCCTGCGGTGCAGTTCTTCCAGAATCTCCGTCAGCTTTCCGCTGCTGCCTCCGATAAAAGCGTGGGTCGGCGCAGGTAACTCTTCCAGACATTCCGGTGCCTTTCCTGCTATTACCCATACATTTGGTAACTGGAACCGGGCAACATTGCGCTTTATCAGTTCTAATGCCAGTTCCTTATATTCTATGGCATAGACCGTAATGTCCCCTGCTCTTTGTGCCATTTCCACGGCAACAGAGCCGGAACCACTGCCGATATCATAACATACAGCCCCCGGCGTAAGCCTTAGCTTGCACAGGGAGAGTGCCCGAATCTCTTCTTTCGTCATGGGCACCTTATCCCGCAAAAAGCTGCTGTCGGGCATTCCCGGTGTGAGTGTTATCCTTTGTGGTGTCTCGTTCAGAAGAAGACACAAATACAGTCCTTCCCCGGAAACCTGGCGGCACTCCTCCGGTGTCAGTTCCCATACCCGCTGCTCCTGGTAACACAACTGATAGCCCAGAATGACCCGGCACTGCGCCATACCATACCGCTGCAACAGACTGCCCAATATCTGTACATCCTGTCTTCCGGACAGCAATACAAAGGCTTTCTTTGCCTGCTTTATCTTTCCTAAAAAGGCAGCCTCCCAGGTGCCTTCTTTTCCATGCCCATGAATACTGCAAATTACCGCATCCTGATAACTGATGCCGGTTATGGCTGCCAGGCAGGCAACCGATGAAATGCCGGGGCAGATATGGAGCTGGCTGTCCCCCCGCTTTTCCAGCGCCCGGTACAGTTTCTCACAGCCACTGTAAAAACCGGTGTCGCCGGAAAAGAGAATCGCTATTTTTACCCCGGTGTTTTTTATCTGTTCCAGTACCGGTTCTATCTGTTCCATCAGGTAATAAGGATAGGACTTTGCCTCATTCCCCATTCCCATTGCCCGGACTGCCTGCAGCAGTCTTGGTGCACCAAACAGATAATCTGCCTCTCCGATACAGCCTATTGCTTCCTCTGTGAGACCTTT
The DNA here is from genome assembly GCA_934418125.1 of uncultured Lachnospiraceae bacterium. Lineage (GTDB taxonomy): Bacteria > Bacillota > Clostridia > Lachnospirales > Lachnospiraceae > UBA3282. The sequence continues at coordinate 61,009 of CAKRWT010000007.1, forward strand.
CTTTTGTCCCATTCCCATTCCCACAAAGGAAACCTTATTCCGGATACTGTGCCCGGTTATGGCTGCAATCTGACGGCATACCTGGGAAAGGGTCATCCCTTCTGTGTCTTCCTTCTCCGGGTTGCCAATCACCAGCGTGGTAATCCGTTCCTTCTTTGCGGCTGCCAGTTTCTCCGGGAAACCGCCTGTCTTCCCGCTCTCCTTGGTTACCAGGAAATGAATGTCATACTGCCTGATAAGTGCCCGGTTCATCTCCTCACAAAAGGGTCCCTGCATGGCAATCATCTGACGGCCTTTCAATCCGTTCTTTTCACAGAGGCTAATACTCTCCAGTCCTGGCAATACCCGCACATACAATCGTTCCTTGAGCCCTTCCCTGGTGCAGTATACGCTTAACTCCTTACTGCCTGTGGTCAGCAGAATATTTCCACCGGTCTGTGCAAGATAGTCTGCACAAGCTTTGGCATCGGGCATGTAATGAACAGCACCCTTGCTGCCTGTTGCAGCATTTTCCCAGGATTCCTGTCCTTCCGGCTCTTTGTCTTCTTGCTTTCTTCCTTCCCCTACTCCGTTTTTCTCTCCGGTCTCTCTTTTTAGCCGAAGGCAGGGAATGTCACAGAAGGCGGCAGCCTGCCTGATATTTTCCGATACCTGTACCGCGAAAGGGTGCGTGGCATCCACGATCACCTGATAGCCTTTTTGTTTCATTAAGGCTTTCATCTGCTCCGTATCCATCCGTCCCCGGTGCACTTCTATGCCGGGTACCTGTGGCATGACTGCCTCTCCATATTCGGTTGCCACACATACCTCACAGGGAATCTGATTGTCCGAAAGAAGCAGCGAAAGTTCTCTTCCCTCTGTGGTTCCTGCAAAAATCAGCACTTTACTCATATAGGATATCCTCGTTTGGTAATCAGCTTCCCATTCACTATCTCAGACTGGGAATTGCCGATAAATACCGTGGTAAACATGTTCACACTACATTCCCGCAGTTGGCTTAACGTCCCTGTCATGGTCTTCGTGCCTTCCCGTCCGATGTTCTCCACATAACCGCAGGCTCTCGTTTCTTCTACCCCATGGACTGCCAGGATGTCACAGGCACGTTTCAGATAATCTGCCCGCTTATGGCTGGAAGGATTGTATAAGGCAATGGCAAAATCTCCCTCTGCCGCTACCGCCAGCCTGCGTTCTATCTGTTCCCAGGGAGTTAACAGGTCACTCAGGCTAATCACACAGAAATCATGGTTTAAAGGGGCTCCCAAGACCGCTGCTCCGCTGCTTGCTGCTGTGATTCCCGGTACGACCTCCAGCGTGCAGTCTGGATATTCCCTTCCCATTTCGTACAATAAAGATGCCATTCCATAGATACCGGCATCTCCACTGCAGACCATGGAAACCACCTTGCCCTGCCTTGCCTGTTCAAAGCACATACGGCACCGCTCCACTTCCTGTTTCATAGGCGTGGAAAGCAGCTCCTTCTTCTGATATGCTTTTCCCAACAGTTGCAAATAGGCATGATAGCCTATAATCGTATCACTCTCTTCCAGGGCATGGTGTGCCTGGGGTGTCATCATCTGTTCCTCTCCCGGTCCCATACCTACCACATAAATCTTATGCATCTTCCACTACCAGTCCTTTCTGCCGTTCCGGCTTCCACTTCCATGGCTTTCTTGCAATGGCAAGGGTCATTCCGCTCTCCGCCTGTTTAGATACTATCAGTTCGCCTTGTTCTCCCGCTGCTGCCATAGCTGCCCGTTCACACACATTGTCAACCCCTGTCCTGGCTTCCACAAAAGCAGATGCGCTATAGTTTCCTGCAACCTGCTGTAAAGCTTCTGCCGAGTAAGTCACAAAAGGAATCCGGTGGCTATTGCACCATCTGACAAGACATTCTTCCTTTTCCTTTAAATCAATCGAAGCTACTGCCAGGATATCGTCCTTTTCCAACTGTTGACCGGTCAGCCGCTTCTGAATAAAAGCATCCAGTTCTTCATAGGACTTTCCCTTCCGGCAGCCAATCCCCAGAATGTACTCCTTGGGTTTTAGCCGTAAAATCCCGTGGGACAGCTCTGTCAAATCCCTGGAAATCACAATATCTACCATTTCCTTATCCAGCACTTTACTGGTAATCCGTGCAATGCCCTCCCGGTTTTGTATGGTCAGATGGTTTCTCTTGGCAAACATATCCACGGCAAAGGTCTGTTGTACGTCCGTAGCCGTGGTAAGCACCGGTATGGCACCAATTGCTTCTGCCAGTTGTTCTGCCAGTCCGTTGGCACCCCCGACATGACCGGATAACAGGGGAATCACAAACTGTCCCCCTTCGTCCACCACCACTACCGGGCTGTCCTGTAATTTATCATTCACAAAGGGGGCTATCATACGTATGGCAATCCCGGCAGCACCGATAACCACGATAGCATCTTTCCTGGCAAAACAGGCTTTCGTCCATTCTGTCAATGAAAACTGCTTATCCCTGTGCCGATTGGTTATGCTGATATTTTCTTTTGGCTGTCGTTCTTTTATCTTCTGTGCCAGTGCTTCTCCTGTACTGGTAAACGTTATCATACTGATTGGCACGTAAATCCCCCTTTCCAGACGATTTGTTGCGAAGAGATTATTGGCTTTTCTTCTGTTTCCTGGCTTCCCGGTACCCGGTGGTAAAATCCGGTGCATAGAGTCTTGATTTCTCATATCCCTGATGGGCAATTACCTCTCCTACCAATACCAGTGCAGTCCTGGTAATGCCGTGTTCCCTGGCGGTCTGCTCCAGTTGTTCTACCGTACACAGATAAGTCTCTTCTTCCGGCCAGGTAACCTTATAACAGAGGGCTGCCGGTGTATCCTTGGGATAGCCTCCTGCTATGAGCCTTCTGCTCAGCTCCCCTAACATTCCTGTACTTAAATAAACCGCCATGGATGCCTGATGGGCTGCAAAGCTTTCTATCTGCTCTTTTTCCGGCACCTTGGTTCTTCCTTCCATTCTGGTAATAATCAAGGACTGGGAAACTTCCGGTAAGGTATATTCCAGATGCAGGGATGCTGCCGCACCAAAGCAGGCACTCACGCCTGGACAGCAGTCATAGGCAATCCCTTTTTCTTCCAATATATCTATCTGTTCCCGGATAGCACCGTAAATACTGGGCTCCCCGGTATGCAGCCTGACGATGTCAGCCTTCTTTGCCTCCGCCTGTACTATTACCTCGATTACTTCCTCCAGTGTCATCCTGGCACTGTTATATATTTCACAATCCTCTTTGCAGTATTCCAGTAACTGGGGATTTACCAGGGAACCGGCATATATCACCACATCTGCCTTTTCCAGTAACGCTTTCCCCCGCAGAGTAATCAAATCCGCGGCTCCCGGTCCTGCCCCTACAAAATGAACCATTTATCCTTCCTTTCCCAGACATTCCAAAAAACGGTCTGCCTGTGCACTCTTTGCCAGTTCTCCGTATTCGTTGGAATACAGAATCACTTCTATCTGTATCTTTCCGGCAGCCCGCTTTCCCAGATAAAATAAAATCCTACCCAGAATGTCCTGCATCACTGCCTCTTTCTTTCCACAGTCGCACAGGATTCCCACTGCCTGCTCTGTGGTAACACAGGTTACTATCTTCTCCAGCTGTGGAAGTGGCACCTGTTGTCTTATGGCGGCTGCCGCCAACAGTTCCATCCGGCAGTCCCCCTCCTTGGAATGGGTGTTCATGATGCCGCCTGCCACTTTTACCAGCTTGCCGATATGCCCGGTTAAGAGCATCTTTTCAAAGCCACAGGCTATCGCCATATCAATGGTGGCACCGATAAAATTACTGCACTTCACACTTTTGTCCAGGTCATACCCATATCTGCTTTTCATATAGTCAAGACCATAGTTCCCAAGCGATACGGCTGCCACCTGATACCCCTGTGCTTTCTTCTGCCGCAGTTCTACCTGAATGGTATCCAAAAGAGCCTGACTGCTCATAGGTTCTACAATACCGCTGGTCCCCAGAATGGAAATCCCGCCCAGGATGCCCAGCCTTCCATTAAAGGTATGCTCTGCTAATGTCTCCCCTTCCGGCACGGATATGACCACCGACAACACGCCGGTATAATCTGCCAGTTGACAGACCTCAGTCACTTCCTTTGCTATCATTTCCCTGGGTACATGGTTGATGGCTGCCTGTCCCACCGGCTGGTCAAGACCGAGCTGTGTAACCCGTCCGACCCCTTTACCGCCGTCTATCTGCACAGTAAGTTTTCCCTCCGGTTCCCCTACCGCAACGGTGGCACAAATCAGAGCTCCGGTGGTAATATCCGGGTCATCTCCGCCATCCTTCCTGACCCCGCAGGTAACCTGTCTCTCCTGCCTGTCTATGGCCTCTATCTGTGCATGGAAAGGAATCCCTTTTGGCGTCTCAATCGTTATGTTTTCCTTCCGGTTTCCGGTAAGCAGCATATAGGCTGCCGCTTTTGCTGCTGCCGCCGCACAGCTTCCTGTGGTAAATCCGTAACGCATCCTGTCCCCCCCTTTCCATCTTCTCTCATTTCATACAAAATCGCATTACAGATGGCTGCTGCAATGTTGCTGCCACCTTTTCTGCCCCGGTTGACAATATGGGGCACCTTCGTCTTGCAAATCAGTTCCTTTGCCGCCTCCACGTTCACGAAGCCCACCGGTACACCGATAATAAATGCCGGCTGGTACTGGTTCTCCTGTATCATTTCATAAAGCCGTATCAATGCGGTAGGCGCATTTCCAACAGCAAAGATAACCGGCTTTTTTATGGCTGCTGCCCGCTCCATACTCACCGTTGCCCTTGTCACATGCCGTTCCTTTGCCAGGGCTGCCACCTGTTCGTCTGCCATAAAGCAATGGGCTTCCCCACCGTATTTTGCCAGCTCCTTTTTGTTGATTCCCGCCAGTGCCATATTCGTATCGGTAACGATATCCGCTCCCTGCCGGATAAGTTCCTTGGCAACGTCTACGGCATGGTCGGAATAAGTCAGGGTCTTTGCATAGTCAAAATCCGCACTGGTATGAATGGCTCTTTTCGTTACCTTCTCCTGTTCCTTTGGCAGCACAATCCCCATCTGCTCCAGTTCCTCTGTGATAATGGCAAAGCTTCTTTTCTCAATCTCTTCCGGTTTTACATACACAATCTCTTCCATATCTTCTCCCCACTGCTTCCATCAGCTTCCGGTTCTCTTCCTGACTCCTTACGGCAATGCGGTAATAGCCTTTTCCCAGTCCCCGGTAATTACTGCAATCCCGAATTAGAATCTTCTCCTGCAACAAAGCCTCATAAAGTGGCTTCCCGGTACACAGTAACAGGAAATTAGCATCGCTTTCATAACTCTTTATGCCATAATCTGCCAAGGCTCCCCGCAGATATTCCCGCTCCCTCTCTACCAGGGAAATAGTCTGCGCAAGATACATTTCCTTGTCCCAACAGGCTTCCCCCACTGCCTGGGCAAAGCAGGAAAGGTTCCACTCCGGAAGATGCTTTCCGATTCGTTCTGCCATTTCTACAGAGCCGGTCAGCAGATAGCCAAGCCGCACCCCCGGAATGGCATATATTTTCGTATAGGCACCTGCTACCAGTACATGAGGATAATCGCCGCCCTTATGGGTTTCCCAGAAGCCTTCCTGTCCGGTAAAAGGAAGAAAACATTCATCTAATACCAGGGTAATCTTCCTCTCTTCACACACTTTACCAATCTGCTCCACTAATTCCGGTGGCAGTCTGTTCCCCACCGGGTTATTCGGGTTTGCCAGAAATACCATATCGGTTCCGGCAGCTTCCTGCAAAGCTTCCAGAAACTTCTCCGTAAGGCAATACCCATCCTGCTCCTGCATTTCATAAAAGGAAAGTTCTGCCCCCACTGCCTCTGCTGCTCTCTCATATCCATAAAAGGACGGCACCGGGATACAGACTTTCTTAGGCTGCAGGGCATGGACAATCGCCAGAAACAACTCCGATGCACCATTTCCACAGACAATCCGCTCCGGTGGAACCTGGGTTTCCCGGCTGATATTCTGACGTATTGCCCCTCCGGTAATATCCGGATAACACAGAGCCTTGTCCACCGCCTGTTCCAGAATCTCCCTTATCCTCGTCGGCATTCCCAAGGGATTGCCATTGACCGAAAAGTCCATGGTAACCTGATTTCTGTAAATATCTCCTCCATGGATTATCCTATCCATAGGCTGATTCCTCCTAATCCCAGCAGGCAAAGCAGTTCACTAATCCAGGCAGTCAGATACAGCAGGTGATTTGCCCGCTTAATATCCTCCGTCTCCACTGCCCGCTCTGCATCGCCAATATAAGGCTTTTCCACCAGTTTGCCAAAGTAACTGGCACTTCCGGCTAACCGGATTCCCAATGCCCCGGCACAGACTGCTTCCGTCTGGGCAGAATTGGGGCTCGCATGCTGGTAACGGTCTCTTCTGTATATCCGCCACGCTTTTTTTGCATTATAATCTGACCCACTCAAAAAGCAGGCAGCTATCATCAGCACTGCACTGATTCTTGCCGGCATATAATTGACTGCATCATCCAGTCGGGCTGCGGTTCTGCCAAAATACAAATACCGCTCACTCTTATAACCTACCATGGAATCCATCGTATTTACCGCTTTATATAAAAAGCCAAGCACCGGACCACCAATGGCTGTATACAGCATGGGGGCGATTACCCCATCCGAAGTATTCTCTGCCACTGTCTCAATGGCAGCCTTGGCAATCCCCGTTTCATCTAACGACTGGGTGTCCCTGCCTACAATCATGGATACTGCTTTTCTGGCAGCCTCCAAATCCTGCTTCTGTAAAGCATCATATACTTTCATGCTCTCTGTTTTCAGACATTTGGTGGCAAGAATCTGGTAGGTCATAATGCTCTCCACTACAACACCAAGCAGCGGGTGCACCCGATAGGCTCCTGCCCATAGCAGAAATGTTACACTCCCGGTCACTGCCAGTACCAAGAGTACCATAATGGTTCCTTTCCGGGAATTCTTCTCTTCCGGGTGATTCCACTTATGTTCCAGCCAGCCAATCAGACTGCCAATCGCCCGGATGGGATGCGGCAGCCAGTAGGGGTCCCCTAACAGGAAATCCAGTAAAAAGCCTGCTGCCATTGCTGTGATATGATACGTTATCATAATGTGTCCTATCCTCATTTCTGCACATGTTTTATCTGCGCAGACACAAATCTCATGTGTGAAAACTCTTTCCTAATCTACTTCATTTTTCAATCTGTTATCTGTTCTATCTGCTCTATTTCCAATACCTCTATGGTATTTTGCTTTCTTCTTATCCGGGTATGGTAACCGCCCCCATTAGGCACCTGGAAGCTGAAATACTCCCTGCCTGTCAGTTCACTTAACACCGCCATGATAGTGCCACCGTGTACCACTGCCACCACCTTGTCTGGCATCCCGTCTTTATCTAACAGGAAAAGCATCCGTTCCAGTCCTTTCCTGCTTCTTTGAAGGAAGGCTTCTCGCGACTCCCCCTGGGGAAAAGGCAGTGTGCCATCGCTGTCAATCCACCTTTGATAGTAGGCATCTCCTTTTAAATCCTGGTAGTTCTTCCCCTCAAATAACCCAAAATCCATTTCCTCCCACTCCGGAATGAGCAGCGGTTCTTTCTGGAAAAGCAGTTCTGCTGTCTGTCTGCACCGCTTCATGGGAGAAGAAAATAACGGAAATGTCTGCCATGCTTCCGGCACTTTCTTTGCCTGTAATCTTTCTGTTTCCGCTTCGGTTAAACCTTCATCCGTCTTGCCCAGATAGCGGTGTTCTTCATTGGATTTGGTTTTCCCATGGCGAAGCCAGTAGATTTCCATTTCTGCCTGGATTACTGTTTCTGCTTTTTCTTCTATCTCGTTTTTATTGTTCTCTTTCATTTCAGCTTCTGTCCGATTCCACATACAATCCGCTCCACAGTCTCTGCTTCTTTTGCCAGCCCGATTAACAGCTGTCCCAGCCGGTCCCGGTACTCTCTTTCCGCTGCCTCCATGGGTACAATGCCGTTACCGATTTCATCACAGATAAAAATGCAGTCCTGATGCTTCCTGTAATAGTCCCACACGATTTCTTCCGCAGGCTGTCCCTCTGCCAGCAGTTTTTTAACCCACAGGTGCAGATTGTCTACCACCGGAGCCGCTGTGTTCCCTGTTTTTTTCTGTACATATTCTGCCTTGCCCTGTCCATAACCACCTATATATAACTGCATACTTCCTGTTTCCTTTTCTCACATTATAATCGCCACGGCAGCTGCTATGGCAGCTTCACAGACGGTCACGAAAAATCCGGCAGTATCCCCGGTAATGCCTCCCAGCTCCCGGTAGCTTTTCCATCGAAAATAAAGAAAGCATACCAGTGCGGTGACAATAACCGCCAGCCCTCCGGTCACGGACAGCCATAAATCCAGACCGCACAATAACACCAGTTGTATAAGCAATACCCCTGCCACGATTTTTTTCCTGGCATCTTTGGCAAAGGTATGGAGCATCCCTTCTTCTCTGGCAGGCGCAAGCCACATGACTCCCAGCCCGCTGAAACACCTTGTCATGGGAAATCCTGTTCCCACCAGGATAGCTGCCTGCATGGTCTTTATCTCCGATAATGCTGCAATATCTATCAGGTAATACAAGATAACCATAATCACCGCAAAGGCTCCGATATGGGAGTCCTTCAGGATTTCCAGCTTCTTCTCCTTGCTCTGATAGGAATGAAAGGCATCCATGGTATCCATGTAGCCATCCACGTGAAAACCACCGGAAATGGCTAAAGGAATCGCCGCCGCTATGAGACTGCCACATAAGGTGCCGATGCCACATCGTTCACAAAGGGCATGCCACAGGACAAATACCACGCCAATCACGGCTCCAATCCATGGGAAAAAGCACATCATATATTCCATGTCCTCTTCCTCCCAGGCAAATTGGGGCATAGGGATTTTGGAATAAATCGAAAAAGCGATACAGATTCCTTTCAGTATTTTCATCCTTCCTTCTCTCCCTTCATGACAAGCGGGATACCGACCACAACCTCTACTACCCGGTCTGCCATTTCTGCCAGTCTGCAGTTGATCGTTCCCAATGTCTGCAAATATTCCATGGTAAAGGCATCGTAGCAGATGCCATCCTCAAACACATTGTTCGTCACAATAATAAGATGATTTACCTTTACCGAAAGCTGTTGTATCTGTGTGAGCACTTTTTCTACAACAGTCTCTCCGGGGCTGTTTCCTTCCGGTAAGAACATCTCGTTGGCTACCAGATTGGACATACATTCTAACAGGGCTGCTGCCTTTTTCGGAAAAACAGCTTCTCCCACATCCACCGGCAGTTCCAGGGTACGAAACCCCTTCCCTTCCCGCATGGTACGATGCTTTAACACGCGCTTTTCGCCCTCTTCATCATAGACCTGCATGGTCGCGATATAATATTTTTCTTCCGTACAGGCCGCTAACAAGGACTCTGCATAAGCGGATTTGCCACTGCCACTGCCTCCGATAATCAATGTCATCATTTCGCATACCTCTCATAGGGAGCCAGCGCAATGTCGGCAAAGGTGGTTCCCTCCCGGTAAAGTGTCAACGCCACATCCAGCATGGAAAACAAAAATACCGTTCCTGTGCCTTCTCCCAGGGCAAGTCCCGCCTCCAACACGGGCTGTAGGGAAAGCTCCTGCAGCAAAAGTCCTGCCGCCGGTTCTTTTCCTTTATGGGAGGGAATCATATAAGCCTCTGTCCCAGGGCAAAGCCTGCTGGCACACACAGCTGCCACGGCACTGATAACCCCATCTATCACAATCGGTACATGATACAAGGCACCGCCCAGAAACACCCCGACCATGCCGGCAATGTCCAGTCCACCCACACAGCACAGAATCCGCAGGGTTTCCTCCGGTTGCAGCTGATACTGCTGCAGGGCTTCTTCAATGACCTGTTGTTTATGTTTCAGTCCGGTATCGTCCAGACCTGCTCCTCTGCCGGTTACCCGTTCTGCCGGGCACCCCAGTAAAGCGGCTGCCATGGCACTGCTTGTGGTGGTGTTGCCAATTCCCATCTCTCCTGTTCCAAGAATCCCATAGCCTTTCTGTTTGCACTGTTCTACCAGTTCGATTCCTACGTTAATGGCTGCACAAGCCTGCTCCTTTGTCATAGCCGGCGTCCTTAGGAAATTGGCAGTTCCCCTGCTTATTTTTCGAGGAAGCACACCCGGATAAACCCGGTTGGTGTTGATACCAATATCCACCGGGATGACTTCACAGCCGATAGCTGCTGCCATTTTACACACAGAAGAATTTCCCTGCCCCATACTCTCCGCCACCATTGCCGTGACTTCCTGCCCAGACTGGCTGATATGCTCTTCCACAATGCCATTGTCTGCACACATCACCAGTACTGCCTTTCGCCGGATGTCCGGCACGGTATTTCCCTGCATGGCTCCGATTCTGGCAAAAATCGTTTCAAACATACCCAATCCATCCAGAGGCTTTGCCAGGCTGTCCCAGTTTTTCTTTATCTGCTGTTGTATTGCTTCATCCGGTGGTACAATTTCCATCGGGGTTCCGTTATATCTTTGCATCTGTCAACATCCCATATATCTGTGGCATATCCAGGCTGTCCCGCAGCCCTGCTGCCAGCTTGTCATACTGTAACTGTTCATAGGCTTTGTAATCCATCAGGCTGCTGGTATCCACCAGCACGCCCTTTTTCTTTGCCAGTATCTCCACCATCCGTCCGGCAGTCTGTGCATGGTCAAAGATACCATGGACATACGTTCCGTATACATTTCCCTGAAAAGTACCTTCTTCTTTCCAACATCCCTGCACTTTCATTCTGGCAAGCGGACTGTTTTGTTTCTTCATACAACAATTTGTTGTTTTTCCCATGTGTATTTCATATCCGGAAAAAGAATTCCCGGAAAGGGGCTGTAAGATTCCCTGTAAGGGTAAGAAGTTTCCTTCCACCTGGGTTCTGGTCTTTTCCGGCTGTAAGCTTGTGCTGACCGGCAGTAAGCCCATCCCCTGCATCTGACCGCCTTCTTCTACTCCATCCGGGTCACAGATAGCTTCGCCCAACATCTGGTAGCCACCACAGATACCAATGACCGGAATATCTTCCGCCTTTTTCTTTACCATGGCTTCCAGTCCGTTTTCCCGCATCCAGCGCAGGTCTGCCATAGTGTTCTTGCTGCCGGGCAGTATTATCATATCGGGATGGTGCAGCTCCCGCATATTGTCCACATACCGGACCGAAACCTCCTCCATCTGCTCAAACACATCAAAGTCCGTAAAATTAGAAATCCGGGGGTATTTAATAACCGCAATGTCGATTACCTTTTCCTGCCTTCTGTCAAACCGTGGACTGAGACTGTCCTCGTCTGCAAGGGATAACTCCATATAAGGTACCACCCCTACCACCGGGATGCCGCCCCGCTCTTCTAACATGACCACACCGGGGTCCAGAATGGATTTATCGCCCCGGAACTTATTGATAATCAGTCCCCTGACCCGCTGCTTCTCCTCCGGTTCTAAGAGCATGATGGTTCCTAACAGTTGGGCAAACACGCCGCCCCGGTCAATATCCCCGGTCAGAAGCACCGGTGCATCTACCATCTTTGCCATTCCCATATTTACAATATCGTTCTCCTTCAGGTTAATCTCTGCCGGGCTGCCGGCTCCCTCGATAACGATAATATCTGCCCGCTTTTCCAACTCCGAAAAGGCGTGTAAAATATCCGGTACCAGTTGCTTTTTATAAGCAAAATAATCTCTGGCACTCATATTCCCTAGTACCTTTCCGTTCACAATCACCTGCGAACCAATATGATTGGTAGGCTTTAACAGAATCGGATTCATCAGCACAGAGGGTTCCATGCCTGCTGCCTCCGCCTGCATTACCTGCGCCCGTCCCATTTCCAGTCCTTCCCCCGTAATAAACGAGTTCAGTGCCATATTCTGGGATTTAAAAGGGGCTACCCGATAACCATCCTGTTTAAAAATCCTGCAGAGTCCTGCCACCAGCAGACTCTTCCCTGCATTGGACATGGTTCCCTGCACCATAATGACCTTTGCCATATCACATTTCCTCCAACAGCCCCTTCTCCTTCGCCAGAAGAAGTAACTGCTCATTTGCCCGGTTCATGGTTCCGAAAGTATCCGTGCAGCAGATAACCTTCTCACACTGTCCCATACTTTTCCGTGCCTGTTCATACGCCTCTGCCGATATCGGCTCAAAGGCTTTCTCCGTGATAACCTCTGCTGCTAGGGCTTTTGCTACCGGATAATCCAGGTCGTTTTCCGGAATGACTCCCGTTGCAAAAGGAATCCCCTCCCGTTGCAGTCTGCGGTAAGTTCCTGCCGCACTTCCATTCCCGCCAATGACAAAGACCTTCGGTGTTCCTCTTACCGCCTCCAGCTCCAGGCAGCCAAACCGGGCATTGTAGCTGCCCCTGGTCATACCATAAAGCTTCTCCATAGAATCCTGGGTAAATACCTCCTCCGGTGTGCCATAGCGGTCTATATGGTTGTCCCGCACACACATCACATAATCGGAGATACGCTGTGCCAAATCCAGTTCATGTAAGGACATCATAACTGCCACCTGTTTATGCACTACCATATCCTTTAACAGTGTCATCAACTCCAGCTTGTGACGGATATCCAGATAGGAAGTAGGCTCATCTAGTACAATGATTTCCGGCTCCTGGCAAATCGCCCTGGCTAACATAATCCGCTGCCTCTGCCCATCACTGATGCGGGTAAAATCCTGCTTTGCCAAATCCTGCGCCTGCACCAAGGCTAACGCCTGCTCTACCTTCTCCTTATCCTCTTTTCCAAGGATTCCCATTCTGCCGGTATAAGGGTAACGCCCGGTAGCAACCACCTCATAGCAGCTCATCCACTCGGACTGTAACCTTCCGGTCATCACAACCGCCACTTTTCGGGCAAACTCCTGTCCGCCATACTCCTGCATTGCCTTTCCCTCCAGATAGACGCAGCCGGATACTAAGGCAAGCTGTCTGGTAATACTTTTTAAAATCGTAGATTTCCCGACACCATTTGGTCCAATCAGCGTAAGAATTTTACCCTGTTTCAGGGTAAGCGCGATATCCCGGATGAGAGCCTGATTCTGGTATCCTACATCCAAATGCTCTGTTATAAGGCACGCACTTTCTTTCCGCTCCTCTATTTTCACAGGTTTTTCTTCCATACCATTCCTCATTTCTGTCTTCTTACCATCATATAGATGACCACCGGTGCCCCAAACACTGCTGTCACGGAACTGATGCTAAGCTCCGTAGGGGCAAAGGCTGTCCTGGCAATCAAATCACTGAACAGGCAAAATACCGCTCCTCCCAGAAAACATGCCGGAATCACCAGAATCGGCTTTGCCGTGCGCAGCATACTCTTTACCAGATGCGGCACTGCGATTCCCACAAAGGAAATGGGCCCTGCAAAAGCGGTTACTACCGCGGATAAGATACTGGAACACAAAATCAGGAGAACCCGGAACTGCTTCACGTTGACTCCCATATTCCTGGCGTACGTCTCTCCCATCTGATAGGCACTGATGGGTTTTGATAAAAAGAACACAAAGAGAACCGTTACCAGCACCACTACGCTCATACTCTTGATATTCTCCCAGCTCATGCCGGAGAAACTTCCCAACGACCAGTAATGCAGATTTACGATGTTGGAATCGTCTGCAAAAGTCACAACAAAATCCGTAATGGCAGAACAGATGTAACCTATCATTACACCACAAATAACCAGTATGGACATTCTTCTGACTTTTGCTGAAATAAGAAGGATAAATCCCATTGCCAGCAAAGAGCCCAAAAAGGCGGCTCCTATCATCTCTATAGAGCTGATGGTGGTTCCCTGTGCCAGAAGCCACACCATCACCAGGGACACTACCAGCTTGGCACCGGAAGAAATACCAAGCACATAAGGACCTGCTATGGGATTGCCAAAGAAGGTCTGTAACAGAAACCCGGATACGGACAAGGCACCGCCTAACAGAATTGCTGCCAGGATACGGGGCATACGGATATCCCGGATAATACGAAAAGCGGTCTCATCCGTTCCCCCATGCCACAGTATCTGTCCGATTTCCCGTAAGGAATAGGACACACTTCCTGCATAGATATTAAAGCCTGCTAATAATATCAGGCTGATTCCCAATAAAATAAATGTAACGCAATAGCGTATGCCCTTTGTTTTCTCCATGGTTTTTGTTTCCTTTACGCTTCAATAGTGGCAAATCGGAAGACTGTAATGTATCTGTATCGAATAAATAGATTTCGTATGCACATTCATCTCTCTTGCACATGCATTTACTCTTATTTACTGAATTCGATACAGATACGTGCAGTCTTCCCCGGTTGCCTGCGGATTGGTAAATACGGTATGCATATCTACTATCATCTGGCTGATACAGGTGCTCTGCTGGAACATATTGCGGGTAGTACACCAGACAGCTCCGTTCTGTACCGCCTTAAAATCAGCCAGCAATCCGCTTTTGGAAAGCAGGTCTTCCAGCGATTCCAGCTCGCCGTCTATGGTACTATTATAAATCAGAATATCGGCATCCTTTGCCTGAGCATAGAAGCTTTCCATAGTAATGTTCATGGTGGAAAGGGCATCTTCCCCGGTAAGGGTATCAAACACATACTCCCCTCCCGCAAGGGCAATCATCTTTGCCACATAGTCACCGGCTTTGCGCACGGTTACTGTTCCGCTTCCGTTGATGGCAAAGAACACCACACTTTTTCCGGTTGGTTCCTGTCCGATAACCTGCTTTACCTGTTCTTCCTGCTTTGCAAAATAACCGGAAGCCTCCGCTTCCTTATTCATCAGCAAACCGTAGAACTTAATCCATTCCAGTCTTCCAAGAGGATGGCTCTCATAGCTGGAACGCTCCACAATGACAGGAATTCCCAGTTGTTCCAGCTTCTCTTTTACTTCCGGGGAATGGAATATCATGGTGTTCTCAATTGCCAGGTCACATCCTTTGGCCAGAATCTGTTCGTAATCCGGACTGCTGTACTTCCCGGCATACAGCATATCTCCCTGCTCCATGGCCGTCACAGCTTCCTCGATATACCACTCACTCTGTTTTAAGGATGAGAAGCGAATCTTCGGAATCTCATCCAACGCCCGGTATAAATCCATGACGGAGCTGCTGCCCAGATAGATACGCTCACAAGGTTGCTGCACCACTGTTATCTCTTCCGGTAACCCCTCTGGTACAGGAGTTTCTTCTGGCACAACCAGATAGGTTCCCGTCTGTGCTACGGTGGTAAGAATATAGCCGCCATCATAGTAATCAGCGGTAAACTGGGTGGCATAGGACAGTTTCAGACTGCCTGTTTTCTGTAGGTCTTCCCAGACAACTGTCTGATGACTTTCCTTCTGTTCTTCTTCTGGAATCGTTTCCCGGCTGTCTTCCTGTTCTTTTTCTTCCCGGTTGGCAAAAGATGCTTCCCCGGATTTCTCCAAAGAAGCATCTCTACCACATCCACCGGTCAGGACTGCTATGCCACACAGCAATCCTGTCATTACGAATGGATATTTTTTTAACCTTTTCATGGGACTCCTTAATCTTCCAGTGCTGCTGGCTGTAATGTAGTAGAATCCAAGTATAATGTATAATCAATCTCATGAGGGGTACTCATGGCTACGGTATCTGCGGTAACCGGCATCTTATAATCAAATCCCAGTACTGGAATATGGAAACAGGAGTTTTCTCCTTCTGCCGCCTCATTCAGATACTTTTCCTCATTAACCAGCATATAATCATAATTCTTACTGCTCCAGGTAACGTTCAGAATTGCCTGTCCATCCTTTACCTGAAGAAGTGCCGGCGAATTCACGCTGGATTTACCGGAACCACCTTCCAGGGTTACCTCGATTTCATAATCGCCATCTTCTATGCCAAGGCTCTCTACGGTTTCATACATGCCTTCCTGGAAAGCTGACTGCGGAAGAGAGTCGGCACGAAGCAGAATCACTCTGTCATACCACTTTTCCTTCTTATCACTGAAAGCTGCACAGTCAATTCGTTCATCCAGTGCGCTTACCGGTATCGTATAAGTATGGGCACCCTCTGCATCTTCCTCATAAGTAATATAGTCATCCTCCGAAGCATTGCAGGCTTCTTCCCCGGTTCCCAGATAGAGATAACGGTATCCCTTACCGCCCATCGTCATAACGGCACTCATCTGTCCGTCCGCCACGGTTAATTCACACTGTACAATCCGAAACATGGAAGAACTGGAATCTACCGTTACCTCATACGTGCCATCCTGCAGCATATCTGCGGTAACCGGTGTCATATCATCCGTTCCCACTTCCTGTACTTCGGTCATTTCTTCTGCGGAGGCAACTGACACCTCTGTGGTACTCTCTGCCTCTGCACCATCCTCCGCCGCGGCAGTATCCTCTGCCCCATCAGTCTCTTCTGCCGCATCGGCATCTGTGCTTTCTTCCACAGCAGTTGTCTCTGTTTCCTGTGATGTTTCTTTACTGCCGCAGCCACCTAACAGGGTTGCTGCCGTGAGAAGTGCCACCACACCGCATAATATTCTTCTTTTCATCTGTCCAATACGCTCCTCTTAGTTCAGCGAATCAATAGCAGCCTGGGCATGCTCTGTGAGTAATTCCTGAATTGCCGGTAACTCACCAAGACCACGTACCAGACAGGTTACTTCATACCCCTCTGCTTCAAAAGCAGTCTTCCAGG
Source organism: uncultured Lachnospiraceae bacterium (assembly GCA_934418125.1). Classification (GTDB taxonomy): domain Bacteria; phylum Bacillota; class Clostridia; order Lachnospirales; family Lachnospiraceae; genus UBA3282. Next base: position 77,756 of record CAKRWT010000007.1, read on the forward strand.
AACCATCTTCATCGCCTGCCATATCATTGTTTGCATGGTCACCAGCAACAATCATCAAAGGCTCTAATACAACTTTCTTATAATTCTCATTTGCCTTTACAGCTTCTAATACATCATCCAGAGATGGAGTGGCCTCTACCGTACCTACATAGTAGTTGTCAAATCCATTGTCTTTTAACAATTCCTGCATCTTAGCATATACCTGATTGGAATCTGCTTCTGTACCATGACCCATGAAAACAATAGCGGTCTCACCATCATCATACTCTGCTGTTGCATCGGTAATCGCTGTCATAACTGTCTTGAAATCATCATCAGAAGTAAGCAGTGGCTCTCCTAATGCAATCTGGTCAAAGGAATCTGCATAAGCTGCCAGTTCTTCCTCTAAGTCTGTATACTCAAGACCATTCATCAGGTGAGTAGGCTGAACTACTAATGTTTTAACACCATTTGCTACGGCACGGTCCAGTGCCTCTGTCACATTATCAATCACTTCTCCATCACGGCTCTTTACATGGTCGATAATAATCTGGCTTGTAAATCCACGACGTACGGAAAATTCATCGCCGAATGCTTTATCCATAGCATCCTCAATAGCACCAACAGTAAGACGTCTGTTGTCATTAAAGCTGGTTCCAAAGCTTACTACTAATAATTCTTTTTCTCCGATTTCATCCTGGTTTCTTGGGTTGTCCAATGATGCATCTCCTGTTGTGTAATCTTCTTCATCCTCTGCCTCTTCTGTTTCTTCAGCATCAGTTTCCTCTGTTGTTTCCTCTGCCACTTCTTCTGTAGCCTCTTCGCTGTTTTCCTCAGTACTCTCCTCAACAGTCTCTTCTGTCTGCTGTGTGTCAGCTGTTGTCTCTTCTGTGCTGCTTCCGCAACCTGCCAGAAGGCTCATGCTAAGACAAAGTGTACACAATAATGCTACGGTTTTCTTTTTCATAATAGTTCCTCCATTTTGTAATATGATTGATGAATAAAAGCAGTACCGGTTATTGCTTCCAGATACCAACCATAACAAAATGCACGAAAAAGAAAAGCGTTTCTTTCCCTACGAAAAGAAACGCTGCACATAATTTACCCTTATCTTAAACGTACAGCCAGTTACTCGTGGCGCGGAATCTAAATTCCCGTACAACAGACAGGCAGGTCTCCTGGCTTATAGATTATCACAACAACACCATCTTCCCGGTTTCCCAGTGATTTATCGGTGTGTGCTCCCTAAATACAGTGACGAGTTCGTACAGGATTCTCACCTGTTTCCCTTTTCACCAGACCAAAATAATCTTCTTATTTCATCTGACACCTACTGTTTTTCTATTCAACTGGCTGAAATATATCATATTTCTACAAAAATAGCAATATCTTTTTCTTCCCGGAACCTTCTTTTTCCGTTCCAGAACGATTTCCTATCAGAATTTTCCTACCTTGAAGCCTCTGATTAAATCCTTTAACTTCTCAGCCTGTCCATTCATTTCCTGGCTGGCTGCGGCACACTCCTGGGAGGTTGCGGAATTAGACTGTACCACCTCATTGATATGGTCTACGCCATCATTAATCTGGTCAAAGGCTTCTGTCTGGGCTGCCAAAGCATCTGCCACACCATTTACCTGTTGCGTAATCTCTTTGGAGCCTGTTACTACATGCTCAAGCTGCTTTGCTGTCTCGTCAGCAATTACCATACCTTTTTCTACTGCCTGTACGGAAGTATCAATCAAAATGGTAGACTCCTTAGCTGCATCCGAGCTCTGGGATGCCAGTACGGATACCTGGTCTGCAACTACGGCAAATCCTTTTCCTGCTTCACCGGCTCTTGCTGCCTCGATAGATGCATTCAAGGCTAACAGGTTGGTCTGGGATGCAATATCATTAATCGTTGCAATAATCTTACCAATCTGCTGGGATGCCTCATTAATCTCACTCATGGACTGTACCATTTCCTGCATCTTGCCATTACCTACAACAATTTCATCACCCAGTTTTTCTACATCAGCACTAATCTCTTTCGCACTGCCTGCATTCTGGGATACCTGCTCGGATACACTTTCGATAGTAGCTGCCAGTTCTTCCGTAATACTTGCCTGGTCAGTTGCTCCTTCTGCCAGATTCATAGAACTCTGGGATACCTGTTCAGAACCACTTGCCACTTCATCCGCAACACTCTGTATCTCTTTGACCGTCTTCGCCATACTCTTTTCAAATAACATAAAGCCATCTAAAATCCCCTGGAAATCCCCTTTCCATTCTACCTCCGGCTGTACGTCAAAGTTACCCTGGGAGAATTCCTGCATAGCACGGGAAATATCATCTACATAGGAGCCAAGAATCCGGATGGATTTACGCAGATTATGTGCCAATGAACCAATTTCATCTTCTGAATGGTACTCTAGTGTACTATGTAAATTACCTTTGGTCAGTTCATTGGCTACCTTTTCAATCTCATCCAATGGTGTAGTAATCGATTCTACAATCTGGTTACCAATTTTCCGGGCAGCTACTGTTGCCAGTACAATAAAGACAACAATCAGGATAGCCGCTCCAATAAAAGATATATAACTCTGCGTTACCTTCTCCGCCTTGATATCATCCGTAATCACATCTATCTTATCTGATATTTCTACTACCCTGTCAAGTGCCGGTGCACATTCATTTAATATCTTTTCCGTTGCCTCTGCATCATTGCCATTCACAATTAATGTAATAATATCGTTGCCAATAGTTCCCCAGTCGCTCAATGCCTGAGAATACTCATTATACAAAGACTCTTCCACCAGACCGGTTTCTTTCATCGCCTTCAGCTGCGTATCAACCTCTTCCAGTTTTGTATATACTGCATTCTTATAGGTATCGTAAGCAGAACTGTCCTTGCTCAATGCCATTTCTCTGATATTGCGGGCTGCTATATTGACATCTATCTGACATATCTTTACTGCCTGATCTGCCTGCTCCGCACCATTAATGTAATCCCGCAGACTGGCAAAAAGTATTCCAAGCCCTATTATCGCAAATACACCGGATATCATCATCAACATAATAACCGTTTTGTAACCATAATTCAGTTTCTTCTTAATGTTCATTCCATTTAGTTTTTTCTTAATCATTGACCTCACGGCTCCTTCATATTAAAATAATAAATTGCTCTGTTTCCTATATTTCAATCACGTATTATAGCACTTTGTTTTTTACTCTACAATAGGAAATTTAATTCTGTTTTCGTATGGTTATAAACGCTTTTTCCCATTTTATAAATTTACTGTCTAACATTATATTGCGGAAATTATAATTGGAGATATCTGAGGGATTTACCCGCAAGGAATGGGGAACGTTACAGGAAAGTATCCGCAAGCAGAACAGGAGCACCTTAACCCAATTGGTTAAAGTGCTCCTGTTTTATAATCTGTGGTGCTGAAATGCTCCTTATTTTACCATTCAACTTAATGTGACTTTTCCTCTTTGATTTCCCAGTGGATAAGGAAGGTCAGTGCCGCCCGCAGCCCGATGATACCAGCTACCGTAAGGATTTCTTTCCAGTCCCGTACAATAACCGTCTTCAGAATCTCACTGCAAAGCTTGAACTCCAGTCCTACCGCCAGTCCCTGCGCCAGGGTAATCTTCATATCCGGTTTCCGGCACACATAATTGTAAAATCCCTTTACGCCGGAAATAATAATAACCGTTACTCCTACAAACTCAAAAAACAGAATGGCGATTTCCACAATATGCTGCATAATGGTTTCCAAAACATTTACTATCTCCATAAGTATCCCCTCTTTTGTGAAATATTATCTCTCTCTTCTTTCACTATATTCGATTTTCAGACATTTCACAATCCCCAGAATCCTTATTGGTCTGCCATCTTAATCTCTTATAAAAAATCGCACTTCTTATGGGGTGCCTTAAATACGGACATCCACCGGCGTATAATGATTGCCATCATCCTGTGCCTCGGAACTTTCCTGCCCTGCTTGCGCCTCCCTGCCAGTATCTGTCTTGTCCGTCTTATCTTCCTTATCGGTCTTATTTTCCGTACCAGCCTTATTCTGGTCTGCGGCTTTCGCCAGGCTGTCCTCTGCTTCTGCTAAAGTATCCATCTGTGCCTGTACTGCGGTCTGGACTTTCGCCTGTAAATCGCCTGCTTCTTCCTGCTTTCTTTCCGCAACCACTTCACTGCTGTTTTTGGCTTCCGTTTCCAGTACCCTTGCCTTTCCTTCCATCCTGCCTGTTGTACTGCTCTGGATTTTAGCCTGTTTTACGGACACATCTGCCCCTATCATTGCCTGCATGCTTTCGCCGGACAGACCGTTTCCTGCACCTTGCGTTGTATTCTGTTTCTGTCTCGTATCGGTATTTGCTTTCTTCTGTTCCTGTTCCTGCTGTTTCTTCTTCCGTTCTTCTATCTGGTGCTGGCGCAGCTGGTTATTCCAATCGGCTATCTGCTTTTGCAGTTCCTGCCGCTTCTTCCTTTTCTCTTCTACCGACATCCTGTCATTCGAGGAAAGTTCCTGTAACTGCTTCTGTGCACTGGCAATCTGGCTTTGCAGACTCTTGCTTACCATATCACCTGCACCTGCCCGGGAAAACATTCCTGCCTCCATATTGGTTGTACCTGTTCCATTCACTTTCATACTTCCGTGTCCTCCTGTTGTTTTGTTGCTCTTTGTTTCGACATCGGATTTTATGAAATAAAGGGAAATGTTGTGAACAGGCTTTTTTACGGTGTGAAACCAGACTGCCCCTTTGTTACGGCAACATCCTGGTATATTTTCTCATGGTAACTGCCGCATAAATCATAACAACAAACTCCGTAATCGGCATGGCAAACCATATAGAATCTGCGCCCGCCAGTACCGGAAGAAGGAATATCAGTATGCCACTGATGACCATTCCTCTTGTCACCGACACAATAAACGCTGCCCTCGGCTTCATGATAGCTTGAAAATAATAGGTGGAAAAGCATTGGCACCAAGATATTTCATAATCTGCCGGTTAAACAATATGGTAAGAATTCCCATTGCCACATCAATAAAAAAGGTCGGAAAACCGGTAATCAGTATTTCCCAGAATTGTATATGGATTTTTCACACTAACCTCCTTTTTCCCACCACATACGGGCACTTTTCTGATTACATAAAAAAATGCCGGATAAGAAACAGACATTTCAGTCTGCCTCTTATCCGGCTGTCGCTTCTCTGAACAGCTCGCCCTCCGAGCATTTATCAGGTATTATAGCGATTAACTTTGCTTCTGTCAAGTGATTCTGCGTGGATATTTCCAGTTAGAATTTTTTTTGGGTCTATAATAACCCTGGTGGAATCTCCCCCGCAATTTTATCTGCGATTTTCTCGTTTTTATACGAAGGATTCAACTTTCCTTTTGCACTTACTGCCTTCCATCCCTTTTCTTTCCCTATATAAGCAAAAAATTCATATCCTGCATTGGAATCTTCTACGATAACTGTCTCCGGGCAAAAATGTTCCGCCCTCTCTGGTCTGTCGTAAATCCGATAAAATTCCTGATAGGTTTTCTGTAATGTCCCATATTTACCAGAAGATTTTATTCCATAAATTTCATCTACACTATAAGGAAGTGCCGGCAGACTTTCCCTGGTTACAATTACATAGTAATTATCGGAATGTTTTACTGCATCTGCAAAATCATCGGTTGCCACAAACGAATTTCCCTCATCAATAAATACTATGGAATCCTGTATTGTTTGAAGTAACACCTTCCACTGCCTTCCCTCCAGAACAACACATTCTTTATCACATTGTAACGTAATTCCACTCTGTTCGCCGTTCTCATAATACTCCTGAATTAACTCAACCAGTGTTGTTTTTCCGGTGGCACTGTCCCCTTTGATAATGGTAATGTTCCGACAGATTTCAAATTTATATTGGAGGATATTATTTCCAACTGTAATACTATGTTTCCCTTTCACACCCTTCCTCCTTATACATACTCACCGGCAGCATCTACCAGTTCTATCATATCGTGTACAATCCTGCCATTATTGATAACTTCAATTTCAAACGTTCCATTGCCAAAATCCATGAGATGGCGCAGATTTATCGTTATATCTTCCCGTTCCCCCATTTTCAGCAGCCATTTTGCACAATTATCCCCACAATTAGAAGCGTTAAATAGATGCTCTCTGTCTTTGTATATCAAAATCAAAGTCTTTACTCCACCAGACAACTCCCTTGGTGTAATGGGTCCTAACACAGGACTTTCTATCATGTGTGGTCCGACTACTACTGACTTATCCACATCCTTTATCATCTCTGCCGAAAAGGAATCTGTTATCCATTCATCCTGAAACGTATTTTTAAAATAAACCGCTGTATTATAAATAGCTTCTTCTTTCTTTCCAAAGAATATCTTTAACATACTTCTCCTGTCCTTTCCGTTAAAAGGTTGCTACTCTATTTTCAAAAACGGATTTCTATGGTGACACTTATACCACATAGTATATTGCTAGCAATAGACATTTTCAAGAAATAACTACATCATCAGCATGATACTGAGCTGAAACATATTGTTCTTTTGCTCTATCGCAATGTCACCATAATATTTCCGGGCGATTTTGCGCATGTTACGCAGTCCGAATCCATGATTATCGCCGTCGGTTTTCGTGGTGCTGGGAAACCCTGTGTCCTCTGCTATCTCCACGGGGTGCTGTACTCGGTTTTCTGTTTCTATAAAATACACATTTTTCCTGCGATAAGAGGAAAGCCGGATATAGGGTCTGTCACAGGAAACCGTTCCCTCCATGGCATTGGCAATGGCATTGTTTAACAGTACACTGACATCAAATGCACTGATTTTACTCTCTGTAGGATAGTAAAAGTCACAGACAAAGACAATTCCTTTTTCTGCCGCCTCTTTTTTCTTACTGTTTAGAATCACATCGGTAACCGGATTGCCGGTTCTGATTTCTTCGGTGTTTTGCCGATAACTTTCCTTCAGGGACGACAGATACATTTCCAGTTCCTCCTGCCGGTGTCCCGCATACAGGCTTTCCAGTACCGCTATGTGGTTTCCCATATCATGCTTGAGTCCCCGGATGTCCCGATACAGTTCTTCTACATCCTCAATATAATGTGTCACATTCTCAAGCTGCTGCGCCAGAACCACAGCCTCTTTTTCCTCCCGCTGTTTCTCCTTGATTTGCTGATATACGATAAGCGTCAAAAATATGACCAGACAACAGCCTGCCTGATACAGGGTTTGCAGAATCGTATAACTCCTATGCTCATTCCAGATATATTTTCCCGTTGCTTCCAGATAGAAGTCCGAAAATGTGACAAAGGCAAGATATCCTGTCAGTGCCATAAAAAGCAGTATCAGCAATAATGCCAGTTCCCTGCCACTTACCTCCTCTGCTTTATTCCGATATTCCTTATGAAGGGCGGTTACCATTCCATATAAAAGCCATCCGTCCAGCGCACAGGTAAGTCCTTCCACTATCAGGTAGCTTCCCCATTGCAGCCACGGATGCTCCAGCATGAAAGGTTTATTTATCCACAGAGAAAACGCCATCTGCCTTGGCAACAGGGACATACCTCCGGCAATCCAAAGTATGAAGTACAACACGATGCCTAACACCAATTTCTGCCGCGGATTTCTCCTGTCTGTCAGGTACATAACCACCAAAACTGCCACCATTCCCAATGCCCTGGGATAATAAATTTCCACAGGAACCACATACAATAACAGCATTACCACCATGTAAGTGATTCCGATGCTTTTTCCTTGTCTTTTGGAACTGAGAAAAGGCTTCATCCCCCGGAAAACAAAATATCCTTCCAGAATAAGACTTGCAACCCGCATGAAATTGGAAACAACTGCCCAGTATTGCTCCATTGCCAACCATACCTCTCCTATTTTCTTCCCCTTAGGTTATATTTCATATATTCCCTGACAAAAGCCGGAAACTTCTGTTTGGAAATCAGTGCTGTTCCACGCTCCAGGCAGATGGTTGTGGCATTGTATTGTTCCACATACTGAAGGTTCACAAGGTATGCCCTGTGGGGTCTGAAAAAGGAATCCCCTACCTGCCGCTCCAGTTCGTCCATTTTTCCATAATATTCAATGTCTTCTTTTCTCGTATGTAACACAATCTTACGGTTAAACACTTCTGCGTATACAATATCTTTACACAACACTCTGTTTCGTACACCGCCGTTTTTGACCAGTACATACTTTTCCTCTGCGGGTGTGTCGTGGCACTGCAGACGTTCCTGTTCCTCCTGCCACTCCTTTTGCGCCTTTTTCAATACCTCCGCAAACTTTTCCTCCGGAATTGGCTTTACCAGATAATGAAAAGCTCCCACATCAAATGCCTGAAAAACATAGTCCTCCAATGCCGTCACAAAAATAAGGATGCTCTTCTGCTGCCGGCTGCGTAGCTGCCTGGCAACTTCCATCCCATCCATACCCTTCATCTGAATATCCAGAAACAAAATATCGATTGTCTTTTCAAAGGCAAGCACTTCTTCCCCGGTGGCAAACAGACAGATATCCGCTTCTTTTTCCACGCGGCATACCCGTTCTGCTATCCATTGCTGCATTGCCTTTTCATCATCACATATTGCTATTCTCATGCCATTCTAATCCCCATTTCTGAGTAACTTATTTAGGAAGGGACGATGCGAAATCCATCTAACTTCTTCCCTTTGCTGCATTATGGCATATATCGGCTTTTTTATTCGTTCCCGATAGCAATATGCGCCAACCGCCCTTTTTATGTTGTGAAATGATTTTACCGGTAATGCACCCTGACTGAAAACAAGGAACAAACACTACCGGAGCCTCCTTTGCACATTTTGCATATGGATATACGTCTGTAAAATAGAAAGAGTTTCACAGCACCAGTTCATACAGCTTGAATTTTTTCTCTCCAACCACAGTATAATAAAGCGATTTTGTTTGAATATATTGGAAGCCCAATTTCTGATATAGTTTTTCTGCCATTGTATTATTCTCAATGACATCCAGCCTAATCGCTTTTATATCATTTGCTCTTTCCTGTTCTATAACCTTTTCCATCAATTTCCTGGCTAATCCTTTCCCGCGATGGTGCGGATGCACTGCCAGAACATGAATTACTATGACAGCATCCGTCTCAATCTGCCATGGTACATCTGCATAACCATCAACTTTTTCACCATTTGCAATTACGCACGCAGCAACATCGCCTTCGTCAGTCAGCACATACATCTCTCCGTTATCAATGCTGTTCTCTATCATTTCATCAGAAGGATGAATCTTCTTTTTCCAATGCGGAAACGATTGTTCCTCTTTCTCCTGATCAATCAAGTCCCAGTATAATTTTCTTATTTTATCAAAATCATCCTTTTGAGCCTTACAAATTACTATTTTATCCTGCTGTTGTTTAATCATATAAATCTCTCTTCTCCCATTTATCAATCAACTATCTATTATCCTCTTCCTGCCTGTTATGCCCGTCTTCCATTATCGCTCCTTGTATCCCCAGTTCCTATCACATCCTTATTTCTACGCACGCTCTTTGCGCATGACGCGTTTGTGTCAATGACGTAAAGCCATAAAACTCGTGTATGAAAAATCTTTCGTATATGGATTTTCTACACTATATTACCATTCTGGATGCTATCAAGTCAGCCCCCAGATTAATGAAACCACTTTTTCATGCGTATCCATTTGAACAGCTGAATGATTAGCATACTGGCAAATGCATACAGATATACACTGCCAAGCTGCATCAGATTTAATGTCTCTACTTTAAACAAAAGATGACATCCCGGAACTATCAGTACAATGGTAATAAGTACTGCTCCAAGTGCAAATGCTCCCTGAAGCCATTTGTTATGAAAGAATCGTTTCGTAAAGATAACCGGATAATCTGATTTGCAATTGAATCCATGGAACAAGCGCGCCAGGCAAAGTGTTCCGAAAGCATACGTACTTCCCAACATTGCACCATTATGATAATATCCTGTGAAAAATCCAACTATCGTCATTACCCCGATTACCAAGCCTTCCAGACCAATTTTGTCAAGAAAATCTTTTGTCAGTATTGACTCGTCTGCCGTTCTTGGTTTCTCATTCATTACCTCACTGTTATGAGGCTCCACACCTAATGCAATTGCCGGAAGACTGTCTGTCAACAGATTAATAAACAGCAAATGGACCGGCGCAAAAGGAACCGGAAGTCCTGCAATCGATGCAAAAAGAACTACCAAAATCGCACCAAAGTTTCCTGACAAAAGAAACTGAATTGCATACTTGATGTTCCGATATAAATTTCGTCCATTTTCCACTGCTTTTACAATTGTTGCAAAATTATCATCTGTAAGCACCATTGCTGCTGCATCCTTTGCAACCTCTGTTCCAGTCACGCCCATTGCAACACCAATGTCTGCCTGCTTCAATGCCGGAGCATCATTCACACCATCCCCAGTCATTGCCACAATCATCCCTTTCTCCTGCCACGCACGAACAATACGGATTTTGTGCTCTGGTGACACTCTTGCATAGACAGAAATATTCGGGACAAATTCCTTCAGCTGGTCATCACTCATATTTTCAATATCAGCACCCTCACAGGCTTCCGATAAGTCATGTAAAATCCCTATTCTCTTTGCAATTGCCGCTGCTGTGATTTTATGATCCCCCGTAATCATAACCGGCCGGATTCCCGCTTTTATGCATTCTGCAACGGCAGCCTTTGATTCTTCCCTCGGCGGGTCCATCATAGCAATCAGTCCCAGAAATATCAAATGCTTCTCATCTTCCATCGTCAAGCTATGGTTCTCCGGCATTTCACGATAAGTAAACGCCAATACCCGTAACCCTTCTATTGAAAATTCCTGATTCTGGAGTTGGATTTTTTCTTTATCTGCTGCCGTAACTTCCCGTACTCCGTCCTTTGTCCATATTCGCTCTGTCAGTTCCAGAAGCCGGTCAACAGCACCTTTTACAATCATCAGGTTCTTACCATTGATTCTGTGAAGTGTTGACATCCTCTTACGGTCACTGTCAAATGGAAGTTCTCCTTCCCTTGGGTAAAGCTTTCTCACACCTTCTGCCTCTATCCCATATTGACTGCCCAGATTAATCAATGCTGTTTCTGTTGGATCTCCAATCTCCACTCCATTTTCATTTGTTGAATCGTTACACAAAATGCTGTAATCCAAAAGGCATCTCTGTACCGGATCTGTCACATCAATTGCTGCTGCAGTAATCCTTTTTCCATCAATATAATAATCTTCCACTGTCATTTTGTTCTGTGTCAGCGTCCCTGTCTTATCCGAACAGATAACAGATACACTCCCAAGACCTTCCACCGCCTGAAGCTTACGAATAATCGCATGCTCTTTTGCCATCTTCTGTGTTCCAAACGAAAGAACAATTGTTACAATAGAGCTTAACGCTTCCGGAATTGCTGCGACTGCAAGTGCTACTGCAAACATAAATGCACTGCTGATTTTCTCACCGCGGAATACACTGATTGTAAATAAAATTCCGCAAAATACCAAAATCAGAATAGAAAGCTTCTTTCCAAATTCATCCAGGTTTACCTGAAGTGGCGTTTGTTTTTCCGAAGTCGATTTCAAAAGCCCGGCAATCTTTCCAACCTCTGTCTGCATTCCCACATTCGTTACAACCGCTTTTCCACGCCCATATGTTACAAAGCTGCCGGAAAACAGCATGTTTGTCCGATCACCCAGCGGTGCTTCTGCCAAAATAGTGTCCATACTCTTTTCAACCGCCAGACTTTCACCGGTCAGAGCGCTTTCGTCGACCTTAAGACTTGCATTCTCAATCAGTCTGCCATCTGCCGGAATCATATCACCTGCTTCAAGCAGTATTACATCGCCTATAACCAGCTCTCTTGCCGGAAGCTGTACCACCACTCCATCACGCAATACTTTAGCCTCAGGACCGGCAAGCTTCTTTAACCCCTGTAAAGATTGTTCAGCCTTAACTGTCTGTACGGTTCCCAAAATCGCATTGATTGTAATAACGATTACGATAACCACTGCACTTTCCACATCTCCAAGTATACCGGATATTACTGCCGATGCGATTAAAATCAATACTAAAAAATCCTTATACTGCTCAAAGAAAATCTGCAGAATACTTTTTTTCTTTCCTTCAGCCAGCTCATTCCACCCGCACTTCTCTCTGGAGCTTTCGGCCTGTTCACTGGTAAGACCTGATGTCCTGCTTTCCACACGATTAAGAACTTCTCCTACTGTCTGCTGATAGATTTCCTTCATTATTTTCTCTCCTTTTTCTCAATAGTTAAATGCATAAGTACAAATCAGTAAATGCAGTAAAAATTGCATAAAAAAAAGAAACCCTTATTGCATAACAAATATGCAATAAAAGTCTCACCATTTCCTTGCATTGCCGGATGTCTCCATCGTACTGACGACACTACAAACGCAGATTTCCAAACGTAGGTTACTCCCCTTTATTGGGTTCGATTGTACAACAAAATCTGTATCTTTGTCAACATACTTTATCCTTGTTCTGATGATTTTCATATGCCAAGGTATACTTTCTGCCTATCCCTTTATAAATTTGCTCTGTTTTTTCACATTTCCCAACACGTATTATCTAAGTTCAAGGGAACTGGAAATATAAAAATGGAAGTCTTGCTCCTTGCAGTATTCTTTTATTTTTTGGATT
>CAKRWT010000008.1 GCA_934418125.1 uncultured Lachnospiraceae bacterium
ACATAGCTGTGCGCCGGACTCCGTAATCACAACATTATCCGATGCGGTCAGAATCTGGTCTGTAGAACCATACTCCAAGGCAACCAATGCTGTCATAATCTTCGTTAAAGAAGCCGGATGTATCCTGTCATTTACATTCTTAGCATAAATCGTATCCAGATTCTTCGTATCAAACAAAGCTGCAGCACCAATATCATTCATGCTGACACTGGATACATTGACATCCTTGGATGCCACACACAAATCTGCTGCAAAAGGTTCAATCGTCTCTTTGTTGGTTGTATTAATCAACTGAAAACTGCTGACATTATTATCCAGGGAATACGCCATATCATACTTTGTACTTCCACAGCCTGTCAGTAACATGCCCGCAAGCAGTAACAATGCCATCGTTTTCCTTATCTTATGTTTATTTATACATTTCACGCCACTCTAAGTCTCCTCTGTCCAGCGATTTGATTAACAGTTCCGCTGTCGCAAGATTCGTTGCTAAAGGTATATTGTGTCTGTCACATAACATGACTACATTATTTACATCCGGCTCATGGGACTTCGGATATAATGGGTCACGCAAGAAAATAACAAGGTCAATCTGATTATGTTCAATCTGTGCACCTATCTGTTGGGCGCCTCCTAAGTGACCAGCCAGATATTTATGGATAGAGAGATTGGTTACCTCTTCAATCAGTCTGCCCGTTGTTCCTGTAGCATACAATTCATTCTTACTTAAAATCCCCCGGTAAGCAATACAGAAATTCTGCATCAGCTTTTTCTTGGCATCGTGTGCAATCAATGCAATGTTCATTATCGTTTACCCCTTCTTTACCTTATCTTTTTCCTGTTGTATTTTATCGTTATTTCTTACACTGCAATCGTACATTCAGTACAAACCCCATTCCAATATAGTTACTTACAAGTGATGTAAGCCCATAGCTTACAAAGGGTAATGGTATGCCCGTATTGGGTATGACGCCGGTTGCCACGGATATGTTAATCATTCCCTGAAAGCCTATCAGTGCCGCAACACCGGCTGCTATTATGGTACCGGCAATATCTTTTGCCTTCCTTGCTACCATAATACATTCAAATGCAATTAAAATCAATAACACAATTACGGTACAGCCGCCTACAAATCCAAATTCTTCCCCAATAACCGCGAAAATAAAGTCTGTCTGTGGTTCTGAAATAAAATTACCATTTTTCACAGAACTGATTTCGTTTGTTTTATATCCTTTTCCATATAACTGTCCGGAACCAATCGCCGTTATGGAATTGGTCTGCTGATAGGCTTCCGTATTCGCGTACTCATCCGGATATATCCATGCCAGAATCCTTCGTTGCTGATAATCATCAATAATCTGCTGATCTGGCTGCAGCACTAACATCAGGGCTATTATCAGCGTCGGGATTGCCACTGCCAATACCAGGATAATATATTTCCAACTGATACCACCTACAAACAACATAACACAGAACAGAATGACCACCATAATACTGGTAGATAAGTCCGGTTGTTTATAAATCAGCAAAATCGGTGGAATAAACAATAACACACACAGGCTTATCATTTTTATGGAAGACATCTCCTCCTGATGTTTCCAGATAAACTGGGCAAAAAACAAAATCAGAAAAATCTTGGCAGTTTCCGATGGCTGGAACTGAATTCCAAAAATATTCAGCCACCGCTGCGCACCCCCCGCCTCTACGCCCGCAAAGTTTACCAAAGCAAGTAATGCCAGATTCACAATATAGATAATCCAGTAAAATTTCAACAAAACGGAATAGTCAAACAAGGAAAACACAATCATAAGAAATGCTCCCAGAACAGCCCCCATCAGCTGTCTGGACTGTAAGGATTCCTTTGCACTTCCAATTGCCAGAATTCCGATTACCGTAAGAGCAATCACTAACAGAATCAGTTTAAAATCATAATCTCTGACACGATACTGTCTGAGCATTCTTTTTCCTCCCTGTAAAGTACGTACGGACAGAATCTACTGCTTCAAATCCAAAATTGGAATGTTTGCATACAGGGTAGGGTTTTTCATGCCGCGCCCTTTGCTTCCGGTTTTGGTAATCTGTATTTCCATACTTTTTGTATCTATCTTCATATACTTCGATATGACTTTTGCAATATCATTCTTTATCATTTCCATCATCTCGGGTGAGCAGTTAACTCTGTCAGAAATCAACAGGATTTTCAGACGGTCTTTTGCAATCTCCCGGGAACTTTTTCGTTTCAAAATGTTCTTAAACATTGCCACCCTCCTAACCTTTATGAAAAATACCTGACACTTTAGCCCAGAAAGAAACACCTTTCTCAAAATCAAGAAAAGATACTTCTTTCCCCATAATCCTGTAACAAATATTCTGATAAGCCCTTCCGGCAAGAGTACTGCTTCCCACCAGAGGTTCCCCCTGATTCGTAGCAATTACCACGTTCTCGTCATCAGGTACCATGCCTATCAGCGGTAAAGAAAGGATATCCACCACATCCTGAGACGACATCATGTCCCCTCGTTTAATCATTTCTGGCCGGATACGATTGATAACCAAATCAATCTTCTGGATTTCATTAGCTTCTAACAGCCCGATAATCCTGTCTGCATCCCTGATAGCTGACACTTCCGGTGTCGTAACTACCAGTGCCCTGTCTGCTCCTGCAATGGCATTTTGAAATCCCTGCTCAATGCCTGCCGGGCAATCCAGGATAATGTAATCAAACTGATCTTTCAAATGGTTTATCATCTTAACCATCTGTGCCGGATTTACAGCACTTTTATCCCTTGTCTGTGCAGACGGCAACAGAAAAAGGGTTGGGTATCGTTTGTCCCGAATCAATGCCTGTTTGATGCGGCAATTTCCTTCCACCACATCTACCAGATTATAAACAATCCGGTGTTCCAATCCCATTACAACATCCAGATTCCTCAGACCGATATCGGTATCTATCAGAAGAACCTTCCTGCCCATAGCGGCAAGTCCTGTACCAACGTTTGCGGTTGTTGTTGTTTTACCAACACCGCCTTTCCCTGACGTGACGACAATTACTTCACTCATATCAAACCTCCAAAATGAATCGTTATCGTCCCCTGAATAATCTAAATCGGCAGATTACCCAGTAATTCTTTGGTAATTGGCTCCATTAACACTCTTCCGTTTTCTACATAGGCAAGCTTCGGTAATACCTTTTGTTTAATCGGCCACCTACTCTGTTTTTCTGATGTTTTATATTTGAAATCACCAATTTTCAATTTCTCTGGTGACATTTCAAGCGCGATAACATAATGTCCTTCTTCGCCATCTACACCGGCATAAGCCTGTCCATACAGACCACCAACAACAATAATATCCTTATTGGAAGTAACACAGGCTCCCGGATAGACATCTCCGATAACAATGATACTGTTCTCGGTTTCCAAGACCTGTCCATCTTTTACCATTCCCTTATAAAACTGTCCTGCATTTTCCATGGATGCCTGGTGTGCTGACAACTTCTGCAATGCCTTCACATAATTCTTATTCGTTTCTTCATTCTTACCCATAATACAGATAATATTAAGAGCTGAATTGGCAGAAATCATACTGATAAGCTGCCGTTCTTCTACCTCTGATAGTTTTCGCCCCTCGAAAGAAATAACCATGCTGGCATCCTTGAAGAAATGCGCCGATTCCTTGAATTTAATAGCCACTTCATTCAGTAACTCCGAAAAGGGCATTTCTTCGTCCAGATAAATAGACAATCCATTTTTAAAGCTTTTGATAATAACCGGATTTTTCATTGTTTTCCCTCTATGTGATTTAATCTGCATTCAGCGTACCGGCTTCCAGTTCGCTGGCTGTACCGGTAACGACCTGCGTTTCTCCATAATAATATGCATAAACATCTCTCGCTGTCTGTGCTGCATAATCAGATGTATAACCATTGGCTATACGCACCGTAACCGTAATCTCCGGATCCTCATAAGGCGCATAGCTGATAAACAGTGCGTGGTTCGGACGGTTTTTGTTCTCCTGTGCTGTACCGGTCTTACCTGCTACATTCACATCCAGGTTGGAATAATAACTCTTGGCTTCTACCACCTTACGCATACCGGAATGAATTGCATTCCAGTATGCACCATCCATATCAATCTGATTTCTGACCTCTGCCTGGTTATCCGTATAAACACCATGGTCAGATATCTTGTCTACTAAGGTTAAATTATAACATGTTCCGCTATTGGCGATAGTGGTAACATATCGCGCAAGACCAACAGTGGTATAATTGTTGGTTCCGTGTCCAATAGCGGAACGGACAGCATCCGTATCGGATACTTCCGGCGTATATTCTTCGATTTCCACACCCGATGTTTCAGACAGTCCATACATATCTGCATATTTTGCCAGTTTTGCAAGCCCTACATCACTGTTATAGGTATCGCCTACCATACCAAGGCGGTATCCTACTTCGTAGAAAAACCAGTTACAGGAATGCTGAATACCACCGGTAACATTCAATGGACCATGGGAACCCCTGCCAGCAATCCAGCACTTGGCTGCCGGAGAAATTTTTTCAAAAACCCCCACGCAGGTAATCGTATCTGTGGTGGTAATAACCCCCTCCATCAGACCTGCTGTAGCAGAGACAATTTTAAAAGTAGACCCCGGTGCAGTACGCTGCTGTGTTGCATAATTTAACAGCGGATATGCCAGGTTCTCCCGCAGGCTTGCATAATAAGAGGCATCCACGCCATTTGCCATCTTGTTATTATCATAACTTGGATAAGATACCAGTGCCAGCACATCTCCCGTCTTTGCATCCGTTACTACAACCGACCCGGAATAAGGATCCAGTGCAAGCTGCGCTGGGGTAATATCCAGATTCTCAATACGATTACGCATAAATGCATATGGCGTTTCTGCACCTGACTGAAACTGATGTAATTCCGTATCTTCTACTTCCACCACATTCTGTTCCAGTAACAGATTACAAATCTGTCTGCCGGTTATCTCATCATTGTTAATCATATAACGATATATTTTCTTATCAAATGCCTTATCCGTAGCCAGTTTTTCAAAGATATAATCCAGAATCTTCTGATAGATTTCTACGGAATCAGAATAATGGGAATCAATATCCAGTTTGGAAACATCAATCCAGTTCTGGGATATAATATAATCCAGATATTCGCTTAAGCTGATAACTTCTTCCTTTGCCCAGGCCAGATAGGTTGTATCCTCTTTATCGACTGTATCCGACATAATAATATTGTCATCGTTTAACATGGAAACAATATAGCTTTCATAATTCTGGTATTCCTCAGAAAGCATATTGTAAGGGGTCTTTGTCTCTTCCAGTTCCAGCCGCAGAGTCTCAAAAACATTTGCCTGTCTTGCCACGAAGCTTTCCTGTACCGCCTTCTCGGTTTCTCCTGCATACCTGGACGTAAAATGCTCCGTATCAATAATGCTGTTGTTGATACAGGTATAGTACACATCATAAATCGGAATGACGATATCAGAACTACTGGAATTCTCGCTGGCATGGTACTCCTTGATGTTCTGTATCTTTGCCAGTAATATACTGGCAAGCTTGGATTCGATAATCTGGTAGGCCGCCTTCTGCAAATCGGAGTCCAAGGTCAGATACACGTCCTGTCCTGCAGAAGGTTCCACTCGGTCACTGGTTTCAATAACCTTGCCCAGGTTATCTACATAAACCGTTTCTGAGCCCTTGGTTCCCTGTAAATAAGTCTCCATGGAGGCCTCGATTCCCAGTTTACCTACAGTATCATTTAAATCATAATCCGGATTCTGCTCCTGCAATGCTTCCAGTTCATCCTGCGCCACCTTACCGGTATATCCCAAAATCTGGGAAAAATAAATACTGTCATTATATTTTCGGATAGTACCTTCTGCGATGGATACGCCATCTAATCTATCCGCATTTTCCATAATAACGGCAACGGTTTTCTCGGAAACATTGTTGGCTACTGTTGTCGCAATATATTTCTGATAACTATTGGCACTCATGGCATAACGAATCGTAACTATCTTTAAAATCTCTTCCTTGGTATATCCTAATCCAGCCTCATAACTGGAGGTATCCTCCTCATCTCTATAATTACCGATTCCATAACGGGAACTTGGAGAAGTACCACAAAAATAAGCTATTACATCATCTGCTGTAGCATTCCGTTCTTTGTATTTCAAATCATCTGTGGAGGCATACCCATAGACATCTGCCAGAAAACGGAGTAACTGTGTTCCCTCCACATCAAACTGATATTGACCACTACTATCCAGTATAATATGAAAATCGCTGATAACCTGATCCCCATTTTTCTCAATCAAGGTAATCAGTTCCGAAATCGTCTGGTTTAACTGTGCATTCTTCTTTCTGCCAGACTCATAGACATCTTCAATGGTAACCGAGTATGCCAGTTCATTGTAGGCAAGCAGATTACCATTTCGGTCGAGAATATTACCTCTTGTAGCTTCAATCGTACGTTCCTTGGTAATTTTAAGCTGGAAGTTATTGAAATACTCCTCTCCTTTTACAATCTGCAGCTGGAAAATCGTGTAAATCAAATATCCGCCGAAACCAAATAATACCAAAATCAGTACAATAAGTCTGGAAGTAATCATATTCAGAAAATTTTCTTTAATATGTTCTAATATCGCATCAAACAAATTTTTTTCCGCTCCTCTTTTCCCCCTGCTCCAGTTTCGTGTCAATCCAAAGCACGAATGGATACAGAAGTAAGGTTACCACTATGGTGTATACAATCTCTGGCAGTATAATATGCGCCAGATAATAAGAGAAATCAAATCTGCCCCGAAGCAAAAATAATATCACATAACAGGTAATTCCGTATAAAAAGTCACTACCAAGAATCAATGCTATAGGTAATTTAATATCCTGTGGATAGAAAACCGAACAGAATTTACCATTCAGATATCCTATATACATATAAACAAGGGCATAAAACCCTATGGTACTGCCAAAAAAAATATCAACTAACAGTCCACAGAAAAATCCAATGAGCAGCCCTGTCTTCTCGCCCCGCATAAAGCCGAAAGAGGCTGTCAGCACAATGAGCAGATTGGGAACAATCCCACCAAAGGAGAGGGACTGAAACACCGTACACTGTAACAAAAAGCATACCAATATTAAAATAGCTGTTATGATTCCACGTTTCATATCATGAATCACTTCCTGTTCTGCTTACTCTTCTTCTACCGTTTGTTTCTGTTCCAGAATTACCAGTACCTCTTCCAGATGTTCAAAATCCACTGCAGGTGTAATATAACCGGATTTCGTCAGATTGTTAGAGTCCCGGTTAATCGTATTGATATAGCCAATCAGGATTCCCGGTAGATACTTGTCACTGATATTGGAAGTCACAATTTTATCACCTTCTACCACCACATCGCCACTGTCCACCAGCTGTTCAAACTCAATGACGCCGGAAGCATACAGCTTCAGATTACCTGATACAATCAGATTGTCTGAACTGGATAATACCATGGCGCTGACATTGGAATCATCTGCAATAATCGCTTTTACTTTTGCCCAGTTAGCTCCTGCATCAACCACGCGGCCAACCAGACCTCCACCAGCAATAATATTCATATCCACGGCAATACCATCGTCTGTTCCTTTGTTAATAACAAAGGAATAAAACCAGTTGCCGGAATCCCTTGCGATAATCCGGGCACCAATCTTATTATAATCATCATACTGGGCATCCAGCTGATACAGCTCTCGCAGGTTTGTCAGTTCATAACGATCCTGCTGGAGTCTGGTATTCTCCACCGTCAACTCATCCACCTGCTGTTTAAGAGATTCATTTTCCGCAATCAAATCCCGTATCTGTACCAGTTCATCTGACCTCTCCGACAGCCATACGCCGACAGTACTGATTCCCTCTTCAAAAGGAACAACCGTATAGCCTGCAATGAAACTTAAAGGTCCACTGAACAGGGAAGTATTAAAAGTAAGAAGCACCATACCAGTGCACAAGATTGTTAAAATAAAAAGGAGATATTTACTTGGTAATGTAAATTTTTCTCCTTTTTTTCTTACGATTGGACTCATTTACTCATTCCTTCTATTGCATAAGCTACTGATTTATAATTATCATCTTTGATAATCTTTGCAAGTCCAAGTGCTACACTGCTGACCGGATTCTCCGATACGTTTACCTTAAGTCCGGTGCCCTTGCTCATAAGCTGGGCTAATCTGCTGACCTGGGAAGCGCCACCAGTCAGGTACACTCCATGACGGTAAATATCCGCTGCAAGTTCCGGCGGAGTTCTCTCCAGAATGACTTTAATATTATCAATAATGGTATTAAAATGTTCTACCAGACACTCATCTACTAACGTGGTTGGAATCTCTCTTTCTACCGGAAGTCCTGTTACAATATCTCTTCCGTAAACAACTGCACCACATTTTGCCTTTTCTAATTCCAACAGGGAAGTTTTTACATTCTCTGCTGTCTTGCCGCCGATAATCAGGCTATATTCTCTTCTGATTGCAGCCTTGATGGCATCATCAAACTTACGCCCGCCAACCTTAATCAGCTTGCTCAATACAATACCACCCAGCGACAAAATGGAAATCTCTGTCGTATCAAAGCCTACATTGACAACCAATACACCCTGGGAATTCTTAACGTCAATTCCCAGTCCAAGACCATCTGCCACAGCTTTGTCTACTACCATAACTTTCCTGGCTTTTACACCGGATTCCTTGATTAAATCCTTAAAGGCACGTTTCTCTACCTCCGTTACATCCCATGGTACAGCAATATAATAATCCGCAGGTTTTACGTTATTCTTCATTAAATCATTCATAAAGTATTTTATGAGTGTTTCCATGTTCTGTATATCTGCAATAACACCATTGCTCAGCGGATAGGAAATACTGATATTGCTGGGTGCTTTCTCATACATTTCAAAAGCAGAATCGCCATAGGCAAACAAAATTTTCTTATTTTCAATGGCAATCATATTCTTTTCTACAAACACTTCATCATCAGCACGGTTATATATCTTTATGTTGCTGGTTCCTAAATCAATTCCAAATGCATTATTAGCCAAGGTATAATACCCCTTTCTTTATATTCCATGATGTACCTTACATCATTAAATGACTCTCTTGAAAACTAAAATAGCTGTTATCCCCAATAATAATATGATCAAACAGCGGAATATCAACCATCTGTCCTACTTCCCTTACCCGCTCCGTAATCCGCAAATCATTCTCACTTGGGGTAGGATTTCCACCCGGATGATTATGCAGAAGCATAATATTGGCGGCCTTGCCCTGAAAAGCATTGATAAAAACCTCTCTAGGGGATAATAAAGATGCATTGACTGTTCCTTTGGATAATATTCTTTCCTCTATCAGGTGCAATCCAGAGTCAAGCAGCAGCAGGAAAATATATTCCACATTCTCATGCCGCAGTCGCTCCATATAGTAATCTGCTACAGAATATGGGTCGTGAAAAGATAATGCACCTTTTGCTTTTGCCTGCGACATTCTGGTACAAAGCTCTGCCAGAGCTTTCAGCTGAATCGCCTTCACCTGCCCAATTCCCGGTATCTTTCTCAAATCATCTACCGGGATATGGTACAACCCCAGCAGACCATTCCCATATCTGGCGGTCTGTGCAAGGACATTCTCTCCAAGACGGCACACATCCGTCTTCGCTGTACCGGTACGCAGAATAATGGACAAAAGTTCTGAATCTGTCAATGCTTTACTGCCATAGGTAGTAAATTTTTCATATGGAAGATTCTGCATCCTATATTCATTGTTCTCATACTTGTCTTTTTTCATTCAACCTCTTTCCCGACAGCAGCTCTCTCCAACGCCTATGGGACAGGTCATACTAGATAAAACGATAGACCACTATCGCTACCACAATTCCGAGAATACTGGCAATGGTAATTTTAATGGACAGACCAAACGTAATTGCCAGAATACCTAAATCCAAAACCAACGGCTGTGATAATCCAAAAGACTGTCCATAATTAAGCCATGTACTCGGAAAAAGGCTTCCAATAAATCCACCAATCACTATGCCTGCTAAAATAAGCAAAAAACATGCCCAGTTATTTTTACGCATAAAATAACCATTCTCCTTTCCCAACGATAATTTTAACACAACACTTAGGGGCTGTATACCAGATTTGTCAAAAATATTGTTTAATTTTTACGAAAATCCGCAGATACAATGCCCTTATCCATTAGATTCTGTAAGGTCTTAAGTATGCCAAGTTTTGCATGCTGGAAGGTTAATCCTCCCTGGAAATAAACCGCATAAGGAGGGGCTATCGGACCATCTGCACTCAGTTCAATCGAGGAACCGGACACAAACGCTCCTGCCGCCATAATAACCTGGGAATCATAGCCCGGCATATCCCACGGCTCCGGAGTTACGAAACTGTCTACGGAAGCTGCAGCCTGGATTCCCTGGCAGAAAGCAATGACGCCTTCCGGTGTTCCAAAGGTAACTGCCTGTATAATATCGTGCCGACTCTCCGTTCCATCCGGCACGACTGCAAAACCAATTTTTTCATAAATATTAGCTGCAAAAACAGCTCCCTTCAAGGCACTGGCTGTTACCGTTGGTGCCAGAAACAGTCCTTGATAAAAGGAAGGCAGCACACCAAGAGAAGCACCTACTTCTTTCCCCAGTCCAGGAGAGGTAAGGCGATAAGCGGCATTCTCCACACATTCTTTCTTACCGGCAATATAACCGCCAATAGGTGCCAGTCCGCCACCCGGATTCTTAATCAAAGAACCAACTATCATATCCGCTCCTACATCGGCAGGCTCTATTGTCTCTACAAACTCGCCATAACAGTTATCTACCATACAGATAATATCCGGCTTTATTTCCTTTATAAAAACAATCAGCTCTCCGATTCTCTGGACAGACAAAGTAGGTCTTGTCTGGTATCCTTTGGAACGCTGGATAGTTACCAGTTTTGTTTTCTTTCCAATCGCCTTTCTAATGTTCTCATAATCAAAGCTTCCGTCCGGCTGTAAATCGACCTGTCTGTAAGAAATTCCATATTCTTTCAAAGAACCCTTGGATGGTCGGATACCAATAACCTCTTCCAGGGTATCATAAGGTTTCCCAACCGGAGATAACATTTCATCCCCTGGACGCAGATTACTCATCAGTGCCAGAGCCAGTGCATGGGTGCCACAGGTAATCTGCGGCCGCACCAGGGCATCTTCGGTATGAAAAATATGGGCGTAGACCCGTTCCAGAGTATCTCTGCCCAAATCATTATATCCATATCCTGTTGTTCCCAACAGGCAGGCTTCACTGACGTTACATTCCTGCATGGCGCGAATCACTTTTAACTGATTGTATTCTGCCACCTCATCAATTTCCCGGAAACGACCTGCTAAAGCCTCTAAAATTTCTTCTCCAAAGGAAAAGACTTTCTCAGAGATTCCGAACTGTTCATATTGTTTTTCTAATCCTATCATGTTTTGTATCCTTTTCTATTTCGTTCTATCTTTTTCTTCTTATTTTGTCTTCTGATATCTGAATCGCTTCTCGCTCTGAAACATCCAAGTTCAGCCAATGTATTCCGGCAAATCTGCTTTACGGATTATATAACATTTCTTTGTCTCAAAATATCTTTCATATACTGCAAAATTCGTTGACTGTCATAGTCAAATTCTGGTTTATTAATCCAGTCAACGTGCTTTTCTCTTCGAAACCAGGTAATCTGCCTTTTGGCAAAATGTCTGGTATCCTTTTTAATCAGGTATACTGCTTCTTCCAGAGTACTGTTACCTGTCAGATAGTCCAGAATTTCCTTATACCCAAGCCCCTGCATGGATACCATTGTTCTGGTACATCCCTCTTTCGCCAGACGTTCCACCTCTGCCACCAACCCCTGTTCCAACATACTGTCCACCCGCTTGTCAATCCGCTGATAGAGTATTTCTCTCTCATCGTTTAACACAAAATAGGCAAACGCATAAGGGGATTCTTTTTCATGCTGCTGTTCATTATGCTCCGAGATAGGCTGTCCGGTTTTCTCATAAAATTCCAATGCCCGTATGACCCTTTTTATATTATTTTCATGGATAATTTCACAGGATTTCGGGTCCACCGCACGCAGTTTCTCAAACAATGCCCGGTTTCCATGCTCCTTTGCATAGTCTTCCATAGACAGCCGGAAGCTGTTGTCTTCCGCATTCTCCGTAAAATCGATATCATAAAGAACTGCCTGGATATAGAAGCCCGTTCCACCTACCAGAATGGGGATCTTTCCCCGGCTGTAAATATCCCTCATAGCTTCCTTTGCCATCTGTTGAAAAAGCACCACATTAAATTCTTCCGTAGGATTTAATACATCAATCAGATGATGTGGCACCTGCTCCATTTCTTCCGGTATAATCTTTGCTGAACCAATATCCATCCCGCGATACACCTGCATGGAATCTGCCGAAATAATTTCTCCGTTTATTTCCTTTGCCAATGCAATGGACAAAGCGGTCTTTCCCACCGCAGTCGGACCGGTCAGAATCACTAAAGGTTTCTTACTTTCACTCATTTAGGTTACTATCCTCTTAAATTTCTTCTCTATCTCATATTTGCTCATGGAGATAATCGTCGGTCTTCCATGAGGACAATTATAGGGGTTATCCAGAGTCAGCAATTCATCTATCAGCCTCTGAGCTTCCTCCAGACTTAACCGCATATTTCCCTTTACAGCAGCCTTGCATGCCATCGTGGCAATCCGGATACGGATTCCCTCCGGCGTTCCGGTCACGGACTCCGCGCCCAGTTCATCTAATATTTCATAGAAAAATTCACTTTCTTCATAGCCATACAAATCTAACGGCACTCCACGGATAGCGTAATCATTTCCGCCGAATTCTTCTATCACAAAGCCCAGGGCTTCAAAATCCTCCCGATGCTGTTCATAACATTCCTTTTCTTTTCCATTTAACGTTACTATCATCGGCGGATTCATTGTCTGGGATACGATGCTGTGTTCCCGGAACCGTTTCATAAACCGCTCGAATTTTACCTTCTCATGGGCTGCATGCTGGTCTATGATAAGAAGCTTGTCCTGATAGGAAATCAGCCAGTAGGTTTCAAAAAGCTGTCCCAGTATTTCATAATGTTCCCGCGCCTTGGCTGACAATAATCTATCATCAAACAGCTCCAGCTGCTCCGGTTTTGCCGCCATCTCCGGTTGTGCCACTGTCTCCGTCTGTACCATTTCTGTTTCCCGGTCAAATATCTGGCTGCCAGCTAATGTCGTTGTCGCATAAGCTGCCTTCGGCTGGGCAGCTACCATCTCCTGCGGTCTGCTCTTTTCGTAAATCTGTTGGATGGCTGCCGATGCCGCCGTCCGTTCTGGCATGGCTGTGGCAGCGGCAATCCTTCTGCTTTCAAAGGGTTCCGGTACCGCTGCTTTTACTGCCTGTTTTTCCTTCGGTTCCTCGGTCAGTGACACCATCGGAATCATTTCCTGTTCACGCAACACCCTGTGAATGGTTTCTTTTACCGTTTCATAGAATACCGGTCCGTCAGCAATCCGTACCTCCATCTTCGTAGGATGTACATTCACATCAATGCGTTCTGTATCTATCTGAAAATGTAACACGCAAAATGGGAACTTATGCTGCATCAGATATTCCCGATACCCCTCTTCAATGGCTTTGCTGATAAGCGAACTCTTAATGTATCTGCCATTGATATAAAACATCTCATAATTCCGGTTTGCACGATTAATAACCGGTTTTCCTAAAAAGCCGGTTATGGTCATTCCCGGCTGGCTCCATTCCAACGGAAACAGTTCTCCTGCGATTTCCTTTCCATATATCCGGTAGATGATTTCCTGTAAGTTATGGTTGCCGGTAGTATAAAACCGGTTCTGTCCGTTTACCACAAATTTAAAGGAGATGCCCGGATTAGACATAGCTAAATGTTCCATCAAATCAGACACATAAGAGCCCTCTGTCTGGGGCTGTTTTAAGAATTTCTTACGGGGTGGTGTGTTATAAAACAGATTCCGCACCATAATGGTTGTCCCATCCGGCGCACCGATGTCTTCCCTCTCCTTTTCGATGCCACCCTCAATTACATATCTTAATCCGGTTAAATCAGTCTGTACTTTTGTTATCAGTTCTACCATCGACACCGCCGCGATACTGGCAAGTGCTTCTCCTCTGAATCCAAGACTGACTAGCTCAGTCAAATCTTCTGCTGAAGTAATTTTACTGGTAGCATGCCGCAAAAATGCATTCGGTACCTGGGACTTTTCGATACCACTTCCATTATCCGTTACCCTGATAAAGGCAATGCCACCCTCCTTTATCTCCACAGTAACAGCGGTCGCTCCGGAATCAATGGCATTTTCCACTAATTCCTTTACCACACTGGCAGGTCGTTCTACTACTTCCCCTGCGGCTATCTTATCGATTGTCTGATGGTCCAGTACATTGATTTTTGCCATGTTTTACCTTTCTTTTCCGTTACTTCCAACGATTCTTCAGTTTATTCTGCAACCGGTACAGCGTATTTAACGCATCCACCGGAGTCAGATTGCTCACATCTATCTCCTGCAGTTCCTGTAATACATCTTCATCCTTTACCGTATCAAATAAGGATATCTGCTCCAAATCCACCTCATCATATCTGACCGGTTTATGTTTCTCATTCTTAACGTTAATTTCGATGCTTTGTACCTTTTCGGTAATATCATTATCGCTGAGCTGGTTTACAATTTCCTTGGCTCTGTCGATGACCATATCCGGTACACCTGCCAGTCTGGCTACCTGGATACCATAACTCTTGTCCGCGCCACCCTTTACAATCTTACGAAGGAATACAATATCATCGCCTTTTTCCTTTACAGCAATGCAATAGTTATTCACATTATCCATTTTGCCTTCCAGTTCTGTCAGTTCATGGTAATGGGTGGCAAATAAGGTTTTGGCTCCCAAAAGCTTCCGGTTGCTGATATGTTCTATCACTGCCCAGGCAATGCTCAACCCATCAAAAGTAGATGTCCCACGACCTATCTCATCCAGTACCAGCAGGCTGTTTGCCGTAGCATTTCTAAGAATGTTCGCTACCTCGTTCATTTCCACCATAAAGGTCGACTGTCCGCTTGCCAGGTCATCGGAAGCCCCCACGCGGGTAAAGATACGATCTACGATACCGATATTTGCCTTTTTCGCCGGTACAAAGGAACCAATCTGTGCCATCAGTACGATTAACGCCGCCTGCCGCATATAGGTGGATTTTCCTGCCATATTCGGTCCTGTGATTACTGCAATACAATGCTTCTGATTATCCAGATAGGTGTCATTGGCAATAAACATATCGTTCTGAATCACCTGTTCTACTACCGGATGCCGTCCATCCTTGATGTCAATGACGCCCTTTTCATTTAAGGCAGGTCTGACATACTGGTTTCGTTCTGCCACATAGGAAAGGGACGCAAATACATCCAGTCTCGCCACGGCATGTGCTGTCTTCTGGATTCGCTCAATCTCGGCGGCGATAGCATCCCGGATTTCACAAAACAAATCATATTCCAGGGTATAAAGTTTATCCTCTGCATTGAGAATAGAATCTTCCAGTTCCTTTAACCGTGGTGTGGTATATCGTTCCGCATTGGCTAACGTCTGTTTCCGGATATAATCCTCCGGCACCAAATTTTTATAGGAATTGGTTACCTCAAAATAGTAACCAAACACTTTATTGTACTTGATTCGCAGATTCTTGATACCGGTTCGTTCCCTGTCTTCTTCTTCTAAAGAGGCCAACCAGTTTTTCCCCTCTGTCTTCGCACTGCGGAGGGAATCAATGGTACTGTTGAACCCTTCCTTGATAATGCCCCCTTCTTTAATCGCCAATGGCGGTTCTTCCACAATGGCATCATCTATCAGATGAAAAATATCATCCAGTGTATCCATTCGTGCACGGATATCTGCTAAAAGTGTAGTATCCAAATCTTCCAGTACCGCCCTGATGGACGGCAGCATCGATAAGGAATTGCGGAACGCAATCAAATCCCTTGGGTTGGCTGTTTTATAGCTGACCTTTCCCAACAGACGTTCCAAATCATAGATTGTATTCAGATATTCCCGCAATTCATCCCGGTCTACGCTCTTCTGGCAGAGCATTTCTACCGCGTCTAACCGCTGCTCTATCTTTTCTTTGTCAATCAAAGGCTGTTCGATATATTTCCGGAGAAGTCTTCCTCCCATAGCAGTTTTAGTCCGGTCAAGCACTCCTAACAGAGAGCCTTTTTTTTGTTTTTCCCTAAGGGTTTCTATCAGTTCCAGATTTCTTCTCGTGGAACTGTCCAATAACATATATTTACTGGTCAGATACGGATACAGATGGGTAAAATGTGCCAGAGAAGTCTTCTGTGTCTCGTACAAATACTGTAACAGGGCTCCTGCTGCAATCAGTCCCACCTGGAAATCCTCAATACCAATACCACTTAAGGTATTCACATGGAAATGCTTCATCAGGCACTTTCGACAGGTATCTTCATCGAAATAATGGGCATTCAGGGAATACACTGTAATTCCCAACCGGTTCTTCATGTCTTCAATATCGTAACCGCTGACAAAAAATGGTTCGTTGCTAATAATTTCGGAGGGTGCATATTTATTAATCTCATCCTGCAATTTCCGAATATTCTCCACCTCAGTCAGATAATAGTCCCCGGTAGTAACGTCCGCTACAGAAATGCCGATTCTGCCTGGAAAATAAGCAATACAGAATAGATAATTATTCTTTGCATCCTCCAGTGCCTGAATATTCAGATTTGTTCCTGGTGTAACAATGCGGATAACCTCCCGCTTCACGATTCCCTTCGCAAGTTTGGGATCTTCTACCTGTTCACAGATGGCTACCTTGTAACCCTTGGATACCAGTTTATTCAGGTAAACATCCACGGCATGATAAGGAATCCCGCACATAGGTGCCCGTTCCTCCAATCCACAGCTTTTCCCGGTCAGGGTAATCTCCAGTTCCTTCGATGCTGTCAGCGCATCCTCGAAAAACATTTCATAAAAATCTCCTAACCGATAGAACAGAATACAGTCCTTGTATTCTTTCTTGGTTTCCATGTATTGCTGCATCATTGGTGTCAGTTCTGCCATTTATATAACCATCTTTCTTTAAATTCATCCCTTTGTATTCTCTTCACAAGGTATATTTTCTCTATGATTCTCCTATGCCTCTACCATGTGCCCGGTATAATAAAATCCATGACACTCATCTAAGGAAACCATAACCAGTTTTCCAATCAGTTCCTCCGTTGCCGGAAAATGCACTAACATATTATTGGAAAGTCTTCCCGTCATCAGGCTGCTGTCATGTTCATTGACTTCTTCTACCAATGCCTCCATGACTTCTCCCTGGAACCGTGCCGCCCGTTCCCTGGCGGTTTCCTGTACTACCTGAAGCAGTTTGTCAAAACCTTCCTTGATGACTGCTTCCGGTACCTGATTTTCCATAGCTGCCGCCGGGGTTCCGGTTCTCTTGGAATAGATAAAAGTAAAGGCATTATCATATTGTACCTGTTTTACCACTTCGATGGTCTCCTCCACATCTTCCAGGGTTTCTCCCGGAAATCCTACAATTAAATCTGTTGTCAGTGAAATATCAGGAATAGCCGCCTTAATTTTATCTACCAGTGCAAGATACTGCTCCTTGGTATACCGTCTGTTCATCGCCTGTAAAATCCGGTTGGAACCTGCCTGTACCGGTAAATGTAGATGTCTGCATATCTTTTTGGAATTCTTCATCACTTCAATTAACTCATCTGACAAATCCTTTGGATGGGAGGTCATAAAGCGGATACGCTTTAATCCTTCTATCTTCTCTACTTCCTGTAACAGTTGTGCAAAAGTAACCGGCTCCTCCAGTGTCTTTCCGTAAGAATTTACATTTTGTCCCAACAACATGATTTCTACCACGCCGTCTGCTACCAAATGTTCAATCTCGCGGATAATCTCTTTCGGGTCTCTGCTTCGCTCTCGTCCACGTACATAAGGTACAATACAGTAACTGCAGAAGTTATTGCAGCCAAACATAATATTGATGCCGGACTTGTAAAAGTATTTTCTGTTTACCGGCAGTTCTTCCACAATCTGGTCTGTTTTCTCCCAGATATCAATTATCATCTCATTATTCTCGAACATGGTAACCAGAAGCTGGGCAAATTTAAAAATATTATGGGTTCCAAAAATCAAATCCACAAACCGGTAACTTTTCTTAATTTTATCGATAACCGTCTGCTCCTGCATCATACAACCGCAAAGTGCAATTCTAAGATGGGGCTTTTTCTTCTTCATGCTGTTTAAGAAACCCAGTCTTCCGTATACTCTCTGGTTAGCATTGTCCCTGACCGTACAGGTATTATAAATCACAAAATCAGCCTCTTCCTCTGACTCTGTGATAGTGTAGCCGATTTCTTTTAAAATACCGGACAGCTTCTCCGAATCCCTGGCATTCATCTGACAGCCAAAGGTGGTAACACAGCACAGTGGCTGATGTCCGATTTTCTCTGCCAGTTTTTCTACATAACCGGCTGCCTTCTTCATATACTCCTTCTGAACGGCAACTTCCGTTTCGTCCGTTACTGCATTATATTTTACCATATTTTCCTCCGTATCCTGACGCAATCTTATTCTATATTTGATTCTTTTTATCGAACAGAGTCTTATCTATACAAACATAAAGTGTGAAAGAAACTCTCTCACACTTTATGATACCTTACCAAACTAAATTTTCTTAGAGCATGCCAGTGCCAGTGCTCCCGGTCCGATATGACATGCCACACTTAAAGATAAGGGATCCATGTGAATATCAAATCCCGGGAAGATTTCCTGTACCTCTTCTTTATACTTAAGAGCCGCTTCCTTATCATACGTATATGCAATCTGCAACCAGATAGTCTCCTTATTCACACCACCAAAACGATTTTCCATGTCATTCTTAATAGCATTTATCATAATCGATTTTCCCTGGGATACTGTCCGTGCCTTGGCAAATGCATCCAGCTTCTCCCCTTGTATCTGTAGTACCGGTTTCAGTTTCAGAATTGTGCCCAGTGCTGCCGCCGCAGGTGTAATTCTGCCACCTTTTTTCAGATAATACAACGTATCTAACATAATATAGATGCTGGAATTAAATTTATCTGCCTCCAGGAAATTCTTTATTTGTTCTGCGTTCATCCCCCGTTCCATCAAGGTCAGTGCATCCAACGTTGCCTGTCTTTGGGTAACCGAAATACGCTGATTGTTTACTACCTGTACTCTGTTATCGTATTCTTTGGAAAGCATGATAGCACTCTGGCAGGAACCACTCAATCCACTGGACATAGGTATATGAACAATCTCCTCATACTCTTTCAGCAAATCATCCCACAGCCCCATAATAGAATCGGGGGTAGGCTGACTGGTAATCACACTGGCACCCTCTGACAGTCTGTTATAAAACTCTTCCTGCGTAAGGGTAATATCCTCATAAAACGTCTCTTCGTTAATCATAAAGGGCATTGGCAGTACATAGATGCCAAGTTTCTTTGCTTCTGCCTGTGTGATTCCGCTGTTGCTGTCTGTTACAACTGCAATGTTACCTCTCATAAACTTCATTCTCCGTCTCAATCATAAACTTTGCACTACTTTACCATCTTACTTTCAGATAGTGGTAAAGTCAACCTCATTTCGCCTCGTTTGTTCCAAAAAAATGCGTATCCCAGCATACTTATTATCTACAAGTTCCGCATCTTTCTCCAGGATATTATCCACTTCATCACTGGCTTTTTGTAAAATTGCCGCATCCTGGTAAATGTCGCCCAATTGAAACCGTAAGTTACCGCTTTGTCTGATACCAAACAAATCCCCGGGGCCTCTTAGCTGCAAATCCTGACTGGCTATATAGAAACCATCATTGGACTCATTCAGTATCTTTAGACGCTGCATGGTTTCCGGCTTCTCTGACTTACTGATAAAAATACAGTAGGACTGTTTATCACCTCGTCCTACCCGCCCCCGCAGCTGGTGAAGCTGTGCTAAGCCAAACCGCTCTGCATTTTCCACCATCATAACGGTAGCATTGGGAACATTGATACCGACCTCTATTACCGTAGTGGATACCAGTACGTCTATCTGCTTCTGTGCAAAGGCTTCCATAATCCGGTTCTTCTCTGCCGGCTTCATCTTTCCATGCAGGGAAGCGACCTGGACAGTTGGCGGCAGTGCTTCTTTGAGTTTCTTTGTATAAGTCCCCACATCCTCCAGTTCTTCCATTTCGCCCTCTTCTACCATAGGACAGATAACATAAGCCTGTCTGCCCTCTGCAACCTCTTTTTCAATAAACCGGTAAGCCTTTTCCCGATAAGATGTATTTACCACACAGTTCTTAATTGGCAGACGGTTCGCAGGCAGTTCGTCCAGTATTGAAATATGTAAATCACCATAGAGAATAATCGCTAATGTCCTCGGAATCGGTGTTGCACTCATAACCAGTACATGGACATCCTTTCCCTTCTGTGCCAGACTCTCTCGTTGTCTGACTCCAAAACGATGCTGCTCATCCGTAATAACTAAAGCCAGATTATGATAGACTACTTTGTCCTGAATCAGGGCATGGGTTCCCAGCACAATATCTGCCTCCCCATCTGCTATCTGTTCATAAATCTCTCTTCGGTCCTTCGCCGGTGTAGAGCCGGTCAGCAGAACCGGATGTATCGGCAGATGGTATGTTTCCCGCAAGGACAGCAAGGCATCATAATGCTGCTTTGCCAGCACTTCGGTGGGTGCCATCATCGCCCCCTGATAACCATTCCCGACACACATTATCAGTGAAAGGAAAGCAAGAATCGTCTTACCGGAACCAACATCCCCCTGAATCAGCCGGTTCATAACCTGTTCCGATGTCAAATCATTCTCAATTTCCTGCCACACTTTCTGCTGCGCTTTAGTCAGACGATATGGCAAAGCCTCCAGCAGCCGTTCTGTCTGGGCAACCGGAATCATGGGAAACTGGCTCTTTGTCTCCGCAGCATCTTCCCGCATACGCCTCAGCATCATAATAAAAAGAAAGAACTCGTCAAACACCAGCCTTTCTCTTGCTTTTACCAGTTCCTCCCGTTTCGTCGGAAAATGCATCTGCCTGACAGCTTCTTCCCTTGCGCAGAACTGATACTTTGTCACAATCTCTTCCGGCAGGAAATCCTCCGACAGGTCTACCATGGCAATCGCCTGTTTCACTGCCTTGGTAATGGTTTTATTACTCAGTCCCCGGGTTGTAGAATAACAAGGCTGCATATAGTCAATCAGTCCGGCATATTCTTCTGGCTTATATAATTGCGCCTGTTCCATGCCATAATGGTTTCCTTTTTTTTGCAGATATCCCCGGAAAATATATCGTTGTCCCAATTTTATCGTATTTTTCAGATAGGGCATATTAAAATAGGTCAAAGACAGCTTCTCCCCATCACAATCTGCTGAAAATGTGGTAATACTCAGATTCCGCACATGGCGGGTTGCTATATTTCCCTGTACCACACCAGGAACAGACACCAGTTCTTCCTGTTCTGCCTCCCGCAAAAGTATCGGTTCCTTAAACTGTTCATAATCCCTTGGATAATACTGCACCAGTTCCTCTGTGGTCATAATATTCAGTTTTGCAAATAACCGGGCAGTTTTCTCACCGATTCCTTTCAACGCTGTTATGTTCATACGAGGCAATCCTTCTTAATTCCATCATATCACACGAGAAGAAACCCCCGACAATTAAATTATCGGGGGAAAACAACATTTTATCTTTTATTCTTATTCCGCAGATACAATATAATAGTAAATTGGCTGTCCGCCATACTGTAATTCAATATCACAGTCCGGATACTTGGCTTCTACCTGTGCCCGCAGACTCTCGGCATCTTCCTCAGAAACCTCAGCACCATGATAAATACTGATTAACTCTAATTCATCACTCATCATTTCATCAATCATGCTCAGGGTTACATCTGCAATAGCGGTTCCGACAGATAAAATACCAGAATCACCAATTCCCATGAAGTCGCCCTGTTTAATGTCTTTGCCATCAATGTTCGTATCTCTTACGGCATAAGTAACCTGTCCGGTAGCCACATTGGCAATCTCGTTTGTCATATTAGCAGTATTCTCTTCTACTGACAAATCCGGTACATAGTTGATAACTGCTGTAATACCCTGTGGTACGGTCTTAGTTGGAATTACAACAATGTTCTTATCCTTTACAAGCATCTGAGCCTGATTTGCTGCAAGAATAATATTCTTATTATTCGGTAAAATGTAAATAGTATCTGCATTTACCTTATCGATGGCGTTCAGCATATCCTCGGTACTTGGATTCATAGTCTGTCCACCTTCAATAATATAATCAACGCCAAGTCCTTTAAAGATTTCATTAATGCCATCTCCTACCGATACAGCAATAAAACCTACCTCTTTTTTCGGCATCGGCTCTTCTTTCTCCACTTCTGCCTCTTTCTGGGACATCTTAAAAAGCTTCTCTTCATGTTCCAGGCGCATATTATCAATCTTCATATTAGAAAGAGCACCATATTTTAAAGCACGCTGGATAGCCAGTCCCGGGTCATTGGTATGTACATGCACCTTGACCACATCTTCATCGGCAACAACTACAATAGAATCACCGATAGACTCTAAATAAGCCTTGAAATCCATCTCAGCCTTAATATTAAACACTTTGTTTAACATAATAATAAACTCCGTGCAATAACCGAATTTAATCTCTGCATTTGCCTGTGCTTCCAGATTACCTGCCACCTGGCCGGAAAAAGCAGTTTTGTTTTCACTGGTAATGCTTAAATCAATCTCCTTGCCAAGGAAAGCATCATAGGCGCCCTTTAATACCTGCATCAGACCCTGTCCGCCGGAATCCACAACGCCTGCCTGTTTTAAAACAGGTAACATCTCTGGTGTCTGTTCTAAAACTTCATCGGCATAGGCAATAATCTGACTTAAAAACTCTGATAAATCTTCCACACCGGCATCTGCCAGTTCTCTTGCCTTGGTTGCTCCGCCCTTGGCTACCGTAAGGATAGTTCCTTCCTTTGGTTTCATAACTGCCTTGTATGCAGTTTCTACAGCCCTTTCGAAGGCGGACGCCAGAATCGGTATCGTAATTTCATCACATTCTTTTACACCCTTTGTAAAACCTCTGAATAACTGGGAAAGGATTACCCCCGAATTTCCTCTTGCTCCACGAAGAGAACCGGAAGAAATTGCCTTACATAAAGACACCATGTCAATGTCTCCCATATCACGCAGGTTGGATACTTCTCTGGCAGCCGACATGATAGTCAGTGTCATATTCGTACCCGTATCACCATCCGGTACCGGGAATACATTCAGTTCATTAATCCATTCTTTCTTATTTTCAAGATTCTTTGCTCCTGCCAAGAACATTTTCGCCATCATCTTAGCATCAATTGTATTTGAAGCCACTTCAAAATCCTCCCTTAGTCAATCACTTTAACACCTTCAACAAAGATGTTGATTTTTTCTACTTCTATTCCGGTAAATTCTTCCACTTTATATTTTACACTGTCAATCAGGTTGTCCGAAACAGCCAGAATGCTCACACCATAAGATACTATAATATGAAAATTCAACGTAAGTTTGTTATTATTCAGCAGTACCTGGATACCCCTGGTCATACTGTCCATTTTTAATAATTTAACAATACCATCCTTCACACTCATGGCAGCCATACCAACCACACCAAAACACTCTGTTGCTACAGTACCTGCAAACTGTGCAATCACTTCCTGGTCAATCGATATATTTCCCATGTGCGTATCCATTGAAGAAACCTTCATAATTTACCTCCTTATATCTTAATCTCTATTCAATCCATAAAAACATATCCACTGCCACAACAGTCCCATTTTTATTCAGATGTAATATATTATAACCGCTTTTTATAAAAAAAGAAACATAAAATATACTATATTTACCAATATTATAAAAAATACACCCAAAATATGTAATTTATACTTGCAATCTTTTTTTGTTTCTGCTATTATACTACTGTTGCGTAAGCAGAAAATACAATCGCTTGTATCGTTAGGAGGTGCAAAGATGGCTAAATGTGATATTTGTGGTAAAGGCGCTCATTTCGGAAATAACGTAAGCCATTCTCATAGAAGATCTAATAGAATTTGGAATTCTAATGTTCAGAACGTTATGTGCAAAGTGAATGGAAACAGCAAGAAATTACATGTCTGCACACGTTGTTTAAGATCTGGCAAAGTGGAAAGAGCTTAAGCTTTTATAAGTGAAAGACCAATCCGTAAGGACTGGTCTTTTTTATTGCCTTTTATGCCTGCTTGAAATTATCATACTCTCCCTTCAGAGTTTCGTACTCACTATTTATCTGTTGGATTATATCCTTGTCCCCCGCCAGATTATCCGGATGGAATATTTTAATCAAATCCTTATATCTTTTCTTTAATGCCAACGGATTTCGTACTCCTTTAAAGAAAGCCGAAACCTCCATTGTCTCCCGTTCGTAGGAAACAGCATCCCGATAGAATTCCCTCTGGGTTTCAAACTTCATCCGTTCCTTTTCCAGCCTTCTTCGGTCAATGTCAAGCTGAGCAAAACCATTTTGTAATATTTCCAGCTTCTTGGAAAAGAACTGCTCGTCCTCCCGTAGTCTTTGTCTGTCACTAGTTATCCTACGGCTTAATAGCTTCATTTCTTCCTGAAACTGCATTTTTTCTTCTTCAAACTGCTTCTGATTCTGTTCCAGTTCCTTCTGTGCCATTGCTACACGGATATTCTCCCGAAACAACCAGGATTTTAATTCCTGCAATTCTTCTTCCGAACTATCTGACAGCTTTTCTTTAAAATCGTCCATATCTTTCCCCATTTTATACTGGTATTTTCATTCCCTGCAAGTCTAGTCACAGTAAAAAAAATTATAACCAATTAACAGCAGCAAAACAATCAACACCAGACCAATAAACCGGTTTGTCAAAAAAAGCATAAACAGCATACCGCTTGCGACACAGACTGCAACAAATCCAATCATCTTTTTCATACGATATCCTCATTTATGCTCTTTGGTAAATTATATGATAGATTTCAGAACCCGTTCCTGTCCCTTATGCATTTTCTTCCGGAAATGCAATGTCAACAGCTGCATCATCTTCCATCATATCTTCTTTTGGTGCTGTAAACTTATCCACGATATCAGGAATCATATCCAGTACTTTTGTAACGGTATCCTGATTCTTAATATTTACCAGTTTAGTGCTTCCATTCTTAATGACAAGCACTGCACTGGGTGTCATTTTGGCAGAGAAGCCACCGCCTCCACCATTTTTCTTTTCTGCAGCACTGGCTCCGGCGCCTACCCCAAAGCTCACATCAACAAGAGGAAGAATAATGGTATCTCCCACCTGGGTTGCTTCCCCTACAACTGTTTTGGTTCCCAGAACAGCATTCATGCCTTTCATCAGAGAATCAATCACTCCGGTAAAATTATTTTCTGCCATTTATGCAGCCTCCTTTTTCAACAATCTGATTAACTTCTTAATTTCCTTATTAAAATAAATCTTGATAAATACTCTTAAAAAGGTAAATACTCTTATTTTCCCTTTCAGCAAGACCTGTCCTTCTATCCGCTGCTGTTCAAAGTCTCCTTGAAGGGCAATACAGTTACCCAAAAGCGGATACAACATTCCATGCACCGCCAAAATCTGCGCGGTAGTTGCAGGGTCATCCGTTCCAATAATCAATTCCGCCCGGAAAGTATCCGGTTTAATTTTGCGAAACAGATATCCTACCTGTTCTTTGCAAGCCGCATAGGACTGTTGAAATGTATCCGTTGCAATCACTTCGTGATAATATTGTATATTATCTGATATGTTTTTTATTTTATCACAGACCTTGGTAATTGTGTACTGTATATTTTCAAATGCTTTTTTCAGCTTCTGAAACAGTCCTTTCCAAATCTGCCAGATTTGTTTCACACGACTCTGTTTTTTCTGTGGTGCCGCGGCATCTGGCTGGATTGCGCCTTCTGCCTGTGCTGTTGTTTCTGTTTTTAACGATTCCGTTGCATTTTTGACTGTTTCTATTGGTGTCTGCTTCCCAACGCTCTCCGGCTTTACCAAGGATTTTATCTCTTTGTTTTTTTCCGCTGATTGTTCTTCCGAAAAAGCTTTCTTTCTTTCTGCTTTCTTTTCCTTTTCTTTCTTCTTGCCTATGGTATTCCGGGTCGCTGTGTTCTTCTTTTTCTTTCCCGGATACTGGAAAATGGTAAAACATGCAATCCGTACCCGTACAATCGGTTTGGGTTCTGCCGGATAGTGTACCCTTACATTGAGAAGATGTAACAGAAAGGTTGTCTTTACCTTTACGAGTATCGGCATGTCCCCTTCTCTCCGGCTTACCTCTGCCTGATAGAAGACTGGCACAAACAAAACAGCTGTCAGTCCCAGCAACACAACACCCAGGAGAATCGCTATGATAATTCCAATGATTTTTAATATAAGCAGTATAATATGTAGCATACTATCCTCATTTCCGGGCAACTTGTTACGTCTTTTTACCAGCAAAAGTATTTGCTTTCTTTGAACAAATACCACTGTCAGAACAGATAGGCAACTAAATCCGGCTTTCCCGTTATCTGTATTGCCTCTTCCGCAATCTGTCTGATTATTTCAAACGCTTCTTCCTCACTCCCAGCAATTCCGATGACATAGGGTGGATTTTCTTTATAATACCATTGTTCCAGGAGCAGGCTGCTATAGATTTCTAACTGCTTGTTCTCCTTTGCACAGGCAATGATATATACCGGAGGAAGGATTTTCTTATGCAGTTTTAGTTTTCGCTTTATCCGCTCTGGGTTTGTTATAGTATTCCCAATATACAGATTTTTATAAAATTTCATATCGCGTCCGTCTGACTTTGTACTCATTGCTTTTATGTTCCGTCAAATTACTTTTTCTTCATACATTTTTATTTTATCACATTTTCAGACAGAGTAACACATTTATTGATTGACTTATTTGTCAGATTATTTATACTATTATTAGATAATTTTCTAAATGGGGGATTTAATTTTGAAAACAGTTGCTCGAATGGCTTTACAAGACGGAATGGTACTCGCCGAAGATGTCCTTAGTTATCAGAACGATTTAATTTATCCAAAGGATACCATTGTAGATACCAAAGTGATTGCAAGACTGGCAAGACATTCCATAATGTGTGTATCTATCAAGGAAGAAATCGACTATGCAACCACGCATTTTGAAAAGGTGCGTCTGAGTACCGCTTTTAAATATTTTGAATTTACTTACAATGATTGTCTTCCAATTTTCCGGAAACTGATGAACGACCTTGTAGAACAAGGTACTCCGATTCGCATGAGCCGCCTGATGGATCTTTATGTCAAGCTCTCTTCCTGTGCCAAGAACGGCGAACAATTACTTGATTTTCTTTACAATATGTTGCCCAGCGAAGATGATATGACCCATGCCCACTGTCTAAACTCTGCCTTGATTGCCGGTGTATTCGGCACCTGGCTCGGGCTTTCCAAGGAGGACATTTTTCTCTTAATCCAGTGCGGTTTCTTTTATGACATCGGCAAGTTAAAGCTTCCCAAAGCGCTTCTCTGGAAACCCGGCAAGTTAACCGATTTGGAATTTACCAAATTAAAAACTCATACCATGCTTGGCTTTGATATCCTAAAAAATCAAAATCTCAACGAGCATGTTGTGAAAGCAGCCTTGATGCACCATGAGCGTTGTGATGGTTCTGGTTATCCTTCCAGGCTACGTACCAATCAGATTGATGTGTTTGCCAAATACATCGCTATTATTGACGCCTATGAGGCTATGACTTCTGCCAGAACCTACCGACAATCCCTGAATCCTTTTCAGGTTATTGCCAATTTTGAGAAAGATGGCTATATTAAATACGATGCTGCCATCCTAAAGCCCATCCTTTCCCATATTGCTTCCACGCAGCTTGGGTTTACCGTCCGTCTTTCTAACGATACCGAAGCGGAAATCATATTGATCAATCACGAACATCTTTCCAGACCTTTGTTAAAATCTGGCGATGACCTGATTGATTTAACTGCAAATCCAGAACTGGAAATCGTATCTATCTATTAAGTTTCCAGAATTCACACAAAAGCCGGACCACTTATTAAGAAAATTCAGGCTGTTAACAAGTAAATGGAATAAGTCTTACAGCTTATTCCATTTTTGATTGCGCTTCATTTCCAGATATTCATTATAGGCTTTCTCCAGAATAGCTTTTTCATTATTAAATTTCAACAGATGGTACGCTTCATGATATTTATAGAAACCGGAATCTGTAAAATATTCTTCCCGCTGTGGTTTGCTGTAATAACTGTCTGCCATCATCAGATACCAGTGTACTTCCTTTGACACCGTATCCTCCGGCACATTAAACATATATTCACTCTTCCCAATGTATTTCATAATTTCCGCATGAGCACCAGACTCTTCTAAAACTTCCCGAAGTGCCGTTTCCGGGTAGGCTTCGCCTTCTTCTACCGTTCCTTTGGGAAGCACCCATCCTTCGTATCGATTATGAAAATGTTTGTACAGTACCAGAATCTTTCCCCGAAAGATTACGACACCGCCACAGCTAACTGCTTCTATCATTTGCTCCTCCTATCATACCCCGAAGTATGCATTAAATATTCTTTTTGCAATCGGCACCGCATAATCCCCTCCAGAGCCGGCTCCCTCAATAATAATGGTAACACACACCTCCGGACTTTCTACCGGTGCAAATCCCGTAAACCACGCATGGGAATCTGTTTTTACACTGTTATACTCTGCAGAACCGGTCTTGCCTGCCGCCGTATAGGACAGCCCGGATAATTTAGTTCCCGTACCGCTCTCCACGACCGCTTCCATTAGTTGTGTCAACGCTTCCGCTTCTTTTTCAGACATCAGCCGCTTATAGGTATCCTGGCTAAACTGTTTGACAATATTTCTCTCATTATTCTCCACATGGTCCACCACGTAAGGCTTCATCAACATTCCATCATTGGCGATTGCTGCCGTAATCATATTCAGATGTAAAGGAGTCATCTGGGTTGTACCCTGTCCGATGGATGCCTGCATCACATCAGAATCCGATGTATTCTCATTTACCACCAGCTTACTTTGATTGTAAGCAAAGCTTACCGGCAACGCTTCGTTAAACAACAGGGAATCCAGCGTATTTCCAAAGCTTGCCCGGTTTAAGTTTACACCGATATTGGCAAAGGAGGAATTACAGGACTTGGCAAAAGACTTCGTAAAATCCTCATATCCGTGAACCGTTCCATGATAACAATTGATTTTATCCTGCCCATGCACAAAGCTTCCGTTACACTGATAAGTATACTGGCTGTAGGTGTCAGGATTCTCTCTGATGTACTCCAGTGCTGTAATAATCTTAAAGGTAGAACCCGGTGGATACAATCCCTGGGTAGCACGATTCAGCAATACAGTACTTGTCTTATCTGCCAATAAATCCTGCCAGATACGGTCAATTTCATTGGGGTCAAAATCCGGCTTGGATACCATCGCCAGAATCTCCCCGGTATCAGGCTTCGTCACAATAACAGCCCCTTTATAGGCTCCCAGTGACTGGTAGGCAATTTCCTGTAAATCTACGTCCAGCGTGGTATATACATTATCGCCCGGATATTTTACACCGGAAACTTCACTAGCTACCTTATCCGAAAGCTTCGCATTGGAATTAATCAGATAGTAATTGCTCATTGCTTCCACACCATA
This sequence comes from uncultured Lachnospiraceae bacterium, assembly GCA_934418125.1. Taxonomy (GTDB): domain Bacteria; phylum Bacillota; class Clostridia; order Lachnospirales; family Lachnospiraceae; genus UBA3282. The sequence continues at coordinate 29,857 of CAKRWT010000008.1, forward strand.
TTTTCCATTACTGGCATAGCCTACCACATGGGAAAACATATTGGCATAGGGATAAACTCTTTTTTCATTGCCTTCTTCATCTATCTGGGTTTCTGCCAGAACCTGTCCACCCGAAGCGTAGATAGACCCTCTCGTATTCTGGGAAGTAAGAAGCTCCTGTCTTCCATTGTAACTGTTATTAATCAGCTCCTGCTGATGAGTGATGGAATAATGACAGGTATACCCCATCATACCCAGGAACACAGCAACAAACAGATACGTAACCACCAGAATCTGCCGGTTACTCTTCTTCCGTTTCTTCTTCCTCTTCCATTTCTTCTGTGTCATATTCAATTCTTCGTCTTCTCTTCTTCTTTTTGACACGTTTAGCTCCCTCATCCTGTCTGATAATATAAAGTCCTTCAATGATAAAGAACATAATCAAGGTGGTAAGTACCGAACTGCCGCCATAACTGATAAGCGGTAGGGTAACACCTGTCATTGGAATGAATTTCGTTCCTCCGCCAATCGTTAAAAACACCTGAAAAATATAAGTAACACCCAGTCCAAAAGCTATCAGCTGATAGAACTTATTCTTCAGGCGCATGGCAATATTCATAAACATGATAAAGCAACTGATACAAATCAGTATGACACACATGGAAAACAGAATTCCCAATTCTTCTGCCACCGCAGAAAAAACAAAATCTGCTTCTACATAAGGAATGGAGGTGGGTGTACCTCGAAAAAGTCCCAATCCAAACCAACCGCCACTACTGATAGCAAACAGTGACTGCGATATCTGATAGCCCGCATTGTCAATACAGCTAAAAGGATCCTGCCACGCCTGTACCCGCACCTGGATATGGGTAAAAAAGTGGTACGCCAGAACTGCCGCCCCACAGCCACCGGCACTTCCCAGTATCAGATAAATCCATTTTCCGGTTGCGATAAAAACCATCATTACATACACAACAAAGAAAATCAACGCACTGCCTAAATCCCTGGATGCTACCAGAATCAGTACATGTATTCCCGCCAGTACTGCCGTAATCAGAACCCGTAAGAAATCATGGGATTCATACAATGCACTTGCCAGGAAAAACACGAATATTATCTTAATAAACTCCGATGGCTGGAAGGTAATTCCGCCAATGGAATAGGATATTTTGGAACCATTCGTCACGGAACCAAGAATCAACACAATTCCCAGTGCTGCAATCCCGATACCGGCATACAGCCAGGTAAGGCTCTTTAAAAACTTCAGCCGGTGGATAAAAAAAGGAATTATCATCCCGGCAATAATGGATACCGTCACAATAAAAAACTGTTTCACTGCTTTTTCATAGGAAAGTCTGGTAAGAATGACAAAACCTACACTCAGCAGGATGCACATATTGTTGATAATCAGCTGGTTTCCCTTCGGATAAATCATCTTAAACAGCACAATGGTTGCAAACAATAATATCTGTTGCAATACATAGAACAGCAAATACTCTATCTTACCGGTTTCAAAGCAGATAACCAGGAAGCATGAAAAGTGCACCAGAAACATCAACAGATTCTGCCGGATGTAGCTGCCTTTCCGTTTCTCTTCCTCCTGAAAGCGAAACACAAGGAAACATTCCAACGTATATAATGCAATAAACAATGTAATAAAATATTTCGATAGCTCTGTAATATATAATTCCATGAACTTTTATTCTACGCCCCTTTTTAAATGTCCTGTGGTGTATTCCGAAAAGGGAAATTCTCCCCTTAAAACAGCGTGTACCTGTGTGTCTGTCTCTTTCGTAAAATCATACCGCCATATAGGTGCCGCAATTTTCCGAAGTTCCTTTTCCCTGGTATGAAAGGATAATGGCACGGAATTATAAATCACATTATAGCAGTGAGTACAGTTGGTTCGTACTCTGAAATCCGTCTGATAACGATCCCGTAACGTTACCTCTTCCTGGCTTTCTTTTCCCTTTCCTGTTTTCTTACAGAAATCCGACGTCTGCTGTACACAATTTGCGGTAATCATCATGGGAATGGTTCCATAGACGATTAAAGCAGGCGTTATCTTTTGTGTCTTTGCTTCTTTTACCAGTTGTCTGCCTTCTGCACCATTTAATTCATAGGGTAAGGTAATTTCTCTGGTATAGGTGCTCCAGAAAGCGGTGGTCTGCCCATTAAAACAATAAATTCCCGCATCCGTTACCAGTTGGTACTGTTTTTCCAGCGCTTTCAATGAGTTTACATAAGATACGCTTTCCAAATTACGCACTAGAAAACCACACAGCATCTCATCCTGTTCCAGCAGCGTCCGCAGGCGGTTCAGATACCCATTATCCCGCATCCGGATAACATAGGGCAATGCCAGATACCATTGCAACTCCCTATGTGCTTTCATGATTTTCTCTACGTCACAGGTCTTATGCACATATAAATCACTATCGATATAGATTCTTCTGCAGTCATGCTCCGTCACTGCCCGCAGTTGTTCCAATGTCTCCACAGTACAGTCCCTTGCCGGGCTTTCAGCACTCTCTGTTTTTGTTTCCTTCTGAAAATCTGCCTGCAATGGCATCACGTTCTGAACCTGTTCCAGAACTTCTCCCTGGATACAGGCTTTGTTCTTTGCATATGCTTTATCCTTTATGCAATCTTCTTCCGTTTCTGTCTTTCTTACATCCAGTAACTGGTTTTGCCGGATAACGGCATTTTCATAGGCTTCCACTGTCTGTCGGCGTAACAGGTTCAGCGCGCGGACTGGCAAAAAGCACTTGTCCCCCATGTGAATCTCTGTCTGTTGCGCCACCAGGCAAGAATTTCCCATCTTCTTTAACTGTTTTAACACATCTTCTTTGGTAAGAGCTGCCTTCTGTGCTTCCTGTACGATATCCCCGGACACGCTGACAGAAGTTTCTTCCCCTGTTATCTGCAGGGTAACACGCTCTCCCACCGCCAGATGGGCTTCCATTCGCACCGGACGTTTCTCAGGCTCTTTGATATACCGTTCCCGAATCTGGTTCAAAACCGCTTCTTCACTGCCAAGATAACTTGGTTTCTGAAGCGTTATCATATCCTTGCCGTTATGTCTTTCATAATAGCCTGTCTGTATCTCGCTTCTGATATACAGCTTCTTCAAATATTCCAGGTCAGAATCTTCTACCTGATACGCTTCTTTATCTTTCTCATATAAATCAATATACTTACGATACAGTGCCGTGACACCGGCAGCATACTCCGGCTTCTTCATTCTTCCTTCAATTTTAAAGGAATCAATCCCTGCTTCTAGAAGTTTTGGCAAATAAGAAAGGGTACACATATCCTTTAAACTGAGAGGATATCCTTCTTTCATCAAAACCTTGTCTTTTGCATAAACACTATAGGGCAGTCTGCAGGGCTGCGCACAACGTCCCCTGTTTCCGCTCCGTCCTCCAAGGATACTGCTGAAAAGGCACTGACCAGAATAACAATAACACATGGCGCCATGAATAAAGCATTCGATTTCCAAACCGGTTTCTTCCTTTATGGCACAAATTTCTTCCAGGGAAAGTTCTCTGGCTGGTACTACTCTGACAACCCCATGTTCTTTCAAAAAGGCTGCCCCGCCCGCACCGGTTATTGTCATTTGGGTACTGGCATGCAGCTCTAAGTCCGGGAACTCTTCCCGCAACAGGGTAAGGACACCCATATCCTGTACAATCACACCATCCAGTCCCGCCTCATAAAAAGGCCGCAGATAACCGGGTAGCTCTTCCAACTCCCCATCTTTTAAAAGTGTATTCACTGTCAGATATATTTTCTTGCCATAAAAATGAGCAACATGCAAAGCATGACAGATTTCCTCTGCCGTAAAATTATCTGCGTATGCTCTTGCTCCAAATTTCTGTCCAGCCAGATAAACCGCATCGGCTCCGGCATTCAAGGCACCAATAAAGGCTTCATAATTTCCTGCTGGTGCTAATAATTCTACTCTTTTTTCCATAAATATGACCTATGATGAAAATAGCTGTCTACGAAAGACAGCTACCTACTATTTTTTCAATTCTTTTAACTCTGTTTCCATACGAATCATTTTCTTCGTATTTTCATCTGCCTGATGCTTCAGTTCTTCTACGTTTTTCTCTGTATTTTCCAGTTTAATCTGGGAAGCAATGAGTTCATGCTTCAAATCATACATTTCTTTTTCTTTATTCTGCAATTCCTCTTCCAGCATGCTGATTTGTTTCTTCGCCTTGAAGTAATCATCTGCTATATTTAATTGCAGTAAAACATTCTGTGTGTCAAGAGACTGCCTTTTATAGCTGTCAACCTTGCTATATTCCGCCACTTTATTATTGATATAGGAAGCAACTTTCTGTAAATATTCTTCACTTTCGTATCCACTCAAAGTAAATACCTTGCCGCCGATAATGACTTCTGTATCTGTTTTTGTTGACATGGCGAATCCCCTTTTCTCCCATTGCGAAAGCACCTTTGGCATACAAAATATGCCATCTGCTATACATTGTCGATACTATATCTATTATATATAGCTTATGTGGGAATTTCAAGTCCTAAATGATGATAAGCAAAATCTGTCACAACTCTTCCACGTGGAGTACGATTCAGGAATCCATTCTTAATCAGATAGGGTTCGTAGACATCTTCTATGGTGCCTGCATCTTCTCCAATAGCAGCTGCCAAGGTATCCAGTCCTACCGGTCCTCCCTTGAACTTATCAATCATGGTACACAGAATATTCCGGTCAATATGGTCAAGTCCCATCTTATCTACATCCATCAAATCTAATGCAACATGGGCAACTTCTTCGGTTATCACACCTTCGTATTTTACCTGGGCAAAATCCCTGACTCGTTTCAGTATCCGGTTTGCCAGTCTTGGGGTTCCCCTGCTTCTTCTGGCTAATTCCCTTGCACCGTTTTCTTCAATTTCCACCCCCAGAATTCTTGCCGAATGTTGAATAATCAGTTTCAGTTCCTCCACGGAATAGAATTCCAGTCGGTGAATCACACCAAAACGGTCTCTTAATGGTGCCGTCAAAAGGCCAGCCCTGGTGGTCGCACCTACCAGGGTAAAATGAGGCAGGTCTAACCGAATCGACCTGGCGGAAGCACCCTTACCAATCATAATATCTATGGCATAATCTTCCATTGCCGGGTAGAGCACCTCTTCCACCTGTCTGTTCAGCCGGTGAATCTCATCCACAAAAAGTAAATCCCCTTCCTGCAGATTATTCAGAATCGCCGCCATCTCTCCCGGCTTCTCAATCGCCGGTCCACTGGTCACCTTCATGTGTACCCCCATCTCATTGGCAATAATTCCTGCCAGTGTGGTCTTGCCCAGTCCCGGGGGACCATAGAACAGTACATGGTCCAAGGCATCCTGCCGCTGTTTGGCTGCCTCGATATAAATCTTCAGATTATCCTTTACCTTGGATTGACCAATATAGTCATCCAGATTCTGTGGGCGCAAGGAGCCTTCAATCTTAATATCTTCCTCTATTAAATTAGTTTCTATCATTCGGTTGCCCATATTGCTTCTCCCGTTCTAGAACATATATTTCAGTGCTTTCTTCAGAATCAGCTCTACTGTGCTGTCCTCGGTCAGTTCCACCTTCTTCACTGCCGCTGTCGCATCGGATGCTGAATAGCCTAATGCAACCAACGCCTCGATTGCTTCCTTCTTCATCACATTGTCAAGAGCCTGTGCCCCCTGGCCCTGTGCTGCTTCTGGCGGATTACCCAGCCCTGCCAGCGTATCTTCCAGGGATATTTTATCCCGCAAATCCAGGATTACCCTCTCTGCTGTCTTATTGCCAACTCCCGGAGCCTTGGCGATTGCCTTGGCATCCCCTGCCATAATGGCAAACCGCAGGGCATCTGCACTCATAACCGATAAGATGGCAAGTCCTCCCTTGGGACCGATTCCATTGACCGTAATCAGCTTCTTAAAAATCTCCAAATCATCCCTGGTCAGGAACCCATACAATAACAGGGCATCCTCTCTGACTAGAGTATAGGTATATATCTTCACTTCGTTGCCCATCCCCGGCAGCATTTCCACCGTAGTCCCGGACACCTTCACATTATAGCCGATTCCATTTACTTCTACTACAATATTATCTTCTGTTACTTCTTCCAACGTTCCCTTTAAATATGCATACATCCTTCTGTCTCCTACCTTCTGTGTCTCTCCAGATACGGTATCAGTTCCATTGCCAGCAAGCCAAGCACTCCACCGGTAATGGTTCCTGCAAAAATCAGTGCCGGCATATAATAGCCTACCGCATAGGTCTCCACTACCAGCATGGCTACGATTATCTGCCCGATATTATGAAATACGCCGCCCAGCACACTGACCCCAATGACCGAAAACAGATGTGTCTTCCTGCCAGCTAACATCGCCAGAAAACTAACGGCTGCCCCGGCTAACGCATATAAGATTCCATATAGGTTTCCGAACAGGAAACCGGACAGTATAATCCGGCAGCCGTTTACCAGAATACAGTCCCGGACTGCCTGCCGGCTCACCTTCCGCCCTTCTGCTTCCCCTGTGTCATTTTTTTCATACAACAACAGAACCACTACCAGATTCGGCAGTCCCAGTTTCATACCCGGTATTCCAAAAGAAAGTGGAACCAGTGATTCTACATAGGACAAAAGCAGGGCGACCGCTACATAGAATCCAAGCTCCACCGTATGTCTCAGTGTCATATCTTATTTTACCATCCCATCCAGTGTCTCCTGCTCTGCCGAAAACTGCTTCATCTGCACTACCAGCCTATGGGGCAGGCAGATAATGCTCTCTCCGTCTGTTGTTATAGGGACATGGTGCACACATATCTGGTCCCTGCAGTCAGCCCCTTCCATAGAGACTCCCTCCTGTGTGATAACAATCAGGTTATAGCTGCCTTCTTTCGGAATTTCCATAGCCTCTGTATCAAATTCCTGCCTGATTTCTCCATTCTGCCAGGTTATCAGGTAATACCATTTCGTGTCCCCCTGGGGCAGGGTCTGTTCATAAAGAGTCTCCCCGTCATAAGAAATACAGACTGTCCGGGCATCCTTTCGCTGTAACAGGAAGAACAGGGTCAGTATCCCCGCACCAAGCAGGCAGATGCCGATTAACACAATATCCGCTATCCGTATATGCTGTTTCTTACTTTGTCCTTTCCGTTCCATATTGCCATCATACCACAATCGAACATACGTTTCAAGTCTCTTCTATATGTCCGAGCACTTCCCCTACATGACTTTGCAGGAAATTATCTTCCCCGGAGGATAACCCCCTGCTGTTTAATTCCTGCACCATAATATTACAGATTGCCTCAATAATCAGTACTCGTTCTTCCGGGTCCGGCACCTGATAGAATAAATCCATCATGTCTGCTATTTCGCTGCAACATGGCAAATCTTTTATCCCCCGGTGCATCCACTTGTAGTAAGGCGCGTACTGTCGGTTAAACAGATACACCAGATGCATGATTTCCTGAAGAAAAATCCCCAGGGAAAGTTCTGCCGTAATCCGCTCTCCCCTTTGCAGGGCACGGGTATAATTATACTGCCCTGCCTGGGCTGCCTTTGCCAGACAGTTGGCTATATGCCGAAGCCACACTTCATCAGGATAATAGGAAAGTAATGCACTCCGCATCTTGGAAAACCGTCCCAGAGGGTCTGCAAACACTTTACCGTTTGTGGCGGTTGCCAGTGCTTCCTCCGGTATGGCAAGCCACTCTGCCACCGTTGCCGGCGGCGTGTCCCGCCCCAACAGTCCACGATAGAATTCTTCCAGACACAGTACCCCAACTCTTCCAGCTCCCTGTGCCTGTTCCTTCCGTCCGGAAAATCCTAAAAATTCCCCCGGAAGCTCCCGGTATGCCTGTGTCATGGCTTCTCCATACCGGGAATAAATTTCCCATGGAAGCCAGATACAAAAAGAAGGACCAAAATCATGGTCTGTGGATATGGCATCGTCAAACCCAAAACATTCCGAACCCTGTCCTACAAGCCCTGTTGCCGCCTGTTCCATGACTTCCGGGAATCTGCTCTCAAGCATCGGTTTTCCATAGGTTTCATAATATTGTTCTGCCAGTTCCAATCCCTTCATGCTTTCCGTCCTTATCAACTATTCTCTCTATTTCGTTTTTCTACTACTGCCTATTGCAATTTCTGCTTTACCGCATCTGCCATCTGCTGGTACTGGTTCTGCTTTTTTGTATCCCCAAGCCTCTCACATACCGCAGCACAGTTTTCACAGAGAATGGCATAACTCATATTCTCACCAAAATGCTTCCTTACTTCCTCCAATGCCTTCTCGTAATAGTGTAAAGCCTCCGCATGGTTTCCCATCCGGTAATAAGCCTCTGCTACGCCTGCCAGTGCACCACTGTAATGGGCATCGGTTGCTTCCCCGCCCTTTTCAAAAAGGGAAAGAGCCCTCTCTAACAGAGCCTTTGCCTCTCCCGGCTTATCTACTTTAAAATACAACAAGGCAAGATTCGTTAAGGTAGTGGCTAATTCTGCCTCCCCCTGCTCTATCTTTTCGATAATGGCAAGGGCTCTTCCTGCACAGGCAATGGCTTCCTCGTTTTCATCCATTTTCTCTAAGAGAATACTCATATTATTATAAAGACCGGCATAACGATAGTCATCCGGTGGCAGAATACCGCCATAAATCTGTAACGCCTGTCTGTAATACCGGAGTGCCTGGGCATAATCTCCCGCAGCTCGGTAAGCCGTAGCCGCATTTAACAGAGTCGTTGCAAAATGTTCCGTATTCTCAAGCTGTAATTCTTCCATCAAAAGCAGGACATCCTCCGCTGCAATATACGCCTTTTCAAAGGCAGAAATGCTGCGGTAGAATCCAATCATTTCATTACTGATGGAAATATAGGCACCATAATCCTCTTCCTCTTTTGCCTGCTCCAAAGAAGCTGTCAGAAAAGGACCGACTTTGTCGAGTTCCTGTTCTGCAAAATAAGAATCCAGTGTTTCGTAAAATTTTTCTACATTCACAATAAAGTCAATCCTTTCCTGTCTTGTCTGTCAGATTGCTTTCCTGACTATCTCTTTTAGTATTGTCCGTTAAATATCTGTGCAATCGGAGAATCCTCCGTTAAAATCACTGTCTTATTATTCCCGGTCATACTTTCCTTTAATGCATCCAATGCTCTCACAAAAGAATAGAAATCTGTCTTCTCAGGGTCTGAATAAGCGTCTGAAAGAATTTTCATATACTCTGCTTCGCCTTCTGCAATCGTAGCCTCTGCCTGCGCTTCGGCATTGGAAAGCATAATAGAAACTTCCTTGTCCGTGGTATTCTCAATCATCTGCGCCTGGGATTTGCCTTCTGCGGTATACTGGGCAGCAATGTTTTCTCGCTCTGAAATCATTCTGGTATAAACTGCCTGTTTATTGTTTTCCGGCAAATCCAGCTTCTTGGCTTCCACGGTCACGATTTCGATACCATACTGATTCTCCACATGGTTGATTTGTTCCATAATCTCTTCCGTTAAAGATGTTATGTCAACTACAACTTCATTGGTTTCTGATATTACCATGTCATTATTATTGATATCTTCCTCTTCTGTTGTTACTGTAATTGTCATCTTACCATCACGACTTCTGATAACCTCGTCCTGTGTCATATTGGAAATCGTGTTCTTGGTGGCATTGAAAACAATGGCATCAATTCTGCCTTCTGCATTGCTTACCGAACAGCTCAGGGTCTGGGCAAACTTTAACGGGTCTGTAACACGCCACAGTACATAACTGTCTACAATCATGGTCTTCTTATCGGAAGTGATAACATCCGATGCCGGAATATCATATAAAAGCAGTTCCTTTGGAATCGTATCTACAGATTCGATAAAAGGTATCTTAAAGCTTAAACCTGCCTGCGTTGCCACACGCTCTACGCGTCCAAACTGTCGGATTAGCTTAAACTGATTCTCTTTGGTAATCACTACCATATTGGATAAAAGGAAACAGAGTACCACAACTGCCACAATGGTCAGAATCCCCGCCTTGGATTTCCCTTTTCCTGACTTTTTTTCTTTCCTGCCGTTTTCTGTTTTCTTCGTGCCATCAGAATTAAAACGTTCATACTGCGTTGTATTTTGTGTATAATCAGCCATCTTCTATTCCTCCCCATCTGTAGTGTCACTGCTCTTGACACCTGAGTCTGAAACAAAACTTTCTAACGGAAGCATCGTAGTGGTACTGCCATCCTTGCTCTGGATAACAACCTTGATATCTGGCAGTACATCTTCCATTGCTTCATAGAACATTCGTTTCTTGGTTACTTCCGGATATTTGAGATACTCTTCATACATCGCATTAAACCGCGCTACCTGACCATTTGCTTCGTTGATACGTTCCTGTTTCTGCGCCTCTGCATCCTGTAAAATCCTGTCGGATTCTGCTTCTGCATTCGGAATTTGTTCGTTTCTGTATTTATTAGCATTGTTCAACGCAGTTTCCTTCCCCTGCTTTGCCGTTTCAACCTCTTTGAAAGCATCCTCTACCTCTGTCGTTGGTGGGGTTGCATCCTGAATCGTAATATTAACCAGCTGGACACCAATATCATAATTTTCCAGTTTATCCAGAATCATCTGCTTGATGTTTGCCTGAATCTCATTCTTACCGGTTGTCAGAACACTGTCTACTCCATAAGAACCTATGGTTGTTCTGATACAATTCTGTGCAATATTTTTTAAGATTTCTTCCGGGGCTTCTGATGCATACAATGCTTTTATTGGGTCTGTTACCCGGTACTCTGCATAGAAATCAACATAAATAAAATTATAATCGGAAGTAATCATCAAAGCATCTTCTTCATTTCCCTGAGATTCCCATCCGATAGAAAACCCCTGAATCGTTGTATTTACTTTCGTTACAGTCTGAATAAACGGAATTTTAAAATGAAGTCCCGGTGTCGTAACTGCCTTAGGTGAACCAAAAGTACATACAACAGCCTGTTCCTCCTCCTGAATGGAATAATAGGAATTTCCAATCAAAATCAGCAATACAAACACAACTGCCGCTATCTTACCCACACGGGCACTCTTTCCACTCTTTATTTTCTGCATGGTTTCCTGTGGATTCTTCTTTTTCCAGCCAAACATTTCCTTCCTCCCTTTCCATAAGGCATATAAAAATATATTCCATATATGCTTACCTATGTTATTATATACTAAGGTACTTGGAAACACTAATAAAATTTTACTAAATATTCCACAGGATGTCCTTTTCTGACATTTTTTTGCAGATTCTGGCCCCCGAATGGAATATGCGAAAGAGGAACAATTATGCGTATTATCTTTATAAGACACGGTGACCCGGATTATGTTCATGACTCCCTGACTGAAAAGGGCATGCGGGAAGCCAAATTATTAGCAGACCGGGTTGTCAACTGGTCTGTTACAGACTTTTACTGTTCCCCGCTTGGCAGGGCACAGAAAACAGCCTCCTACTCCCTGGAGCGGCTGCACAGACAGGCAACTACCTATGAATGGATGAAAGAATTCAGTTACGATGTGGATGACCCGGTTACCGGAAGACATGGTGTGCCCTGGGATTTCATGCCCGAATACTGGACCGAACAGGCAGCCCTTTATGATAAGGATAACTGGAAAGGAACCGCCATTTATCAGTCCAACGAGGCACTGGTTCCGGCTTACGATGAAATGTGTAAAGGACTGGATGACCTGTTAGCCCGGTACGGCTATGAACGTTACCACAACTATTACCGGAAAACAAAAGAAGCCTGCCCCGAACAGCAGACTATTGTTGTTTTCTGTCATCTTGGTATTACCTGTGCCATGATGAGCCACCTGTTGGGTGTTTCCCCCGTGGTATTATGGCACAGCTTCTTCCTGGCACCTACTTCCGTGACCGTACTTGCTACCGAAGAACGAAAAGATGACACCGCCTACTTCCGTGCCCAGGTCGTTGGCGATACCACACACCTTTTTGTCGGCAAAGAACCTGTCTCCACTGCCGGTTACTTTACCGATACCTTCCAGGGATAGTCCTTACTATCCCTGCCTCAGGAGGGTAATGCAGCGCATTTTCCCTCTGTAGTAATCTATAAACTCAGTCGTGTTGTCTGATTATTTTTCGGATAGGAAGTACGCAGGATGGTGAAACACTCAATTCATCAATTCCCATATCAAGGAAGGTATCTGTCAGTGTGGTATCTGCCCCAAGTTCACCGCAGATGCCTACCCATACGCCCTGTTTGTGTCCATTCTCAATAACCATCTGTATCATTTTGAGGACTGCCGGGTGATGCGCATCATAGAAGTCATCCAGTTCACCATTCTGTCTGTCTACTGCCAGTGTATACTGTGTCAAATCATTCGTACCTATGCTGAAGAAATCAACTTCCTTCGCCAGTTCCTCACTGCACATAACAGCAGCCGGTGTTTCAATCATGATGCCAAGTTCCACATCCTGGTAGGAAATGCCTGCCCCATCCAATTCCTGCTTCACTTCTGCTACAATTTCCTTAATCTTCTTGATTTCCCATACCGAAGTAATCATCGGGAACATAATGGCAATGTTTCCATATACGCTTGCCCGGTAAAGTGCACGGAGCTGTGTTTTAAATATCTCCGGACGTTTCAGGCAGATACGGATAGCCCGAAATCCCATCGCCGGATTTTCTTCCTTTTTCAAATCAAAATAATCAATCTGTTTATCTGCACCGATATCCAGTGTTCTGATAATAACCTTTTTACCAGCCATCGTCTCTGCTACCGATTTGTAAACCTGGAACTGCTCCTCCTCGGTTGGATAATCGGATTTCTCCAGATACAGGAATTCACTGCGGAACAGACCGATTCCTGCCGCATCATTCTGTAAAACAAACTGTAAATCGGATATGCCGCCGATATTGGCATATAATTTAATCTGTCTTCCACTCTTTGTGACAGATTCCTTTCCTTTCAGGGTCAGCAAAAGTTCCTGTTTTCCCTTTTCCTCTGCCATCTTTTCTTCATACTGCTTTAAAGTAGCTTCATCCGGCTCCACGATGAAAACGCCACGGAATCCGTCTACGATAGCCATCTTTCCATCCATGGCTTTCTCATACTCTATTCCAATCAGTGCCGGAATATTCATGGTTCTTGCCAGAATGGCTGTATGGGAATTGGAAGAACCAAGCCGTGTTACAAAAGACTGTACCTTTGTTTTATCCATCTGTACAGTTTCACTTGGGGATAGGTCTTCTGCTACGATAATCTCTTTTTCATTCTCACTGGAATAATCAATCTTTTCTTCTGCCAGTACTGCAATAAGGCGTTCTGAAATATCCCTTACATCTGCCGCTCTCGCCTTCATATAATCATCATCCATGGTTTCAAACATGTTGGCAAAATTATCTGCTGTCATGGCAACTGCATACTCGGTATTGACTTCCTGGGTGCGAATGACATTTTCGATTGCTTCCTGATAATCCGGGTCCTGAAGCATTACCTGGTGCACTTCAAAAATGGCAGCCCCTACTTCTCCGACTTCCTGCAATGCCTTGTCATAGAGTGCCTGTAACTGTGCGCCGGTTTCTTCCACCGCTTTTTCTTTTCTTGCAACTTCTGCTTCTACGTCATCCACATGGATTCTTACAATATTTCTTTTTTCCTTTTTAAAGAGACGGACTTTACCGATTGCAATGCCATAAAAAACGCTTTTTCCTTCATAAACCTTCATCATCCCGCACTAACCTTTCTCTGTCTATCATGCAAAAGCTTCATTCTCTCTTACAAATGCTTCCAGTGCTGCCTTATCTTCTTCTTCCTTGTCGCCTTCCAGAGTTACTTCCACGGTATCACCGGTTTTGATGGTAAGTCCCATAATATTAAAGATTCTCTTGGCATCTCCACTCTTTTCTCCACTGTGTAAAGTAATCTTGGAAGTATATTTCATCGCTTCCTTTGCCAGCAATCCTGCCGGTCTGGCATGCATTCCCATAGGGTCTTTTACTTCAAATGTGAAACTTGTCATTTTCTGTTCTCCTCTCTACCTGCAAGCAGTGTTTTCAATGCGTAGGCAATCCCTGCTTCGTTATTTGTCCTGGTTACAAAATCTGCCTTTTTCTTAATTTCTTCGATGCCATTTTCCATGGCAATACCAAGCCCCGCTTCCTCTATCATAGAGACATCCAGTTCCTGGTCGCCAATGGCTATCGTTTCTTCCCGGGCAATTCCCTTTTTCTCACAAATCAGCCGCAAAGCCCTTCCCTTGTTCATTCCCGTGGGGAATATCTCCAGAAAGTTTTCCGAAGAACATGCCATATCAATTCCTTTTATGCGCATTTCCCTTAGCTGCGTGTAAATTTTCTGTACCAGTTCCGGACTCGCCCCTACCAGTAACTTATTGGGGCAGATTTCCTTCCGTTTCCAGTCTTCCAGAAGTTCCTCCAATACCACTACCTTAGGGGTATACTGTATGGTTCGGATTTCTTCCTCTACCACCTCATCGACTCTGGTTACCATCCAGTCCTTATGGCGGAATATCCACAGTGGAATGTGGTGTTGTTCTACCACCTGATAGACAGCCTCCATGGCCTCCCGTGGCAGATATTCGCTGCTGATGCAGACATCGTTTTCTTCTATATAAGTTCCGGCATCACAGGCAAGGATACAGGGAATTCCCAGTTCTCTCACGATTCCTTCTGTTGCCGCCGGCATTCTTCCTGTAACCAGGGCAATGGACATTCCTGCCTGTTCCATCTGTCTGATGACATTGATGTCTTCCCGGCTTATTTCCTTTTCATCGGTAAGAAGTGTTCCGTCCAGGTCAAGACAAAGCAACCGGTACGTTCTGTTTCCTGTATCCTGCATGTTACTGCCCTCACTTTTCCTTTTGTTCTATTCTGAAAGTCTGTGACTTTCTGTCCTCATTAGTAAGCAAGTCCCGGGTTGAAGAATCCAATCAGTACACCAACCAGGGCTACTACCACTAACAGGAGCATTACTTTAATCGGTGAAAGTTTCTTCTTTGCCATCAAAAACCAGCACAGGACAATGAATACTGCGGTCAGAAGACCCGGGAATACTTCATTTAATTTATCCTGTAATACCAGGTATGGTTCACCGGCATCGTTAAACAGTGTCAGGGACGTGGTTACACTGACCCAGGTTGCGGCTACCGAACCGATAACGATACTTCCCAGTGTGGTAACAGCTTCCCTTAACGCTTCACCCTGTGTTCCAATCAGGAAATCTACGGCTTTTCCACCAAGACGATATCCTTTGTAGTACAGGAATTTCATACCAAAGTAAGCAAATAAGTTCCATACAATGATGTAGAAGATAGCACCTAACGGGGAACCGCCCGTTGACATACCCATTGCAATTCCTAACAGAATCGGAATCAAAGTTCCTACAATCAGGGAATCACCGATTCCGGCTACCGGTCCCATCAGACCGGCTCTTAAACTGTTGATAGTCTCACTGTCCACATCGTCTTTCCCATTGGCTCTTGCCTCTTCCAGACCTGCTGTCATACCTACGATGACCGTACCAAGCTGTGGCTCTGTATTGAAGAATGCCGTATAGGTATCCATTGCTTTTGCTTTTTCATCTTCATCGGTATACAGTTCCTCTACCAGGGGAAGCATGGAACATAAGTAACCAAAAGTCTGCATGTGCTCCTGAGAGAAACAGGTCAGATGACCGTAATACCAATTATGAAAGGACTTTGATAAAGCCTTCTTAGATAACTTCTTTCCCATCTTAGATTTCCTCCTCTTCTTCCTCGTCTATTCCGTCTGCCAAAGCTACTTTCTTAGCTGCCATCATTTTCAGACGATAGTTAATGATTGCGAACATACCTGCTACAATGGTTGCACATACAAGGTTGATTCCCAGTGCTGCAGCCAATACAAAACCGAATAAAAATGGGATAAAATCTGCTGCGCTTCTTACAATCTGCTTTAATAAGATTGCGATTCCCACACAAGGAAGAAGGGCACCTACGGTAAACAATGTTTTCATTGCAATTCCGTCCATTGGTAATGCTGCTTTAATTAACTCAACCACATTGGCTCCTAATTTACACATTACCATGGTAGGGATAAAGGAACAAATCAGGTGGGAAATCCACGGAAGTCCCATATCTACCAGATACAGTTTCTTATACTGTCTGTTCTCTACTGCCTTCCAGCCGATGTGCTGCCATACCAGGTTGATGGTTGCTGTTCCGTAGAATAATACAGTACCTAAAGTACCTACCATAGTACCGAAGGAAGTTGCCAGTGCTGCACCCTCTGCAGAACCAGCGTCAAGACCATAGCTCTTTAAAGCAACCATGGCAAGAGGGATACCGATGTAGCTGACTGCACGTACATCGGCAGAAACCGTTCCGCCCGGTGTAACCAGTGCAATGTAAACGACCTGCATCGCACAACCAACTAAAATACCGGTTGTCACATCACCAAGTACAATACCACAGACCAGACCACCGATTAACGGTCTTCCCAGTGTGTAGTTACCAATCGAAGTTCCTCCAAGTCCCGGCATACTTGCCAGACATGCAAATAATCCTAATATAATCGCCTGTAACCAACTGATTTCCATGAGATAACCTCCTTATTCAAATCCGAACTGGCCTCTGAATTTCTTCCAGTTCCCAATTGCTTCTTCTTTTAATAATGCAAATTCTACCTGATAGCCTGCCTGCATCATATCTTCCAGTGCCTGTGCCTCTTCCTGGGTAATAGACTGGTTATTACCAAGCTTTACAGAACCCGGTCTGTCATTACATGGTCCGATAATAACCTGGTCAATTCCCGGCTGGAATCCCTGGTCTACCAGAATCTTCTTCATATCGATTGGATTCTTGGTAATCAGGAAATAGCGGTCTTTGCTGGCTAACACCTTAGCACTCTTTTCCTTGAACTCCTCCAATGTCCATACGAATGTTTTCTTACCGCTGGCACTCTTGTATGCGGATTTTAATACCGGGTTCCCCGCTGCTGCATTGTTTACGGCAATCAATCCGTCACAGGGATACTCCAATGCCCATCTGGTACAAGTCTGACCGTGAATCATACGGTCATCTACTCTGATAAATGAAACTGACATAACACTTTTCCTCCTTAAATATCGTCTTCCTCTTCGTCTTTTGCTACGTGAAATTCCTTCATCTCTTCTCTTGCCTCCGGCAAAAGCATTTCTTTGAGTTCGGTAACTTCCATGGCATCTTTCATCAGTACTGCGCTTAATGCTAATGGTAAATTCATACCGCCTATCATTATGGTTCTGTCCAGTAACGACATCTTTGCAATGACATTGGCTGCTGTGGTAAGTGGGGAACCACCAACCAAATCAGCTAACAGAATGATTTCATCCTCTGCTCCCACCTTGGAAAGTGTTTCTTCCACCTTCTGTGCGAAAACATCTGCTCCCATGCCGTTTTCCAGTCCCACCGAAAGAATATCTTCCCTGTTCTCCCCGGCGAGCATTCCCAGTGCATTATGCAGTCCTGCTGCGAGTGTTCCGTGGCTGACCAAAACTACGTACTTCATTTCTTGCCCCTCCTGTTTTGCTTTTCGTTTCTTATCTTTAAGAAAACTATACAAAAAAGATGACACATGTACATCTCACATGTGTCATCTCTTTTCCATGACAATCCTCACAACTTTTGTGACAAATGTCATATCTGGATATTCCATTTACTCTTTTCTTTTAACAGTGCATTTAACTTCCGGTTCCAGATAATCTGTCCGGTGCCGATATTCTCATCATCCGCCAGGATATCCGACACTGCCGTCCCCACTTCCTTTATCATCTCATCATATCCGTCAAAACCGGGGTATACCACTGCATTTTCCACCGCACTGCTTAACGTGTCAAGCTGAAAACCGCTATTCCCGGAATCCTCCAGAAGCCGTGCCAGAGTCTGTTCCGATTCCGTTACCTTTTTCAGGACAGATACGCCTTCCGAATAGGCAAAGATTTCCGACTGGATTTCTTCATCTGCCGTAAGAAGCTTCATGAATTCAAAGGCTGCCTGTTTGTTTTTGCTCTTCCTATTCATGGCAATCAACAGCGTGTCTAATCTGGATACATTACTTCCGTCAGGTCCCGCTGGCATGGAAAGACATTCCCACTCAAAACTGGAATATTTCTTCACACTGAGCGGATAGGGTTTGTATGCCCGGTATTCCGAGAAAAGCATGGGCATAAATGCCACTTTTCCCTGGTCAAAGTCCTTCTCCGATACCGTATGTCCCTGACTGGTATCCTCTAGCTTCTCCAGAAAGGCAATAGCATGCTCCACTTTATCTCCGGTAAAGTAACATTCCGTCCCGGACTGGTTAAACAGGGTAACATCATTTCCGTAAAAAGCATCCTCAAAGGTATAACCGGTAATGCCAAACTGGTCCAGTACCCCGTTTCCATCTGTATCCTTTGTCACTTTCTTGCAGATATTATACAAATCCTGAAAACTCCAGTCATTGTCCGGCATACTGATATGCTCTGCATCTAAAATAGATTTATTGATAAACATCAGTCTTGGCGCGCACTCATACGGAAGCGCATAAAGGTCTGCTGCGTAGACTCCCGATTGCAGAGCGGAAGTATAATACTGCTCCGTGGAAAAACCGGCGTCCTTTTCTATCATGTGATTCAACTTCTTCAAAACACCCGCCTGTGCAAATTCGCATACATTTTCTTCCGGCAGGAAAAAGATATCCGGTGCCGTTCCCTGGAGAATCTGTTCAGATAGCCATTCCATATAATCTTCTTTCATCACACCACTGACATATTCCACCCGGATACCGGGATTTTGTTTTTCGTACTTTGCAATGGCATCTTCCAGAATCTGGTAGGAATAGCCGTTTTGCACCTCCCAGTAACTGTCCGAAAAGACACCAATCGTAAGCACCTTATCTTTCTTAGTCAGAAACCATGGCATTCTTCCTGACAGTAAAAGCATGGCTGCCATAAACAACACACCCGTCAGCAGTATCCATATTCTGTTTCTTGTTTTGGACTTCTGTGTTCCTTCCATCGTCTTACTCAAATTCCCTTCCGGCTGCCCCGGTCTGTACCGCCCAGATAGCAAGCTGTGTCCTGTCCCTTAACTGTAATTTCTGTAACACGGTACTTAAAGAATTACGCACCGTTCCTTCGGAAAGATTCAGTTTCCCGGCAATCTCCTTATTGGATAAACCGATCCCTACCAGGGCAATAATCTTCCATTCCGTATCTTTTAAATCCTGCGCATTTCTCTCCTCTACGGAAATCGCAATATTCGACTGCGCCATTTTGGAGAAAAGGCGTACCACCTTGGAGGCAATATCCCCATTAATCATCGCCGTTCCTTCATATACCTTACGGATGGCTTCTGACAATTCCTGCATGGAGACTCCTTTTAAAAGATAGCCGCTGGCTCCAAATTTCAGCGCATTAAAGATATACTCATCATCATCAAAGGTGGTAAGAATAATGATTTTTATATCCGGATAATTCTCCTTGATAATCTGGGTACAGACAACTCCGTCCATTTCCGGCATACGGATATCCATCAGAATCACATCCGGTCTGTTTGCCCGGACAGAACGCACCACTTCCACACCAGTTGCCACTGCTTCTGTCACTTCAAAATCCTTCTCGCTTTTCAGAATAATACTCAGACTCTGTCGAAATAACTGCTGGTCATCTGCAATCAATACCTTTATCATCTTCTATGCATTCTCCTCTCCCCAGCGAATGGGTATCTTCGCTTCGATGGTAAATCCATCTTCACCACTGTAAGAAAGGGAGCCCTGCAGCATCTCCAGTCTTTCTTCCATGTGGTGTAATCCAAAACCTTTCTGAACTTTCTTGCACCCGATACCATTATCTTTAATATGGATGGTAAGCACTTGATACTCTTTGACGATGGTTATCGCTATTTGGTCGGCTTTTCCATGCCGTATGGCATTGGTAATACTTTCCTGTACAATCCGGTAAATAATCTCTTCCTCATCCTGGTTAAAGCCTCTTAATGAATCCGTACACAAATATTGAATGTCTGTTTTGGTAGACCTTCTGCATTCCTCAATCATTTCATCCAATGCCTTGGAAAGTTCCAGTTTTTCCAACGCATCCGGTCTTAAGGCTTTTACGCTGCGCCTGACGTCTGTCATGCCCTTTCTTGCCACATCCGCAATATCTACAATCTGTTCCTTCACGGCATCCGGTGCCACATCTATCAACATACTGCAGGCATCCAGCCCGGCTATAATTCCCGTCAGGGTATGTCCCAGCGTATCATGTATCTCCCTTGCCAGACGATTTCGCTCCCTCGTCTGTGCATTTTTGACCGATTCTGCCGCATAAGCTTCCAACTGTATGTTTGCCTGCTGTAGCTGCAGGTTTGTTTCATTCAGTTTCTCATTTAGCTCTACAATCCGCTCCTTCTCATCAATCTGCTCCCGAATCAGACACAGAATATAGGCGATAAAAAAAAGCAAATTCAGAGAAACCATCACATTTCGGATTCCAAGGAGCAGGGTTCTGACATCTCCCCGGTAATACAGAAGACAGCCCTCCAGGGATGCCGTTTTCCAGATGTCCGGCACCAGGTAATAGTCTGCCAGAAGGTATGCCATTCCAATGAATCCAATGGCGACAAATTTCCATCTGGTATCGGCAAGCCTTCTTGCCACATCTGCAAGCACCAGCAGGAAAATGCCGGAATAACTAAACTGTAACAGGTAACAGATAAGTAACCCAATCAGAAGCTCCAGTCCGGTACGGCAATAGAAAAAGCCATTGCTCTCCTCCCGTATCTGAAGTAAAAATACCAGGCAAAAAAACAAAAGTACCAATAACACACAGGTCTTCCATGGTGTTACCGGAACCGCAGTCACGCTCTTTAAGAATTCATGTGCCGACTGTTCCCTGATATAGCCTCTTATACTTTTTGCAATCACACCACCCAGCACCATTACAATCCAGAAATTCAGGTTCAGTAAATACCGGAAAATCCGTTCTGAGTTCCCAACTGTTTTCATCTTCGTCTTCCTCCGGACAATCTTCTTTACTGCCACCGGTAAATTCCAAATTCCTCTACATTCTCTTTCGTGATTAACTCCACCGGTGTCAGGACATCCTCCGCCTTCTCTCCATTTAATAACTGATAAATCTCATCTGCAGCTCTTTTGCCAATGAGGGTAGGAAACTGTGCTGCCGATGCCTCCATCATCCCTTCATAGATTAAAGCCTTGGAGTCCGGCGATGCATCGACACCATACACATCCACTTTATCTAACAGCCCATTCTCATCCAGTGCCGCCACAATCCCTACGCCAGCCAAATCATTCAGGCAGAATACGCTGTCAAAGCTAACCCCTTCATCGATTGCCTCCTGTAACTTCGGCATAGCAATCTCTACCTGTCCCTCACATTCGATTTCCCTGATAACCTGAATCTTTTCATTCCGGGAAACCGTATCCAGGAAACCAGCCACTCTTTCTCTGGCAGACTGGGCACTTTCGTGTGTCATCACAACCACCTTTGCCGCATCATGTCTGGTCAGATAGTACTCTCCTACAATGACACCAGCCATGTAATTATCTGACGTAATCGTACAGTCTGCCGGAATGTCATCGGCAACAGCCGTGTCTACCACGATAATATACACACCCTGCTCTTTCGCCTTCTGTAATACCTCCTTCAGGCTGTCTGCATCCGCCGGTGCCACAACCAGTGCCGCAATTCCCATAGCCAGCATGTCCTCTATCTGCTGTGCCTGACGTTCTGGATTCAGTGCCGGATCCCGGACAATCATCCTGTCTCCCTCTGCCTGTGCCCGGTAGGAAACCTCTTCATTGATGATTTTATAAAATTCATTGTTCATGGTCATATAGCTGGCACCAATCAGTCTGGATTCCTGCTTTTGCTCTGCGGAGAAATCTTTCTTTCCGAAGAAGAAAAAGAAAACCGATGCGCAGATTGCCAGATTCATGGCAATCACTATGATTCCCTTAATAAACTTTTTCCTGTTTTTCATTTTCTGTCACGCTATCTTTTCTGGTCGTTTTTATGTCCGTTTCCTGCCTTGCAGGACATTCATCTGCTATTATCTTACAGGATGCCCACACAAAAAACAAGTCAGCACAGATGGATTCCACCTATGCCGACTTGTTTTCCACTTTCTTTTGGTATCGTACTATATCTTATTTCTTATTCCTGTGTTCCTTCGATTTCCTGCCAGTCTTTTTCTATCTTACTGATAGTATCTTCCTTGCTTGCACTGCCTTCTACATAGGACTGGAAGCTTTCACCAAATGCCTGCCAGAAGGCATCTGTTGAGTAAGTTGTTCCAATATTTCCTGCACCATTTGCATTCATATCTTCTACGGAAATTTCTACCATTTTACTGGAATATACTCCATCCGTATCAATAGATGGCACCGAGCCAAGATTTACCATCCACTGTTTCCCGTAGTCAGAAGTAAACCACCAGTTAATGAAATCCAGTACATCCTGTAAATGCTCAGAATCTTTGTTTACACGGAGTGCCTGGCTTGCGCCTGCTGCAATCTGGCACTGTGCCGGGTCATCACTTACCGGGTAACCGCCATAGTTAATGTTCATATCCGGGTTAATTGCCAGAAGGGAGCTTTCTGCCCATGGTCCCATTCCAAGTCCCATAGCTGCTTTACCGGTAGCCAGTGCTGCCTGCATGGATGCCAGGTCAGATTCCAGTGGCTTGGATTCGCAGTTTGCTTTTACAATATCAACGAAACGGAACATATTATCACTTATCATCTCATGATTTGCAATCGAATCTGCCCCAGATTCCATATCTGCTACGAAAGAAGCATAGTTGTCTACGGATTCTGTCAGGAATGGAATCAGACTCTGTTTGAATACCCACCATTCAGCCCAGCCACATGCAAATGGCTGGATTCCTGCAGCCTGTAATTTTTCACAGCACTCTTCCAGTTCATCTAAGGTCTTTGGAAGACTTGTAACACCTGCTGCATCCAGGCAGTCCTGGTTGTAAATAATACCATACTGGTCACCTACATAATGGAAACCATAACAGCCATTTCCATCGGCATCCTGCATGGATGTCTGAATCGCCGGAAGTAAAGCTTCCTGAACCGGCTGGCCGGTTAAGTCATAAGAATATTCTTTGTAAGTCTCTATCTCTTTTCCTGCTGTCGATGCAAAAATATCAGGACATTCCCCGGCATTTAATTTTGCCTTTAACATCGTAGGATAATCATTCTGGGTTGTTTCGTAGTTAATGGTTACATTCGGTTTTACGGTCTTATACTCCGCAATCAGTTCATTGATGGCATCTGCATACTCCGGGCTGCTGATAAACATATAGAACTCTACTTCTTCATCGCTGCTGGATGCACTGTCTGTGCTTTCTGCTGTGTCCCCCGTTGTTTCTTCTGCCGTATCTGTGCTCTCTGCCGCCGGTGCATCACTGCTTCCTCCATCGCTGCTTCCACAGCCGGTTACCATCCCCATGGTCATGGCAACGCACAACACTGTCGCAAGTAATTTCTTTTTCATATAACCCTCTCCTTTTCTTTTAAATGCTTTCTTTATTTTCAGCCGCGGTTCTGCGACCTGTTACCTTTTATCTGTTACTTTTTTATCTGTTATTTTTGTATCCGTCTTTCTGTCCTTTTTCCTCTGTCAGCATCTTGCCGGCTAGCCTTTAACCGCTCCGGCTACTACCCCTTCTACAATGTATTTTTGCAGGAAGATAAAGATAATAACCGATGGTAATACCGCAAGTACCATGGATGCCATTGCATAATGCCACTGGGTATTAAACTGTCCTACAAAGCTGTATGCGGCTAACACCAGTGTTTTCGTATCATTGGAGCCGTTTACCATTAACAGCGGTAACAGGAAATCGTTCCAAATCCACATAACATCAATGACAATAACCGTAAACGTCACGGATTTTAACAGGGGAAAGATTACCAGGCTGTAAGTCTTAAAGGTTCCTGCCCCGTCAATACATGCACTTTCGTCAATTTCCTTTGGAATCGTCTTCATAAAATTATAGAAAATGAAGGTTGCCATAGGAATACCAAATCCCCAGTACTGAATACCAAGTCCTACTTTACTTCCCGAAAAATGAATCGTTGTCATAACCTTTAACAGGGAAATCATAATCGTCTGAAAAGGTATCAGCATAGGCATGGTAATAATCGTCTTGGCAATCTTTGTATATCGATTTTTCTTTCGATCCAGGATATAGGCTGTCAAGGAGGAAATTACTACAATCCCAATAATACCGATAACCGTAATCTCCACATTATTTAAAAACAGTTTCCCATATTGCATCTTCTCCATTACATACGTGAAGTTACCCCATTCCACCGTGCTTGGCAGCTTGATGACATCCACCACTACTTCTCCGAAAGGTTTTACCGCATTGATGCACATCAGAAAAATAGGATATATGTACAAAAGTGCCAGCAGCAGGATACAGATAACCAGAATAATCTGTTTTAACTTTCTTTTCTGTTTTAAACTCACTTTCGTTGTCTCCTTTCCAGGCTGCGTTTCCTACTCTTCTTTTTCATCACCATTCATCAGCTTCATAACCAACTGGGTTATTACCAGCACGATAACAAAGAATACGATGGCTTTTGCAGAACCAAGACCATAATTATTCTTTTGGAACGCCTCTCTGTAAATATCCATGGTTGCACTGTAGGTTGCCTCGCCAGGTCCGCCCTTTGTCAATGCCAGGATAATATCAAATACTTTTAAGGAATTGGTCAGGGACATAAATACACAAGTAATAATAGATGGTTTTAATAAGGGTAATGTTACAGAGAAAAATTTCTTAAAGCTTCCAGCCCCATCAATCGTTGCTGCCTCCAGTACATCTGTGGGTACTGCCTGTAAACCTGCAATATACAGTACAATGTAAAAACCAAGTGCCTGCCATACCCCTACAAAAACAACTGAGTAAAATGCCAGTTTTCCACTCCCCAGCCAGCTCCAGTTTAAAAACTCCATGGAAGTCTTTTCATATAGCACCGCAAAGCCCTGAGAAAAGATAAATTTCCAGATAAAGCCTACGATTGTCATACTCATAATATAAGGAACAAAAAACATACTCCGGAAAACACTTACCCCGATAAACTTCTTTGTCAGGGCAACTGCAATCGCCAAAGCCAATACATTCGCCAGTATCATGAAAAGAATTGTATACTTTGCTGTGAATACCAGGCTGGTCAGGAAACCTGATGAACTTTCAAACAAGGTTGCATAATTTTTAAAGCCGATAAAGACTGGTTCTTTTGCAATGCCGTTCCACTTCGTCAACGAATAGTAACCGCCCATGACAAAAGGAATATAAAAGACAACGCTGACTAAAAGTAAAGCCGGTATTGTGTATAGTACACTTTCCAACCGCTCTTTCTTTTTTCTTCCCATAAGGCACCTCCCTGCTTACACCTTCTTGTGTTGCTTTATAGCTTTATTATAATTGTGATTTTCGTATAGAAAAATGGAAATTTCGATACATTTTGTTGTAATATTTTTCCTATTTTGTATTTTTTCTTTTGTTTTTATATGTAATATTGTATATTTATTATAGATTTTTACTTTATATGTTCACTTGTTTTTGTCATAATTTAACCTTATTACCTTACCGCGCAGAATCGAGGTTACCTGCTATGAAAAAGAAATTTACAAAGCTTGCCAACTGTATTCCCTTATGGATACAGTTATCCTTTTTTATGCTTATCATATCCACCGTTACCATCTTTACACTGGTCTATCGTAACTTTACCTCGATTCGGAATCTGACTATATCCAATCAGTTTTCCCTTTCCCAGAATCTGCTGAACCTGGAAATCGAAAATCTGGACCACTATATTGCTGATTTGGCTAACTTCTGTATACAGCCTTACTATGACCCCAGTTTTACCAGAATTATCAATCAGAAAACACCCCTGACGTCTTCCCAGCTTGACTATGTAAAGCAGCAGCTTTTCTATTACTACTATACAAGGAACGATATCCAGACCTATGAGTTATATCTGATAAACCAGAATTTATCTATCGGGCGTACCACTGACCAGCAGCATATCAGTGTACAGGTCGCCCCACAGTTTGACACCCAGAGTGCCTCTGTGCTGTGTACTGCCGATTCCATGCACCAGGCCATCATCTATTGTCCGGAAGACAATGCCTTTTTTACCTATTACCACACACTTTTTCAGATAAAGGGACAGGTACAGCAGGCTATCGTCCATTTACAGGTCAACACCTCTTATTTGGACCAGATGATGCAAAACCACGCAAAGGATGATAATACCTTTGTTATCCTGAACAATAAGGATGAATTCATCTTTTCCAGTGACTCTGCTATTTTCTCGGAGGACGACAGCTTTTCTGCTCTGGAAGACAGACAGCAGACTTTAAGCAATGGGGCCTCTACCATACAGCTTGACGGAGCCGACTATCTGATGGTCAGTGCCAGAAGTTCCAAAAGTGGCATAAAACTTATCAACCTGATTCCACTTTCCTGTATCGATGCCGAATTAAAAGCCGCCACCTCCCACATGTTGGTAAACGGCTTCTGTATCTGGCTGGTTACGGTATTTGCCATCTATCTGTTCACTTACCTGCTGACTTTCCCGCTGAAAGCCTTATCTGCCCGGATGCAGCATGCAGGCTCCGGTGATTTCCATACGTTCCCAGATATGCACGGCAGCAGTGAAATTGCAGATTTATCCTGTAGCTTTAATTCCATGCTGTCCCATATTGAACAGTTGATTCAGCAGAACTATATCGCTAAAATCAGCGAGAAAAATGCCAGACTGACAGCTCTTGAGGCGCAGTTAAACCCTCATTTTCTGTATAATACCCTACAGGCAATCTCCACCGAAGCCCTGGTCAATGACCAGTTCACGATTCATCAGATGATTACCAGCCTGGCTTCCAATCTCCGCTATACGATAAAAGCCGGTGACCTGGTTCCCCTGGAATCCGAGTTACAGTATCTTTCGGATTATGTATATTTATTAAAAATGCGTATGGACAACGCCCTGCAGTTTAGTATCCACACAGACCCAGGACTGGAAAATTATCTGATTCCCAAAATCAGTTTACAGCCCCTTGTGGAAAATTCCGTCATTCATGGTAAAAGCTCCAGCAAAGAATCCATCAAGATTGAGGTCACCATTACCGGACTGCCTGACAACCGGCTACAAATCAGCGTTATGGATAATGGTTGTGGCATTTCCGTCTCGCAGCAGGAAAAATTACAGTCTGATTTCCAGACAGCCCTGACCGCTAAGAATCCTGGTGGTATCGGTCTTGCAAACCTGTATGTAAGACTTCATCTTTTATATAATGAACCGGCAGATTTAAAGATTGATTCCGTGGAAAACCAGTATACCAATATTATTCTGACACTGCCTTGTGTTGACTAAGGGGGAATATTTTCATGTATAAAGCATTGATTATTGATGATGAGAAACCGGTACAGATTGCCATCAGCAAGCTGGGAAAATGGCATCACTACAACATCCAGACACCGGAAATTGCCAGCAATGGCGAACAGGGTTTGAAAATTATGCGGGAAATTCATCCTTCCATCGTCTTCGTTGACATGAATATGCCAATTATGGACGGATGCAGCTTCTTAGAGATTGCCTCCAAAGAATTCCCGGACTGCAAATTTATTGTAGTAAGCGGATATGACAGTTTTACCTATGCCCACAACGCACTGCGGTGTGGTGTCATCGACTATCTTCTAAAGCCGATAGAAGAAAAGGCTATCTCCGGGGCGATTGAGAAGGCTCTTTCCATGCTCTCCGACTCAGACTATCCTTACGAGCAGCCCGCTTCCGCAAAGCCACTGTCTCCCGCTGAAATGGTTCAGGATATCCGGGAATATATCGAGAGTAACTACTGCCAGAACTTTAAACTGTCTGTCTTTGAAGAAAAGTACCACTTTTCTGCCGCCTATCTGACGAAACTTTTCCGCTCTACTTATGGGTATTCTATCTATGAATATGTATTGAAGATGCGCATGGAACGCGCCAAAGAATTGTTAGAAAATCCCGATATTAAAATACTCGACATTGCCGAGCGGCTGGGATACGCTGACAATCATTATTTCAGCAAGGCGTTTAAGAACTATTACGAGATATCCCCAAGCCAGTACCGCAATGATTATTTATCCCATTCTTCCGTTCTTTAAAAATTCTTTTTCTTAAAAAATCTCCGTCATTCCCAATCGAATGGCGGAGATTTGTATTTTCATTTTCTTATCTGATTTTTTCCGGGAAACCAACCTTTTTCTGTACTTTACGTAAAGTCTTATTTGCATAATAGTTGGCTTTCTCGGCATTTTCCTTGATGACCTTATCAATATAATCCTTGTTCTTAGTTAAATCATCAAAACGGTTCTGCAATGGTTTCAGAACGTCTACAACGGACTCTCCTACTGCCAGTTTAAAGTCTCCGTAACCTTTTCCTTCAAATTCCTTCTCGGTCTCTGCTGGAGTTTTACCGGTACATGCACAGTAAATGTCAATCAGGTTCATAATACCTGGCTGGCTCTCCTGATAACGTACACATGCCTCAGAGTCTGTTACCGCTCTCTTGAATTTACGGATAATGGTATCCGGGTCATCCATCAGGTAAATACTTGCATTGGCGTTTTCATCGGACTTGGACATCTTCTTTGCCGGATCCTGTAAACTCATGATTTTGGCACCGGCTTTTCCGATATAGGGTTCCGGAATGGTAAATACATCACCATAAATACCATTGAAACGCTGTGCAATATCTCTTGTAATCTCCAAATGCTGCAGCTGGTCTTTTCCAACCGGAACAACATCTGCCTGGTATAATAGAATATCTGCCGCCATCAGGACCGGATAGGTAAACAGACCGGCATTGATGTTGTCTGCATGTTTTGCTGCCTTATCCTTAAACTGTGTCATACGGTTTAATTCTCCCATATAGGTAAAGCAGTTCAGAATCCAGGATAATTCCGCATGTCCGGATACATGCGATTGATAATAAAGACAATTTTTCTCCGGGTCAAGTCCGGCTGCAATATATAAGGTAAGCAAATTTCTTGCTCTTTTACGCAGTTCTGCCGGGTCCTGCCTTACCGTAATGGAATGTAAATCTACTACGGAATAGAAACATTCATATTCATCACATAAGG
This sequence comes from uncultured Lachnospiraceae bacterium, assembly GCA_934418125.1. Classification (GTDB taxonomy): domain Bacteria; phylum Bacillota; class Clostridia; order Lachnospirales; family Lachnospiraceae; genus UBA3282. Next base: position 59,007 of record CAKRWT010000008.1, read on the forward strand.
TTACCCAGTTTTTCAGTGCCCCCAGATAATTTCCCAGTGTCAGATTACCGGTTGCCTGCATACCGCTAAATAAAACCTTTTTTCCATCTATCATAATTATGCCTCCAATTATGTAATATACCAAGTACATGATACCATGTTCAAGTGTATCATTCCCATACAAAAAGCGCAAGCATAAAACTTGCGCCTCTTTTCTGAATCTGCTTTTACTTTTCCTCACAGCCACAGGTAGAACCACTAAAAGGTCTTGGTTCAAAACGTGGTTCAAATCTCCCCTCATTACAAGAGCAGCCACATTCTCTATCCCTGTCTCTTTCTTCTCTACATTCTCTTTCGTTACATCTGTCAGCTTTGGCACCCTGACAACTATTCCCCTTCAAATTCGATGCATGATTATTGCAGCCCAATCCATTCTGACCGCACAGTAAGAAGAACAACAAAATAATACAGCAATTCATAAGTTTCCATCTCCTTATTTCTCATAGAATATTTTATGAAAAATAAGATAAAGTGCCACATTATCTTCTCTGGTTTTTCAAAATTCTGCACCGGATATAACGAAATGTTTTCTCTTCTCCATACTCTGCCAGCATGTGTAACAGCTTCTCCAACAATTTTTTCGTCTTAGGATGAATCGGTGGTGGTGTTTTTCCAGACTCATAGTAAGCCAATGGGTCACTATCTGTATAAGCTGCTCCATGGTATACTTTGCAGGCTGCTATCCTGTCCATAAACATTTCCACCACATACCGGTATGGCATCGGTGCCGGTGCCATACCTCCTTTTATTTCTTTGTTACTATAATCAATCCAGTACTCATAGTGATGCTTATTGCGTCCTTTATGATGGAGCCATGCAGAAGAGTACCCTATATCTTCTCGTTCTGCATTGTTAGGGCTGCGGTCTCCCTGATAATATTTGACACCTACCAGAAATTCTGTTGGGCTATACTTGGACATATCATGGAGTAATCCCTGCCTGTAAAGACCTACCCGGAAGCAGCCCTGCATTACCAGATATTTATGATATGTGATTGTCTTGAAATGTTGCCATACCTTATTCATTGCTATCTGTTTCTTTATCCTTTTCTTCTTTCTTCTTTTTCCGGTTCTTAAAAGTAGTCTTTTCCACCGGACAATCCTCTGTGATATACAGCAGTATGGTACGGGCAGGAACAGTCAACTCCTGCTTTCTCTCCGACTCAGCAATATAGTGCAGTTCCTCTTCTTCCTTCTCCCTGCAGGTGCCAAGCAGGCGAACCCATTTTTTCCCTTTCGGAAGCTGTGGCAGTCCCAGTGTATGCGGCTCCCAGTGCATATTCACGCCCATATAGAGATAATTGTCATCTTCTTCCGTCTTTCCATAACAGCAGGCATACAAAATTCCCATACAACGACTAACCGGGCTGGTATCCGGTCTCCATGCCTCTTTTCCATGATAAGAAATATCCGGATAGCCACAAGAGCGGGTATCAATCCCTTTTAATGGTGTCTCGCTGTGCAAAATTGGATGGGCTTTCCGCAGTGCCAGTAATTCTTTCGTAAACTGCATTAACTCTATGCTTTTTTCTGTATCACTCCATTTTACCCAGGCAATTTCATTATCCTGACAGTATGGGTTATTATTTCCTTCCTGGGAATTTCCAAACTCATCTCCTCCATAAAGGAAAGGGGTTCCCTGGGACAGCAGTAAAAGGACCAGCGCATTTTTCATCTGCTGCATCCGCAGTGTGGTAATGGCTTTTTTCTTACTCTTTCCCTCTATGCCGCAGTTCCAGCTACAGTTATAATCTGTGCCGTCCTGATTATCTTCTCCGTTTTTCTCATTGTGCTTTCGGTCATAGGACACCATATCGGCAAGCCGTAAGCCATCCCATTTCGCCATATAATTTATGATTCCATTTTCTGGGCGGTTATTTCTGATATGATACAGGAAATTATGAATCATATTGTCATCACCCTTTAAGAATCTTCGCATATCAAACAGAAAACTGTCATCCATCCAGGCTACCTGGCGTACCGACATGGGCAACTGTCCATTCCGGTCCGTCGCCGGGACAAACTGCTGGTCTGTCAGAATCTTGGTTTCTGCTAACAATGGTTCTGCTGTAACCATAGAAAGAGGCATATCCACGCCCATTAGCTGGAATCCATCGATATGGTATTCTGTCAGCCAGAATTTCAGGACTGCCAGAATGTCCGTTTTCAGAATCTCCGGTGGAAAATAAAACTGCATCAGTACTTCGATACCCTGTCCATGCAGTTCCCTTACCATATTCTTCATCTCCGTTACACTGTCTGTTCCATAAGCATACGCGCTTTTAGGCGTAAAATATAAGCCTTTCTGATAACCCCAGTAATTGATACGGGTTTTCTCAGGCATATTCTTAACCGCCGGCATTACTTCTTCAAATTCATAGGCTGGCATGAGCAACAGAGAGGTCACACCAAGCTCTTTGAAATAGGCAATTTTCTCTGTGAGTCCTGCAAAGGTTCCTCTTTTCTTAACTCCCGATGATTTATGTCTGGTATAGCCCCTGACATGAATTCCGTAAAACACACAGTCCTCATAAGGAATCTTTGGCTGTCTGTCCCCCTGCCAGTCATAACCTTCCGGTAAAACAGCACATCTTGTCAAAGTGTCCGTGGATTTGCCATACTCCTTTTTCCCAATGGTTGCCCTGGCATAGGTATCCTGCAACAAATCATTATTTCTATAGAAGAGATAAGAACAATTCCTGTTCTGATAGCCTTTTAATAACATGGCATATACCTTTCCAACACGGTTTTCTGCCGGAAACGGAATCCTTATGCCTCTTTTGTGCACATCATCATACAGCACCATGCCATATTCTGTCCTGTTCGTTTCTCTTTGTTCTGTATCCGTTTCAAAAGCTGCCACCACCTGCAAGCCCTGTTCTGTAAACCGGACACCCATAGGCTCCATGGGTGCCGTCATAACTTCAATACTATTCTTCATGAAATAGTCCGCCTTTTTTCGTTCTCTGTTCGTCCTAATCTATTCTACCATAGAAAAGCTGTTTCTGTGTAAGAAATTTTCATTGAATATCCCTTCCGTTTTGGGTAAAATAAGAAAAAAGGAATCCCATGCGAAGGAGGCTTATACTATGGGCAAAAAGAATAACGACACAACAGGTTCCGGCTATGATGCGGAAGAAATGACTGTAGATTTGGAATTAGAAGATGGTACTACTGTTTCGTGTGCAATTGTTACCATTCTTACCGTTTCCAATCAGGATTACATTGTACTCCTGCCATTAAACGAAGACGGAGAAAACGAAGATGGCGAAGTCTGGTTCTATCGTTACAGTGAGAATGAAAATGACCCAAATGAAGAACCGGAGTTGGGATATATCGACGATGACGACGAATACGAAGCTGTGGCAGATGCCTTTGATGAATATCTGGACTCTGCAGAATTTGACGAACTGATAGATGGCGAAGACTAAGCTTCTGCATTTTGTTTGTCGCATTTTTCACAAACTATTGTTAAAAACCGGGAAGGAATTTCTTTTCCGGTTTTTCCTTTTACCGCTGTTACATACAAATCTTCTCTTGCCCTTGTAAATGCCACATACAGCAGCCGTCTTTCTTCTTCCATATCCTCTTCGGTCACTGCCTTTTTCGATGGTATCTTTCCTTCCTCACAACCAGGAATAAAAACCTTTGTATATTCCAACCCCTTCGCTCCATGCATAGTCAAAAGCGTAATACCTTTTTCCGGCTTTGTACTCGTTTCCTGCTTTTGGCAGATTTCGCCATACTGTTCCATAAAAATAAGTAACTCCTCCATCGTGGAATATTCTCTGGCAAACTCCTGAAATTCCCCGGCAATCTTTAGCAGCTTCTCTTGTTCCTTCACACCATACCGTTCCCGAAGATACCTGTCATACCCGATAACCTGTCTTACATAGCGAATCGCCAGATAGGGAGAATATCCCTGCAAGGTACCAAGCTTACGAAACAAATTTACAATCTCTTGTTGTAATTTGGGTTTCCCTTGATAAAAGGCAAGCCATCCCTGCTCGGAAATATTTTCTTCGGTAAGACTGTCCCTTCTCAGATATCGGACCGGGCGATTCAGAATCCGCAGGAAAAGATTTCTCTTCCGTTCACCCATTCCCAATCTTAGATAAGCCAGTAAGTCCTGTATCACAAAATGGGAAAACCGGTTTGTTGTCTTTTCCTTTAACCGATATGGAATCTTTTCTTTTTCCAATACTCTGGCAAATAGTGCACATTCATAGTGCGTCCGACTGATTACTGCACACTCTTCCAGGATTCCCTGCGCAATACACTCTCGCATTTTCTGTATCAGGTAGCAGTTCTCTTCCTCTTCCGTATCGAAAATACGACAATGAATCCCACTTCCCCGATTGTGATTTGCCCGTATCCGTTTAAAAAAGCGGTTTTTGTTTTCTCCAATCATCAACAGCGCAGTTTCCACAATCTGTTCATGGCAGCGGTAATTAGTATCCAATAAAATCTGTCTTGCCGGATAGTCCCGCAGAAATTGCTGCATCATCTCCGGGCTGGCTCCCCGGAACCGATAGATAGACTGGTCATCATCCCCCACTACGAAAAGGTTATTTTCCGGCAGTGCCAACAGCTTCATAATCCGATACTGTACCGGCGCAATATCCTGAAATTCATCAATGAGAATATATCGGAACTGCTTCTGCCATTTGACCCGTATGGTTTTCTCTTCTTCCAGAAGCTGCTCGCACAGGCTCATGATGTCATCGAAATCTATCTGTTTTTCTTCTTTCAGATAAGCATGGAATTCTGTAAAAAGATAAACAAACTGCTCCCTTGTCATTTCGGCAAGTGGTATGGTAAACTCTGTTTCTCCTTTCTTCTCCCTGGCAAAAGCTTCTAAAAGCCTGTCATAATCTTCTTCCTGTATCCGTGGAAAATCTATCTGTAAGGATACAATTTTCTTTAACAGTTTTCTCTTCTCTGTTTTGGTAACAATTGAATAATCCTGATAATTTACTGAATGTTTCAGAATGTGATAGAACACAGCATGAAATGTTCCGAACCAGACCGCCGGTTTTTCCGGTGCTGTCAGTTGAAAGAAACGACTCTGCATCTCCGCAGCCGCCGCTTTGGTAAAAGTAATAACCAGAATATCAGAAGGTGGCACCTTCTGTTGTGTGATGAGATAATAGATGCGCCAGACAGTGACAAACGTTTTGCCACTGCCGGGACCCGCCAAAACCTGTGCCGCCCCGGCAGTGTGCTTAATTGCTTCCAATTGATTGGGATTTCCCGTCAGCTTATGCATTCTGCAGCTTTTCGATTCCCTTACGGATTCTGTTTACAGATTCCTCTTTTCCAAGGATCTCCATCAGTTCTGTCGCACCACCAGGTGTCATCTGTTTACCAGATACAGCTGTTCTGACCGGCCACATCACATAACCGTTCTTGCATCCCTTTTTCTCCACATAAGCAGAAAGGGTCTGATACAGTGCATCATTGCTGTAATCTTCCTGCTCTTCCAAAATTGGCAGAATCTCTGTCAATACCTCTAAAGAAGTTTCTGCATTGGTTTTCATCTTCTTATGGGTATACATTGCCACATCATATTCCGGAAGTTCCTCAAAGAAATCCACATGTTCTTTGATATCCGGGAAAATTTCAATTCTGGTTTTTACCATTGCTGCAATTTTCTTCAAATCCAAATCCTTCTTGATGACTTCCTTCAGATAAGGCTCTGCCATCTGGTAGAATTTGTCGAAGTCCATTGCCTTCATATATTCCCCATTCATCCATTTTAACTTCGTATAGTCAAATACAGCCGGTGATTTGGATAAATGATGGTAATCAAACTTGGATACCAGTTCTTCCAAAGTAAAAATTTCGTTGTTATCTTCCGGACTCCATCCAAGAAGTGCTACAAAGTTAACGATGGCTTCGGATAAAAATCCCTGGTCAATCAAATCTTCATAAGAAGAATGTCCACAACGTTTCGATAATTTCTGATGATTCTCATCGGTAATGAGAGGGCAATGTACATATTCCGGTATCTTCCAGCCAAAAGCATCATATAAACGATTGTATTTGGGTGAAGAAGAAAGGTACTCATTTCCTCTGACAACATGTGTAATGCCCATCAGATGGTCATCCACTACGTTAGCAAAATTATAAGTCGGATAACCATCTGATTTAATCAGAATCATATCATCCAGTTCGGAATTATCTACGGTAATATCTCCATAAATATCATCATGGAAGGTTGTTGTCCCTTCTGTCGGGTTATTCTGACGGATAACGTAAGGCTTGCCTGCTGCAAGATTCACCTCTATCTCTTCCCTTGATAAATGCAGACAATGCTTATCATATATGTTAATTTCCTTACCTGCTACCGTACGGCTTAAGGTTGCCAGTCTTTCCTTATCACAGAAACAGTAATATGCCTCGCCCTTATCTATGAGTTCTTTTGCATATTTCATATAAATCCCCTGCTTCTGGCGGTCACTCTGTACATAGGGACCAACACCACCATCCTTGTCCGGACCTTCATCATGTATCAGACCTGTTTTCTCCAGGGTACGATAAATAATCTCAACCGCTCCTTCTACATAACGTTCCTGATCAGTATCTTCAATTCGTAAGATAAAATCGCCGCCCTCATGTTTTGCAATCAGGTAAGCATACAATGCTGTACGCAAATTTCCCACATGCATACGCCCGGTTGGACTAGGTGCATATCTCGTTCTGATTTTTTCCATATTTCTATCCTCTCGTTTTCTAATTGAATTCCTATCCCACTATAAAACTTTTGTTATAAAATGTATGGGTAAAAAGGATTGTAAACATTGTTATCTATTTACACATTGTCCGGCAGTTTTTTCTCCGCAGCATCTTTAAATGCGCCTAAGGCCTTTGCTGCAACTGGAATGGCAATATTCGTTCCTGCTCCGGCAATACAACCACCGGGACAAGCCATACCCTCTATCAGACAACCATTTTTCTTACCCGCCTTAGCAAGCATCAACATCTTCTTACATTCTGCAAGACTTTCTGCATGTTCAATATTGACCTCTACATCCGGATAATATTCCCGTACACACTCTTCAATGGCACTTGCAACACCACCGGCAACACCATATCCTCTTCCGGCACTGGTAGCGCCCTTCATTTCGTCCATGGCTTTGATTTCTTTTAACAAAATACCCTTCGCTTCAAAAATACCTACCAATTCCTCAAAAGTAATAACAAAATCTACATCAGAGCGGATGGTTCTTCTGGATGCCTCCAGCTTCTTGGAAGCACAAGGTCCAATAAAGACTACCTTCGCCTCCGGATAATCCTTCTTAATAATTCTCGCCGTTGCCACCATAGGCGTCAGGGCATTGGAAATCTTATCAATGGTTTCCGGGAAAAACTTCTTGGCAAGCACAGACCAGGACGGACAGCAGGAAGTCAGACTAAATGGTAATTTACCGGTTGCTACTTCCTTCGCATAATGCTCCGCCTCTGCAACCGCTCCTAAATCCGCACCAATAGCAGTTTCATATACATCAAAAAATCCCAGTTCCTTCAAAGCCGTCTTTAACATATCCGGAGTTACTTCCGGTCCAAACTGTCCGGTAAAGGCAGGTGCGACCTGGGCAATAATCATCTCCCCGGACTGCATGGCACGAATCAGCTGGAATATCTGAGACTTATCTGCAATCGCTCCAAAAGGACAGTTTACCATACACTGACCACAGGAAACACATAAGTCATTATCTATAACCGCTCTTCCCTTTTCATCCGTTTTAATGGCATTCACACCACAAGCTCCGGCACATGGTCTGACCTGATGGGAAATAGCATCATAAGGACAGACCGCCTTACACTTACCACACTTCACACATTTTTCCTGGTCAATCACGGATTTTCCATTCTTCATGGAAATCGCACCACGTGGGCAGACCTCACGACAGGGGTGAGCCACACAGCCCATACATAAATCCGTTACCTGATAGCAGTTCTCCGGGCATGCATTACATGCGGATGGAATAACCTGCATCAACGGAGGCTCATAATATTTCTCGGAAATATTACTTTCTTCCAGCCCTTGTGTCAGATGCACGGGCTGATTTTCCGGACGAAGTGACATCCCCATGGCAAGACGAATCCGTTCCCGCACAATGGCACGTTCTCTGTAGATACTCTCATATTCTGATTCATCATAATCTACTATTTTATAGGGAAGCGCCTCAATATCATCTTTCAGATTTTCTGACTGATAAGCCAGATGCGCTACTTCCTTAAAAATTCTACGTCTGTTCTTGCGAACCTGCGTATCAATTCCTCTCATAAATAAACATACCTCTTTCATGTGCTATGTTAATATTTTCACAATATAAATCCAAGCAAACAATCATTCCTGTAATTTATATAGCTGCACACAGAATATCCCCGTAAGCAACCATGTCTATTTTTACACAAACTTACGGGGAAATCAAGCTAATTTACATCCTTTAGGTTATAAGTTTATTTTCTTCTTCGTGTCAGCCAAATGACAAGACCGATGATAAGACATCCAACCGGCAATAAAAGAATGGCAATTACACCAGTCACAATAGAAACTCTTGCATTAAACGCAAGATAACCAATGTCAAAGCTCTTTGCCGGAATCGCAGTGGATAACTCCTGTTCCGTCAGATAACTGATAATATTGCAGAAGAATTTCTGGTTATTTCCAGGGAACATCACATCCGCATCATTGGTAAACATACTCTCTGTGGCCACAATAACCGCTTCGGAACCAGCCTGTTGTGATGTCGTTTTACGTGCCTTCAGTGCGATAACAAATGGTCCCTGCGCATCACCATCCATCTTCGTATAGTCCTGTGTATTACTGATATCTGTTTTACTGAAAGACTCACTACTTGTTTCTAACAATGGTGTATAAGAAATATCTTCCTCGCTGTCCTGGTCATAGGAAAGTCCTCTGGAAAATGGTGCAAATACATTCAGGTTCTGAATCCGTTTCGTTGTCTCGTCATATTCAATGGTTGGTATCAGATAGTAAGGACTGCCTGCATAATAATAATTCTTATCCAGCTCCACAATCATACCGTCAATCATAGATACCCCATAATATGCCAGTATCTGTTCAAAGTTCGGAAGTGCCTCCTCCGTCCAGGTGGGAATCAGCAGTGCATTTCCCCCCTGCTCCAGGAACGCAATTACTTTATCCACATCGTCCTGAGAGAAATCACTGGTTGGCGCATTAATGATAATGGCATCCGCATCCTCTGGAATGGCATCCACCGAATATAAAGAAAGCAACTCATATTGCACGTTTTCTTTTGTCATGGCACTGTTAAAGGTATCCTCGAAAGCAAGCTCGCCATGCCCTTCTATAATATAATATTTTGGGATTTTCTCTGCCAGCACGCTGGAAACAGCCGCTGCCAGTTGTCCCTCCCCATCGTAACCTGTCACTTCATACTCATAGGTTGAATAATTCATCGAATAAGAATAAATGTTGTTATAATCTACTACCACACTGTTAGAATCCGTCGTCACAATCAGGCTGTTTGTGGTAGGTTCTTCCTGCGTATAATTATAGTAAAACTTCGGATTGGAAGTAGGACTTACATAAGTAACCGTAATATGCTTCGATAATCCAGCTGCCTGCTGTAGGGTATTATCCAGGTCAGCATCCTTTTCACTTTCATCTGCCAGTACATAAATGGTTACATCCTTGTCGATGCCTGCCAACATCTCTTTCGTCTCATCTGTCAGCGAGTAAATCTTATTCGCCGTTACATCATAGGAAACATACTGCTCTGGAATCTGCGCTACCCCTACATTAACTGCTACCGTCAAAACTGCCAGTACCAGAATGGACGTAATGCTGTATGCACCCAGTTTTATGCCTTTACCCGATGCACTGTATCTACGCTTCTGAATTGACTGACTGGTTACAAATAACATAAACAACGTAAATGTTACATAATAAATAACCGCTGTCAGATTAAAATAGCCGGTACACAACTGGTCAAAAGGCGATACCATGTCAAATGCTCCCAGTATCTTTGCCACAATTTCAGAAAAAGTTCCCGTACCGGAAGTAGATATAATGCTGCACAGTCCGGTCATAATATAACCCACAAATAACAGCACCAGTGTCAGAACTGCCGCTATAACCACACTCTCTGTCAAAGAGGATACAAACAGACCGATTGCCAGCCCCAGACAGCCATACAGGAAAAAGCCCAGTAAGGCGGTATAGGAAATTCCCGTCTGGAACTCACCCGCCTGCATCAGGGCAAGAGGTGTCAGCCCGATTGCCACCGTTGGAATTGCCAGTACTGTAACCAGTGCCAGATATTTTCCGGCAACAATTTTTCCGACAGAAACCGGTGCTGTCAGAATAAGCTGGTCCGTCTTGTACTTACGGTCTTCTGCCAGTGTCCTCATGGTCAGAATCGGAATCGTAATAATAAACAGGAAAATCACGCTCTGTAATACATAAGATATAGTCGGATAGCCCGACAGCATATTATAAACCGTAAAATAAATACCCATCATAAAGAACGTGACAGCCAAAAACAGCCATCCTACAAAAGAATGGAAAAAAGACTTTAATTCTCTCTTATAAATCGCCAGCATTATCTTTCTCCTCCTCTTCTGCTTTCTCTATTGTTTCCGTTGTTTCTATTTCTGTTGCCTCTGTTTCTTCTGCCGTTTCATCCGCATCCTCCCCAGAAACCTCTTCCCCGGTTTCGACGGCTTCTTCCGATTCCTGTTCCGTTACCTCTAAGAAAATGTCTTCCAGAGACTTTTCCATCCGGTTCATGGACAGAATCGGCAGTCCAGCCCCCGACAACGCTACCGACAGTTCCTTACGGATGTCTGCATTATCCTTCGCACTGATTCTTATGAGAAGGCTTCCTTCTTCTTTCCCCTCTTCAAACGTATACGCATCTACCATATCCAGTGCCTGAAGAGTCTTCTCTATCTGCTTCTGCTCACCAAGCACCAGAACCTCCAGTTCTGCCTTCGCCTGCATCTTCTCTTGTAACTCTTCCGGCGAACCACTGGCTACCAGTTTCCCCTTGGCAATAATCATAATGTGGTCACAAATCGCACTTACCTCTGACAAAATGTGGGAACTTAAAATAATCGTATGCTCCTTTGCCAGTCCCTTAATCAAATCCCTCATTTCAATAATCTGCTTCGGGTCAAGACCTACCATAGGCTCATCCAGAATAATAACCTCCGGATACCCAATCATTGCTTGTGCCAGACCAACACGCTGCTTATATCCCTTGGAAAGATTCTTAATCAGACGGTCTTCCACCTGGGTCAGCTTTATCTTCTCAATAATTTCCTCCACATGGTCCATCCGCTCTTTTCTAGACACCTTCTTCAATTCTGCCACAAACAGCAGATATTCCCATACCGTCATATCCGTATATAACGGTGGAATCTCCGGCAAATAACCAATACACTTTTTCGCCTTTAACGGCTCCTTTAAAATATCATGTCCATCTATCAGAACCATACCACTGCTGGCAGCAATGTATCCTGTCATGATATTCATAGTTGTTGACTTACCAGCTCCGTTTGGTCCCAAAAATCCGTATATCTGTCCCTTTTCTACTGTAAACGACAGTCCATCCACCGCCGTGTGATTTCCATATCTTTTTACCAGATTTTCTACCTGTATCACTAGGAAATCCTCCCTTCCTTTTATACATAATCTGTTCCTTTATTTCTTACCATTACAGATATATTTCTAACTATATCTCAAAAATGTGTTTCTATTGGTATCAAAATGTGAATTTTATGTGTCCTGTTTTTCAAACACATTGCATTGATTATAACATATTATAATAGCAAAAGCACATCAATCTTAAGAAAGGAGTCTTATGAAAGACTATCATTTCAAAGAGCCCTGTGATGATTATCCTATGGCAATGGCCTATGTGCCATGGCAATACTTCAACGGCATCTGCGAAAATCTGGAAGAAGCATTTCAGGACGGCACCATTTTCCCCGAACTTAATAAACCTTTTGTCGGAAGGAGAAAATGTCAAAAATGATAAATATGCGTTTTTCAAGTGAACAGGAAAAATTACTCCATGATATCAGTATTCTGGATTTTATCGTAGTAGAACTGAATCTTTACCTGGATACTCATCCCCAGGACAGAAATGCTATGGAATACTTCAAACATTATAACCGCATGAATAATCATGCCAAGCAGGAATATTCTGCCAAATATGGTTCTCTTGCCATCTCCCTGGCAGACTCTGACAACTGTGGTGACTGGCAGTGGGCACTATCGCCTATGCCCTGGGAAGGAGGCTGTAATTAATGTGGAATTATGAAAAAAGACTGCAGTTCCCTGTCAACATCAAAGAACCCAACGCTGCCCTGGCACAGGTAATCATGAGTCAGTATGGTGGCCCTGATGGTGAAATGGGTGCCTCTTTACGTTACCTGTCGCAGCGTTACGCTGCTCCTTACCGGGAGGTTTCTGCTATATTGACAGATATTGGTACGGAAGAACTAGCGCATCTTGAAATGGTCGCAACCATCGTTCATCAGCTAACCAAAGATCTTTCTATGGAAGAAATCGAAGCCGGTGGCTTCCAGAATTACTATGTAGACCATACTATCGGTGTCTGGCCACAGGCAGCAGGCGGTGTTCCTTTTAATGCCTGTGAGTTCCAGTCCAAGGGCGATATCATAACCGACCTGACAGAAGATATGGCTGCAGAACAAAAAGCCCGCTCGACCTACGACAATATTTTACGTCTGATTCACGACCATGACGTCTGCGAACCAATCCGTTTCCTGCGTGCCCGTGAAATCGTTCATTTCCAGAGATTTGGGGAAGCACTCCGTCTGGTTCAGGAACGCCTGGATTCCAAGAACTTCTATGCGTTCAATCCTGGATTCGATACCACCACCGGAAACACCACCTGTCCCTGTGACTAATGCCCTTCTGAATGTAAAAATGCTGCCTCACTTACTGTGAAGCAGCATTTTGTATATAAGTTATCTGTCTGATTACATTCCTACTCCTTGTATTACTCTTTCATGGTAGAAACAATCAGTTTCATATTTCCCTGTAACTGGGCTTTGCCATAACCAGATGGAAGGATGAAGTGGTCACCTTTCTGAATCATCTGTCCGTTAATCAGTCCTTCGCCTTCGATGACACTCATGATTAAAAATGGATGGTTCTGCTCTATGGTAACAGGCTCTGTCACATCCAGTTTCCATACTTTATAGTAATCGCAGGAAATCAACAGATTCATCGTATTTTCCGGTAAATTTCCTACCTTCATAACACTCTCTTCGATTGGCTTTGCCGGTACCGTAATGACATCAATACTCTTATCAATATGCAGTTCTCTTGGTTTTCCGTTGGTTAATCTGTCATAGTCATATACGCGGTAAGTAATATCGCTGTTCTGCTGGGTTTCCAGAATCATGAGCCCGCCTTTGATAGCGTGTACCGTGCCTGGGTCAATCTGGATAAAATCCCCCTTCTTAACAGGAATTTCCCGGATTAACTCTCCCCATCTTCCTTCATGAATCATATCAGACAGTTCTTTCTTGTCCTTTGCGTTATGACCAATTACCAGCCTGGAATCCTCTTCGCAGTCTAATACATACCAGCACTCTGTCTTTCCAAGGGAACCATTCTCGTTTACCTTGGCATACGCATCATCCGGATGTACCTGGATACTTAAATCAGTCTTGGCATCGATAATCTTAATCAGCAGTGGGAATCTGTCTAAGCCAGTATTACCGAATAACTCTGGATGTTTTTTCCACAGTTCTGACAAAGCAGCCCCTTTATAGATGCCTTCCTTGATGGTGCAGTCTCCGTTTGGATGTGCACTCACTGCCCAACATTCACCGGTATTATCTCCTGGGATTTCATACGGCCAGTCTGTGCCGAGGCGATTACCACCCCAAATCATTTGTTTAAATACCGGATTTAAGAATAAAATAGGTCTTTCTTTCGTGTTCACAGATAAAATACCTCCATTGGATTCAATGACTTTCTGATACCAGTAAGCGGAATCCTTTGCAATTCTCTTCTGGGTTTCAAAATCTACATGAACGATACCAAAACGTTCTGTATATCCTTTATCCCACTCAAAGTTATCCAAGAAGGTCCAGAGGAAATAGCCTCTTACATCAACGCCTTCATCACTGGCTTTCTGCAATGCAGATAAATAGGCATCCAGGAATGTGATTCTATTGGGGTCATGTACCTGTCCGTCTACTGACACGATATCATGGCAGGACATGCCATTTTCAGTAATAAATAATGGTAACTGATATCTGTCATAGATAAATTTTGCACCCCAGTATAAACACTCTGGTGTTACCGGCCAGTTTGCTGCAGTTTTCGGGAATCCGGCAGGTCTGTCTATGAACTCTGGCTCTCCGTCTGCCCCTGCTTTAATCATATAGCCATTGTAAATATTCTGTCCCATAAAATCAAGGGGCTGTGAAATAAGCTTCATATCCTCTTCCGTGATTTCAGGCAGATACTCTTTGAATTTTTCCAGTCCTTCTTCCGGATACTTCCCAAGGAATACCGGGTCAGAGAACCATGCCACATTCCAGGTCCAGTTGTCCATCGGATTATGGAAAGAGAACAATGCCTTTCTTGCTGCTTCCACATCTTCTTTCTTATCACTGACCGGATATGCCATGCCACAAGTTGGTGCATAGCCAACCTTGATAGGCTGCTTTGCATATTTTCTCAGGTTAATAACCGCCTGCCCATGGGCACGTAATGCATTGTGGGCAATCTGGAAGGTTTCTTTATAACTCAGCTTCAGACCAGGAGCCTGAATTCCACTCAAGTGTCCCAGACCTACGAAGCACTGTGGCTCATTTAAGGTAATGAAGTATTCACAGATATCGGAGAAATTCTCTGCTACCACCTTTGCATATTCTCCAAACCACTGGATTATCTCTTCGTTCAGCCAGCCTCCTTTATCCTGCAATACCTGAGGAAGTTCCCAGTGATACATGGTCAGATAAGGGGTAATGCCGTTTTTCTTCATTTCTAAAATCATATCCCGGTACAGGGCGATAGCCTTTTCATTCACGCTGCCGGTTCCCTGGGGCATGATTCTTGTCCAGCTTACCGAGAAGCGGTATGCCTTAATGCCTAACAGACGCATCATCTTATAATCTTCTTTATAGCGATGGATATGGTCACATGCCACTGTCGCATCTTTTCCATCGGGAATCCTTCCTTCTTCAATGAAGGTATCCCATATCATCTTGCCGCATCCGTCCTCCGGATCACGACCTTCTACCTGGTACGCGCTGCTGGCAACGCCCCATACAAAATCATCTCTAAACATCTATGTATTCCTGCCTTTCCTTTAATAGGAACCAATCACAGATACAAGATAAAATGGCACGGCATCGTTTTCATGTGTCTGTGTCAGTCTGATTTCTACTTTATGGTTTCCTTTTACAATATGATTTGCCACGGTACTGATATATAAACAGTCTCCCCAGGTTTCATCAAAATTGGCATCCAGGGGCACTGCCTTTTCCTCATCCCCATCTACCACAGCTACTGCAATCGGTGCCGGAAGATTTACAGATTTACGATACTGTACCGCTATTTCAGTGCCTTCTACCTCAAAGGTAATGTTGGCTCCTTTTTCCGAGGCGGTCCAGCCATTACGGAACATATCGTTGACGTACTTTTTCAAAGCAGGGTCTGCCTCCCAACCCTGACAAACAGGTGTACTGTTATGGTTCTGATATCTTCTCGCATTCTGGTAGGCATTGACAGTCATTGGTGCCGGCATATCTACCGGCTTTTCCTCTTCTTCCATCTGGCTGTACACTTTATCCAAAAAGTCGGTAATCACCTCTGCTAACAGAGCATGCCCATCTGTGTTTGGATGTAAATCATCCGGCGTAATCTGGCGATTCTGGATTCTCCCAGCTACGACTTCCGGATAGATGGTGGACTTCATGCTTACACTTGGAAGTTCATAATGTGCACCTATCTGGCGGTGTTTCTCCTCTGCACTGATTCCTGTATCGTAGCAGATATTGTGTACTAACAGTACCGCTGGTTCAAAAGCATTGCCATATACTTTGCGAACCAGTCCTTCATACGTTTCCTGGAAAAAGTCTGTGTTGTCATCATTGACGGAAAATTCAATAATGACAAAATCCGGCTTATAAGCCAATACATCTTCGTCCACTCTTGCCACGCCAAACTGGGAAGTAGTTCCTCCTACCCCTGCATTGACATAAGTAAACGCTGTCTTGGGAAATCTTTTTACAAACCAGTCATAAACCAGATAGGCATAGCAGTTCGTATACTCAGAAGACAAAGAGCCCTGCGTAATAGAGCCTCCTAAAAAAGCCAATACCATACGGTCTCCTGCCTTCGCCCGTTTCATCAATTCCTTCATCCGATACAGATTGCCGCGGTTGACCCAACCTTGTTCTGAATGTACTTCATATCCCATTTTCAATACCCCCTGTGCATGTTATGCTATCCTATTACGTTTTCTTTTTATCTGCTTAAAATTTAATTATTCATTAAGCTAATTTTTAATCATTAAATTTAAAAACGTTCTCTCTTAATTCTTTTTCATTCTACTATTACATCAACAAAATAACAAGCAAAATACAAATAAATTATCTAATTTATAAAACATGCACAAAAATGGGCTTTCTTTTTTAGCTAATAAAAGCTTAAATTTTTATTTATATTTCATAATATCATTCTACTTTTTTGCCTCTGGCAGACGTAACCGTAACATTCTCTTTGCCAATTGTTTCCAGTTAAAAGGAATGAGAGGGTAAATATAACTCTTATCCGACAATGTCTTATTTCCTGCAACAGAAACAAGGAAAATACAAATGGCTGCCACGTACCCATATACGCCAAAAACAGCCGTAAGAATCAGGTTAATGATTCGCATAAATTTCAGTGCATAGCCAAGCTCATAGTTTTGCTGGGTATAATTGGCAATTGCCACAAATGCCATATACAGCATCACTTCCGCATTAAACCAACCACTATTCACCGAAAACTCTCCCAACACCAGAGCTGCCATAACACTTAATGGTGTACTTAACATATTCGGTGTATTTACCGCTGCCAGCTTCAGACCATCTATAGCAAGCTCCAGTATCAGGAACTGGGCAATCAGAGGAATATTTTCTTTTTCCTGCAGCATAATAAACTGGAAGGATTCCGGCACCCACTGTGGGTTTTCCATCAGCAATAAAAAGGTCGGAGTCATCAGATATGTTAAAACAGAAATGATAAATCGGGACAATCGCAAATAGGTTCCTGTTACCGGTGGGAAATAGTAGTCATCGGCTTCTTCCACAATATCAAAAATGGATGTGGGAATTATCATGGCAGATGGCGAATTATCGACCAAAATTACCACATCTCCTTCCAGTACCTGTGCTGCTGCAACATCGGGTCTTTCAGTAAATTTGAATTTAGGGAATGGATTATACCATTTCCGCTTATAGAGGCATTCCGCCAGGCTTTCCTGATTCATCGTCAGGGCATCCACCTGTATGGCACCAATTCTTTCCTTGATTTTCGCAAGAAAAGCATGATCTACCCGGTTATCCATATAACACAATACGATATCTGTTCTGGAGCTTTTTCCTGCATTGAACATTTCCATCCGCAGATTGGTACTGCGGATGCGCCGTCTTATTAATGCTGTATTAAAGACTATCGTTTCCACGAAACCATCCTTCGATCCTCGCAGGGTTTTGTCCTTATCCGGTTCCTCCACCCCTCTTGCCGGATAGGTCCTGGAATCAATCAGAATACACCGGTCATAACCTTCTACAAAGATTGCAAAAACACCAGACAGGATATTATACAAAATAACATCCCACTCATCCTTTAAATCTACTTCCACATAAGGGGTCGCTTTCTTTGCCATCTCATAGGCATTCTCCGGCATATCTTCCGGCTTTAAACCAATAAAATACTGCAATATCTTCATCATCAGCTCATCTTTACAGAAACCATCAATGAAATAAATGCACGCCCGTTTACCACCCATTTCTATCACACGATAGACTACATCAAAGCTGCTGTCCGGTGCAAGACGTCCTTTCAGATAATTCATGGTTTCATCCAGAGATGATGTCATACATTCCTTGTTTCTGTCAGTTTGTTTCTCCACAGTCAAAAAAACTCCTTCCAAGACATTTTTCTTTTCTATAGTATGTCTTAAAAGGGGCTTTTTTATACTCATTTACTGTTTTCCCGTGCTGCCTATGCCACCGCGGTCTTCATGGTCTAAGTATTCCACTTCATCAAACACAATGGCTGGCTGGTTTTTCATAATACGGAACTGACAGATACGGTCATTTACATGAATCTCCGTATCCCGCAACGCATAAGCCGGCATATACCACTGGTCATTATCCCCACAGTAGGAACTATCTACTACGCCCTGATGGTTGGTCTGAATGATGCCGAAGTTTTTAAAAGTAGAGCTTCTGGGTACAATATGCGCCTCATATCCTTTTGGCAGTTCCATGGCAACGCCTAAAGGAATCAATTTAAATTCCCCTTTCTGCAATACCACATCTTCTGCCGCCCGCAAATCAATCCAGTCTGATTTGCCGTCAATATAAGTAAGTTTTTCTATTTTATCGGTAAAATATTTAATTCTGATTGTTTCCATCTGTTTTCCTTTTCTTTTGCCCCTGTTATCTTATTCGTAATCGCCACAGTACAGCACCGGAATGGTTGGGTCTGTCTGCTTCAGTGTTTTGGCCACATCGATAACCCGCTGGTTACTACTCCCCTTCCAGAGAAGCTTAGTATCCTTCAAATCCACCTTGAATTCTCCATCTACCAATACATCCACATATTTCATTGCCGGATAGTGCAGGATATTCTCCCAGGAATCGCCGGTGTAGAGCCAGATGCTCTTGTCCGGATACTTTTCCTTAATCTCTTTCATTAATTTTCTCACATCCAGTCTGTTGGCTGCATGTAACGGGTCTCCACCGGAAAAGGTAATGCCGGAAATATAACTCTTATCCAGCTGTTCAAAGATTTCCTGCCTGGCTGCCTCATCAAAGAGTACCCCTCCATCCGGGTCCCAGGTAATGGGATTCTGACAGTCCTTGCAGCAATGGGTACAGCCTGCCACCCAAAGAACAACACGAAGTCCATCGCCGTTTAACATATCATCCTTTGTTATATTATGATATCTCATTACATACTCTTCCTTTCTGCGATTTCTGCCATTTTAGCTTCACACAACCTGGTATCCCCATGAACACGTGAATATGCCAGATAGCCGTTCATACGGTCAATCTTGGTCAGATTATGGCTGCCGCACACCGGACATACATCCATTTCCAGTTCCTGATGGCCACAGTCATCGCAGTAGGCAAGGGACAAATTAACTCCCTCATAGAAGCCCATTTCCATTGCGCGACGGATTAGCGTCTTAATTGCATCAATATTATAGTCTATCGGGTATTTTACATACTGAATCTTACCACCATTAGCAAGCTCCCAGAAACGATATTCCAGATTCTGCTTCTCGATAGGACTGATGTCTTCCGTTACATGGCAGTGGAAGCTGTTCGAAACATATTCCCTGTCGGAAACTCCTTCGATAATGCCATATTTGGCACGGAACTGTTTTACTTGAAGACCGCAAAGATTCTCTGCCGGAGTGCCATAAATGGCATACAGATTCCCATCTTCTTCCTTAAATTCATTTACTTTATTATTGATATGCTCCAGTACTTCCAGTGCAAATTCTCCATCTTCTACCAAAGACTTCCCATTGTATAATTCCTGCAGTTCATTAAATGCCGTAATACCAAAGCTTGCTGTTGCCGTCTTTAAGATTGGTTTAATCTTATCATGAAGCTGCAAATGTCCTCCTAAGAATCCCCCTTCACAATAAGCCAACGGATTGGTGGATGCTCTCATTTCTCCCAGATAAGCATAGGTTCTGATATGAAGCTGACGAATCAGATTCAGATAGTAGTCCAAAACCTCATAGAAATCCTTGCTCTCCTGACGGGACTTCGCCAGAATCATTGGTAAGTGCAAGGATACCACGCCGATGTTGAATCTTCCTACAAAAACCGGTACGTCTTTCTCATCTGCCGGATGCATACCCCCTCTCTCATACCATGGGGATAAGAAAGCTCTGCAGCCCATCGGAGAAATGACCTTGCCATACTGTTTATACATACTGGCAATATATCCCTTACCGGTAAGGCTCAGCCAGTCCGGATACATAGTCTTGGCAGAGCATTTCACACCTGCCTCAAATACGTCCTCCAATTCCTTGCCTGGTCCATGCAGGTTTTCATCATACAGAAATACAATCTTCGGGAACAGTACCGGTTTCTTACATTCTTTTCTTCCCTGTCCCTTACGGCGTACATTCAGCATGACAATCGTTGCCATCTTTGCAAATCTTCCTGTACCAATACCTGCCGTTACAGTAATAAACGGATAATCCCCGCGGCTGCTTGCCACGGTATTGAACTTGTATTCCCAGCCCTGGAAGCCCTGCTCAAATTCTTTCTTCACATCTGCCAGTGCTTCTGCTTCTGCAGTTACTTTATCAATACCCAGTTTCTTATATTTTTCTACATTGCGCTTATACGATTTCTCTGCATAAGGCTCCAGAATCTTATCCACCTCTGGCACAGTAAAACCACCATACTGCTGGCTGGCAGCACTCAGGACAATATCCCCGATAACATCAAATGCGACATCCAGTGTCTTTGGCTCATTATACCAGATGTTACCCATCTCGAAACCACCACTTAATACCTCTGCCACATTAAAAAGACAACAGTTCATGGTGTCACGCCTTGCAGACATATCATGGACATACAGATAGCCATCCCTGCATGCCTGAATCTCTTCGGTTGTCATAAAAAACTTCTGATATAACTCTTTATTAAACTGGTTAAAAATAAGGCTTCTCTTGGTGGATACCAGAGCGCTGTCTGTATTGGCATTCTCTTTATCCCCGATATACATAATGGACTGGCTCTTCTTATACACATCATCCATCATGCGCACAAAGTCCTGTTTGTAATTCCGATAATCGCGATAGCTTTTGGCTACGATTGGTTTTACATCCTCCAGCGCACTCTCTACAATGTTGTGCATAATCTGAATCGGAATTTCTTCTGCTCCGATTTCATTTACTTTATCTACCACAGTCTGGCAAATATGACGTTTTTCCTCTTCTGTAAATTTGGTCAGTGCACGATAAGCACTCTTTCCCACAGCATCAATTACTTTCTGCACATTGAATGCTTCCAGACTGCCATCTTTTTTTACAACCTTTACTACTTTATCCGGTTTATATTCTTCTCCGAAATCCCGTTCTGTTGTCTGGTCTGCCTCATATTTGTTACTCATACATTCCCCTCCGCAGCCTTCACGGGCAGTCCCCGTATCCGGCTTGTGTCTCCTTATTTTTCTCCGCTTGCATCTACGCTTTTACGTTAAGATGCACAAAATATAGTACCATTTTTCACATTTGTGCTATATTTTGTGCTTAGAAATTAGTATAAATTAAGAACCTGCTCGTGTCAATGACAGAGCCGCTATAAAAACTAACAAAAAAGGGATATGCCTTTTGTGACATATCCCGAAGATGCGATTTCTATAAAATACCGGCCTGCGCAATTGCTTCTACTGCTTCCTTGATTACCTCTACTGGTAACGTCAATGCAAACCGTACATGTCCTTTTCCAAGACTTCCAAAACTGCTTCCCGGTGTACAAAGAACTCCTGTTTTGTCCAGAAGCTCCATAACAAATGCTACATCATCTGTATAACCTTCCGGTATCTTTGCCCAGGCAAACATCGTGCCTTCGCTGTCTTCCATCTGCCAGCCAATTTGCCGTAAACCGCCACACAAAGCATCTCTTCTGCGTTGATATTCCTCGCACTGTGCCTTTACACTGGTATCTGTTCCTGTCAGGGCTGCTACAGCACCATACTGTACCGGCAGGAAAGTCCCATAATCAATCTGGGAGCGTAATTTCTTAAAGTTTGCCACTATCTGACTGTTTCCTACTAAAAAGCTGACTCTGGCACCGGTATAATTATAGGATTTGGACAGAGAATAGAATTCCACCGCAATTTCCTTTGCCTTTGGGATTCTCAGAATGGATTTTCCGATTCTTCCATCATATATGATATCCGAATAGGCATTATCGTGAATAATGATAATATCGTGTTTCATTGCCCAGGGAATCAATTTCTCATAGAAGCTGTCCGGTGCTGTTTTACATACCGGATTCAAAGGATAGGACACAATCATGCACTTCGTTTTCTCCAATAATGCCACATCCATATTGTCCAAATCCGGAAGATAATGGTTCTCCTCGGTTAAATCATAAGTTACAATCTCTGCCCCTGCCAGGGATGGTCCAATGCCAAAAATAGGATATCCAGGATTGGGAACCAGTACCACATCCCCCGGATTACAGATAGACATGCACACGTGTGCTATTCCCTCCTGGGAGCCGTATACAGACATAATCTCATTTGCTTCCAGATTTACCCCATATCTTGTTTCATAGCGTTTCTGAACCGCCTCTATCAGCTCTGGAATGTCAATCAACGCATACTTATAATTTTCGGGTTTTGTTGCTGCCTGTACTACCGCATCCACTACGTGCTGTGCCGGTGGAAAGTCCGGTGTGCCTACCGACAGGTTATAAATTTTTTTCCCCTGTTTCTCTGCCGCATTTTTCTTTTCGTTCAAGATTTGAAAAATGCCAGCTTCATAGTCTTTCATTCTGTCTGCAAATTGTAATTTCATACTTAACTCCTCGATTCCGTATATTGTTCCATTACCCTCTGAAGATATTCCTGATAACCGGATACCACCTCCAGCGGGGCAATCATCTTAGCACCTGCACCAAGCCCTGTCAGCCAGCCGTAGAACTGCCCACTCAGTGCCACCTTTACCCGCACGCTGAAATGTTCCGGGTCTGTCTTCCGGATGGAGATTTCCTTGCCAAACCGGTCTATGACAACCCCGATATAATGATTTTCAAACTGCAGGGTAACGATTTCTTCCTTTCCGCCAAACATGCCGAAGGTTTTGTTGGCATAGTCTGCAATGTCAAACTTCTCAAAAAGTTCTGCACCTTCCCTTTTCTGCCCGGAAAGTACTTTTATATTTCCCATTTTGTCTACGCGGAAATGTTTGATTTTATCTTCATTTGCATCATGGGCAATCAGATAATAATTTTCATCTTTACAGGTAAGTGCCCAGGGACTGACCTGATACATCTTGCCTTCCTTGCGTGGCACCAGTTGTTTCTCCAGATTCCATTCCAGGTACTGAAAGGAAATCTGCTCCTGGTTCTGGATAGCCTTGTGAATGTCATCTACAATGTAATAGATACTTTCATTGGCAGTCTTGATGCGGTTCGCTACATAAACCTGTCTTTGTAACTGTCCTGCTTCTGCTCTGGATGCCAGGGTTTCAATCTTGGAAATGAGTTCTCTGGATTTCTTTACTGTGAGAAACCGGGACGCCTGTACGGTTTCCACTAAAAGCTTTAACTCTGCCAGTTCAAACTCTCTGCTTGCCAGATAGTACCCTCCTCCTGTTTTTGCCTTTATCAGACAGATATCGTATCCGAAATCCGTCAACTGGGCAATATCATCATAGATACTCTTACGCTCTGCCTTAACGCCGTACTCTGCCAACGCATCTATCAGCATCTGCGCACTCATGCAGTGGTTTTCATCAGACTGTTGTGTTAAAATTTTAACCAGATATAACAGTTTTAGTTTTTGGTTGGATGACTTTGGCATAACAAACTCCTGCTAACAGAAAAAAGGGTCCGTCCGACGACGAACCCTGCAATCGCTTATTCTGAGATTCCTGTCGGTGCATTCTCTCCCTGGTCAGCGGCTTCCTTAGCTGCCTTCTTGGCATCTTTGCTCTTTGTCCACTTTACACCTAACAGACAGGCAATGATTACTAACACCACAATGAATACAAATAATAAGAAATAAGATAAAAACGCATTTAAAAACAAGATTAAATTTGTCATTTTGATTATCCACTCTTTTCTACACGTTATCGTTAATTATAATGATTTATGATACCACCAATCAAAGGGTATCGTCAAGTAACTTAGTCCCATCCGCCGCTGTTGTTGCTAATTTATCACAGCGTTCATTTTCCGGGTGTCCATCATGTCCTTTTACCCACTCGAAAGTTACCTGATGAGGTTCTTTTGCTGCCAGCAGCCGTTTCCACAGCTCCACATTCTTAACCGGCTTATTGCCAGCAGTCTTCCAGTTTTTCTTAATCCATCCTTCAATCCAATGCTTGTTAAACGCATCCGTTACATATTTGGAATCGGAAATCAGAGTAACCTCACAGGGTCTTGTCAAGGCTTCCAATCCTACAATAGCTGCCATCAGCTCCATCCGGTTATTCGTTGTTTTCTTATAGCCGGCGGAGTATTCTCTTTCGTGCAGTTCGCCCCTCGGGTCCACATACTGTAGTACCACGCCATATCCACCTGGGCCATCTGGGTTCCCTCTGGCTGCCCCATCGGTATAAATTGTCACTTTCATGTCTTTTCCATTCCTTTTCCGTTATTCTCGCCAGGCACCTTCTTTTAGGAAGTTCTCTGCCATCTCCTCTGCCTTTGTTACAATCTCCTTATCATAGCCAAGCAGGTTTAATAAAGCTATGGCATTCCGGGAAGTGGCTGGTCCTGCCAGAATCTGATAAGGGAAGAAAATATCATCCTGTTCTATCCGTTCTTCAAAATGATAGTTTTCATAGCCATCCTGTAACAGCTTTGTCAGCTCCACATCATGGGTTGCCGCAAAACATATTACATTACTTCTTTCCAATGTTCTCAGTATCTGGGTCGATGCTGCAATCCGTTCCACCGTATTGGTTCCGCGTAACACCTCATCCACAAAACACAAGACTTTACAGTTCTCCTGCTCGGCCTTTTTTGCCTTATCCAGAATCCGCTTGATGGATTTTATCTCCACCATATAATAACTGTCCCCGCTGATGATGTCATCCTTTAATGCCATGGACGAATAAATCCGGAAAATAGGTGCCGCATACTCTTTTGCCGGTACGGTGTGAACCGTCTGTGCTAACAGGGCACAGATTCCCATCGTCCGAAGAAAGGTAGACTTACCGGAAGCATTGGATCCCGTCAGCAGGACACCTCCGGATACCATGATGCTGTTTGACACAGGATTGTCCAACAGCGGATGATAAGCATCCTGCAGCACCAGCTGTTGTTTATCTTTGCCGCCATCCTCTGTCAGGTCCGGGACACACCAGCCATTATGCAGGCTTGCCCTGTAAGAGCCGATTACAATAGCCGTTTCCATTTTACCAAGAAGCGTAATCATCTCGTCCACTTCCCCAATATGCGCCCGCAGGCTTGCCAGGGTTCTGTTAAACTGAATCAAATCCAGATAAAATAACATTCTCAGATAATCCATCAGTATCTCCAATGGGTTACCAGTGCTTCTCTGGGCTGCTATCACCAGATAGGAGTTTCGCATAAAGCCCTTTAACTTTTTATAACATTCCTGCATACTCTGCTGTTCTTTTTCATGCTCTGTCAAAGGTATTTTAAGGATTTGCCCCACACACTCCAGCACCCGCTGCACGTAATAAAAGCTGGTAACATAGGGCTCCACCATTTTATGTTCTTTATAATATCCTACCAGATTATGACATGCCACTGCAATAAACAGGACAACGCCCAATGGCAGCGACAGGAACATAATTCCGATACTTACCAAGAACAGCAAATCAAAGAAAAGATATTTGCCGCAGCTTCTTTCCCCTAACAATTCCAGATTGTCCAGATATTCATAGATAGAATACTTACCACTTCTTCCTAACGCAAACAGTTCCTTCTGAACTGCCTGCCGTTCCTTCTCATGCTCCATAAAATAGGTTATCTGCTGTTCCCACTGCTGCAATTTTCCGGTATCGTATTCCGGTGTACGCAGACAGTAATACAGATACTCATCCCCTGCAGCACTGCAGGATGTGTTCATCTGCTGGTAAATCCGATCCATATTCAGGTCATTCCAGGTAATATCATCAATCTGATGTTCCTTTTCATGCTTCTGATAATAGAACTTAATATGGGAAAGTTCCTCTGCCTTATACGCCCGTTCAGAGGG
The DNA here is from genome assembly GCA_934418125.1 of uncultured Lachnospiraceae bacterium. GTDB lineage: Bacteria > Bacillota > Clostridia > Lachnospirales > Lachnospiraceae > UBA3282. Next base: position 85,242 of record CAKRWT010000008.1, read on the forward strand.
CTGTCCATACTTTTCGTATAGCTGTTCTAACATACCCTGACGATACTTCTTATTGTTCAGATACTCCTTTAACATCAGCAGTGCCACAACCAGTGCCAGTGCCAATGCCAGTATGATATAATCCATAAACCGCTATCCTATTTCCCGAAGGATTTCGTTTGCCTTTCTGTAAATTGCCTCTGCATCAATATGGTCGGCAAATTTACCATCTTCATATAAAATCTTACCATTTATCATCGTCATCTTCACATTCTGCTTACTGCCACTGTAAACAATGTTCTTTGCGATGTTGTTAACTGGCTGCATGTTGGGTTTTTGCAAATCTATCATAATCATGTCTGCCAGTTTGCCTGCCGCCAGCACATCCGCCTTCTGTAAATCCATCGCCTTCGCACCATTTACCGTTGCCATCTTCAATACCTCGATGGCATCCACCGCAGAGGCATCCTGCTCCCGTAACTTGGCAAGCCCTGTGACCAGGAACATCTCCCGGAACATATCCAGGCAGTTATTGCTGGCAGGTCCGTCTGTTCCGATTGCCACGTTGATACCTCTTCTTAAATATTCCGCAATCGGTGCAATCCCACTTGCCAGCTTCATATTGGAAGCAGGATTGGTTACCACATGTAACCCTTTCTGCTCAAAAATATCGATATCTTCTTCGTCCATATAGACACAGTGATACCCGCCACCACCATACCGGAACATTCCAAGGCTGTCCAAAAACTTTGTAGGTGTCATCTGATATCGTCCGATACACTCGGCAACTTCCTTTTTTGTCTCTGCCAGATGGGTGTAAACCGATGCCTGATACTTCTGAGCCAGTGCAGCGATTCCTTCCAGAATCTCCCTGGAGCAAGTATACTCTGCATGAAATCCCAGACAGTAAGTAATTAACGGATGGATTCGATTCATCTCCACATACATCTGGTCTACCATGGCAACGGACTGGGTAAAATTATTGACTGCCCCTACAATCCGGCAGCGCATGCCCATATCGATACACGCCTTTGCTATCGGCTGCGGCATCAGATACATATCAAATATCGAAGTAATGCCACTGGTAAGGTATTCCAGGATAGCCAATTTTACCAGTTCATAAATCATATCTTCCTGTAATCTTGCTTCCACAGGGAAAATCTGCTCCTGCAGCCACTCCTGCAACGGCAAATCATCTGCATAAGAACGGAGCACCGTCATGCCGGAATGGGTATGGGCATTCTTAAATCCAGGCATTAACAGATTCCCTTCACAGTCAATTTCCCTGTCCCAGACAATGCTGCCAAGGGCAAGTTTTCCATATACCTTGTCCACATCACTCCCATCTCCCACATAGAGGATATGTTCTCCCTGTACCCACACTTCTCCTTCCAGAATCTCTGTACTCTCCATCGTCAGGATTCTTGCATGATAGAAACGAATGTTCATAGTATTCCTCCTTTCCAGCTATTCCAGATTCTCCGGCCCAAAGCCCCAGGGAAGAAAGGTTTCCAATGTTTTGCACTGGTATTCCTCTTCCGAGCACGCTACAATAATCTGAAAGGTCTCCGGGTTACAAAATTCCATCATAACCTGTCTGCAAACACCACAAGGATAAGAATACTGGGTAATTGCATCTCCTTTAGGACTACCTGCAATAGCAATTGCCTTAAAATCCCTTTTTCCCTCACTGACCGCTTTGAAAAAAGCAGTTCTTTCCGCACAGTTGGTAGGTGTATAGGCTGCATTCTCAATATTGCACCCCCGGATAACCTGTCCATCTGTGGTAAGAAGGGCTGCCCCAACCTGATATCCGGAATAAGGTGAATAAGACATTTTCCTTGCCGCGATTGCCTCTCTGATAAGAGCTCTTATCTCTTCCTCTGCCATGTTTTTTCTCCCTTTCTGGTGTCAGAAATAATAGAAGCCTCTGTTCCCGGCAACAGCCTCTTCCACAGAATGTGTATCCCATGGAGGAGGCATGCCAGCTATACAAAGGCTTTCATCTTTGCCACTGTCTCTACTAATAACTTTTCAAACTTAGGGGCAACTGCATCTGCCGCCTCCTGTACCTCTGTATGGGAAAGTGGCGCATCGCTCATGCCTGCCGCCAGATTGCTGATACAGGAAACACCGCAGATTTTCATGCCCATGTGGTTGGCTGCAATGGCTTCCACCACAGTACTCATTCCAACCGCACTGACCCCCAACTGATGTAACAGCCGGATTTCTGCCGGTGACTCATAGGAAGGTCCTGTCAGCTGGGCATAGATACCTTCAAATAATGAAATTTCATTCTCTTTGGCAGTTTCACGGATTATCTCCTGTAATGCCTCATCATATACATGACTCATATCCGGGAACCGGGTTCCCAGCTCTTCTATATTCGGTCCAATCAATGGGTTTGGTGCAAACATGGATACATGGTCTGTAATTAACATCAAGGAACCGGCATGGAAAGAAGGGTCAATTCCACCGGCTGCATTCGTCAGGAAAAGTATCTCTGCTCCCATCATCTTCATCAGTCTAGTTGGCAGTACTACATCCGAAATCGGATATCCTTCATAGAAATGAACCCGTCCCTGCATTAACACTACCGGAACCTCCTGAATGTATCCAAAGATAAATTTTCCTACATGCCCTGGCACCGTCGATACTGGGAATCCATCTATCTCTTCATAAGACAGTTGGGCTTTTACCTGTACTACCTTTGCAAAGTTGCCAAGCCCGGAACCAAGTACAATGGCTACCCTGGGTTGAAAATCTATTTTACGTTTATAACACTCATAGCATTTCAATAATTTTTCGTATATCGGATTGCCCATGGAATATGCCTCCCTTTTTCTTTTTAGTATAACATTTCCGGAAAAGATTGGCAAAATGTTCTTTAGATAATAATGCAGACCATTCCGCCATTACTGTCATTGACAATTTTCTGCATAGTTTCCTGCAATTTTATCTGACTTTCCTCATTAATCATGGATATTTTACCGGTAATACCATCATTTACCAACTGTTCTACAGTCTTACCGAAAATATTTGTTTCCCAGATACCATCTTCATCCGCTCCGGTTTGGGAAATATACTGAATCAAATCTTTCGCCTGCTCTTCCGTTCCTACAATCGGCGATATTTCTGTTTCAATGCTTGCCTTAATCATGTGAATACTAGGGCTCTCCGCTTTGATTTTTACCCCGAACTTATTGCCCTGCCGAATCAGTTCCGGTTTCTCTAGCACGATTTCTTCCCGGTCAGGCATTACCACACCATACCCTTTATAACGTACCGATTCCATGGCATGGAGCACCTTGGTATACTCTCGCTTCATCTTAGCCATTTCTTTCAGGGTTGTCAGTAGCTGATATTCACTTTCTATGGATTCCCCTACCAGTTCACTTATCATCTCGTAATAATAAGAATCATCTACGTCCAGTACAATCCGCACACAGCCATCCGACATATCGATACCATCCAGTTTACATTTGCGGATGTATTCGCTCTCTATGGAAAAGGCCGATGCCGTAATATCCCGGATATGGTTCAGTCCTGCCATCAGTTGTCTGACTTTAGCTATCAAATCCTGTTTCATTTTGTGGTCATAAGGGAGCATCTCCACCCATTTTGGCATATAGAATTCAATCATGGTCAGTGGGAATTCATACAGGATATTTTCCATAATATGATTAATATCTTCCCTCTTTAACTGCTCACAGTTTACCGGCATGACGGTTACCTGATATTTTTCACTGATTTCGTCTGCCAGTGTCCTCGTTTCCTCCGCATAGGGCTTTGCCGAATTCAGAAGTACCACAAAAGGTTTGCCAAGCTGCTGCAGTTCCCGGATAGTCCTCTCCTCCGGCTCTAAAAAACTGTCTCTTGGCAATTCCCCGAAGCTGCCGTCACAGGTTACCACAATTCCAATCGTAGAATGGTCTTTAATTACCTTTCTTGTGCCGATTTCTGCCGCCTTGGTAAATGGAATCTCCTCCGCTGACCAGGGTGTCTTTACCATCCGTTCTTCTTCAGCTTCCATGTGTCCAGCAGCCCCATCTACCATATACCCAACACAATCAATCAGCCGGACATTGACATCAATATCCGTTCCCAGCCGGATGTGTGCTGCCTCCTTGGGGATAAACTTTGGTTCTGTGGTAGTAATTGTCTTTCCCCCTGCACTCTGGGGCATTTCGTCCTGGGCTCTCTCCTTTTCATGCTCGTCTTCCATAAAAGGAAGCACCAACAGATTCATGAACCGTTTAATAAATGTAGATTTTCCAGTCCTGACCGGTCCTACAATACCCAGGTAAATTTCACCCCCTGTTCTAAGCTGTATATCTTTATACAGGTCATATGTATTACTCTGCAAAAAATCCATAAAAAAATCCTCCTGCTTATACTGGTTAATGTATATGCAGAAGGATTGCTCCCTATGCGGTTGCTTCTGAAAGTTTATGAAAAATAATGCAGTTAGGCTGGTCTACCTTAATTTCTTTACCATTCATGACAAGCAGCCCATTCTTCAGGTCTACGTTAAAGAAGGTCATCGTGTTTGACTCATGGTTTAAGGATACCAGATGCCTGTTATCCGGGAAAAGATTCACATCCTTCGGATAATCTCCACTAATAGGAAGACATAAGATTTTCTCCAGTTTACCATCCCTGTGGTCAATCTTATAAATAATGGCACTGTTATCGCCTGCATTGGAGCTTACCAGGT
>CAKRWT010000009.1 GCA_934418125.1 uncultured Lachnospiraceae bacterium
GACACAATGCGCAAGTGCCGGATAGGAACGGCAAAATTTTTTACACTTCTATTACTTCTTTATCGCACATCAGTAAATTGCCGGGGCTTGTCTGTTTATTAGCAACCGAAGTTAAAGTAATTGCAAAATACATTAAATAACTCGGAACAGCTATTGATGACTTTAATACACATAGTTTCGTCCTCCTTATTTTTATTTTTGATGTGTCTTAGCTAAGTACAAATAGATTGTAACAATTTTGTAACATTTAGACAATAGGAGATAACTGGAAACAATCTGTGAAATAATACCATCATTGCGAATACGTTCCTTCATTTTCTCCCCATATCTATTGACAAAATTTCAGCTTTTGCATATTCTTAATACTATAGACGTTGAAAGAGAAGAGTACCTTTGCTGAAGCAACAGAGAGAAACCGTCATCGGCTGGAAGCGGTTTTGGTAACAGGAAGTGGGAAGTGCGCTCCGGAGTCTGACCGAGGGAATGGTACAGGGGACTGTGCTTAGTATCTTTGTCCGGTTATCGCCGTTATCGATATGAGGGAAGAAGTGCCACGAAAGGCATTTCTTAAGTAGAGTGGAACCGCGGATTATTTCGTCTCTAAACAGAAGAAATAACCGCGGATTTTATTTTGCAGAAATGAGGGTTAGTATGGGATTTATTAGTAATATCCGGGAAGAAATCAGAATCATACGGGAAAGAGACCCTGCCATTCATTCCAACATGGAGGTTTTTCTATACCCCAGTTTTAAGGTAATGATTTATTACAGAATAGCACATAAGTTGTATCTGAAAGGGCATTATTTCCTGGCAAGATGGATTTCCCAGAAGGCAGTGCGTAAGACAGGAATAGAAATTCATCCGGGTGCACAGATAGGAAAAGGCTTCTTTATTGACCATGGAAATGGTGTCATTATCGGAGAAACAACGATTATTGGTGACAATGTAACACTGTATCAGGGTGTTACCCTGGGGGGAACCGGTAAGGAGCAGGGAAAACGACATCCAACCATTGGCAACAATGTTATGATTAGTACTGGTGCCAAGATATTGGGTTCCTTTAAGATAGGTGACAATAGCAAAATCGGAGCGGGCAGCGTGGTGCTCAAAGAGGTTCCTCCGGGGTCCACGGTAGTTGGTGTTCCGGGGCACGTAGTAAAACGGGTAAAATCCTCATTGCCGCAGGAGGATTTGGACCAGGTAAGTTTACCGGACCCGGTACAGGAGGATATTGCCAGCCTGCGTCATGCCAATGATGAACTGACCAACCGACTGTTAGATGTGGAACGGGAATTGAAGCAGCTTAAGGCGGGAAAACTGTAAGATTAGAAAGAAGAGTAAGATTAGAAAGAACCATAAGAATAGAAAGAACAGGAGCAGAAAAAGATGAAAATTTTTAACACATTATCCAGAAGAAAAGAGGAGTTCGTTCCTTTACAGGAAGGAAAGGTCAGCATGTATGTCTGCGGACCGACCGTATACAATCTGATTCACATTGGCAATGCCAGACCGATGATTGTCTTTGATACGGCAAGACGTTATATGGAGCACAAGGGCTATGACGTTAACTATGTATCCAATTTTACGGATGTGGACGATAAGATTATCAAGAAAGCCAACGAAGAGGGTGTGGAGCCATCCGTAATTTCCGAGCGATATATCGCAGAGTGCAAGAAGGACATGGAGGCGTTGAATGTAAAACCGGCAACGACCCATCCCCAGGCAACCAATGAAATCGGTGGCATGATTGAGATGATACAGACGTTGATTGACAAAGGGCACGCCTATGTGGCAGCGGACGGAACCGTATATTATAAGACCAGAAGCTTTAAGGACTATGGTAAGCTGTCCCACAAGAATCTGGATGATTTACGCAGCGGTAATCGTTCCTTGTTAGTTTCCGGGGAAGACCAGAAGCAGGATCCGCTTGATTTCGTATTGTGGAAGCCTAAGAAAGAGGGAGAGCCTTACTGGGATTCCCCATGGTGCCAGGGACGTCCGGGTTGGCATATTGAGTGCTCTGTCATGAGCAAGAAGTACTTAGGGGATGAAATTGATATTCATGCCGGTGGCGAGGATTTGATATTCCCACACCATGAGAATGAAATTGCCCAGTCTGAGGCAGCCAATGACAAGGAATTTGCAAGATACTGGATGCACAACGGCTTTTTAAATATTGATAATAAGAAGATGTCCAAATCCTTAGGTAATTTCTTTACCGTAAGGGACATCAGTGAAAAGTATGATTTACAGGTGCTTCGTTTCTTCATGCTGTCCGCCCATTACAGAAGCCCGTTGAACTTCAGCGCAGACCTGATGGAAGCAGCTAAGAATGGTCTGGAGCGTATCGTAACAAGCGTTGCGAACTTAAACTTCTTATTGGAAAATGCCAAGTCGGAGGAAATGACAGAGGAAGAGAGTAAACTGGCAGAGGAAGCAAAAGAGTACATTACCAAATTTGATGAGGCAATGGACGATGACTTTAACACAGCAGATGCCATTTCTGCTATCTTTGAACTGGTTAAGTTTGCAAATCTTCATGCAACCGAAGACTCCAGCAAGATGTTTGTAACAGCCTTAAAAGAGGAAATCGTGATGCTTTCCGATATCTGTGGGCTGATTGTAGATAAGAAGGAAGAAATGCTGGATACCGAGATTGAAGCCCTGATTCAGGAAAGACAGGATGCCAGAAAGGCAAAGAACTTTGCAAGGGCAGACGAAATCAGAGATACATTATTAGAGAAGGGAATTATCCTGGAAGATACACGCGAGGGTGTGAAATGGAAGAGAGCATAACGATTCTGGAAGCAATTAAGAAAGAATTTGCCTGCAAGGAGATGGATATCAGAATCTATTCCCCCCTGACACTGGCTTATATCGGGGATGCGATTTATGACCTGGTCATTCGTACCGTGGTGGTAGAGAGGGGAAACAGTTCTGCCAACCACCTTCATAAGAAGACGGTAACCTATGTCAATGCCAGGGTGCAGGCACATATGATAGATGCCCTGGAGGAGGAACTGACAGAAGAAGAGAAAGCGGTATATCACAGAGGTCGAAATGCCAAATCGTATACTTCTGCCAAGAATGCTTCCATTATAGAGTACCGTAAGGCAACCGGACTGGAAGCCCTATGCGGTTATCTGTATTTACAGGGCAGGCAGGAGCGGATGCTGTTTCTGATAAAGGAAGCATTGCAGCGCGTGGACATGACTATATAGAAATGCGGGATAGTGTAAGCCAATACGCAGAAATGAGGAATAAATGGAACATACAGAATTTACCATAGAGGGCCGTAATGCGGTAATCGAGGCATTCCGCGCCGGCAGAACCATTGATAAGCTTTTTATTTTGGATGGCTGTCAGGATGGTCCGATTATGACGATTAAAAGAGAAGCTGTAAAGCATGGCAGCCTGATTAAATATGTGGCGAAGGAGCGGTTAGACCAGTTATCGGAAACCGGCAAGCACCAGGGCGTTATTGCCTATGCGGCAGCTTATGCCTATACGGAGGTAGAGGATATTTTACAGAAAGCACGGGATAAGGGGGAAGCCCCTTTTCTGTTCCTGTTGGATAATATAGAAGACCCACATAACCTGGGGGCCATTATCAGAACAGCGAACCTGGCAGGTGCCCATGGGGTAATTATTCCGAAAAACCGGGCCGTCGGGTTGACAGCAACAGTGGCCAAGGCTTCGGCAGGTGCACTGAACTATACCCCGGTTGCAAAAGTAACCAATCTGGCTAAGACCATTGAGGATTTGAAGAAAGAAGGACTTTGGTTTGTCTGCGCCGACATGGGCGGTACACAGATGTACCAGCTGGATTTGAAGGGACCCATCGGTCTTGTTATCGGTAACGAAGGAAGCGGTGTGGGAAGGTTAGTGAAGGAAAAGTGTGATTTTATTGCTTCAATTCCGATGAAAGGAGATATAGATTCCTTAAATGCTTCGGTGGCAGCAGGCGTACTTGCTTATGAGATTGTGAGACAGAGACTGCAATGAGAAAAATAAATGAGATTTTAATGGTTGTGATTCTGCTGCTGACGGCGGTATTGGCTGGAGCAGTGGGATTGAAAGCTTATCAGAATTATGATGCCAGAAGACAGCTTGCCATTCAGATGGAGGAGAAAGCACTGGCAGAGATGATGGCACGGAACGAGGAAGCCCAGGAGCGGGTAAAGCAGATGAGTCAGGAGATTGAGCATCTGGCCAAAGATGATAAAGAGGAACTGACTCGTTTCGTGGAAGAAATTCAGACCAGACAGACGAGCGTATCAGAGAACATCTCAATTTCCGGAAATATTTCCGTATCAGAGAACCAGTCTGTATCCGAAGATTTATCGGTGTCCGGTAACAGTATGGTGTCAGGGAATGAGTCCGTATCTGGGAATGGTACCATATCTGGAAACAGTCTGGTATCCGGTAATGTATCGGTATCCGGTAATCAGATGGTGTCCGGCAATGATGGAGAAATCAATTATTATGACGGAACCAGAACCAACGACAGTATTTTCGATGAGTGGAGAACGATTTATGTGCAGCCCCAGATGACATTGGAGGAGCGCCGGCAGTACCGGACTTCTTTAGAAGAGACACTGGAGGTCAATCAGGCAGACCGGGAATACATTGCAGAGAATACCATAGATTTCAGTCAGATGAAGATTGCCTGTCTGGGAGACAGCATTACGGCAGCCGCTAATCTGGAAGGGGAGGAAGGCTATGAGCAGTATGCTTATCCAGCCAGATTACAGGAACTACTGGGGGCAAAAGAGGTGGTAAATCTGGGTATCGGTGGTTCTTCCATCGGCAGATACTGGGCAGACGCTTTCGTGGACCGGTATCAGGACATCCCGGAGGATACGGATATTATCATCATTATGGGCGGCACCAATGATGGCTTCTGTGTATCGGAGGCTGAGTTTGGCAATCTGGAAGAGCGGGCATATCGTACTTTCTGCGGTGACTTAAATGAGCTGTTTGCAGGCGTGAAAAAGAACTATCCCAATGCACAGGTGTTTGTGGCAACGCCGTTACCGAATATTCTGCATGACTATCTGATGAGTGAGCGCGATTACTTACAACCCCAAAAACGGTTTGCAGAGGTTATAATAACTCTTACTAGCGAATACAATTTCCATGTTGTGGATTTGTATAATTCCAATATTCTGGATTCTCACGATGCCAATATTATCGCAGACTATATGCCGGATGGTGTACACTGCAACAAGGAAGGGTATCAGATACTAGCAGAGCATTTTGCAGCAGAATTGATACGAAACAGCAGTGGAAATGAGGAAGAATGAAAGAAGAATACGGACAATATAGTGATGAAGAATTACTGATTCGATTGCGGGATGGCGAAGAAGCTGTTACGGATTATATTATGAATCAGTATAAAAACCTGGTCAGAAAAAAGGCGAAATCCATGTACATTCTGGGAGCTGACAGTGACGATTTGATTCAGGAGGGCATGATAGGTCTTTTTAAGGCAGTCAGGGATTATGACAGCGGAAGGGATGCCAGTTTTGCAACCTTTGCGGACTTGTGTGTATCCAGACAGATGTACACAGCGGTACAGGCATCCAGAAGACAAAAACATATTCCACTGAATACTTATATCTCCTTAAACGGAAGCGTCAGCGGGGAACATGAAGGCGAGGAAGAGGAACTGATTAACAGGCTTGCGGTGCAGTTCGGGCAGAGCCCTGAGGAGGTTATCATTGACAAGGAGAACGTAGACCAGTTGGAAAAGACGATTGAAAAGGAATTGAGCAGCTTTGAGAAACAGGTACTCGATTTATACCTTACGGGAATGGGGTACCAGCAGATTGCAAAGGTGCTTGGAAAGGATGATAAGTCCACAGATAATGCCTTGCAGAGACTGAAGAATAAATTAAAGAAACATCTTAAAAAATGAATTTTCAGGAGGAAAATTGATTATATATTTAATTGTGTAAGAGATGAGGAAGAAAAATAATGAAGAAGAAAAGGAAACGAAATGTTGTCATTTTCTTGGGATTGCTGTTGCTTCTGGGAATGGGCGTTTTGGGGAAGATGTACCTGTCTGTGAAAAATGCGAAGCAGCATCCAGGCGTATCTGTCAATTCACAGGAGCGGATTTCCTATTCGGCAGAAGAAGAAATCAGCCAGGCCTTTGCGCGCTATGAGGATACGGAAAACACTGATAAGGCAGAGCTGGCAGAAGGATACCAGGCATCCCAGCATAAGGTTGCATTGGTGTTCTGCGGAATGTCAACGCCTACGGAAATGGCAAAAATATTGGACTTGTTAGAGGAATATGAAATACAGGCTACCTTTGTCTGTGATGGAAGGACTGCTGCAGAAGACCCTGATACGGTCATGGAAATGATAAAACGGGGCAATACCATTGGTAACTATGGTATGAGTGGTGAAACCCACTGGGAAGAATTAGAAGACGAGGCACTGCTGACCTCCCTTGCACAGACCCAGGCGGTTCTGAAACGGATTACGGAAAAAGAACCACAGTATGTGTTGGGAAATGCAACGATAGTGGATGAACGGATTCTACACCTGGCAGCCTGTGCGGGACTGGATACCTACATAGCAGGTACGCAGTTTATTAATGATGCCAGCTTTCACGATTTTAACGGAGCACTTGGATTTGTGGAAAAAGTGGAAGGTGGCTCTATTATCTGTGTCAAAATTGACGGAACGCTGGACGAAATTGAGTTTGAACCTTACGAAGTGGACGAAAGACCGGCAGAAGATAAACAACCATCTGTCAGTGAAAATGAAGTGGACGCAGAGAAGCTTGACATTGCCGAAACAGTGGAGGTACTGTTGGAGGCACTGGATACCACAGAAACCGCAGTAGTGCCACTGGAGAGGCTTAAGATGGAGCCGGATAGCGAAGTGACCAGAAGATTTGAAGACAGAGAAGATGCGGCAGATTATGAAGTGCCGGAATCGGAACGGGCAGAAGAAAGCTATTTTGACAATGCCCTGTTTATCGGGGATTCTCTGACTCTGGCTTTATCCTATTACCCGGTAATAGAAGATGGGGTGGCGTTTTGTGCCTACAAATCCATTACACCGATGCAGTTCGTAAATAATACCAAGGTTACGCTGGATAATGATACCGAAGTGGCTATCTGGGACGAGATATGTAAGAAAAATCCGGAAAAGATATATATTCTGCTTGGCACCAATGCGCTGGCAAGTGGAAGCAATTCTTCTTTTCTTCTATATTATGAAAGGCTGATTGAGAAAATAAAGGAACAATTTCCTGATACAATAATATACATAGAGGGAATTCCGCCCGTAACGAGTGAAGTATCCATGAACAGAATCACGCTGACTAATGGACGAATCCGTAAGAACAATGTGGCAATTGCTAAAATGGCAAAGGAACAGGGATGTTATTACATTGATTTGTATCATGCACTGGCAGATGAAAACAATTGTCTTCCGGAGGAGATTGCCCAGGAAGATGGGATACACATGAACGAAGAAGGGTGCAGAGCGTGGATTGATTATTTATTGTGTCACACGGTGGAACGTGTAAAGGGAGAGTAATGGAGTTCTTAGATAAAGTTAATCGAAAAAGGAAAAAAAGAAGGAAAGAAGAGGATGTGTTACTCCGTGAAAAGAGTGACCGGAGACTGATGCCGGATGTACCCGCACTAACCGGCGAAAGAAAACTGACGGACAGAAGAGGCAATCTTACCCAGGAGGGCATGTCGTTTGAGCAGATTAGTAAGAAGCGAAAGCTGGGAATCCGCTATCTGAATGACTATGAAGTAGATGTTATTGCCTATGGTGAAGGGAAAAAGAAGAAATTCAGGGCAAAAACCCAGGATGTTTCGCTGGGTGGACTGGGACTGATAGTTCCTGCGGCACAAAAGGACAGTATCCTGGAGGCAAAGAAGCTTAAACTGAAATTCCATGTGGAACCGGGTTCTTTGCCGGAAGGCTATGAAATGAATGTAAAAACCTATGCTGTGCCGGTTCGGGAAGCGAAGCTTTCAGGGGGCGACTGGCTGATAGGCTGCGAGTTTGCAGCGGATTTGTCCGAGTATGCCAAACACCGGAAAGACCGCTACATGCTGACGATGTCAGCTCTGATGCTGTTTTTCATCAGTGCCTTCATTCTGCTGATGCGTTCGGAAAGCATTGTTTATTTTAAATACAATAAATGGCTGTATTTGTACAGTATCATTACAGCGTTTTTCTTAATGAGCCGTTATCTGTTCGGGGCTTTGTACCATCCGAAAAAGGTAGACCCGGATTTTACGCCTGGGGTAACCATTATTATACCCTGCTTTAATGAAGAAAAATGGATTCAGAGAACCATCCAGAGCTGTATTAACCAGAATTATCCGGCGGATAAGCTGGAAGTTATCGTGGTAGATGACCGCTCCACCGATGATTCCGTAGAGAAAATCAAAGAGATTATTGGGCGTTTAACCCAGTCAGAGGATGAGCGGTATAACATCAAAGAGAGAATTTCCTATATGGTACAGCCGGAAAATGCGGGCAAGCGGGAAGCCCTGGCGGCAGGGGTCAAGGTTGCAAAGCACGAATATGTGGTGTTTGTGGATTCGGACAGCTTCTTAGACCCTTTTGCCATCCGGAATCTGGTGCAGCCTTTCAAGGACCCGAAAATGGCAGGTGTAACCGGAAGAACGGATGTTGCCAATACCTATACCAATTCGCTTACGAAGATTCAGTCTGTAAGATATTATATTGCTTTCCGTATCATGAAGGCGGCGGAGAGTTATTTTCACTGTGTGACTTGTCTTTCCGGTCCACTGTCCTGTTATAAGAAAGAACTGGTAGAAAAATATCTGGACCAGTGGCTGAATCAGACCTTTCTGGGACAGAAGGCAACCTTCGGTGATGACAGGTCACTGACGAACCTGATGTTACGCCATCACAGAACCTACTATCAGGATACGGCAGTCTGTTCTACAATTGTGCCCAATGACAATAAGGTATTCTTAAAGCAGCAGATGCGATGGAAGCGTTCCTGGCTGCGGGAATCCTTTACGGCAGGCACTTTTATCTGGCGAAAAGAGCCATTTGCCGCAGTATTTTTCTATGTAGGGCTATGTGTGCCAATCCTGGCACCGGTAGTTGTAATCTATAATTTGATATATGTTCCGATGACTACCTTCGCCTTTCCCACAACTTTTATGGTGGGAATGTTGATGATGGCGATGATGATGAGCGCAGCACAGCTGTTTCTGCGAAAGAGTACCACATGGATTTTCGGATTTCTGTTCTGCCTGTATTATGAGGCAGTGCTTTTATGGCAGATGCCGATTGCCATTCTTACTTTCTGGAAATCCACATGGGGAACCCGTATGACATCGAATGACGTGGAAGCAAAGGAAAAGAAAGAAAAACGCAGACAAAAGAGAGAAGGCAGGAAAAGCAAAAAGAAGGATTCGCAGGTGCAGGAAAATATATGAAAATAAAATGGATTGAAAGCAAGACAGATGTTTATAAATTGTTCCGTTCCATTTGTGAAGCGGTTGCTGTTATAGCGGTAATAGTGGTTCTGTTAAAGGTGTTTCTGGTCAGTAACCGATATGAGCCTTATGATGCAGGCAACCCGGCTGTTGTTTCCGGAGAGGATAAGGGATTCCTTTGTATTTCCTATTTCGGAATTGACCGCAATGGAACAGATACACTGGTTTCCACAACTGATTTACAGGAACAGTTACAGGCATTACATAATAGTGGCTATGTTACCATTACGCAGCAGGATGTGATAGACTATTACGAGAAGGGTAAGGCGCTTCCCGATAAGGCACTTTTGCTTGTTTTTGAGGACGGACGTACCGATACCGCTATTTTTTCCCAGCCGATTCTGGAACGGGAAAATTATAAGGCATCCATGTGCAGTTATGGCAGTAATCTAAGCAGCAGAGATTCCAAGATGTTAAAAGGGAAAGACCTTTTGAATCTGGAAGAAAACAGTTTCTGGGAAAATGGAACCAATGGTTACCGGTTATCCTATATTAATGTCTTTGACCGGTATCATACTTTCTTAGGAGAGATGAACTCGTTGGAATACAATGCGGTAAAGGCGTATCTGGGAAGGGAATACAATCATTACCTGATGGATTATCTTCGGGATGAAAACTATATGCCCATAGAAAGCTACAGCACCATGAAGGAGCGTATCAGTTACGATTATGAGTTGATGGAAAAGACTTACATGGAACAGCTTGGCTATGTACCCCGGCTGTATATTTTGATGCATTCCAATACGGATATGTTTGGCAATAACAAACGAGTCAGTGAAGTGAATGAAGAAAATATGACACGGCTGTTTGCCATGAATATTAACAGAGAAGGCTTTGCCTTAAATACGGCAGAGTCGGATATCTATGACCTGACGAGATTACAGTCCCAGGCATACTGGTCGACGAATCATTTGCTGATGCGTATCTGGGATGATTTGGAGGAAGCAGATAAGTCCAATATCCGGTTTGTAACCGGGGAGAAAAGCCGCAGGGCATACTGGGATACCAGGGTGGGTGCATCGGAATTTAAACAGAATGTCATCTATCTGACCTCCCTGCCGGATGGCAGAGGACTCCTGGCCTTAAAGGACAGTGACATGTACCAGGATGTAGCAGTATCTGTTACACTGACCGGAAATTACGGTGGGGAACAGACTATTTATCTGCGTCAGCAGGAGAATTCCGGGGAAAACATCGGGGTTACTTTCTGTGAGAAAGAGCTGGTGGTAACCCAGGCAGGTGAGGAGCTTGCCCGAATCAATTTGGATGAGCTGATGCAGGTAACCTATCTCTCGGTAGAGGAAGACAAGAGGGATGCCTTGGCAAAGGAGTATGAGGTGCGTGCAGATAATGCCAGAACGCTGGAGGAAAGCTGGGCTTATGACCTGGAAAAGGCAGAAGTGGAAAAGCAAGAGGCAGCTACGGTGGAAGATGGGGCAGAGCCCTATATTCCGGTTATCGAGGCCAACCAGGCAGGAGAATGGGAAGTTACTATAAAATTGCAGGAAAACAAACTCCGTGTTACGGTAAATGATTTTGTTGCCTTGGAGGATTTGGAAGTATCTCTGACCGATGCAGGAAAGGTGTTACTGGAGGCAAAAACGTTAGAGGAAGAAGAATACCGGCAGCGGAATCTCACGGATGATGTCTATGAGGGAAGATTTGAAGATCTGGTAATACAAGACCTGTCGCAGGACACACCGGAAGTCTTATATGACAATTGTCTGCATGGATTTGAAAAAGTAAAATATGTAGTCGGAGGTTACTGGACAAGGATTGTGAACTGGTTTATCACGAACCTGTAAAAATACTATGAGAAAAAAACAATTATTATTTGCTGCAATTGTAAGTGTATGGATATTAACGGGCTGTGCCGGGCAAAAAATGGCAGAGGCACCGGAAGAAGAACAGGGAACACAAACGGAGAAGGAAGAAGATTTTCTTCCGGCAGAAGAAGGAACAACGGAAGAAGAGAATACACCATCTGTGGTTTCGTCACGGGCAGCCTGGTGTGTTTACTGGGATGAGAATTCTGCCAAAGCCGCAGCGGAAAGCTTTTCTGATTATGAAGAACTGATTCTGTTTGGTTGTATCTATACAGAAGACGGCAGCCTGTATGTGCCGGAGGCTCTGGAGCAGTTGTATGAGGAATTTCCCGAGGATACCCCGGATACTGCCGTTTATCTGTCCTTTATCAATGATGTGATGCAAGAGGATGGCAGTGCGAAGCAGAAGTCCCCGGAGTTCCTGGAACAGGTATTAAAGGATGATACCATGGGAGATAAGGTAATTGATGATATGATTATCCAGACGAGAAAATGGGGGCTTGATGGCATCGAGCTGGACTATGAAAATGTCCAGAAAGGGGATAATCTGTGGGAAGCTTACCTGGATTTCGTAAGCCGGTTATATGACAGAACCAAACAGGAAGACTTGCAACTGCGGGTGGTTCTGGGAGCCTATACACCGGTGGAGCAGTATTCCTTTATCGAAGGTCCTCAATATGTGGTAATGTGTTATAATCTATTTGGAACCCATTCGGGACCGGGACCAAAAGCAGATGCGGCATTCTTGCAGGAAATGGTAAAGCGGTATGAAGGCATGAATGTTACCTTCGCCCTTGCCAATGGCGGCTTCGAATGGAATGAAGAAGAAAAGGCAGTCCGTTCCCTTACGGCTTACAATGCTGCTCAGCTTGCCATAGAGCAGGGGGAAGAAGCAAAAGTGGATGAAAGTGGTGCCTTGTATTATACTTATGAAACAGAAGACGGAAAACATACAGTATGGTATGGTAATGAGGAGACAATGAAGCAATGGGAAACATGGCTTCTGGAATATTCCGGTCATGATATTTCGGTTGATTTATGGAGATTAGAATAGAAACAGAGGAGGACATTAAGGATGAAAAAGCTTGGAAAAATGATCTTAGTTATGGTGACAGCAGTTGTTCTTACAACCGGCTGTGGAGAACAGAAGGGTAGTGAGCAGAGTGCGGAGGCAGCAAAGGAAGTGGTAATCAGTGATGTGGTTGCCAGAATCAAAGAGGCAAACCCTGTGGCAGATGAAAGGGCTATTGATGATTTTGCCGTAGAGAATGAAATGGGTCTTACCATGGACAATATTGCAGAGTATGAAGGGGTTATTACCAATTCCCAGAATGACTGTGCCCTTATCTTCGTAGCCAGGGCAAATGACGGAAAGACAAGAGAAGTAAAACAGGAACTTTCCGATTATCTGGAGAGTCTTACTTCCAATGATTTGTATGTGGAATTTGCGGATAAGATTGCCAAAACCAAGGAGGCAAAGGTACTTATTTATGATGAGTATGTGGTGCTTGTCATAGCAGGAATGGATACCGATTACAGTACGGTTACGGCGGCAATCAACGAAGCTTTTGGAGAATAGGGAAGATGCTGTTTCACAGTGTGACATTTATTTTATTATTTTTACCGATATCCTTTCTTCTATATTATATCGTTCCGGATTCATGGAAAAACAGGGTTCTGCTTTTGGAGAGCCTTGTTTTTTATGCGTTTGGGAATCTGAAATATCTGCCTCTGGCATTGGGGCTGGTTCTTATCGACTATCTGTTTGCCCATGCTTTCAAAAGAATATCACGCACTTCCAGATGCAGGCGGGCTTTGCTGGTTACATCCCTGGTGGTAAACGTTCTCTTGCTTTTGGCATTTAAGTATGGAAGCTACCTTACCTGGGTGTTAAACCGGATAACCCATGGAGATATTACCTTTTTTGATGTGTTGCCACTGGGCATTAGTTATTATCTGTTTAAGCTTATTAGTTATCTGTGTGATGTTTATCAGGAAAAGTGCGAACCGGAGAAGAACTTTATTGATTTTGCAGTGTATGTGCTGATGTATCCGCAGATGATAGTAGGACCGATTATCCGTTATACAGATATCCGGGATGACCTGAAAAACCCAAAGCAGCGCAGGAATCCGGAATGTTGTTTACAGGGAATCCGGATGTTTGTTTATGGACTTGCCAAGAAGGTTATTCTGGCGGATACCCTGGGAAGACTGTGGGAGGCACTGGCAGGAACAGAGGGCATCGGGCTTGCCCAGGCATCCTCCGGGCTTGTGTGGCTGGCAGTACTGGCATATTCGTTGCAGCTTTATCTGGATTTTTCAGGTTATTCGGAGATGAGTAACGGCTTGTCCTGTCTGCTGGGATTCTCCTGTAAGAAGAATTTTGATTATCCTTATCTGGCTGGCAGTGTGACGGAATTCTGGCGCAGATGGCATATTACTTTATCGGAATGGTTCCGGGATTATGTGTACATTCCTCTGGGGGGAAATAGAAAAGGGGCAGTCAGGCAAATCTTTAATATGCTGGTGGTGTGGCTTCTTACAGGAATCTGGCATGGACATACCGCGAATTTCCTTGTCTGGGGGCTATACTACTTTATCTTTCTGGTATTGGAAAAGTATGTGCTTCAGAAGGGGCTAAAAAAATATCCTGTTCTGGGACATATCTATACCCTGTTAGTTGCAGTGACCGGTTGGGGGATTTTTGCAGCAGATGGAGCACAGATTACTTTTGTGGCATTATTGCATAAGATGTTTTGTTTTTCCGATGGGGTATCAGCTCTGTACTTTCTGAGAAATTATGGAGTAACCCTGCTTCTTTCCATGGCTGTTTCAGGAGGCTGTTGCCGGAAAGTACAGCGGAGGCTGGAGCGCAACCGGTGGGTGGAAGCTGTCTGGCTGATTCTGCTGTTTCTGCTAAGCTTTGCCTATGTGGTGGGAAGTACAGGACGGGCAGCCCTCTATGCAGGATTCTAGTAGAAAGGAGCACGTATATGATAAGAAAGCCGGAAAAATATATTCCAGGGATTACTGCTTTGACTTTGCCCTTGCTGCTTTTACTGGGAAGTCTGCTGGCACCCAGTCAGGATCTGTTACCGGTTGAAAACAGAAAAGCGGCCTCAATGCCGGCATTTTCGCTGGATAGTTGGCTGTCCGGAGATTATGCAGAAGAAATTCAAAGTTATGTTAACGACCATGTAGCATTCCGGCAAGGCTTCATTCAGGCAAAATGTTTTGTAGATGAACTGCTGCTGATGCAGACGGAAGAGGATGGCATCCTGCTGGGAAAAGACGGACAGATGTTTACCAAGGAGTTTGTGTCAGAGGAAGGTCAGGAACAGTTATTTCAAAATTTGGATTCTCTGGACACCTTTGCAAAAGATGCTAAAGTACCGGTTACAGTCATGATAGTCCCATCTGCCAATACGATTCTTTCTGAAAAATTGCCGTCAAATGCGCCGATGGAAGAAGAAAATGCGATACTGGATACGATAAATGACTGTTTGGCACAACATAGCATAGTGGTAGATGTGCGGGATACCTTACAGGCACATAAGAATGATTATATTTATTACCGGACAGACCATCACTGGACGACACTGGGGGCATACTATGCTTATGAAGTGTTCTGCGATACAAAAGGAAAAGAACCATTTTTACCGGATTGGGGTGCAGCAGAGCGCGTGGAGGACTTTTATGGGACCCATTATGCAAAAACACGATACTTTTTCACGGTTGCTGATACCATTACATATTTTCCGGCAAACCAGAAAATGGTAAGATATAAAGTAACAGGGGATGCCTGTTTCGAAAAACAGAGTATCCAGGAAATCATAAATACAAAACAATTGCAGGAATATGATAAGTATGCGGCATTTTTAGACGGAAATAACGGATATTCTGTGATAGACGGAGAAGGTGATGGACGTATTCTGGTGGTAAAAGATAGTTATGCGAACTGTTTTGTACCATTTTTATGCAGGAACTACGAACAGATTGGTGTGGCAGACTACCGGAATTATGCGTATAATCTGTCGAATCTTGTGGAGAAAGAAGCGTACGATGAAGTTCTGATTCTGTATTCTTTTCAGGGCTTTGCCAAAGATACCGGGCTAGTAGCAATAAACCGCCCGGTTATAGAGTAAGACGACTCCGGAAACCACGGCAGAGAAATGGTGCCCTAGAAGGAAATGTGAATAAGTCGGGGAGAGCATGTAAGATGGCAGGAAGAGCAGGGAAAAAGAAGAAATACATCATTTTGTTGTGCGCTGCATTAGCGGTAATAGTCGTGACCAGCATCTGTTTGCTGCAGCAGAACAATAAGAAACAGAAGACTGCCCATCCGGAACCGGTGTCGGTTATCCCAGAGCAGGATTTCTCAGCAACGGAGGAAATCGGGGCAGCGAAGAAAAAACTGGAAGAAAACCCGGAGAAGCCTACGGTCATTACTGATATCAATACGGTGGAAAAGGAAGTTGCACTTTGTTTTGAAGGCTCGGCAGATGGAATCGTTATCCAGCAGATTCTGGAATATCTTCAGGCACATGATATGCAGGCAACTTTCTTTATTTCTGCGGTAGATGCAGGGGAAGACCAGGAGTGTATCGATGAGATTCTGAAAGCCGGTCATGATATGGAGAGTTATACCCTCTATGGAACGAGCCACATGGAGGAAATGAGTCAGGAAGAGTTGATTACGGATTTCTGCCGTGCCCAGGTGGTTTATGAGGATAAAATAGCGAAGAAACCGGATATGCTGAAATGTAATGCCACAGAGTATACCGATGAGCTGTTAGAGGCAGCAGAGGCATGCGGCTATGAAAGTATTGTATATCCGACCCAGTATTTAAATTACCAGAGCTTTTATACCGAGGAAACGGCACAGAATTATGTGGCAGGGCTTGGCAGAGGAAGAGTGATTTCGGTTAAGTTAAACGGCTACAGTACCAGGCAGAGGTCATAAGGGACGAAGCCAGTGGGGTAAATCATTTTGAGTATGAAGATGAGAATCAGGACTGTCATGAAGTCTGGTATGGGGATGATGATACACTTCAGATTTGGATGGGATGGCTGCAGTCCGGAGATAACTGGAATTATTCCATCTGGCGATTGGGAAAATAAGAAGAGAAAACGTCAGAAAGAGAACAAAAGGAACGGAGTCTGAAAAGACAGGCTAAGGATTAAGAAAAAGAACAAAAGCATGAAAGGGAATGTGTCTGTATGCGACAGTATCAGAATTATATTTTTGATTTATATGGGACACTGGTAGACATTCGAACCGATGAAAACAACAAAACACTGTGGAAACGTATGAGTCTTTTTTTCGGCTATCAGGGCGCTCTTTATGAAGAAAAAGAATTACAACAGGCGTATCTGCAACAGGTAGCTTCTTTGGAACAGGAGAGAAAACAGCAGGATGCGGTGCATTATGCACACGAGTCTTACCCGGAGATTCCTATTGAAGAGGTTTTCGCTACGTTATATCAGGCAAAAGGGGTAGAGCCGGAGGAGAGATTATTACTGCATACCGGGCAGATGTTCCGGGCACTTTCCACGGAATTTGTGAAAACCTACGCGCATGCCAGGGAACTGTTACTTGCTTTAAAGCAGGCGGGGAGAGGGGTTTATCTGTTATCGAATGCTCAACGAGTGTTTACAGAGTATGAACTGTATTATCTGGGAATTCATGATTGCTTCGATGGGATTCTTATATCCTCCGAGGAGGGCTGTAAGAAGCCGGATGAGCATTTCTTCCGGCTATTGCAGGAGCGGTATCATCTGGCGGTAGAGGATTGCCTGATGATAGGAAATGATATGGCAACGGATATTGCCGGAGCTTGTAAGATAGGAATGGACAGCTTCTATATCCATTCTGCCATTTCCCCTAAGAGGATTACCAGTTCTGCGGGGAATAAGAGTGAAGACCAGGCAACCTACCGCATGGAACACATGAATCTGAAAACCTTGCAGAAGAAGCTGTTGGGATAGCAGGTTCTGTCTTGTAAGTGTGTAAGCGCGGGTGTAGAATAGGAATAACAGAAAACAGCATAGGAGGTATGGCTATGGATTTTTTTGATAAACTGGGGACAACAATTTCTACAAAGGGAAAGGAAGTTACGGGAAAGGCAAAGGATTTGGCAGAGGTGGCAAATCTGAAAAGCCAGATAAGCACCTGTGAGAGTGTGATTAAGAAAAATTACATAGAAATCGGAAAGAAGTATTATGAGATGCATGCATCTGCTCCGGAAGATGAGTATGAAGAGCAGTGCAGAGCCATTGCCAATGCACAGAATGCCATGGTAGACCTGGAAAATAAAATAAAGGAAATCAAAGGTATTTAGAAGACCGGACACAGGAAAAATAAAAGAAAAGTGGAATAGTGGATGGAATAGTAGAATAGAAGAAACAAAATAAAGAAGAAAAAGAAATCCGTATCACAAGTATTTGTGATACGGATTTCTGTTGTTTAATCATTCCATAACATAATAAGAAGTTACGAGCAAGTGGAAGAGCAGACTTTTTTATTGCGCGGCCTGTTCCGGCGGTGTTTCGGCAGGTTGTTGCGCAGCAGCGGCAGCTGCAGCTGCTGCCTGCTGATTCCGTTGTTCTATTTCAGCCCGCTGAGCATTGATAATGTTCTCATAATCCGGGTTCGCAAAGAACTCTGCAGTATGGGAACAGGTATTACTGGTCTGCGGGGTGTTGGTCTGTGTGGTAACAGAACCATCTTCATTGACTACCTGTGTGGTAGTGGTGGAGCCACTCTGTAAGGAAACATCTTCTACCGGAGTAAGTTCCAGAACACCTTCTACCTTGAAAGGACAGAATTCTGTAGCCGGCAGATTATCATACTGGCAGATGGTTCCTGCGTAATGGACATCACAGGATTCAGTAGGAACCGTACCTTCTGCAAAGTACTCCGTCTTTAAATGTGCATCGCAAAGTCCTGCGATAGGAAGTTTGCCGGATTTGGAACATACTGTTGCGGTAACAATACCGGCAGGAACATTGAAAGACTGATTTGGCAGTTCTTCATGAATCCTGGACATTGCTGCACGCCATAATGTTTTAGCAAGGTTTTTCTCCTGTTTGGAGGAGAGTTTTACGTTGTTGTCATAGCCTGCCCAGGTAGTGGCGGTATAGTAAGGGGTATAACCGCAAAACCATACATCATTATAATCAGAGGTAGTACCTGTCTTACCGGCAATCGCCATACCACCGAAATTAACGGAACCACCAGTACCGCTGGTAACAACATCTACCATGGCATCAGTCAGCAGGAAAGCAGTGGTTTCCTTGATAACCTGTTTGGACTGTGGTGTTGTATTATCCAGAATAATGTTGCCGTCATGGTCAACAACCCTGGTATAAAGCTTTGGTTTGATGTAAGTACCGCTGTTGGCAATGGTTGCGTAGGCGGCATTTAATTCTTCATTGGTAACACCTTTGGTAATACCACCCAGGGCAAGGGTCTGCTGGATATCGGAAAATACCTGCCCATTGATTTCCATGCGGTCCACCAGGGTAGTAAAGCCAAAGTTAATCAGATAATCAAAGCCAAGCTGAGGGGTAATCTGTGTCAGGGTTTTAACGGCTACAATATTCATGGAATCCCGGATACCATCTCTCAGGGAAGAAAGACCGCGGTACTGTTCTCCATACCAGTTGGCAACCGGACGTCCGGTGGAATAGTTAAATGGTGCATCATTCATAACGGTAGCCAGTGTCATACCTGCACTGTCCAAAGCAGGAGCATACGTAGATACAATCTTAAAGGTAGAACCGGGCTGTCTCGGAGAATCGGTTGCACGATTCAGGGTACGGCTTCCGGTTTTGGCACCACGTCCGCCCACCATAGCTACAATATAGCCGGTGCTCTGGTCCTCTACAACAAGAGAAACCTGAGGCTGTGGGGTAAGACTTATGGTTTCGCCATATACTTCATCCCCATAGGACATAACGGCATCTTTGTAAGCTTCAATATCCTGATAAGCTTCTTCCTGGGAAGCGTAAATCAGATTAAAACTCTGGGAACGATTCTCTTTCCAGTAAGTACGGAACATTTCGGTACTGTAATTCTCATGGTCACCATTACTCTTTTCGACTGTCAGCTCATAGTTCAGATACCACTTGGTATTTTCCGGGAAGTTTGTTTCATCAGAGCACACCTCATCACAGATAGACTGAATGGAAGGATCCTGGGTAGAGTAAATTTTAAGACCACCGCTGTAAAGCAGGGTATAAGCCTGTGTTTCGTTGTAGCCGGCATTGATTAAATCTTCCAACACGTCATCCGTCAGCGCGTCAATAAAATATGTATTGACGGAGGAATCTTCGTTTTCAGAATCAGCAATCTGGATACGGGAGTATACATCATCGGCAAGTGCCAGGTCATGTTCTTCCTGGGAAATAAAACCCTGTTTTAACATATCATCCAGAACCTTTTCACGACGTTCCGCATTTTTGTCCGGATGGGTAATCGGGTTGTAACGGGATGGGTTCTTGGTAATACCGGCAATCACTGCACATTCGGATAAAGTCAGGTCGCTGACCGATTTGTTAAAATAACGAAGAGAAGCAGCCTGCACACCCAGGGTATTCTGTCCTAAGTTGATAGTGTTCATGTAGTTGATGAGAATGGTATCCTTATCCATGACCTTTTCCAGTTCCAGGGCAAGGTACTGTTCCTGAATCTTACGTTTTACACGGTCGGCCAGGGAGTCTTCACTCGTCCAGTCCGTAAAGACGTTATTTTTTAATAACTGCTGGGTAATGGTACTGGCCCCTTCGGTAAAGGTTCCACCGGCAGCGATGTTTTTAAGCCCTACCACACCGGCACGGATAATTCCTTTGATGTCGATTCCGTTATGTTCATAGAAACGGGAATCCTCAATAGCTACGAAAGCATTCTGTAAATCCTTCGGCACCATATCAATCGTGACCGGAATACGGTTTGAGTCTGTGGAAACCAGCTTGGCAGTCTGATTCCCCTCAATATCATATACAAAGGTAGAGTAGCCGGTTGGTGTAACGTCAATATTGCCGATGTCCGGAGCTGTAGCGATGACTCCCTTGAAAATACCAATGCCGGCACTGCAGCCGATAACAGCAATGCCTATCAGTGCAATCAGAAATACCTGCACAAAGGTAAATGCTATCTTCTTTCCCCATTTCACAGAAGTTGCATTGAGTGCCTTTTGTTTATTACGGACACCCCTTTTTCCATAATTCATTAATATTGCCTCCTTAAGGTTGCCATGCACCCGAATTGCTAAAAAATACCAGGGCATAAATAACCTATCATGCATTATAACAAAGTTTCCTGTGTAAATAAAGGATTTTTCTTTTATCTTATGAGAAACTTAAGGATTCATAAGGATTATTTACTTATTTTTTACTTTTATTCTATGGAATGTACCTTGTCCACCAGATTGTAAAATGCTATACTGAATATGTTTGTGGCATGGAGCCGGATAAGTAAGAACAAATAAGAAAGGTATTAAGACCCCAAAGCGGGTTGACAGAGGATAAATGGAATCTGGTCATAGGTTGGAGCCGTATCAAATCATAGAGCAGGGGGGAGCAGGAGAAATCGAGGAAAAGAAATCCCGGTTTATTGCTCACGTTGCGCCTGTTACCACCGAGGAAGAGGCACTTGCTTTTATTGACGCCAGGAAAAAGGAATATTGGGATGCACGACATAACTGTTATGCATATATATTAGGAAACCAGGGCGAAGTTATGCGCTTTTCCGATGATGGGGAACCCTCCGGAACTGCTGGCAAGCCCATTTTGGAAGTACTGGTAAATTCCGGCATCCGTAATCTTGTGGTTGTGGTAACTCGTTATTTCGGCGGGACTTTATTAGGAACCGGTGGGCTTGTGCGTGCCTATACCCAGGCAACCCAGGCAGGAATTGCTGCAAGTGATATCAGAACGATGTATTATGGATATAAAATAACAGTTGTTACTGATTATAATGGTATTGGCAAGATACAATATCTGTTAGGACAGAAGGGAATCCCGATAACCGAATCAACTTACACAGAACAGGTTACCATACAGTTATATCTTACCTATGAACAAAAAGATATGGTAGTGCGGGAAATTACCGAGGTAACTGCAGGCAAGGCAGTAATTGAAATATCAGAGCCTCTGTACTACAAGGGGACGAGTAACACATAGATGACTGTAACCGGTCAGGACTTTTCAGAAAGAAGAAGCTTGTGGTCATCTGGTGGGAAAGACAGGTGTGCTATGAGTGAGATCCGAGAAGAACAGAAAACAGAACAGGAGAAAGATATTCGGAACGAATACGAAGATTATGGCGTGGAAGAAATCCGGAATCTGCTGAAAAAGGGCCAATATACAAAGCTGCGCCAGGTAATTCAGGAACTGAATGACGCAGATATTGCAGATTATATAGAAGAAATGGATGAAGAGGATGTCATCAAGATATTCCGTATCCTGCCGAAGGACATGGCAGCAGATGTGTTTTCCTATCTGGAACTGGATAACCAGCAGAATATCATTACTTCCCTGTCCGATAAAGATGCTGCCCGCATTATTGATAACATGATGTCTGATGATGCGAAAGAGCTGATGGATGAGATGCCTGCCAATGTGGTAAAACGTCTTATCGCCAATACCAGTCCCGATACCCGTAAGGCCATCAACCATCTGATGCGCTATCCGGAGGATTCTGCCGGCAGCATCATGACGGTCGAGTATGTGGACCTGAAAGAGAATCTTACAGTGGCAGAAGCAATTGAACGGATTCGTAAGGTTGGTGTTGACAGCGAAACTATCAACATCTGCTACGTGCTGGATAACCGCAGAACCCTGGTGGGAACCGTAGCTCTCCGTTACCTGCTGATAAGTGACCCGGATGCCATTATCGGAGATATCATGCATAAGAATGTCATCTCCCTGCACACCCTGATGGATCAGGAAGAGGTTGCCAGACAGTTTAAAAAGTATGAATTTACGGCAATGCCCGTTGTGGATAATGAAGACCGCCTGGTGGGTATCATTACCATGGATGACGTTGTGGACATCCTGGAAGAAGAAACCACAGAGGATATCGAGAAGATGGCGGCGTTGATGCCATCGGATAAGCCTTATCTGAAAACTTCTGTTTTTGAAACCTATAAGAAAAGAATTCCCTGGCTGCTTTTGTTGATGATTTCTGCAACGTTTACTGGAGGAATCATTACTTCTTTTGAAGATGCATTAAGTAAATATGTGGCACTGACCGCTTATATTCCCATGCTGATGGATACCGGTGGTAATGCCGGCGGACAGGCATCTGCCACGATTATCCGTGGACTTTCTCTGGACGAAATTGAATTTAGTGACTGGCTGATTGTTATCTGGAGGGAGATAAGGACAGCGGTGTTATGTGGCGTGACTTTAGGAATATGTAATTTTGTCAAGCTGATAGCGTTTGATAAGGTTGGTGTGGCGGTAGCTTTTGTAGTATGCATCACGTTGATGTTAGCGGTAGTAGTAGCCAAGGTGGTAGGTTCTACGTTACCGATGATTGCCAAGAAGATTGGTATGGATCCGGCAGTTATGGCAAGTCCGTTTATCACAACGATTGTGGATGCCATTTCCCTGTTGATTTACTTCCGGGTGGCAACCATAATGCTGGGAATATAGAGGGAATAACGGGAAGAATAGTACAAGAATAGAAATAATAATAGAGATAAGATAGAAAATAGAAATGGGAAGCCTTATCAGAGGACTTCCCATTTTATATGTTCTTATTTCTTCGCAGCGGCAGACATGGCAGCACGTTTCCTTAATGTAGGGTCAAGAATCTTCTTACGGATACGGATGGTCTGAGGGGTTACCTCCAGAAGCTCATCGGTATCAATAAATTCCAGCGCCTGCTCCAGACTTAATACCTTAGGTGGTGTCAGACGAAGGGCTTCATCTGCACTGGAGGAACGGGTATTGGTAAGCTGTTTTTTCTTACATACATTTAATTCAATATCTTCACCACGTCCGTTCTGACCAACAATCATACCGGAGTATACCTTCGTACCAGGTCCGATAAATAAAGTACCACGCTCCTGTGCATTGAACAGACCATAGGTAATGGCTTCACCTGCTTCAAATGCAATCAGGGAACCCTGCTTACGATACTGGATATCCCCCTTATAAGGACCATAGCCATCAAAGATACTATTCATGATACCATTACCCTTGGTATCGGTCATAAATTCTCCACGATAGCCGATTAAGCCTCTGGATGGAATCGAGAACTCTAAACGGGTGTAGCCGCCAGAGGCCATACCCATATTGCGAAGTTCCCCTTTTCGCTGGCTTAACTTCTCAATAACCGTACCGGAAAATTCTTCCGGTACATCAATATAGCATAATTCCATAGGCTCTAATTTCTTGCCGTTTTCATCTGTTTTATATAATACTTCTGCTTTACTGACTGCAAATTCATATCCTTCACGGCGCATATTCTCAATCAGAACAGACAGATGAAGCTCACCACGGCCAGAAACTTTGAAAGATTCGGTAGAATCGGTTTCCTCTACCCGAAGAGATACATCTGTATTTAACTCCCGGAACAGACGGTCACGTAAATGGCGGCTGGTAATGTATTTTCCTTCCTGACCTGCCAGTGGAGAATCGTTCACGATAAAATGCATGGCGATGGTTGGCTCAGAAATTTTCTGGAATGGAATCGGTTCCGGATTTTCAGGGGAGCAGAGGGTATCACCAATGTGAATGTCGGAAATACCGGAGATGGCAACGATAGAACCGATACCGGCTTCCTTTACTTCCACTTTATTCAGACCATCATATTCGTATAATTTGCTGATTTTTACTTTTTTCATCTTATCAGGATCATGATGGTTCACGATAACTACATCCTGATTAACTTTTACAATACCATTATCTACCTTACCAACACCGATACGTCCGACATACTCGTTGTAATCAATGGTGCTGATTAACACCTGGGTGCCGGCATCCGGGTCACCGGTAGGTGCCGGAATGTGTTCGAGAATGGTATCAAACAGAGCGGACATGTCTTTGCCCTTTACGGTAAGCTGTGTGCTGGCAGTACCGGCTTTGGCAGAAGCGTATACAAAAGGACAGTCAAGCTGTTCGTCATTGGCATCCAAATCCATGAATAACTCCAGGACTTCATCGGCTACCTGAATCGGTCTTGCTTCGGGACGGTCACATTTGTTGATACATACGATAACGGATAAGTCCAGCTCCAGGGCTTTCTTTAATACGAATTTTGTCTGTGGCATAGGACCTTCAAAGGCATCTACCACCAGAATAACACCATCTACCATTTTCAGGACACGCTCTACCTCGCCACCGAAGTCAGCATGTCCGGGGGTGTCAATGATGTTGATTTTAACACCTTTATACATAACGGCTGTGTTTTTGGAAAGAATTGTGATACCACGTTCTTTCTCAATATCATTGGAATCCATGACACGTTCAGCCACTTCCTGATTTTCTCTGAATACACCGCTTTGCTTTAATAACTCGTCCACCAGGGTTGTCTTACCATGGTCAACGTGAGCGATGATAGCTATATTTCTTACATCTTCTCTTGTCTGTTTCATGTTCTACCATGCCTTTCTGGAATTACAGTGAAATATACTGGTTAACTTATTTCGAACGCTTCATTATATCACTGGAAAAAACATCATGCAAGCAATATTTGTGAAAAGTAAGGCAGCAAAAGTAAGGATAGCTGCGGGGATGGGAAAATTATCAGATACCATGTAAGCCGTATACCCGCGATGCTTAACAGTTCTATTTCCGTGGGGAATCTTATATATTGATAATACAATACTAAAAGGAATTCCAAAAAAATTCCGCAGTGTAGAAGGGAGAAAAAACATGACAGATAAGGTGATTGAAAACAACCAGGTGGCAATTATGGGGGAAATCGTAAGTGATTTTACCTACAGCCATGAGATTTTCGGAGAGGGCTTTTATATGGTAGATATCAGTGTAGACCGTTTAAGTGAATCTACTGATATTATACCGGTAATGGTCTCCGAGAGATTACTAGATGTGAATGAGGATTATAAGGGCATGAAAATCTGCATTACAGGGCAATTCCGCTCCTATAACCGGCATGAGGAGAGGAAGAACAGACTGGTGCTTTCTGTTTTTGCAAGGGAGATTGAATTCGTGGAGGAGATGCCTGAGAGTGCTAAGACCAACCAGATTTTCCTGGATGGCTATATCTGCAAGGCACCTATTTACCGTAAAACACCATTGGGACGTGAGATAGCAGATTTACTGCTGGCTGTGAACAGACCATACGGAAAATCAGACTACATACCCTGCATCTGCTGGGGAAGAAATGCCCGGTTTGCAAGTAACTTTGAAGTGGGAAGCCGATGTGAAATCTGGGGTAGGATTCAGAGCCGTGAATATATGAAAAAGCTCTCGGAAGAGCAGCTGGAAAGAAGAGTTGCATACGAGGTTTCAGTAAGTAAACTGGAGCTTGTTGAAGAATAGAGTTGCACGAAAGGAAGGGATGTGCTATGATTAGCGGCATAAAACTATGATGGAAAGTCTGAGGAGTGCAGTATGAGGAAGGGCATGATTCAAATCTACAGCGGGGAAGGGCACGGAAAATCGCCTGCGGCACTGGGAAGAGCTATTCAGACCGCCTGTATTGGTGAGAATGTTGTCATTATTCAGTTTTTAAAAGGAAGAGGACTGATTGAATCGGAGTTTGTAAAGCGGTTAGAACCGGAAATCAAAATTTTCCGCTTTGAGAAATCGGACGAAGATTTTGCAGAATTATCGGAAGCATGTCAGAGGGAAGAAATCAGTAATATTAAAAATGGACTGAACTTCGCCAAGAAGGTGCTCAATACCGGGGAATGTTCTCTTTTAATTCTGGATGAGGTGCTTGGACTGATTGACAATGGTATCATCACGGTGGAAGAACTGAAAACGTTACTTGCTTCCAAGCCGGAAGAGATGGACATCATCATGACAGGAATTTCCTTAAATGATGAAGTATGTATGCTGGCAGATGAAGTGACCAAGGTAGAAACCATGCGCTTTAAAATCTGGGAATAAACTGCGCTTTGGTAGGTAAATCGTGGTTTTGTATGGATAGCCGTTGACAGTAGGAAAGTCCGGTGCTATGATAAATTCAATGAAATAAATAGAAAGTCGATAGAGGTTGCGTATTTCATCAGTAAAGGTTTGGATGTGACAGGCACAGTAGAAGAGCCGGGAAAGGGGAACACGCCGAAAGGAAAGAATACCTGTTGTTTTTTGCCTTGGGCATGCAGTTAAGAACTGTATGACTGTCATCTGATTAGATGGGGAGCTATCCGTAAATTTTGTTGTGTATGTGATAAAAGCTGACCCATTGTGGTCAGCTTTCTTTTACTTCATGGGAAATTGCTCGTATGTGGTGGAACGCCAACAGGAATTTTTGAAGAAAATTCTTGCAAGTCTGCTCGCCGGAGCAGACTTTTTACTTCATGGGAAATTCCTGTGGAGTAAAAAGATAGATGCGTATATTTATTTTGAAAACGATAAATTTATATCTTACAGGAGGAAGAGTTATGGCTATTTTTAAGGGAGCAGGTGTAGCAATCGTAACACCTTTTCATGAGGATGGGACGGTTAATTATGAGAAATTTGCACAGTTAATCGAGGAGCAGATTGCCGGAGGAACGGATGCGATTATCGTTTGCGGAACGACAGGAGAATCCTCCACATTAACCCATGAAGAACACCTGGATGTGATTAAATACTGTGTGGAAAAGGTAAACGGCAGAATTCCGGTTGTGGCAGGTACTGGCTCCAACTGTACGGAGACAGCCATTTATCTTTCTACCGAAGCAGAGAAATATGGGGTAGATGGATTGCTGGTAGTGACTCCTTATTATAACAAAGCAACCCAGAACGGATTATTTGCACATTTCAAAGCGGTTGCAGATGCTGTAAAGGTGCCGATTATTTTATACAATGTACCAAGCAGAACCGGCTGTAATATCCAGCCTCAGACAGCAGCAAGATTGTGTACCGAAGTGAGCAATATCGTGGGAATCAAAGAAGCAAGCGGCAATATTTCCCAGGTGGCCAAGCTGATGTCCTTAGCAGGGGATAAGATTGATTTATATTCCGGAAATGATGACCAGATTGTGCCATTACTTTCTTTAGGCGGCAAGGGTGTAATCTCCGTATTGTCTAACGTAGCACCGAAGCAGACACATGATATCTGCCAGAAATTCTTTGATGGAGACGTGGCGGGCAGCGCAGCGGAACAGCTTCGTGCCATCGAACTGATTGATGCTTTATTCTGTGAGGTTAATCCAATTCCCGTGAAGACTGCGCTTAACCTGATGGGCAAGGAAGTAGGAACGCTTCATATGCCGTTAAGTCCGATGGAGCCACAGAATGTAGAAAAGTTAGAGAAAGCAATGAAAGAGTACGGCATTTTATAATGTTGAATGGAAATAGACAACAGAAATGAGGATTAAAATGATAAAAGTGATTATGCATGGCTGCAATGGTAAGATGGGACAGATGATATCCGGTCTGATTGCAGCAGATGAAGAGATAGAGTTAGTAGCAGGAATCGATGCGTATGATGAGGGAAAGAACCCTTATCCGGTTTTTAAAAATATTAAGGAATGTGATGTGGCGGCAGATGCCATTATTGACTTTTCCACCGCATCAGCAGTGAATGGCCTGTTAGATTACTGCGTGGAGAAAAAGCTGCCGGCAGTTGTCTGTACTACAGGTCTTTCCGAGGAACAGATTGTGACATTAAAAGAGGCTTCTAAAAAGGTTGCTATCCTGAAATCAGCCAATATGTCTCTTGGTATCAATATGCTGTTAAAGCTGTTAAAAGATGCGACTGCTGTTCTGGCACCAGCAGGATTTGATATTGAAATCGTAGAAAAGCATCATAACCAGAAGCTGGATGCACCAAGCGGCACGGCACTGGCCCTGGCAGATTCTATCAACGAAGAATTGGATAACTCCTATCGGTATGTCTATGACAGAAGTCAGATAAGAGAGAAGAGAAGCCAGAAGGAAATCGGAATCAGTGCAGTCAGAGGCGGCACCATTGTAGGTGACCATGATGTTATCTTTGCAGGCGCAGACGAAGTAATTACTTTTTCCCACAGAGCTTATTCCAAGGCTGTGTTTGGAAAGGGTGCGATTCAGGCAGCTAAGTTCCTGGCAGGGAAACCTGCCGGTCTGTATGATATGAGTGATGTTATCGGTTAGAAAACAGAGCAGGAAAGAAGAAATACAGGGGGATTACATGGAGGAATTAGAATTAAAATACTTAAAGAGCCTGTCCAAGCAGTATCCAACGATTGCAGCGGCATCTACGGAAATCATCAATTTACAGGCAATCTTGAATCTGCCGAAGGGAACAGAGCACTTTATGACCGATATCCACGGAGAATATGAGCAGTTTAACCATATTCTGAAAAATGGCTCCGGCTCTGTCAGAAGAACGATTGATGAGGAATTTGGCAATACATTAAGTATCCGGGATAAAAAAAGTCTGGCAACGTTAATCTATTATCCGGAAGAGAAGCTGGATATTGTGCTGCAGGAGGAAGATGAGAATTCCATTGAGGACTGGTATAAGATTACCCTGCACCGGCTGGTGCAGATTACGAAGCGGGTATCTTCCAAATATACCCGTTCCAAAGTAAGAAAGGCATTGCCGAAGGATTTCTCCTACATCATTGAAGAGTTGATTACAGAAAAGGCAGAAATCCAGGATAAAGAGGCATATTATAACGAGATTATCCATACCATTATCCGAATTGGCAGGGCACCGGAATTTATCATTGCCATCAGCAACCTGATTCAGAGACTGGTTATTGATCACCTGCACATCGTAGGAGATATTTATGACAGAGGACCTGGTCCCCATGTAATTCTGGATACGCTGTGCAAATACCATTCGGTGGATGTACAGTGGGGAAATCATGATATTGTCTGGATGGGAGCCGCCAGCGGTCATCTCGCCTGTATTGCCAATGTAGTAAGAATGTCCGCGCGATATGGCAATCTGGATACGCTGGAAGAAGGATATGGTATCAATCTGATTCCCCTTGCGACCTTCGCGCTGGATACATACAAGGACATCAACTGTGATGCCTTTGCCATTAAATTTAATACCGACTATGACACGAAAGATTTGAGTCTGGATATGAAGATGCATAAAGCCATTGCTGTTATTCAGTTTAAGCTGGAGGGACAGCTTATTATGCGCAGACCGGAATTCCAGATGCAGGACCGCCTGTTACTGGAGCATATTGATTATGACAAAAAGGCACTGGTAATTGACGGGGTATCCTATGCCATGAAGGATGTAGATTTCCCCACCATTAACAAGGAACGTCCGTATGAACTGACGAAGGAAGAGGAACAGGTAATGGAACGTCTTCGCCAGGCATTTGTAAAATGTGAGAAGCTGCAGAAGCATGTGCGCTTTCTGTTTTCCAAAGGCGGATTGTATAAGGTTCATAACTCCAACCTGCTGTACCATGGCTGTGTACCCATGGACGAGGAAGGGAACTTTAATAAAGTCAATGTCTATGGGGAAGAATACAGTGGCAAGGAATTGTATGATGTGTTAGAACATTATGCAAGAAAGGGATATTATGCCCATAACAATTTGCAGGAGAAATTAAAAGGACAGGACATTATCTGGTATATCTGGGCAGGACCTAATTCTCCGGTTTTTGGAAAAGATAAAATGGCAACCTTTGAGCGTTATTTCCTGGAGGATAAGGAAACCCATAAAGAGACCAAAAATGCTTATTACAGGCTGCTTGACAACGAAGAAGTCATTAACCGGATCCTGAGGGAGTTTGGTTTGGATGAAGTCCATTCACACATTGTAAATGGGCATGTACCGGTAGAACGTAAAAAGGGCGAGTCACCAATTAAATGTGGTGGGAAGCTGTTAGTGATTGATGGTGGTTTCTCCAAGGCATATCAGGATAAGACGGGAATTGCAGGCTATACCTTAGTGGTAAATTCCTATGGTATGCGTCTGGTTGCCCATGAGCCATTTGAATCCACGGAATCGGCAATCATCCATGAATCGGATATTTTCTCAGATTCTATTATTCTGGAAACCAGCACCATGCGCCAGAAGATTGCAGATACGGATATCGGTACGGAACTGAGGGAGAGTATCCATCAATTGGAAGAATTACTGCAGGCATATCGAGATGGTATTATTATTGAAAAAGATGTATAGAAAGATTGCAATAGTGCAATAGATAGCAGGATAGAAACAGAAAGATATAAAAGGATAGAATTAGGAAGATATAACCAGAAGGGCTGCTTTACCGCAGCCCTTTTGTCTGTAGATTCTGTTGATTGCGATTATTTATCGGGTATGGGAACCGGTAACATCATCTACTGCGTTTTCGATTCCATCTGCGGCGTCATCAATGACATCGGCAGCCGCATTTCCAACATCTCCTATGGCTTCCCCGGCATCATTTAAGAGGGAACCATTTTCATCATAATCGCCTGCAGTTACGTCATTAACCTTGTTATCATCCTCTGTACCCTCCATTATATCATTGTCATTTGTGTTATTTGCGGCACCATTTGTGGTATTGCCGGTAGTGTTATTTGTAGTATTGTTCGTGTTGCCATTGATACCTGTACCATTGTCTGTTCCGGTAGTACCATTGTCTGTGGCAGTGGCATTATTGCCTTTGTTTGCGGTATTGTTGGTATTTCCACAGGCAACCATCATAGACATAGACAGAACCATAAGGGAAATAAATAATAAGGTTCTTATTTTTTTCATATTTTCACTCCTTTACCTGAATTAGTAGTCTCAAACAGAATGTTTGGTAAACTTCCTGTTCTTGTGTTATTATCTCTAATAGAGGATTATTTATTCTAAAACAGATGTAGTCTTGGAATTTTCCAAAGGATTCTTTTACGAAAACTCTGAGAATACATACAGGCAATTTGGAGGTAAAGATGGAGTTTCGTCCCTGTATTGATATTCATAATGGAAGTGTAAAGCAGATTGTTGGAAGCAGTTTGTGTGACCTGGGCGACCAGGTGAAGGAGAACTTTGTGGCAAAGCAGGATGCAGCTTTTTTTGCCAGATTATACAAGGAATATGGAATTCAAAATGGACATATCATATTATTAAATCCGGTAAGTTCCCCATCTTATGAAGCTACAAAGCACCAGGCAATACTGGCATTACAGGAATATCCGGGTGGTTTACAGGTAGGCGGTGGTATTACACCGGAGAATGCAGAAGACTTTCTGGAGGCGGGTGCAAGCCATGTAATAGTGACCTCTTATGTATTTCAAAATGGACAGATACAGTATGATAAACTAAAAAAACTGGTTCATCAGGTAGGAAAGGAAAGACTGGTGCTTGATTTGAGTGCCAGAAGCAGAGAAGGCCGTTACTATATTGTAACCGATAGATGGCAGAAATATACGCAGGTGGAACTGACAGCGCAAACGTTAGACGAGCTGGCTGGTTATTGCGATGAATTTCTCATTCATGCGGTAGATGTGGAAGGAAAAGCAAATGGTATTGAACAGCCGTTAGCAAAGCGGTTAGGGGACTGGGGAAAGATTCCGGTTACCTACGCCGGTGGGGTACATAATTTTGAGGATTTACAATTATTAAAAGAACTGGGACAAGGCAGGGTACATGTAACCATTGGCAGTGCACTGGATTTATTTGGCGGCAGCATGAAGATGGAAGAGGTACTTGCTTATATCAGAAAATGAAAGAGAGATACACAAAAAAAGAACCTATCATCTGACAGGTTCTTTTTCTAATCCGTTATGACAATACTGCAAATTCTAAATAAAAATTATCATTTATATTTAAGAACAGGCACATCGTGATACTGATTATGGTGTTATAAGCTGTATGTTTCTTATAACTTTGTAACGTTTACGGCCTGAGGTCCTTTTTCGCCATTAACTACTTCAAACTCAACAGCTGCGCCCTCTTCGAGAGACTTGAAGCCTTCCATGTTAAGTCCTGAGTAATGAACGAAAACATCGTTACCCTGCTCATCAGAGATGAAGCCGTAACCTTTTTGGTTGTTGAACCATTTAACTGTACCTTTGTTCATCGTAATACCTCCAAAAAATTTAAAAAATACGTTGATTTATCAACATCCATAGAATAGCACATGTCCCTCTAAAAGTAAAGTATAGATTTGTAAGTGTTACCATCATTTTCCAAAGATATCTCTTGTAGAGAAAAAGGGGCTATGCTATAGTGAAAAGAAGAAAAACGGAGCGTTTATGGGTATGAATGGTGAAAGTAGAAGACAGAAAATTATCGCTATGCTGGGACAGGAAAAAGAGCCTGTTTCTGGAGAAACAATAGCAAAAAAAATGGGAGTCAGCAGGCAGGTTATCGTACAGGATATTGCCTTGCTGCGTACAGCATATCCTAACATATTTGCCACGAACAGAGGGTATCTGCTCTATCAGGAGCCGCAGGATAAGACACTCTGCGAACGGGTCATTAAGGTAAGACATGGCAAGAAGGATATTATCCGGGAACTGGATACGATTGTAGATGCCGGTGGACAGATTGTTGATGTTATGGTAGAGCATGAAATCTATGGAAGGCTGGTGGGAAAACTGCTTATCAGTAACCGGGCGGAGGTAAGGGAGTTTGCCGAGAAGGTAGAAAGAAACCAGACAAAGCCTCTGACAGAACTGACTAAGGGAGTACACTTTCATACAATCCGGGCAAAGAACGAAGAAATTCTGGACCGGATAGAAGCAGAATTGCGTCAGGCGGGATTTCTATGTGAGTAGTTGTGCTTAGCTGGTAAATTATGGTATACTATAGAACAAGGTAGGTGATTTTTTTTGAGCGAAACAGAAGGCAAGAAGAGAAAACGTAAATTTAACTACGCCCTGATGCTTTTCATTGACTCTAAAGATGGTAGGATAAAACAGATGGGAATTGGTCCCACAGTCATAGAATCCCTGGCAATTATTGGTCTGGCAGTTGTAGTGATTTTGGCTATTATATGTTACCGGGAAGGAGAAAAAATAGATTCTTTAGAAGCCCGGAATGATACCCAGACGCAGACAATAGCACAGTTAGAAGAAGAAAATGCAGATTTAGTGGCACTGCGGGAAGAACTGACAGAAAAAGTAACGATTTTAAGTGATACGATTAACCAGAAGGTAGAGGAAGAGGAAGCCAAAGAAGAAGCAGAAGCGCAGGCACACATGCCGGTTGGATTCCCAATGTCTTCGTCAGCCTCTTTAGAAGAGGCGGAAGGGGAGAACCCGATGGTTAAGCTGACCGGTTCAGAAGGCAATAGTATTATTGCTTCCGGTGATGGTACGATTATTTCCATTGCAACCGATACAACCTATAACCAGTGCATTAAGATAGACCATGGAAATGGTTATGTAAGTATTTACCGGAATAATGGAGACGCTATGGTAAAAGAAGGCGATGAAGTGGTAAGAGGTGCGATTCTGTTTGTGATTG
The DNA here is from genome assembly GCA_934418125.1 of uncultured Lachnospiraceae bacterium. Lineage (GTDB taxonomy): Bacteria > Bacillota > Clostridia > Lachnospirales > Lachnospiraceae > UBA3282. The sequence continues at coordinate 33,876 of CAKRWT010000009.1, forward strand.
GGGAAGAGAACACAGAGCTTGGATATCAGATTACTTATGATGATAAGTACATTAATCCGATGGAACTGATTAATATTGATGGTTAAAAAGAATATCTGAAAAAACTGCACTTCTGATATCATAAAAACATTTCAGAAGTGCAGTTTCTTTTTATTTAAGATTAAGACGTTCAAATACCATTTCGTATCCATCATTCCCATATGTTAAGGAACGATTGACACGGCTGATAGTAGCGGTGGAAGCACCGGTTTTTTCAGCAATTTCAAGATAAGTCTTATGAGCCTTTAACATGGAGGCTACTTCAAATCTCTGGGACAGTGATAATAATTCATTTACCGTACACAAATCTTCGAAGAAATTATAACACTCATCTTTATCTTTCAGACAAAGAATGGCATCAAATAAATGGTCTACGGCATCGGATTTTAATTTCTTATTCATGGGAATCCTCCTGGAATTCTTACACAATACTTTCATACGTTAAAACTTTACTGTTTTCTCGTATGAATATAACATAACTGGCAGGATTTGTAAACAAGGAATCCTGCCAGATTTATTGACGACCATATTCTTGCAGGTTTATGCCTCTTTTGCGGAACATTTCATACGATTCAGAAGCAGGATGGACAAAACCAGTATGGCAGGGAAAATACAACCAATAAGAAGTCCTGCACGGAGGTTATCGTTTGCTTTCTGGGTAATGATACCAACCAGTCCAGGTCCGATAGAACCGCCCAAATCACCAGCCATGGCGAGCAGGGCGAACATAGCAGTTCCCCCCAAAGGAATTTTCTGGGAAGAAATACTGATGGTGCCGGGCCACATAATACCGACGGAGAAACCACAGGTAACACAGCCAATGAGCCCAATCATAGGATTGCCGGAAAGGGAGGCAGCAAGGTAACAGAAAAGGCAAAGGATACCGCAGCCAATCATATATTTTGTCAGGCTGATTTTCTCACCATACTTACCATAAATGGTCCGGCTGATACCCATCATAATAGCAAATAGGCAGGGACCTACCAGATCCCCCAGTGTTTTGGAAAGTCCCAGGGCAGACTCTGCATAAGCAGAAGCCCATTGTGCCATGGAAATTTCCGAAGCTCCGGCGCAGACCATCAGGATAATGGAAATCCAGAACATGGGAAGCTGTAACAATCCACGGATGCCTAATCCTTCGCCTTCTTCTACGAGAGATTCAATCGGGCAGGTGGCGAAGTTATAAACATTATAAATGGGAACGATTGCCCAAAGACAGGCAACCAGCCGCCAGCGTTCAATGCCGAATAAGGCAAAGAACAGAGTGGATAACAAAATGACTCCTACGGAGCCCCAGCAGTAAAAGGAATGAAGCAGGCTCATGACCGATTCTTTATTGTCAAAAGGGCAGGCTTCTACAATCGGACTGCATAACACCTCAATCAGACCACTGCCAAAGGCATAGATAATGACACTGATAAGAATACCGGTAAAGGGATCCGGCAGGATATTCGGCAGAAAAGCAAGTCCGATAAGGCCGGCTGCGGAAAAGATTTCCGAAGCCACGATACATTTCCGGTAACCAATACGATCTACTGTCTTGGCACACAGAATATCTACCACCAGCTGGGTAAAAAAGAAAGTGGTGGAAATCAGTGCAATTTTGCCCAGTGGAATCTGAAAGGTTTTGTGAAAGGTCAGAAATAACAAGGGGGCAAAGTTGGCTGCGATTGCCTGGGTAATAAAGCCCAGATAACAGGCAAGTACTGTCTTTTTATAATTTTTCATAGTGTATTCCTCCAGATTTAGCAATAACTGTATTGAATTATATTGGATACTTTTAGAAAAATCATTGTACTAACAGATATTTTTATTGTATTATCTGGTAAAAGGAGCGGAAATATGACTTTAAACAATGGCTATACCAGAATTGAGACTGACGAGAGTGGAAGGGAGCTGCTTTCCCATGGAAACAGGGAGTATCCCTTTGCTTATTATTATGAAGATGTGTGGGCATTTGACTTTCACTGTATTGACTGGCACTGGCATCCGGAGGTGGAGCTTGTCTATGTAGAGCGCGGTACCATGTCTGTTCTGATTGGAGCAGAACGGCTGACGGTGGGAGCGGGGAATGGGATATTTGTAAACAGTGGAGTCATTCATCGTTTTGAGGCAACAGAAAGTGTTATCATTCCCAATGTGGTCTTTGACCCAGGGCTTCTGGCACAGGAAGATAGTCTGGTTTATCGAAAATATATATGGCCCATTTTGACGGCTGGGACATCATATCAGATATACCGGCAGGACAGTGAATGGCAGCAGGAGATACTATTACTGTTGCAAGAGATTTTCCGTGTACAGACAGAGGAAAGGGATAGAGAACTGGAAACGGTCAGGCTGTTAATGAAACTGTGGGGGATCCTGTACCGGAATACGCCGCTGAAGCAGGCTGATTTGGGAAAACGCCAGATCAGTGGAAAACAAGTACAGCTTCAGAGGATGATGCAGTATATCCAGGAAAACTATCAAAAGACTCTTACCCTGGATGATATAGCAGATTCCGTACTTATTAGTAAAAGCGGAGTACAGAAATTGTTTACGACGTATCTGCGGACTTCTCCTATAGAATACCTGGTTCGTTACCGGCTGCAGTGTGCCGCCAGCCTGTTAACAGCCACAGACAGGAAGATAGAGGTTATTTCCCAGGATACAGGCTTTCATGATGTGGCGTATTTTTGCCGTAAATTTAAAGGATTATACGGCATGACACCGACCCAGTACCGACTGAGGCGAAAGTCCTGGGCAGAGGAGAAAGCCCCAGGAAGAAATGGCAACTGGGTGGAGGCAAAGAAGTCACCTTTTGGAAATGGCGGCATAAGCTAATGATAAATGCGATGTAAGAAATGTCTTTGGGGACATTTTACGGAGGATTATGAAAAAGAAACTCTTTGCATTCTTCTTGGTGACAACCATTACGCTAGGAACTATCTGCGGCTGCGCTTCCCAGGCTGCGGATGTGGCAACAGCAGATGCGGGGACGGCAGTTACGCTTAATGAAGTGGCACATTCCATTTTCTATGCACCGATGTATGTGGCAATCGAAGAGGGGTATTTTGCTAAGGAAGGTATTGATTTAACACTTGTTACGGGATTTGGGGCAGATAAAACCATGACCGCGCTTCTGACCGGTGAGGCGGATATTGGCTTCATGGGAAGCGAGAGCTCTATCTATACGTATAATGAAGGAGCAACCGACTATGCGGTTAACTTCGCCCAGCTGACACAGAGGGCGGGTAACTTCCTGGTTTCCAGAGAACCCATTGAGGAATTCCAGTGGAATATGCTAGTGGGAAAACAGGTTCTTGGCGGCAGAGCCGGTGGGATGCCACAGATGGTATTTGAGTATATCCTGAAAAAGAATGGCATTGACCCGGCAAAGGATATTTCCATCGACCAGAGTATTGATTTTGGTTCTACCGCGGCTGCTTTTTCTGGTGGACAGGGAGATTTTACGGTAGTATACACGATTTAATACACCACAATCAGCGAAAGTGAAAACCGCATAATTTGCGGGTTTCTCGGTCTACCTGTATGTCTTTGATATATTTTTTCCAAAATATTTTCTTGTTGGCGGCGTCCAAAGTGCGGTATAGGTTAATCCAGTCACCCTGAAAGAAAGAGAGAATGTTTTCACGTTCGGCGATTGTGTGCTCAATGTTACGAAGAGAAGATAACTCTGCAAGTTTGCACTCTAGGATTTCATATTGCTTATCGTAGAAAGCATCAGTTATTCGCCCTTTCTGGTACATATTATTGAGCCTGTTCATTTCGCTTTCTATGCTCTTTACATCGACCTTAGTCGCCCGTTGTTCTGATTCGGCGGTACTACGCAAGTTCTGGATATCGTGCTGTAGGTATAACAGTACATTTTCAATGAGATAGTTTTCCACTGTCTTTTCCAATATGGTCGCGCCGCCATGGCGGTTGTAGCTTCTGCCGCAACGGTATTTGATATAGATACTGCAACCGCCGTTTTTTAAAGGACGCTTTTTGCGGTATCCGGTAAAATTATTTCCACACACGGGGCATTTAATGAGCGATGAGAATATGTAAGGCTCGTACTGCCCCGTATTTTGTTTAGTTGTGCCAAGTTGACGGATATAGTCAAATTGTTCGGGAGTAATATACGGCTCGCACCAGTTCGGATTGTCACGAAAGCGACCACAGTATTTCTCATTTTTGAAGAATCGCTCTATCATGTTGTAGGACGGTTTATTTTCGTCATATTTGAGCGTTATATATCGAACTACGTCATGTATCGAAAACGTCTTAAAATAACGATCGTAGGCATCCTCGACGATGTGCGAGACGGCTTCATCCTTTTGGATATATCCGTCAACGACTTTATACCCATAGGGAGCTGCCATGCCGCTTATGACCTTGCCCTGAGCTTCCTTGTGCCGGAATACAGCCTTGATACGCTCAGAAGTACGATCACACTCGTTTTGAGCTACAGCAAGCATGATATTTATCTTGAGCTGACCGTCAGCAGTAGAAGAGTCGTAGTCCTCATAGATGGTTTTCCAACTGCAATGGTGAGCATCAAGGATTTCCTGCGTATTATGGTAGTCTTTCACATTTCGGAACCATCGGTCGAGTTTGGTGACGAGAATAAGATCAATCCGATTCATCTTGACATCTTCCAGTAGCCGCATGAGATTCTTACGGTTTTGCATTTTCTTACGGGCGGTGATTCCTTCGTCCTCATAGTACCCCACAATGACATATCCGTGTTCGGTGGCGTACTTAGTGAGATCATCCTTTTGGGTTGCCAGGGATAGTCCTTTTTCGACCTGTATGTCTGTAGACACACGGTCATAGATTGCGCATCTTATCATAAATTGCATCCTCCTTGTAAAGATTACTGTGAGCAGGGCATAAAAATGCCCGGAAACTTGATTTTTTCAGCTCCGGGATGATAATATTGGATTGAATGTATAGTAGCATCCTTCGGGGCTATTATCATTTTCTACTCCAGTATTGGTTACTGGGGCAGTTTTTTTCCTAAAAAAGTTATTTACATAGATTGCCTTAATTTTTGACTGATACGAAATTGTTCAGCATCCGGCACATCTACAAATTCAACAGTTTTGTCGAAGTTCTTTCGTACAACTTCTTTTATTTCGTCTAAGGTGACATTAAAAAATTCACGCCTTTGGTTGACCATGTTCAGTTTGCGATTTTCAAATGCCCTATGGAGAGCTGCTTCTAATGCAGGCGCATCATCAGAGAATATCATAGCGTGAACATCAAACTTAAATGGTACTGAAGCATCGCCTAATTCGTCAACTCGTTCTTGAGGGTCAAGCCGACGTGTCATGCCGATTTTATAGATATTTTCACCGAATGCTCCAATATTTGAGATTATATATACATAACCGGCGCGCATATTTGCCTGTCTATAATCGATGTCTGCAAGAGCGCGATCTATATCGGATAGTTTGTTTTCTAATTCATTTTTCTTTAGGAGTAAATCTTCATTGGTTGGATTGGAAGATATTTGAGTAAGTATTTTTTCATATGCAGTTTGATAGTGAACTTGCTCTTTTTCGATTTTTCGTTGTTGTTCTTCCAATTCTTTTTGGACTTTAGCCTGCTCACGCTGCTCAATTCTTGCTGCCTTGGCGTCTTCTTTTTCTTGCTGTTTTTTCTGCTGATATTCAAAAGCAAGGCGGAGCTCTTTGATTTTAAGATCAAGATATTTGCTGGTAATGCTAATGTTCATTACAGTACCAAGCCTTGAAATGGTATCCGCTGATCGATATATTCTCTCAAGGGACGAATCAAAGTTTGTGTATTTGACTTTAGATATAATATCATCACATTCTGTGTTAAAGGCTCTTAGCAAAAGCTTTTGAGTATCGGACACCATTTTTTTCCCTTGTGATTTATTTCCATTCACTATCCAACCTGTCGCGACTCCCGATACAGCTGACTTCTCTCTTATCAGAGTTTTTTGTTCTTGACGTAGACTGGCTAGTTTTTCTTTGTAATCAAGAGCTGATGCAAAATCATATGTAGGCTTATATAGCCCAAATTCTTGAACTAATATTTCATCATCCATGATTATTAGTTGAGACTTTTTTTGTTTTATTTTTTCGTCTATTGCTTGCAACTCAGATTCCTTTTGTGAAATAAGACTTTGTATGCCATTTATATTTTCTTGTAATTTTGTTTCCATTTCCATCATATTAGATGCGTTCTGTAATTCTGGTGACAGCAAAGTTTTCAGTTTTTCATTTTCCTTTTTCAACGCCGAAATGGTTTGCTTGTTATAAAGGGCCTTCAATATTTCTTTAATTTCGCTCATCTTATATGAACTATAAATCCATCTTATAATGAGAATAGCCGAAATCAATACAAACATAACAGCAAAAAATCTACCATACTGATTATAGGTATGAAGATTTAGTAAAAATCCGAAATCAAAGAATAAAAGTATGCATGAAGTAATAATTTTAATAGTGCTGTTAGATTTATGTTTCTTCTGGACTGTTTTATTTACTGAATTGGGAGTGGGGACAGGAGTTGTCTTATTTTCTTTGCATTCATTTTGGGCTTTCTTTTTGGATTGTGCGTTCTTTATGATCTGCAATATACAAAAGATCAAAAGAGTGAACAATAACCCAATTATAACAAGATATAGGAGTATTTCGGGGGGGATAGTAGACTTATTCATCGTATAGACCTTCTTTCTCTCGGTGTGTATTATAGAATACCCTTAAATGAAACTAAAATTACTTTTGCGTCTATTATAGTATAGAATTACCAATACTTACCAGTAATTTTTTATTTATAGCGCAATATAATGAATGTATGAGAATGTTGCTATGGAAAACCCGATCAGAGAAGGGTATCACGCTTGTGGAACTGGCGGAGCAAACAGGTATCAGCAAAAGTGCCTTGAGCAACTATGAGAATAACAAGAGATACCCCAATATGGCCCAGATGGAGTTGCTTGCAAAGGCTCTTGACACCTCTATCACAGATCTTTTTGATTCCCCGTACAAATAATTCCAAAAAATTCCACGTATGTGGAAATCGACGTAAACCGTATTTACATCCAATTTTTTCCAGATATAATATAACTACACGGACTAAAATTTAGCATCCGTGAAAAATGGCATTGTAAAAATAGAACATGTGTTCTATAATTGATTTACAGATCGATACGACAGACAGGGGGGATTACAATGGGCGAAAGAGGAAAAGATAAATCAGACTGCAAAGAATTGATTATTGAGACAGTGCGAAGTATTAGTGATAGCTGGATATTACAGCAAATATATAGATACATAAACAGCATAGTAAAAGAGGACTAGAAATGTGGCTAGCCCTCTTTACTTAATTCATCAGCTATTTTCTTGAGTGTTTCCCAATCTGACTCATTCAACTTTGACAAAGCCAGTACAAACCTCTTCTTGAAGGAGTCGTCGACATCCTCCATGATATCATTTGCAAAAGCCGCCAGTTCCTGATTTCGGGTGCGCTTCTTGCGCATTTCTCCGCTACCAGTCCGTAACCATTCCTCACTTATGTGAAACTTACTACATATAAGTCCTACTGTTTGTGCCGACGGCTCATTTTCTCCGCTTTCCATTTTACATACTGCCGATCGTGATATTAACAGTTCCTCGGCAAATTTCGTCTGGCTCATACCCAAATCTAATCTAATAAGTTTTATACGTTCTTTCATCGGTATACCTCCTTGCAATCATATGATAACAAAAGGTGTTCATTAAGTCAACAAAAAGTGTTGACAATATGCATTAAATGAGCTATGATGTGTACATCAGATGAACAACAGGAGGTGAGGCGATGAGCGAAAAAGAAAAAGAAATCATCAAGAAGCTGTCAAGTACCGTCCGCAAGTTGGACAGAGACAAGCAGAGTTACGTTCTTGGAGTAGCCGAGGGGATGGCTATTGCGAGAGAGGACGCGGGATCAGAAAAGGGTGGAAAGGAGTGAGAGAAAGATGGCTAAGAAAAAACAGAAAAGCATTTTAAATTTGAGCATTTCTAGCCAAAACGAATTAGGGGAGTTCAAAAATGAGATTTTCAAAGCCGCCGAAAATAAAAAAATCAGCATGGAAACCATGAAAGCTCTGCCGTGGTATTTGAAAAGGGAAATAAAGAGAAATAGCAAAAAATGTAAAAAGAAACGAGCTTTTGCTATAGATAAGTTGGTTTAAGAGTTTTTAATCTTTACATGAGAATCAATATTATTCTTTTTTATAGCATCATGTTAGGAGATACGAAAACCACTTTAATTACTATATAACGGAAGAACTTTCAATACCAATACGGCTTACAATGAAAGAGGAGGAAAAGTAGGAAAGTCGTACAAGCGATATGGCATATCAATTTAGTAAATGATAGGAGGGAATGCGTATGGAATTACCCAAAGTTACTCCGGAACTAGAGCTTGATATGAAGCGCACGCTGCTGATGCTGGCGGCAAAGCAGAGTGGCGTAAAAATCACAAATGTGTACGTGCAAAAGCCGGATGGCACGATTGCTGACGAGGCAAAGAAGTACGTGATATAAGAACCCATAAGGGTTCAGAGGAGACAAGCCATGCGATTGATTGACAGTATCGCCATAACCGGCACGGTACTTGGTATCGGTGGCATAGCAGGGGCGATTGAGAAAGGGACAAGCCCGGTAGCTGCTGGGGTGTGCCTGGCGGTCGGTGTGGCGTGTATGAAATGGAGTTACAAAAAAGGAGGGGAAGACAAAATGGAACGAAAGAGTGATTTTAAAAAACAGGTAAATAGGATACAGGTCTTTTTAACCGCATTACAGGATTGTTACCGGAGCGAAGAAAACAGAGTCGGAATGTCACTTCCAAAATTGGAATTGTCCAATGAGGAAATTACAGATGATTTTTTAGCTATCATACAGGCATTTTATTTGTTTTATAAAGGACTTACGGAAGACGAAACTGCGGATATTTTAGAGTTTACGCATATAATCAACCGAATTGTTGTACAGGACCTGATAGCAGATAGCGAGGAGGATTAAGAAGTGAAGAAACGAATGATGGCCTTGTTACTTATGGTTTATATGGTAGCAAGCGCAGTATTACCGGCAGGGGCAAGTGAGCAGGAGCCGTTTAAGATGTACACCACGGCATACCATTATGGGACGATAACCGCAAGTGGTGCACCAGTCCGTAAAGGTATCTGTGCAGTCAAAAGAGAGTGGATGGGATTAACCGCTGTTGTTTATGAGTGCAAAGAGGATGGGAGCCAGGGAGAGTTGCTAGGCTTTTGGGAGTGCCTTGATACCGGATTTGGAGGGGATGCAGACGGGGATGGTGTTGGCAGTATTGAGTCCGGCAAAGTGATTGACATCTATTTTCCAACGCCTGCGGAATGTCAAGCGTGGATGGAATTAACCGGTGGCAAGGTGTACGTACAGTTTATAGAAGCAGAGGGGTAAGTGATATGAAAACAGATTGTGGACAAAAAATAATAGTCCTGTCATTACTTTGGCGAGTACACAGGACTATCACAGCAATAAATAACAATATTTATATACCTGTCTTTATTTTAGGGCAGGGGAAAGGAAATGTCAAATGATGACTTTGGGAGTGAGTATGCAGGGAAGCGGTAGGAACGCAAAAATTCGCTGTAAAAGCAAAGGGCTGCTTAATACGAAGGTGTCCATGACTGGAGATACAGTTAGTAAAATGCATTGCGTGTCAGTAATTACAGCAGAACTGGCAAGGGAAATATGCCCGGAGGATAAGACGGGACAGATTGATATAGTTAAGATTCTGGCTGAGACAACAGTCGGGGAGGTGATGAAAGATGGGATATAAAATCTGTCCGTACTGTGGAGCAAGTCTTGACCCGGATGAAAAATGTGATTGCAGAAAGGAGGAAGAAGACGAAACCAGGAGTGACCAAGAAGTAGTTTATCAAAAGCCTGGAACAGACAGTGAAACTGACCAGAGAGGATGAATAAAAGACGTAGCTAAGGCAATCAGTTAATAAGGAGGAAAAAATACATGATGAATCATACAAACAAGATAAATCACACAATTGGCGCAGAAGGACTGAGACTTATTGCGGAGGGGCTTAACCGGTTAGCAGATGCATTTGCAACGCCGACGGAAATAGAGCAACCCCAGAATGTACAGGCAATTCCTTATCAATCCCAAGTAACCAGCACACCGGTATATCCGGGAGTAGTACAAACACCTGCACCGATTGCGACATCGCAACCACTTCCTGTGCAACCTACAGTACCTACGCAGGCTGCAGTAATACCGATGGCAACGCAGCAGGTTCCGGTTGTACCGACAACAGCGGTTGCACAGGAATACACTCAGGACCAATTGGCAGTAGCATGCGCCGGACTTGTAAATCAGGGTAAACAGCCAAGACTTATGCAGATTTTGCAGGGATTTGGTGTAGCAGCACTTGTTGATTTGCCAAAAGAGCGTTATGGGGAACTTGCAACAGCATTAAGAGCAGAGGGAGCAGTAATCTGATGGGAAAGACAAAAGAAAAAGAAAGAACTCATTCCATTCTGTCAGCCAGTGGGTCACATAAATGGCTTAACTGTACACCAAGTGCAAGATTGGAGGAAGAACTGCCGGATAAAGAGGGAATCGCTGCAGCAGAAGGAACCCTTGCACATAGTTTGTGCGAATTAAAGCTGACAAAAGCATTCACAGACCAAAATATGAGTACCAGAACCTATAATAGCAGACTGAAAAAGATACAGGAGAATGAACTGTATCAGCCAGAGATGGAACGTTTTACGGATGAGTATGTAGACTACATAAAAGAAATTGCTTATGCTATGCCGACAGCACCGACCATGGTAATTGAGAAGAAGGTAGATTACAGCAATTATGCACCGGAAGGTTTTGGTACAGCGGATTGCTTAATGCTACAGGGAAATGTGTTGCATGTAGTGGACTTCAAATATGGTAAGGGAGTACCGGTAAGTGCCGGAGCCCAGAAGTATATTGATGGAAAGGTCAGTAATGCAGAAGGAAATCCGCAACTTGCCCTTTATGCACTTGGGGCACTGAGTGAATATGGATTTATTTATCCGGTTGAGAAAATTGTTTTACATGTCGTGCAGCCACGTATAGGTAATTTTGATAGCTGGGAAACATCAGCAAGGGAAATCCTTGCGTGGGGAAATTGGGTAAAAGAGAGAGCAGAACTTGCCTATAAGGGCGAAGGGGCATTCCATGAGGGACCATGGTGCGATAGTTGTTTTTGCAAAATATCCGGAACTTGCAGACACAGGGCAGAAAAACATCTATCTCTCCTGGAGGAAGCAACAGACGATAAAGGATATCCGAAAGAGCCGGCAACATTATCAGATGAGGAAGTCGGGGCAATTTTAAAGAAGGCAAGATTCCTGGCATCCTGGGTAAAGAAGCTGGAAGGGTATGCGCAGAACAAACTCCTTGAAGGGGGAACAATTCCAGGATGGAAATTGGTAGAGGGCAGAAGTAACCGTGCGTTTTCAGATGTTGATGCGGCATATAAGGCTTTACAGCAGGTAGGATATGACAGGTCCTTGCTGTATGAAGAAAAACCGGTAACACTTACGGAGGCAGAGAAGATAGTTGATAAAGCAGACTGGAACAAACATGTGGCAGCATATATTATCAAGCCGCCGGGAAAACCTACCCTTGTAGCCGCTGATGATCAACGACCAGAATATAAACCAATTCCGGATGTGCAGACCGCATTCGGAGGAGATAATCAATATAAGGAGGAAACATAAATGGCAATCACAACAGGAAAAGTAAGACTCTCTTTTTGTCACGTATGGCAGCCACAGACACCGCAGAATGGGGGAGAACCAAAGTATTCTGTAACGATTCTGATTCCAAAATCCGATGCCGTTACAATAAATGCACTGTATACGGAGATGGAGCAGGCAAAACAAATAGGAGTCAATAATGTATGGGGCGGAACAATGCCCCCAATCGTGAAAATCCCATTGTACGACGGAGATGGCGTAAGACCTTCCGGAGAACCTTTTGGACCAGAATGCAAAGGACACATGGTTATCACAGCTTCCAGTAAAGCACAGCCGCAGGTAGTAGACTTGAATGTGCAGCCTATTTTGAATCAGGCAGAGGTATACAGCGGTTGCTATGGACGGGTAAGCCTGAATTTCTTTGCCTATAATCAGGCAGGAAACAGAGGAATAGGCTGCGGACTTAACTGTATCCAGAAGGTTGCAGATGGAGAGCCGCTTTCTGGTGGGGTATCTGCACAGGAAGCTTTTGGAGGTAGTAATGCTTACACTAATGCAGCACAATCTCAGATAATGGGCGCGGCAACAGGTGGGATTGCGCCGGCAATGCCGGGAAGTACAAATTACGGTTACCCGGCATCGGTGCCAGGAATGCCAGGGGGATATGCACAGCAACCACAGACACCTATACCGATTGACCCGATTACTGGTCGACCACTCATGCAGGGAGGAGTAATGGGCATCTCATGAGAACCCTACATATTGATATCGAGACATTTTCATCTGTGAATATCAAAAAATCCGGGCTGTACAAATATGTACAGTCTCCGGATTTTGAAATTATCTTATTTGCGTATGCTTACGACAATGAGCCGGTACAGCTCGTTGATTGCCTGTGTGGGGAAAGAATACCTGCGCAGATTATAAATGACCTGTCAAATCCGGAGGTAATAAAAGTAGCGCACAACGCTGCATTTGAATTTTATGCACTTTCTAAATTCTATAGAACCTATTTGGTACAGTGGCGATGTACTATGATTCATGCCTTGTACTGTGGTTTTCCTGGCTCCCTTGCAGGAGTCGGCGAAGCCATGAATTTCCACGAAGATAAGAAAAAAATGGGTATTGGTAAAGCCCTTATTAAATATTTTTGTGTTCCCTGCGCTGCTACGAAAGCAAACGGGGGAAGAACAAGAAACTACCCCCGCCATAATCCGGCAAAATGGGAGTTGTTTAAAAGTTATAACAGACAGGATGTCGTAACAGAGCGGGAAATTTACCAGAGACTATCTTATTATCCAGTACCAGGGCAGGAATGGGAAAACTGGCAATTGGACCAGGCAATTAACATCGGCGGGACAGCACTCGACATGGAACTGGTAACAGGTGCCCTTGCCATATCGGACCAGGTAAGGGAGGAGCTGTCAGGAAAAGCAAAAGACCTGACAGGATTGGACAATCCGAACAGCGTTGCGCAGTTGAAAAAATGGATAGAGGAAAACTCAGATATGGAAATTGAAAGCCTGAACAAAGCGACTATGGCAGAAATTCTTGCTGACAATCCAGAAGAGGAAATCAAGGAAGTACTGAAAATCCGGGCAGAGCTTGGTAAGACCAGCGTTAAAAAGTATGAAGCAATGAGAGCGTGTGTTTGTGAGGATGGCAGAGTGAGAGGGCTTTTGCAGTTCTATGGAGCAAATCGGACGGGGCGATTTGCAGGACGGTTGGTACAAATCCAAAATCTTCCAAAGAATTTTATAGGAACGCTGAATATAGCAAGGGAGTTTGTGAAACACCAGCAGATTGAGGCCATAAGGATGATCTACGGAAATATTCCAGATACGCTGTCCCAGTTAATAAGGACAGCCTTTGTGCCAGGAGAAGGATGTCATTTCTGTGTAGCGGATTTTTCTGCTATAGAAGCAAGAGTCCTTGCATGGATGGCCGGGGAACAATGGCGACTGGATGTGTTCCGCACACACGGTAAAATTTATGAGGCGTCGGCATCAGCCATGTTTGGGGTTCCAATTGAGACAATAGCTAAGGGGCAGGAGAATTATAAGCTCCGGGCGAAAGGCAAGGTTGCAGAACTGGCACTGGGATATGGCGGTGGAGCAGGGGCATTAACAGCCATGGGTGCCCTTAATATGGGATTAAATGAAGAGGAACTTCCGGATATTGTGAAGAGATGGAGGGCAAGTAGTAGGAGGATATGTGACTTTTGGTACGCCGTTGAAAGAGCTGCCCAAGAGGCTATTGAATACGGTGTTATAACAACCTTGCCTTGCGGAGTGACAATCAGTCGTGACCAAAATTTTATGTTTATACGGTTGCCATCGGGGAGGGAACTTTTCTATAACAACCCAAAGCTTGCACCGGCAGCTTACAACAACAAAGAAATCAGTTTTACCGGGTTGAACCAGACAAACAAAAAATGGGAGACTATTACAACCTGGGGTGGAAAATTGGTTGAGAATATCATACAGGCGGTATCCAGGGATATTCTTTGTAATGCCATGATGAATCTGGCTAAAGCGGGGTATAAGATTAACTTCCATATTCATGATGAAGTGATTCTGGAGGTGCCAGACGATGATAAGAGTAAAAATCTTGATGATGTAATCAAAAGGATGTGTGCGCTGCCCGAATGGGCAAACGGCCTTCCATTGAACGCGGCAGGATTTGACAATGCTCAGTACTATATGAAGGATTAGGCAGGTGAGAAGAGAGTGAATTTTGACAGACAGGTAAAGGTATCCATAGGAAATAGTAGAAAATCAACTTTGTGGCCGGAAAGTACAATGCTCTGGTCTGAGTTCGTGGCAAGGCTTGCAAAGCCGGAACGGACTTCGGAAACTTTTGCTGAATATAAAGCACTGTCAAAACCAAAGCAGGAAGAACTGAAGGACGTAGGTGGTTTTGTCGGCGGAACCCTGCAGGGGAGCAGAAGAAAAAACGAGTCGGCGGGGGTAAGATACCTTGTCACATTAGATGCAGATACGATAGAACCAGGCGGTACACAACGTGTTATTAACCGGGTGTCTTCACTGGGGTGTGCCTATGCAATTTATTCAACCAGGAAACATGAGGGAGCCTTACCACGATTGCGAATAATCGTTCCATTGGACAAGGAGTGCGGTCCGGAGGAGTATGAAGCCATAGCAAGAAAACTGGCAGATTTTATTGATATCAATATCTTTGACCCGACAACGTTTGAACCAGTGAGATTAATGTACTGGCCAAGTTGCAGTAGTGATTCTGAGTTCGTATTCCTTTACGAGGACAAACCATTTCTATCTAAGCAAGGAATGCTCGGACTTTATACGGACTGGCGGGATATCGAAGAGTGGCCGCAAGTACCGGGAGCAGTGAAACTCAGGGAGCGGAGTGCGAGAAAGCAGGGTGACCCTTTAAGTAAGAACGGAATAGTTGGAGCTTTCTGTAAAAGTTATGGCATTGAAGAAGCCATGGCAGTTTTTATTCCTGGAGTTTATGAACCGGCTGGGAATGACCGGTATACCTTTTCGGGCGGTTCAACGGTGGGTGGAGCAGTTGTATACGAAGACAAGTTCCTTTATAGCCATCATGCCACCGACCCGTGTTCCGGTAAACTATGTAATGCCTTTGATATGGTAAGGATTCATCTGTTTGGGGACGAGGATGCAGAAAGCCTCCCGGATACCCCGACAAACCGGTTGCCCTCTTACGGAAGTATGTGCCGGTTCATATCGGACAGGGATGAAATTAAACAGATTATGATTCGTGAGAGACAGGAACAAGTATGCGGGGCATTTGGACAGCCAGAAAATGTAGGAACCGATTATGACCCGCAGTGGATGAGTAGATTAAAAGTAAATCCTAATACCGGAAATCCGGTAAGCATACCGTATAATATGAAACTGATTATTGAGAATGACCTGGCTATTTCGGGAAAGTTTTACTTTGATGAATTTGCAGACCGTGTGTATATAACAGGGACTTTGCCGTGGGATGACGGGCAGCGTGGCAGAAGAGTATGGAACGATGGAGACGATGCGGCATTGAGAAACTATCTCTCAGATGTCTATAACATCAGTGGTAAGGAGAAAATAGCAGATTCACTTACAGAGATTATCCAGAAAAGAAAATGCCACCCATTGAGAGACTTCCTTGGAGGGCTCGTGTGGGACGGTGTACCAAGAGTAGATACCCTTCTTACGGATTATCTTGGGGCATCAGATACAGCTTATACGAGGGCTGTTATACGTAAATGTCTTGTGGCAGCGGTAGCAAGAGTGTTCCGACCTGGGATTAAGTTTGATAATATGATTATTCTTGCCGGCAGGCAGGGATTGGGAAAGAGTACCTTCTGGAACCGGTTAGGGCTTGACTGGTACTCCGACAGTTTAAGCACGTTTGAGGGTAAAGAGGCATCGGAACTTTTGCAAGGGTACTGGATTATCGAGGTAGGAGAACTTGCGGGCTTAAATAAAGCAGAGATGAATACAATTAAGGGCTTTTTGAGCAAGCAGGAAGATATATACCGGGCACCTTTTGCCAGGCGGACAATGCCGCATCCGAGGAACTGTATATTAGTCGGGACGACAAATGATGCCGAGTTTTTACGTGATAAGACAGGAAACAGAAGATTCTGGCCGGTGGACCTTGGTAAGCAGGCACCCATAAAAAATGTGTGGACGGACCTTGCCGGGGAAGTACCCCAGATATGGGCTGAGGCGGTGGAATACTTTAAGAGGGCAGAGCCGCTATATATCGGGCAGCAACTGGAACAGATGGCTGTGGAGGCGCAGGAGGAACATCGGGAAAGTGACCCACGGGAGGGGGTAATTCTCAACTTCCTTGACACTTTGGTGCCGGAGGACTGGAACCGCCGCGATGAGGATAACAGGCGTACATTCTACATGAACATGGCGGCGAATAAGCAGTTATGCACTGTGAAGAGAGACCGGATTTGTGCAGTGGAGCTGTGGTGCGAATGCTTTCGTCAGGATAAAGGACGGATGAAGAACTCCGATGCAAGGGAAATTAACAGTATTCTGCGGCATTTATCGGGGTGGGAGGAACTGAAAGGACCACGCGACACAGCGTCCTACGGCAAGCAACGGATATTTGTCTCACTGGAGAGATACAAAAAGGGTCTACAAACTTAGCATGGAAAGACTATAAACTACAAAAAATTTGTAGGATAAAAAACTACAAAGCAACAAAGAACAACAAAAAAAATATTACTTTGTAGAGGGCACAAAGCCTTGGAAATACTGGATTACTACAATAACTACAATTATTTATATAAATAATAATATATAAAAAATAGAGGGGATAAATACCCCCTATACGTGGGGTGTATATACGCGTACGCGCGCGAGGGGATTGTAGCACGGTTGGGAAAGGGAAAAGATGAGCGAAAAGGAACTGGAGAAAAAATTTACAGAGACTGTCAGGAAAGCGGGAGGAAAGGCTTATAAATTTGTATCGCCTGGTACGTCAGGTGTGCCTGACAGATTGGTTGTGATGCCGGGGAACAATATCGGGTTTGTTGAACTGAAAGCTTCAGGAAAGAAGCCAAGACCAGAACAGTGTTATCAACAGAGAGTACTTGAAAATCTTGGCTGTTATGTATGTGTGCTAGATAATCCGGAGCTGATAGATACCGTGATTGCTGAAATAAGTCACTACCAGGAAGATGCAAATCTTGCATTGGCACAGATACTGGAGGCAGGAGGGCTTGTATGAAGTTTGAACCGCACGATTACCAGCGTTATTGCATCACAAGGATTTTGCAATCAGACAAACTGGCACTGTTCCTGGAACCGGGACTTGGAAAAACGATTATTACTATGACTGCAGTCAATGACCTGAGGTACAACCGCTTTTTAATCCGGAAATGCCTTGTTATCGCGCCAAAGAAGGTTGCGGAGGATACCTGGACAAGGGAGCAGGCAAAGTGGGATCATCTAAAACTTTTACGGGTAGTAAGGGTATTGGGAAGCCAGACAAAGAGGATAAGGGCATTGAATAGCCCGGGGGACATTTATGTGATAAACCGGGAAAATGTACAGTGGCTTGTAGAGTATTACCGGAACGACTGGCCGTTTGACATGGTGGTAATTGACGAGATGAGTAATTTTAAGTCGCATCAGGCAAAACGGTTCAAAGCATTGAAAAGCGTGAGAAACCATATTTCACGGATTATCGGGCTGACAGGAACACCGGCACCAAACGGATTGATGGACTTGTGGGCACAAATTTACCTGTTAGATAAAGGGCAGCGGCTTGGAAAAACTATCACGGAATACAGGAACACCTACTTTGTACCGGGTTCAAGAAATGCACAAGTAGTGTTTTCTTATGAGCCGATACCGGGAGCGGACGAAGTCATACAGGACAAGATACGTGATATCTGTGTAAGCCTTTCCGCAGCAGATTACTTAACCCTGCCACCGTGTATCACGGATACCCGGTACGTACAGTTGGATTCCAAGGCGCAGAAGGCTTACAGTACGATGGAAAAAGAGAGGATACTCGAAGTACCGGAGGGAAATCTGGATGCCGGTAGTGCAGCCGTGCTAGGCAATAAACTTCTGCAGCTTGCTAATGGGGCTGTATATGTGAATGAGTTGACGGATGAAAACGAATCAAAGAAAGAACGGGTATATGCAGAAATACATACTTGTAAACTAGAGGCTTTTGGAGAGTTGGTGGAGTCTTTACAGGGGCAGCACATGCTTGTCTTTTACAACTTTCAGCATGATAAAGTGAGGATTCTTAGGTATCTGGAAAAGTCTGGTCTTAGGATTGGGGAGTTAAAATCTGCGGAAGATATAGCAGAGTGGAATTCAGGGAAAATGGATATGCTGCTTGCGCACCCAGCTAGTGCGGCATACGGACTAAATCTTCAGGATGGAGGAAATCATGTAATCTGGTTTGGTCTTAATTGGTCACTGGAACTGTATGACCAGGCAAACGCCAGGTTATACAGGCAAGGGCAGGGGAAGACGGTGTTCATACATCATCTGGCAGTAGTTGGCAGCGTGGACGAGGATGTACTTGCTTGTCTGAATGAAAAGGGAAATCATCAGAAGGCACTTATGACGGCCCTGAAAACAAGAGTAGAGAAATGCAGAGGGAAGGAGTAAAAAGATGGAGACTTTTGATAAGTTGTCAGTAGCTATAAGGGATCTTGATTTTGTTGATCTGGACAGAGAAATCAAGCGGACCATGAGACGGTCAGCGAAGGATGTAATACAGATCGGTTATATGCTGAAACAGATGAGGGATAAGAAGCTGTGGGAAGTCCAGTACAGCTGCCTGGACGAGTATCTGAAGCAGGAGCTTGGAATTGATTATACAGCGGCTAGCAGATTTATGAATCTGAACAGCAAATACAGCTTGCGAGGGAACAGCATGGAAATTGCGGCAGAGTATGCAAATTACAGCCAGGGATTGTTGATTGAGATGCTGAGTATGCCGCCGGAGTTAGAGGAGAAAGTAACACCCGAAATGACAGTAAAACAGGTCCGGGAGATAAAAAGATCGGCAAAGCCGAAGAAGGAGCCCGTACCAAAAACAGCCGAAGTAATAGTCGATGGGGAGTATCGGGAGGTCGATGAAAAGAAAGATGAAATAGTTGCGACGTCGCAATCCCCGGATAAGGGCAATGACAAACCGAGAAAGTGCATTACCGGGATGTCAAAACATGGTTCTTGCGTATGCTGTGGTGTTGATGGAATACAGTGTTGCGCACAGTGCGGGGAAGACTGCAACAGCAGGTGTGGGTGGCTCCCGGAGCGATCAGATAAACAGGAGACGCCGGACGACGAGCTGTCTAAGCTGCGGAAGTTACTGTGCGAGAAGAAAAAGGAGCTGGATGAATGTGTGAAGATCGATAAGGTGGATCCGCTTCCGGAAGGATATGTGTATGAGCGTAAAATCATAGTCGGGGCGCTGGCGGGTATGCTGTACGAATTGGAGGACGCGGCAGAACAACCGAAGCAGGAACCAGAACAAATGGAACTTCCCTTGCTGAAGAATAACGATCAGCGTAAAGAATGGCTTGAAAAATATAGAGACTGGGGGCTGTGGTATCACGACGAGCACATAGATGTTAATTATTACAAATACGATTTTAACGATGGCAGTCGACTGGTAGTGACAGAATATCCACAACGACATTGTTACTGGAAAAAAGGCAAAGAAGATCAGTACTATTATCATCTGTTGGAGAAAAGATATAAAGGGTATGGTGATATCGTTTATGACAGGCAGTACAATAACAGCACGGATTCAGAGACATATCTGGTGAATTTTTTAAAGAACCTTCAGAAGGGAGACAAAAAAGCTTGAAAGTGATTAAGTATATTTGTGATAGGTGTAACCGGGAAATAGAGGGTAGGTTCTTCGGAATAGTACCGGAATTATTAGATCCGAAAAACCCAGAAGTGCTATCGAATGATTACCTGGATGACCCAGTAAGCGCAGAGCAGTCCGGCAGGCATTATTGCAGAGCGTGTGCAGAAAAGATAATCCGGTATGCAAACTCTGTACCGGCGAGGGAGAACCCGGAGTTTAAAAAAGCAGTAGACGACATGGTTCAAAGTGCAAAGACGCAAAAGCCGGCAAAAAAAAAACAAACTGAGCGAGCGGGAAGTACGGTCAATGATCGATGCTGGCAGGACAGTAAAAGAGATAGCAGAGCATTTCGGGGTAACATATAATGCGGTTTACGGTTACGTCAAAAGGCACGGCCTAGCGAGACAGGATGAGCCGGTGGAATGCACAGAAAAAGTGATGGCAACGTGTGCGTATGCCGGTAAGGCGGGAAATACGGTTATATGTGATTATCTTGGAATCACCGGAAAGGTAAGGAACTGTACATCGCGGGCCTGTACCGAGTATAAGCCAGTAAGATGAAGATGTTAGCACGACTCCAGGCGGAAACCGAAAAATGCAAAAAATAATGCTTGCGTTTCGCTGACTTAATATCGCTATGATAGATATATAGACTTACAGAGAGGGAGGTTTTTGGGTTTGAGTGAAACTGAAGAAAAGAAAGAATATCTTCGTAGCTACGAAAAGGCTGTACGGCAGATGGAGCGGAGTGCCGAAAAAATAAAGGAGATGCGGCTGGGGCAGGTCATACCGGCGGCGGATAACGATGGCATGCCCCACGCACACAATGCCACAGATCTATCTGGGTACGCGGCGTTGTTGGATGCGGCAGAGCGACAATATATGTCTGACCGATATCAAAGGCTTAAAATTTGCAAAGAGATCACAGATAAAATAGAGCGCATGGACAATGAGGACGAAAAAGATGTCCTGACCTATCGATATATCCGGTTGATGAAATGGGAGAGCATTGCGGTCAGAATAAACTGTAGTTGGAAGCAGGTGCACAGAATCCATTCCAAGGCGTTGAATAATTTTAAATTAGACATAGAATGACACACTATATCTGTGCTACAGTGTATACATGTAAAGCAATCCAAGAGAGCCAAAGAGCCGATTGTTTACAATGCTATGACCAAGGGAGCACTGTCAATATGACGGTAGCTCCTTTTTATGTACCGGAAGGAGGTGGCAGTATGGCATTGACAGCCAAACAGAAAAGATTTTGCGAAGAATATCTGATTGACCTTAACGCCACACAGGCAGCCATCCGAGCGGGGTATAAACAGTCAGATTACACAGACACGAATGCAAACAAGCTACTAGATAATACTAGCGTAGCAGAGACAATTGCAAGGGCAATGGCAGAGAGATCAAAGCGTTGTGGCATCAGCCAGGATAGAGTTGTAAACGAACTGGCGAAAATAGCATTTTTAAATGCAAGCAACCTTATCAATACCGAAGATGGTACCGTAAAAGAGGATGCAACAGAAGATGATCTTGCTTGCATCCAGTCTGTTAAGGTAAAAACGTCCAGTTCGGAAACCGGGTACAGTGAGGAACGAGAGATTAAAGTCGGAGATAAGCTCAAAGCCCTGGAACTGCTCGGTAAGCATCTTGGCATGTTTAAGGATAATGTGGATGTCAATCTGACAGTACCAGTCATGTTTTCAGGGGAGGATCAGTTGGAGGAGTAGCACTTACAATAGATTCCCAACCTACAGAATACCTGCTTGTAGCAATTTTTCTTTTGCCGTATAATAAAGCAAAAGGAGGATTTGTGATGGATAAAAAGGATGAAAAACAGGGAAAAAAATGTTTTATAATTACTCCGATAGGTGATGAAAATTCAGATACATTCAGAAAGGCAAAGGGAGTGATAGAGAGTGTAATCAAACCTATATTGATGGAATATGGCTTTAATGAAACGAAACCAGCGTATGAAATTAATGAATCTGGGAAAATAGGACAACAAGTCATTGAGCATATAGTTAATGACGATTTAGTTGTAGCAAATTTAACAGGAAACAATCCTAATGTTATGTATGAACTGGCAGTGCGGCATATGACAGGGAAGCCAATTATAAATATATGCGAAAGCGGAACAAAGTTACCATTTGACATAATAGATGATAGAACAATTTTCTTTGTTAATGACATGCTTGGTGTTCAAGAATTAAGGACAAAGCTATTATGTTTTATGGAAGAACTTAAATTAGATAGGGAATATACCTCAAATCCTATTCTGAGTTTCACAAAAACACAATTAAATTTTCCAGAAGTAAGTTCGATGATGCATCATTTGGAGCAGATACATAGGAATTTAGGGACGGTATTATTTAATCAGCTTCCAAAGGAAAAAAGAAAAGTATGGGTAAGGGTAATTTTATATAGCAAGAAAGGTTTTATAAAACAAGAACATGATATTATAAAATTGTGCATTGATATTGCAACCAGGTTTCAAGAGATGGAATATTATTTTGATGCAAAGAATACGGGTACAGACTTATTCTTAGGAGAATTGTCTTTTGTGTCGGCGAATCCTAGTACTTTATTATTAGAAGATCTTGAGGATATAGTCAAAAGAGTATGTGAGAATTGTGGTATGGATCCTGTTATTGAATTAACTAATAATATATTACAACAGGAGTAAATGTAGTAACATATGAAATCGCAAGAGGTAAAAGAGATATTCCTGCCGGGTGTTATTGGTAAGGGGTATAAAGCATACTGGGAGAGCAAAAAGAGATATGTAGTGTGCAAGGGTTCCAGAGCGTCCAAAAAGTCAAAGACAACGGCACTGTGGATCATCTATAACATGATGAAGTACCCTAAAGCAAATACGCTATGCGTCCGGCGGTTTGCCAATACATTGCGGAATAGTTGTTTTTCTGATTTGCAGTGGGCGGCAAAGAGACTAGGAGCAGACCATTTATGGGATTTTCCAAAATCCATGCTAGAAATTACTTACAAGCCTACAGGGCAGAAGATACTATTCCGGGGGATGGATGATGGTCTTAAGATTACATCAATATCCGTACCGGAGGGGGTGCTCTGCTGGGCATGGGTGGAGGAGGCTTACGAGATTGCATCCGAGGATGATTTTAATAAGCTTGATATGTCCATCCGTGGTGAGGTGCCGGCCGGATATTGGAAACAGATACGGCTTACATTTAACCCCTGGAGTGCGACTACATGGATCAAGGCAAGATTTTTTGACACGGTAAATGACCTTGTGCTCGCAATGACAACCACGTATCGGTGTAATGAGTGGTTGGATGATGCAGACCGCAGGATTTTCGAAGCAATGAAAGAAAAGAACCCCAAGCGGTTTAAAATCGAGGGTGATGGTGATTGGGGAATCGCTGAGGGGCTTATTTATACAAACGTAGAACAGGCTGACTTTGATATCGAGGAAATCAGAAAAATCCCGGGTATCAAGTCAGCTTTTAATTTGGATTTTGGTTTTACTGATCCTAATGCCTTTTTGTGTGAGATGGTGGACAACGACGCAAAGATCATATATGTGTTTAACGAGTGGTACAAAACAGGTACCACCAACCAAAAGATCGCGGAGCAGATCAAGGCGATGGGATACGGCGGGCAAATCATTATATGCGATAGCGCGGAACCGAAGTCTATTGAGGAGTTAAGAGATTATGGATTAAGAGCAGAGCCCTCCCGAAAGGGTCGGGATAGCGTAAACCACGGGATACAGCAGATACAAAATTACAAGATTGTTGTGCATGCAAGAAATTGTCCTAATTTTTGGATAGAGATACAAAACTATGCGTGGCAGCTTGATAAGGCGGGTAAACCTACAGACAAACCGGAGCATGAGTTTTCCCACGGGATGGACTCCATGCGATACGGAGTGGCAGACCTGCTGATAGGTGATGCTTACAGTTTTGATTAAGGAGCAGATATGTTTGGACTACCAACTCAGACAGAGATAATCAACAATATCATAAAAGAGGGAGCGGCGTCCTCGATGGGCGATATCCAATTTATCGAGGAGGAAATCAGGCACTGGAAACTGTCCAAAGAGCGGATAGAGCAGATAAACGGTGAGAGGTATTATGCCGGAGATCATGATATCTTGTATTACAAGCGCATGGCCATCGGACCAAGCGGTGAATTGGAAGAGATAAAAAATCTCCCAAACAGGCATGACATAGATAACCAGTATGCCGTAGCAATCGATAAAAAGACAAATTACTTTCTTGGCAAGCCGGTGGCAATCGAATCCGACAACAAGGCCTACTGTCAGCTGCTGCAGGATGTCATGAACCGAAAATTTATGAAGAAATTAAAAAACCTATGCCGGCATTCTTTTAATGGGGGGATCGGTTGGCTGTACCCTTCTGTGGACAAGGATGGCAATATTGTATTTTCGGTCTTTCCGGCATACGAGGTTTTGCCTGAGTGGGTTGACAAAGAGCATGAGACGCTTGATTTCCTGATCCGGTGTTATCCGGTACTTGAGTATAAAGGCCGTGAGCCACGTATGACAGAGTATGTTGAGGTGTATCGACAGGACGGTATTCACAGATATGTATTTAATGATGCCGGCAGGCTTATACCGGATGTCTTGCATGAAGAGTATTCGCCTTATCTCATGATTGGCGGAAAGGCATATCAGTGGGATCGGGTGCCAATGGTTGGCTTTAAGTATAATGACAGTGAGATGCCTGTGATCCGGCGTACTAAGGCCCTACAGGATGCCATAAATGAGATGCTATCGATGTTTCATAATAACATGCTAGAGGACAATCGTAATACAATACTGGTCATAAAAAACTATGACGGTCAGAATTTGGGTGAGTTCCGGCACAATCTTGCCACTTATGGTGCTGTTAAAGTCAGGAGCGTAGACGGGAAAGATGGCGGTGTAGATTCTCTGCAGATTGAGGTAAATGCTGAAAACTACGAAAAAATCTTGGAACTGCTTAAAATGGCACTGATCGAAAACGCCCGATCTTTTGACGGAAAGGTGCTGAAAAGCGGACAGCCGAATCAGATGAATATCCTGTCTGTGTACAATGAGATAGATATTGATACAAACGAGATTGAGACAGAATATCAGGCAGCAATGGAAGAACTGATGTATTTTATCGATACATATTTACAGCTTACCGGGAAAGGCGATTTCCGCTCTGAGCCGGTTACATTTATTTTTAACCGGGATATGCTGATTAACGAGTCAGATATACTCAATACACTTAAAGCTCTCGGGGTAAAGATCAGCCAAAAGACGTTGCTTAAACAGGTGCCGTGGATAGATGATGTTGACGCCGAACTGGAGTCTGTCAAACAGGAGCAGGAAGATGCCATGAATGTCTATGGCGAGTCCTTTACTGCACCGATAGAGGGTGACGATGAGCAATAGAGATTATTGGATAAACCGGTTCACGGACCTTGAAAAGAGTCAAATCAATAAGGGAGCGAAATACTATGAGGATCTGAAAAAGCAGTATCAGATGGCAGCGGAGCGCGTGGAAAAAGAGACCACGAAGTGGCTTGCACGTATAGCTGCCAACAATGAGATAACAATGGATGAGGCCAAGAAGCTGTTAAAGGCAAATGAGCTTGAGGAGTTCCGGTGGAGCGTGGATGAGTATATCGCCAAAGGCGCAACTCTGAATTACACCCAAAAGTGGGCGAAACAGCTCGAAAATGCGTCCTCCAGATGGCACATATCAAGGCTGGAGGCTATGCAGGTGCAGATGAGACAGCAGATCGAAGAGCTTTACGCGGCAGAGGTGCCGGATATGATGTCTTTTCTGGGGGATATCTACAAGGACAGCTATTATCACACGGCTTACGAGTTACAAAAGGGTATAGGTGTGGGGATAAACCTTGGGGCGATAGATAAAAAGCGTGTTGGACAGATTGTAGCAAAGCCTTGGGCGGCAGACGGTAGCAATTTTTCTGACCGGATATGGCGGCAAAAGGCACAGCTGATATCGGAGATGCAAAACGGCATGACACAGTCCTTGATAAGAGGGGGCACGCCGGAAGAAACAATTAAGCATATACAGGACAGGTTCCGTGTGTCGGCAGGGCAGGCAGGACGGCTGGTCATGACAGAGACGGTATACTTCCATTCGGCGGGCCAGTTGGACATGTATAAAGAGATGGGCGTGGCTGAGTATGAGATTTGCGCTGTGTTGGACACAAAAACCTCTAAGATATGTCAAGACCTCGACGGTACGCACAGACCTATAAGTGAGTTTAAGCCAGGCGTGACCGCTCCACCTTTCCACTGTTGGTGTCGTAGCACGACGGTGCCATATTTTAACGATGAGTTTACGGTTGATGAGACACGGGCAGCGAGAGACGATACAGGCAAGACAATACAGGTACCTGGGGATATGACCTATAAACGCTGGAAAGAAAAATTCATTGATATGAGCCCGCAAAATGTTATAATGAAAGCAGCCAAAGATTTTTCGATTCGCGGAATAATAGCTACACAACCGGTGACCATTGATCTGAAGGGTTATGCGTATGATGATCATCATATCAATGGCGATAGAGGACATAATGTAACGCGCGAAGAGGCAGAGCAATTTGCAAAAGAAGCCAAGGTATCTATATCGAGATGGAATGGTCGATATATAAATTATTATAGCGAAAACGGGGCTGTGTATATCAACACCGAGAAAAAAACAATTAGAACGGCTTTTAGGAAAGACGAGTATGATGACAATACACGGAAATTTATGGAGGTGGTGCTGAATGCCGGAAAGTAAAGATAGGGTTATGTGCCCATTAGTTGATAGTGAAATAGAAGTGGATGATTGCATTATATGTACGGATGTAGCCGCAGGGATGCTGAAAGAGAATTGCATTGAGGGCAAGTACAGAGAAAAAGATGGGTGGAGAGAAATTTGCAAGAAATGTGAGTATCATAATTGTTAATACCGTCACTCCGTAAGGGGAATGGCGGTATTTTATTGTGCGGAAAGTAGACGAACATGTGCGAACACGAAGAAGTTAAGGAAAGACGTGTCACATCTGGGGCAATGAATTACCAGATATGGTGCAAAAGGAAAAGAAAATATTGTAATCAATGTAAGGCATCCGGAGAGGGTGCTTTTTTGATGCGCAAAAAGGAGGTGGGAAAACCGTGAGATTTACAGAGAGGATGGGGCTAAAGATGCCCGATCAGGACGATGCGTATCAGGTTGATGATTTTAATGGCAATGTAGACAAAATCAGTCAATACTTCGCGGCAAAACCGGTGCTGACATCGTATAAAAATCTGACGGAGTTTATCAGATCAGGAAAAGCGGCTGGGTATAAACTTGGTGATACCGTGGCAATCCATGACATCATTTATATTTTGGTGGCTGACAATCCCCTGTCGGAGTCCAGTTGGATGCCGTATGGAGCGGAGGCTTTAGTTGTCATGGAGCAATACATACCGGTTGCGGAGAGACACAACGGCAGCCTATACCTGCAGATTGGTAATTCTAGAAGACTGATCGTTAAGGTGTTCCGGGAGTTTTACCATAATATGATGCAGATCACAGCAGCAACACAGGTTGTAAACGGTGTTGCTTTTAGTGTTGTTAAGGGGATTTTGACAGCCGCGGGAACTGCAACAGCAGCCGCCGAAATAAAGGCCGGAGATTTGACTCTGTACAAAAATACTCCGTATGAGCTCAGAGGATGCCCGGCATCATCCGGGGGAGCATCCGTGGAACTCAGGAATGGCAGCACGGTGCTTGCTAAAGATACTGGTACAGGTGCATCTTACACGCCGACAGCGGAAATAAAAGCATCGGTCTATGTAAAGATACCAAATGCGTGGGAAAGCGGCGCAGGCGTACAGTTTGACCCGAGATTAACGGTTGTTAATGGCTGTACAGGGGTAACACCTTACACGATGCTTGTAAAAGAGACAACCACAAAAACGGGCAATGAAGCAGACGATAACCGGTACGCTTTTAATGTTAAAAATCTGACTGTGCTCGATCAGGGAGACACATCAGCGCGAATACGCGGAAAATTATACTTAGTAAAGGAGACAGACGATGAGTAAACTTTATAGAGGAGAGATGCAGGATAATCTGGGAAATACCATATACCCGCACACGGAAGCCGGATTGGTATTTTGTGCCGATGGAGAGACGGTACAGCAAAAAATTGCAGGCACTGCCGAGACGCTGAACGGAATAACCGGAGTGTCAGACTCCACGGAACTGGACGACAGCACGAAGCTGGCTACCAGTAAGGCAGTTAAGACATTAAAGGACAGTGTAAACAGTAGTTTAGGTGGTTTAAAGTTTGGTACTGATGGAGATGGTAACTACGGTTACTATGGGGCTGATGGCAGCCTTATCCCTTTTAATGGTAAGAAACAGTCAAAAACTGTATCTTTTACCACCACATCATCAGATAAAAATAATGGTTATAAAAATGTAGTTGTTACATTTGATGATTTAATAAAAGTACAATCTTACACAATAGATAATTTTGTAGATAACTTTAGGATTGCGTCAATAATAAATGGTACAGTAAGCGGTAATACCGTTAATTTAAAAATAAGGACTGCGGATGACGGTAGAGATGTATCTTGCACAATAACAGCTTATGGCAGTTGATTATAAACATAACCTTGCTTTTAATATCTATTGTTTACCGAAAACCATTGCCGGGGGAAAGCCCGGAGAAAGGAAATAAATGAAAAAAGAATTTATAAGATTTACGAACGGCGCATCTGAGGATGTGCATAACATGCAATCCACAAACGATGTGCTCACTTTTGAGATGTACGACCTCGATAAAAACGCTTGGGAGTCCATCCTTATTGACCGGAACAACACCAAAATCATCCAGTATTTACAGAAAGATACGGAAACACTGGATGAGACATTATTAAAGGCATATTCGGGGTATGTAAATCTCGATCAGATGCTTACCCGGTATGGAGTAGTAACCAATATCGACTATGAGACACAGGATGATAGTACACAGAGCGGTTTTGCAGAGGAGAGCCATAATATCACGTCAATAACCTTGCGCAAACCGTCACAGGTAGAATCAGAGCTGGAAAAACTCAAAGAATCGCAGACGATACAGGACGGAGCAATCGCAGATATGGCGGGTATGATTAGCGATATCGCGGATGGTCAGACCTTACAGGATGATGCAATTGCTGACGTGGCCGAAACGGTCAGTGATATGTCAGCGGAATAGGAGGTGTGCAGTATGGTAGCTTTTTATGTGGCCAAAATTGAGAATCATGAGATCAATTACAAGACTGGCAAAGCATGGACAGCCGAAGATGTCCCGAAGTTGTGGCGTAAAAAAGTACAGGAAGCATTAAAGACAGAATAAGCATTTCCGGAATTGATATGATACCGGGAGTGCTTTTTTATTGCCGCCACTTTGGTATCTCGGGCGGAAACTGAGAGACAAATAGTACCGGACTGAACCGGGTAAAAAATGAATTTGAAAGGACAAAAAATATGAAAAAAGAAGAAATCATTGCATTAGGAAGCGATGCGGAACTGGCCCAGAAGGTGGCTGACGCATCAGCAGAGGAACTCAAGGGATATGTGCCGAAAGCACGTTTTGACGAGGTGAACGAAGCCAAGAAAAAGGCGGAGGAAATGCTCAGTGAGCGGGATGGACAGCTGGACAAGCTTAAGAAATCTGCTGGAGACAATGAGGATCTAAAAAATCAGATTGTAGAACTGCAGAAAACCAATGCTGCCACAATCAAGCAGCACGAAGCAGAGATGAAGCAGTTGCGCAGAGATGGTATTGATACACAGCTGATTATGTCGGCTGGAGCAAAAAATGCAAAGACGGTCGCGGTGCTGTTTGATGCACTTGATGACAATCTGGATGATGATGCTTATAGAGCCGCCCGGCAGAAGCAGGTGGATACCATTAAAAAGGATAATGACTACCTGTTTACGGCTCCGACTCAGCCAACGGTAAGCGGTGTACAGCCGATACCTGGAGCAGATGTGCCACCCGGAGGGGTAGTAGACACCTCTAAAATGACATACTCGCAACTTGCTGAGTTCATGGAAAAGAACCCTAATGCGACCATTTAAAGAAAGGAAAGGTAAATTATAATGGCAAAATTTGATTCAAAATCATTTAACCCGCAGGCGTTTGGTGCATACGTGAGCAGAGTACCCAACACAAAAAAGAATGAGCTCATCAGATCGAGAGCTCTGAGAGGTAACAAGCAGATCAAAGAGACATTTTCCGCGCAGACCACAACGGCCTATGCAAGATTGCCCTATTTCGGGAATCTCAAAAAGGGTACGCAGAATTATGATGGCCAGACGGACATCACAGCACAGGGAAGTACAACCTTTGAGAGAGGTGTTGTTGTGATCGGTCGTGCAGATGCGTGGACAGAAAAGGATTTTTCATGGGATATCACATCCGGTGTGGACTTTATGGATAATGTAGCGCAGCAGATCGCGGCGTATTGGACAGAGGTAGATCAGGATACAGTGCTTTGCATCTTAAAGGGTATTTTTGCTATGTCCGGAGCAGGCAACAAGGCTTTTACCGAGGGACATACATACGATATCAGCAATATGGCAGAGGGCAAGAATACTGTCGGAGAGACAACCCTCAACTCGGCATTGCAGAAGGCATCCGGTGACAATAAGTCGGTATTTACACTTGCACTTATGCACTCGGTAATTTCCACTAACCTTGAAAACCTCAAGCTTTTAAAGCACCTGACCCAGACAGATGCGCAGGGAATCGAAAGGGAGCTGACGCTTGCATCCTGGAATGGCAGAGCAGTATTGATCGATGACAGCATGCCTGCTGTTGACGGATACTTTGATGCGTCCGCAGGTGATAGCGGGGCTATCAAGATTGTCGCTGACACTGCATCTCCCGCCGACGGAGAGATCAAACTCAAGGATGCAAAGGCATCTTATTTTGGTACAAAGACACTTGCGGCGGGTAATTATGTTGTAAACGACACTCAGTATATCACTTATGTGCTTGGAGAGGGCGCATTTGATTATGAGGACATCGGGGCAAAGGTGCCGTATGAGATGGACCGTGATCCTGCAAAAAACGGCGGGGAAGATACCTTATATTCCCGTCAGCGCAAAGTATTTGCACCGGCCGGAATCTCCTACGAGAAAGAATCTCAGGCTACACTGTCACCGACCGACGCAGAACTTGCAAACGGTGCAAACTGGACTCTTGTCAATGATGGAGGTACTGGTGCAGCGAGACAGTACTGGGATCACAAGGCTATTCCGATTGCGCAGATCAAGTCAAGAGGATAGTCCTATGGAAGATAAGGTTATCGAGAGACTGGATACCCTTGGATATGCTTACGATAAGGATAAAGATGGGATGCTCATCGGCATCCTTATCGCCAGTGTTGGGGAGCACATTAAAAATCGTATCAATGACACAGAGATACCAGAGGGCCTCGACAACGTGTATGTTGATATGGTATGCGGTGAGTTCCTCCGGCAGAAAAAAGCGGTTGGTCAGTTAAACGATATTGAGCAATCAAAGGCGGTTGAGTCTATCAAGATGGGAGATGTCACAGTCTCCCTGAAAGAGGGCTCAACACCGGAACAGTATTTTGACATACTGATTAACCGCCTGCTGTCGCATGATGCGGATTTTATCCGGTACAGAAAGATGGTGTGGTAATGATCGATATACAATCCATTTTAGCTACAATGTACAAGGACACATGCTCTGTTGTGGAGCATAGGAAAATCACAGACCCGGCAACGAAAAAGACAGGCTTTGAGGATGTTACGGTAGTTGAGGATCAGCCATGCAGACTGTCCTATAAGCAGGTACCGACGACAGCGAGCGGGAATGTTGCAAGTACGGACCAGCAAGTCAAAGTGTTCCTGCCGCCGGAAGTCGATGTAAAAGCGGGGTCAAAAGTGATCGTAACGCAACATTATGATTGCAGAGACGACATTGTAACAGAGTATGCGGCAAGTGGTGTTCCGGCTGTGTATCCGAGCCATCAGGAGGTTAGCTTGGAGTTATTTGAGAGGTGGGCATAATGAGTGTAGATTATCGCGAATTGCAGGCATTACAGCAGCGCATGCAGGACTTTATTAACCACGGGGCAGACGAGTTGTGCAGGGATTGTACAAACGAGCTCACGATGCGGTTGTATCGTAAGATAATCAAAAACACACCGACTGGGCAATATGAGGTTATAGTTTATGCCCGAAAAGATGGCTCAACCAAAACATATAACGAGGGGCGGCATGGCGGTACACTCAAGCGAGGATGGAGTGTTGCGCTTAATGAGAGCAGTGTGCAGCATAAAGGGAGCGAGTATATCAGGACACTTACCAATAATGTGGAGTACGCATCCTATTATGAATATGGACACCGACAGGAGCCCGGAAGATTTGTGCCGCATATCGGTAAGCGATTAAAACAGGCATGGGTACCGGGACATCATGTTGCAACAAAAGCAGAGCAGGATATACAAAAGATAGCACCGGCACTCATACAAAAGAGACTGGATGCAAAGATGGAGGAGATGCTAAATGGTAGCTGATATCGTCAATGGCATTACAATGACCCTCGGGAGTGCGTATGAGGGATATGATATATACACAAAGGATGTGGAGCAGGGAATTGAAACGCCCTGTTTTTTTGTGCAATTACTTAAGGCGAGCAAGCGACCGCTGATAGGACAGCGTCATATCCGGGATTATCCCTTTGATATACAGTATTTCCCTGAGCACGACGGCGACAATGAGGAAATGATGGACGTTGGGGATGCCCTAGAAGAGTGTCTTGCATATATTACGCTCCAGAATGGCAATATGATACACGGTAATAATATGAGTTATGAGATCGTGGATGGAGTGTTACATTTTTTTGTGACCTGCAGCGTGATCATGATGGAGGTAAAACAGGAGGAGTCTATGGACAAATATGGATTAACAGTGGAGGTGCGCAATGGGGAGAAGCACTAAAACGGATCAACCCGTGTTTACAGGGAAACAGCTCCTTACGACGGAGAAGTATAACAACCGGGTAGCAAGGATAGTTTTACACGACGATGAGAGATATACCTATGCGGATGCAGACAAACTCATCGAAGAATTTATGAAAAAGGAGGATGTAACATGTTAGGTGGTGGAACATTTGTCAACCAGAATAAGGTACTTCCGGGATCGTATATCAATTTCGTCAGTGCCAAAAATGCAGCGGCCACTATGGGAGAGAGAGGATATGCAGCACTTGCATTACACTTGTCATGGGGCATCGACGGCGCGATCTTTACAGTAACATCAGAGGACTTCCGGTCTTACTGTAAAAAATTGTTTGGCTTTGCTTATGATTCCGACGAGGCAAAAGGTCTTAGGGACCTGTTCCGGAATATCCAGACGCTGTATTGCTACAAGCTAATGAAAAATGGTGTACAGGCAAGCAATGACATTGCAAAGGCGAAATATAAGGGGGTAGCCGGTAACACCATCAGTACCGAGATTCTGACCGGGACAATGTCCGGTACATATGATGTCAATATCTATTTTGACAATGATATCGTGTATTCGGCAAATGTAAGGACTCTCGGGGAGTTAAAGGCGACCGACAACGGATTCGTGGAGTGGACATTGTCGGAACTGGCAGCCGCTGAAAAGAGTACGATGACCGGCGGCTCAAACGGTGACACCGTGACAGCGACAGAGCACAGTGCGTTCCTCGATGCGGCAGAGAGCTACTCTTTTAATGCAATGGGATGTATGTCAGAGGATACGGCAATACAGACATTGTACATTCAGGAAGTCAAGGACATGCGCAATAATAAGGGATTGCATTATCAGGTAGTCCTTTATGGCAATGCTGCCGATCATGAGACAGTTGTCAATGTCAAAAACTGCAAGGACGCAGTATATTGGACACTTGGTGTTATCGCAGGATGTCCGGTTAACCAGTCCAATACAAACAGGGTATATGATGGAGAGTTTGACATCCCTACAAATTATACGCAGGCGCAGCTTGAGAGTGCTATTAAGTCGGGAGAGTTTGCATTCCATCGCGTCGGACTGGAAACAAGGGTGCTCTGTGATATCAACAGCCTTGTAACGACTACACCGGACAAGGGTGAGGATTTTAAGGCTAATCAGACAATCCGTGTGATCGATCAGATTGCGATGGACATAGCCGGTATTTTTAATACAAAATACATCGGTAAAATCCCTAATAATAAGTCCGGCAGGGTATCGCTCTGGAATGACATTGTAAGCCATCACCAGCAGCTCGAGACAATCGGTGCTATTGAGGATTTTGATCCGGCCGGAGTTGTGGTGAGTGCAGGTGAGACAAAGAGATCTGTTGTAGTACAGGATGCCGTGACGATTGTCAACGCGATGGAAAAATTGTACATGACAGTAGTTGTGGCTTAGGAAGGGAGAAGTAAATTATGGGCAATACAACTTTAATGCAGTCGAGAGATGCCGTGAGTGCATCCCTCGCTGAGTGCTTTGCAACTATCAACGGGCAGAGATACCATGTTATGCAGCTGATTAAGTTGGAAGCCAAAATGACAAAAAAGAAATCGGAGATACCGATCATGGGACAGCCCGGTAAAGGTCATAAAGCCGCGGGGTGGAGTGGTACTGGTACTTGCACGGTACATTATAACACTTCGGTGTTCCGGGAAATGATGTACCAGTACAAAACAACCGGCGAAGATGTCTATTTTGATATCCAGCTCACCAACGAAGATCCGGGCTCAACTATCGGCAGACAGACAGTCATCCTTAAGGGCTGTAACTTCGATGAGATGATCCTCGCGAAAGCTGATGCAAGTGCGGACTATCTGGACGAGGATATGAGCTTTACGTTTGAGGATTTCGAGATCCCGGAGAAATTCTCCCTGTTACAGGGAATGGCATAATATAAGGAAGAGAGGACTTAAAATATGGAAGCATTAAGTGCATTTTTTGCGGAAAACGCAGAAAGAAAAGAAGATGTGCCGTTTGTAGTGAGTACACGGTTTAAGGACAAGGATGGGAAGCCTATCCCTTGGGTATTACGGTCGATCAGTGCGGAAGATGATGAATCCCTCCGTAAAGACTGTACGAGACGTGTGCAGGTGCCCGGCAAGAAGGGGCAGTATACAAATTCCTTTGACAGCAACGCTTATTTGGTAAAACTTGCTGTTAAGAGTGTAAAATTCCCTGATCTTAGCAATGCGGAGCTGCAAAACAGCTATCGGGCTATGGGAGCGGAGCAGCTTATTGTGACGATGCTCTACAAGGACGAGTTTGACGCATTGGCAGAAAAGCTGACAAACATGTCGACAGCCGAGGATATCAATGATCTGGTGGCCGAGGCAAAAAACTAATTGACGGAGGAGATGGTGACGCAAGTTATATGCACTATGTCCTCCAGAAGTTACATTGGAAACCAAGCGATTATATGGCCCTGTCCCGTCGGGAGAGGGCTTTTGTAATTGCATCTATTGATATGCGGATCGAGTCCGAGAAGAAAGAGAGGGATAAAGCATGTCAGCGGTAAGTGCATCTATACGGATACAGGATCAGGTAACAGCAAATGTGCAGCGAATGAATAGAGCACTGATGGTTGTTATCAACACGATGGAAAAGCTGAACAGTGTAACCGCAGACCCGATTGATATCGCAGGAATGAACGCCGCGCGCGACAGTTTGTCAGAGGTAGAAGTTGCTATGGAAGAGGTCACAGAAAGTATTCGGCAAGCTCAGGATGAGCAGGATCGGTACTCTGAGACCGTACGCAGATCGGAAGGAGCTGTAGGCAGTTTAGCAGGCAAGGTCGGAAAACTGATAGCAACTTACGCATCAATGCAGACCGCCAAAGCGGCCCTTGACTACTCGGATGAGCTCGCAAATACAACAGCACGGCTCGGTCTTATGGCGCGAGAGGGCGAAAACGTATCGGAAATCAATGAAAAAATATACGCCTCCGCGAACCGGACGTACAGCTCCTATAAAGATACCGCAGATATGGTCGCGAAATTGGGCGTGCTTGCGGGTGATGCCTTTGGCAGTACAGACGAGGTTATCATGTTTGCTGAGCAGCTTAACAAAAACTTTAGTATATCGGGGACAGAGACATCCGGTATACAGGCGGCTATGCTGCAGCTTACACAGGCAATGGCATCAGGAGTGTTGCGCGGAGAGGAATTTAACTCCGTTTTGGAGCAGGCACCGACTGTAATACAGACTATTGCTGACTATATGGGCGTGTCAACCGGCGAACTGAAAGAGATGGCCGGAGAAGGTGAGGTAACTGCCGAAATTGTAAAAGCCGCGCTGATCGGTGCGGCAGAGGAAACAGATGCTAAGTTTAACAGCATGACCATAACATTTTCTAAACTATGGAATGTATTTCAAAATGAGGCTGTTTATGCTTTGGAGCCAGTATGGCAGAGACTTCGGCAGCTCAGTGACAGCGAAGAACTAATGAGTTTTGCGCAAAATGCCGGGAGATCAGTTGGAACAATCGCAAATATTTTGATTACCGTGTTTGACAAAGTTGGACAGTTGGGGCAGGCCATAGTGGATAATTGGTCTATGATTGCACCTGTAATGGGTGCTGTATTGACAATAATGGCATTGTACAATGGTGCACTGATAGTAAATAACGGGATACAGGCGATATCTAATGTACTCAAGACAGTTGCCGCAGTGCAAGCTGTAGCGCACGGAACTGCTACAGCGACAGAGGCGGCAGCAACAACCGGGATGACAGCATCACAGCTCGCTCTAAATGCCGCGTTATATGCTTGCCCTCTTACATGGATAATCGTAGCTATTATTGCTGTAATAGCCGCTATATACCTGATTGTGGCGGCAATAAATAAGGCCACGGGGAGTTCCACTTCCGCGACCGGAGTAATAGCCGGGTGCTTTGCATGGTTGGGCGCATTTATTTACAATAGCTTGCTTGGTATTGTCGACGGAGCCCTGTCCTCGATCAGCTTTATGATAAACATCTGGACAGCCTTTGCAAACTTTTTTGCAAATATTTTTAATGATCCGATTGCATCCATTATCCACTTATTCGGGGATATGGCCGACGCAATACTTGGCATTTTACAGGGCATAGCGAGTGCAATTGATAAGGTCTTTGGGTCAAATCTTGCAGATGCAGTATCTGGGTGGCGTAGCGGACTTGATACAAAAGTATCCGATTTGGCAGACAAACTTGGGAATGGATCATATAAGGAGATCGCCGAAAAGGTTGACTTGTCAAGTAGCACGTTGGGGCTGGAGCGTAAGGATTTAACCGATGCGTATGACGCAGGTTATAACTGGGGCGAGGGATTAGGCGACAAGTTTAAAATTGATGGGCTGACTGGTATAGGCGGTGAGGGTAGCGGATTGGATTATGATGCGCTGCTGTCACAGGTTGGAGATATTGGAGACAACACCAAAGATATTAAAAACTCCGTGGATGTATCCGAGGAGGATTTAAAATATCTGAGAGATCTGGCGGAACAGGAGACTATCAACCGGTTTACAACGGCTGAGATCACTGTTGCAATGGGAGGTGTGACTAATAATCTCGGAGCTGGAGATGATATCGATGGTTTTATGGATGTCCTGACAGACAAACTGTACGAGTCAATGTCGGCCGCAGCGGAAGGAGTACATGAGTAGTGGCGTATTTTTTCTTTCTGGATGGGGTGCTGTTGCCAGTAGCCCCATCCGAACTTACCACAAAAATAAAAAATAGGAACAAGACCATAGAGCTGATTAACGAATCAGAGGTTAATATCCTTAAGGATGCAGGATTGACAGAGATATCTTTTAAGGCACTCCTGCCAAATGTAAATTATCCCTTTGCGAGATATCCGGATGGGTACCAGAGTGCGTCTTATTATCTCGGAAAACTGGAAAGTCTCAAGAAAGCAAAGAAACCGTTTCAATTTATCGTTTCCCGGAGGATGCCAAACGGAAAGATTTTGCCCTATACCAATATGACAGTATCATTGGAAAATTATGATATCACAGAAACTGGTGGCGACTTTGATTACACAGTGGCGATAGAGCTAAAGCAATACCGCTATTTTGGCACTAAAAGCGCAATAATCAAGAGTGCAGCCGGAACGGCAACGATCCGAAAAGAACCTGTGAGAGACACTAAAGACAGCGGTGGCAATTATACGGTTGTTAAGGGAGATACCCTTTGGAATATCGCGAAGCAGGAGTACGGCACTGGGACAGACTGGGATAAAATCTATGAGGCAAACAAAGATACAATAGAATCGACCGCCGGGGAATATGGAAAGTCATCATCAAGTAATGGGTGGTGGATATATCCTGGCACGGAACTGGTGTTACCATAGGAGGATGTAATGGTAGAACTGGCAATTGTAAACGGCGAAGATGTGTATTTCCCATCTGCGTTGGATGGTATTACATGGGAGACAGAGCGCAAAGGTGCGCCTGGAGTCCTAAGATTTACGGTCGTAAACGCGGAAAACCCAGAGTTTGAGGAAGGAAACGTTGTGCGACTGGTTGTGGATAATACTCCGGTGTTTTTCGGGTTTGTTTTTAAGAAGAAAAGAGACAAACAACGTCAAATAGAGGTTACCGCTTATGATCAGCTCCGGTACTTTAAAAACAAAGAGACCTATGTCTACAAAAATAAGACAGCTGACCAGGTGATACAGATGATGGCCGCCGATTTTAACCTCAATGTAGGTACGTTGGAAAATACAGGATATGTGATTAAACAGCGGATAGAGGACGACAAGACACTCTTTGATATTGCACTCAACGCACTGGACGAGACCTTGACTAATGTAAAAAGACTATATGTACTTTATGACGATTTTGGCAAGCTTGCCCTTAAAAATATCGAGTCAATGGTAACCGATTTGCTGATCGATTCCGAGACCGGCGAGAATTTTACCTATGAATCCTCGATTGATGAGCAGACATATGACCAGATAAAAATTGTTTATGACAACGAAAAAACTGGAAAGCGGGAAGTCTATATGGCTAAGGATAGCGGAAACATCAATAAATGGGGAGTACTCCAATATTATGAGAAAGCTAACTCGGACGTTGGGCTTGCACAAAAGGTAGATGCACTATTGCAGTTGTATAACCAAAAGACCCGGTCACTCAAGATATCAAGTGCAATAGGGGACTTGCGGGTCAGGGCAGGGAGCAGTGTTGGAGTTATGCTCGATCTCGGAGATATATCGGTAAGGAGTCTGATGATTTGCGAAAAGGTAAAGCATACTTTTAAAAACGATTATCACACGATGGATTTAACCCTACGTGGAAATAGTTTTACATAGGAGGCACCATGAATAACAGATTGTTAGAGGCACTAAAACAAAATGCGATAGACGCATATCGAGAGACAAATCCCGCATCTGTGATTTACGGTACGGTGGTATCGGTGGAGCCTTTGGCGGTACAGATCAGTACTAAGCTGACCGTGCCGGAAGAGTTTTTGCTTTTAACCCGGAACGTCAAAAAGCACAAGATTAAGGTTGATGTGCAGTATGAGGGCATCGGGAAAATCAAAATTGAGAATATCCAACAAACCGGACTCAGAGAACTCGCTGCAGAAGAAATAGAGGTAACAGTGCACAATGAGTTGGAGGCGGGAGATAAAGTGATTTTGCTGCAGGTACAGGGCGGACAGGAGTATGTTGTCTTAGATAAAATCGTGGAAGAGGGTGAGGAAGAATGATCCCTGTATATATAGACGAGGCCGCCTTTGATTTTGTCGAAGAAAAGCTCCCGTCAAAAGACTTTGCACTTGAATATGAGAAAAATACCGTGAATGGAATACGAGAGGGGCTGCTTGAGATACGTCAGGCGGTCTATTTTATCCTCAATACCGAGCGGTACCAGTATTTGGTCTATCCGTGGAGCTACGGCGTGGAATTGCGGGATCTGATTGGCAAGCAACCAGAATATGTGATACCGGAAGTTGAACGCCGGATAACAGAGGCTCTGCTACAGGACGATCGTATAGACACGGTTGATGATTTTGAGTTTGAGCAAAATAAATCAAAACTGAGGGTTACTTTTGTGGTGCATACAAATATAGGTAATCTGGAGGTTGTAAAGGTGGTGAGTATTTAATGTATGAGACACAGACCTATGATGTGATATTGCAGCGGACACTGGAGAGAGCACCGAATCATTTAGATAAAAGGGAGTCATCGTTTTTATATAGCTCCTCCGCTCCGGTGGCGGTGGAACTGCAAAATATGTTTATCGCGCTGGATAATGTTTTAAAGCTTACATTTTTTGACACCGCAGATCGAGGTGGCAAACTGGAACGCTGTAGGGAGCGAGGGATTGACCTTACACGTTTTGATGCCACGCACTCTGTTGTCACAGCACAGACAGAGCCACCGACGATCGAGGTACCAGTTGGGGCAAGATTTAACTATGACATGATCAATTTTGCTGTCATAGAAAAGATTGATGCCGGAATATACCGAATGAAATGCGAGACTTTAGGCGAAGCGGGCAACGTAACCGGGGCGATTACTCCGATTGATTTTATCCCAAATCTGTCCTCAGCGCAGATTATATCCATAGATGTTTATGGAGAGGACGAGGCAAGCATTGAGGAAATCAATCAGGCATTTTATGCAACTCTTAACTCCACAGCGTTCGGCGGGAACAGGGCAGACTACATGAATAAGGTGCATGCGATCCCTGGTGTGGGTGGCGTCAAGTGCTATTCGGCGGCTGAGTGGATGGGCGGCGGTACAGTTAAACTGGTTATCCAGACCTCATCCTATATGGTGCCTACAGCGGCGTTTGTAGACCAAATCCAGACCATGATTGACCCTATGGTAAATCGCGGGGGCGGGTACGGTATCGCGCCGATTGGGCATACGGTAACGGTGGCAGGCGTGACAGAGACGACAATAAACATTGCCGCAAAAATCACGCTCATGCAGGGTTATGAGTGGGCAGATGTGGAGCCTTACATAAACAAGACCATAGAGGACTATTACGAGGAACTTAACAAAGAATGGGAAAAGTTACAGCAGATCATAGTAAGGATATCCCAGATTGAGACAAGAATCCTTGATGTGCCCGGAGTATTGGATATTGAGGACACTTCGCTTAATGGGCAGACATCTAATCTGTATTTAGATAAAGATGCCATTGCGGTAAAGGGGGAGATCATCAATGCGGGAACCTAATGTTTTGGATTATCTTCCTGAGTTTTTAAGACAGGTAAGGGAGATGATGGGGTATGCGGAGGGTGTAAACCCTGAGCTCACAAATTTGTGGGAGAGCATCAAACAGGTATGGGATGAGCAGTTTTTGTACTCGATGGGGGAGTACGGTATAGAGCGTTGGGAAAAGATGCTGGAGATTGCGCCATATGCAGCGGATACCTTGGAGGATAGGCGTTTTCGGATCATCAACCGCCTTAATTCCAATGTCGATTATACATACCGACGGGTATATGAGCACTTAAAGCAGATGTGCCAGGGTGAGACCGGCTTTACGATGGAGTATATTGCAGAGATATGGACTCTGCAGGTGAGGGTACTCCTGCATCATAAGCAACGGTATAAAGAGATGAGGGAATGGCTTACAGAGGTCATTCCCTTAAATATTATTTTGGACATCGATCTCTTATACAACACCCACAGGGTACTGGGCAGATTTACACACAGATATTTGAGCCAATATACACATGGTGGCTTGCGTATAACACCATTACCGGATAAATAACCGGAGTAGGAGGGATAAGACTTGGATACAGTTATTGCTATTATTGTGGGGGTACTTGCCGCAGCGAGCATACCGTCAGCGGTG
The DNA here is from genome assembly GCA_934418125.1 of uncultured Lachnospiraceae bacterium. Classification (GTDB taxonomy): domain Bacteria; phylum Bacillota; class Clostridia; order Lachnospirales; family Lachnospiraceae; genus UBA3282. The sequence goes on from CAKRWT010000009.1 coordinate 75,850, forward strand.
TTTGCGGCATATGTCCGCCGCATGGAGAAGAAAATGGATGAAAAGGACAAAGCAAGAGAGGATCATGAGGTGTTGATTCTCAAGAGCATCAATGCGTCAATCGCGCTCGGCGAAGCGACAGCCGAGGCTGTGGCTAGAATACCGGATGCAAACTGTAACGGTGATATGCATGCCGCGCTTGAGTATGCACGATCGGTAAAACATGAGCAAAAAGACTTTTTAAACCGTCAGGCCGTGCATGCGATCAGTTAGGGGGACAGAAATGTCATCAGTAAAAAAGCAGTATAAAAAACCCCAGCGCGGGAGCAGAAAGACCTACACAAAAAAGATGATGTCTCGCATCATCACAGTCGCGCTGATAGATATGCAACTGCCGTTTGTCCTTGCCTTTTTAGGCAAGACCAATATAGCGGAGACGCTCGGTGGTCTAATCGTAACAGAGATAATCGGTGTTTTTTTAGTCTATTGTGCCAAGTCATTTTTTGAGACGCGCGAGGCGGAGAAAAACCGAATATCCGAGGAGCAGGCAGCGCAACAAACCGAAGAAACGGAAGAAACGGAAGAAAGTGAGGATATCACATGACAGAGATAGATCTTATCGTCCTGTTGGTGACGATTGCGGCCATAGTGATGCCGAGCTGTGTTTCGGCAGGAATCATCGATTACAAAAGTAAAAAACAAAGAAAAATCAAAAACGTGGAGGAAAAACAACATGAATGACGTATTATTTGAGGTTTTAAAGGCAGTGGTGGTATTGGTGATCGTATTACTTACGAGGTATACGATCCCGTGGATTAAGATGCAGGCAGAGAGTACAAAGTATGCGTGGGTGATCCAGTGTGCGGAGCTTGCGGTCAGATCTGCGGAGCAGACGATCATCGGGAATAAGACAGGGCCGGAGAAAAAGGCGATTGTAATAAAATATCTCAAAGAGCAGCTGCAGCAAAAGAATATCTCTATCTCAGACGAGCAGCTTAATACCCTGATTGAAGCGGTAGTATACACGCTCAAGCAGGAGCAGGCATGATAACGTTGTTTTTACTGGCTTGCGTAGCAATCCGCCGCGCGGGCCAGTATATGGAGGGATAAACTATGGCAACACAGACACAGGTAAAAGCATTTATTGCAATGATAGCACCGATTGCACAGGCAAAATCAAAGGGTAGGGCGTTACCATCTGTATGTATCGCACAGGCGTGCTGTGAGTCTGCATATGGGACCAGCCCTAAGATGATTCGCGCGAATGCGGTATTTGGTATCAAGGTCGGCAAGTCAAAGGCGCATTTTGGTACGGCATGGCATGATAAGGCGTACAGCACACGCACCAAAGAGTGTTATGATGGTAAGACTTACACCAACATCACGGATATGTTCCGGGCGTATGACAGTATCGATGATGCAGTGGAGGACTACTTTGATATGCTTGCAGGCTGCAAGCGGTACAAGGCGTGCATCAGTGAGAGAGACCTGCGCAAGTGCATCACAGCAATCAAAAATGGTGGATATGCTACAGCACCGGAGTACATTACAACCATTATGAGCATCATCAACAGGTATGGTCTGACAAAATATGATGGTGTTGCGACATTGCAACCGACGCTCCGCAAAGGTAACCGCGGCGAGAGTGTAAAGCAGCTGCAGTCAAAGCTGAGAGACAGAGGATATACGGTAGCTGTAGATGGCATCTTTGGCAATAAAACATTGGAGGCGGTCAAGGCATATCAGGCAGATCACGGTCTGACAGTTGACGGTGTGGTCGGTAAAAAGACATGGGGCGCATTAGAGAGATAGGAAAAGCAAAAACCAGGCCTTATATCGGGATACTTTATTATATTTTCTCGTCATGGATAGCTTTGCTCAAGGGTAATTTTTGCAGAGGATTGGAGGGATGGTAATGGAATTCAACGCCACAGTCGAGGTTTGATTTCCTGATTTTTTGTTTGATAGGTTAAGAATTAATAAATTTTGCCGAAATATATTAAAATTGTGTAATCGGAAAGGAAGTAAAAATACGGAAATGAATACGAATGGAAATACAGAAAAGATATCGGATGAAAGCAAAGATAGTAAAAACTATACTGCCTCTAATGTGAGTGGATCGGCAGCAAATGGTGAAAATCCAGATGATACAGATACAATAACGGACAGTGATTTAGATTTAATAGATATGTATTTTGCAATATATAGGAATTTTATTGCTGAAGAAGATCGGAGAGTTTTAGAGGAACTATTGGAAAAGAATAGAAAAGAGAAGAAAAAGGAGGAAGAGGAGGAACATAAACGCAAGGAGTATATACCTGTCATTTTAAACGCTATAAAGCGTATGATAGAAAACGAAAAAGATAATCTAGAAAAATTAAAACAGCTTAATAAAAAACTTAATAAGATATACGAGCAATGGAAGTTAGAGCAGGAATATATACGAGATGACATGGAAAATGAATCTGACGGCATGGAACGATAAACATGAAGCGCAGAATATATTTACCCATTGTATGATAACAGTGTTAAGTTAATAAATAGATGAAATAATCAGGCCATTACCGATCGGTAATGGTCTGATTGGTTTACACTCTAACGGATGCAAGTTTCGAACACGTATGGAAAACGAAAAAATGGAGTATTAACCTTTAAACCACTGTGGAATTTGAACCCCATGCCACCTCGCTGGAAGCCAAGGGGGATGGTTATGTAGTGGCTTCCCTGGGTGAGGATTCCGGTTATGTCCCTTATACAGCCTTCTGTGCGAAGAAGAGTTATATGGAAAAGAACCCGGAAGTGATTCAGGCATTTACTAATGCTCTGCAACAAGGGATGGACTATGTGCAGGTTCATACCCCTGAGGAGATAGCAGAGGTAATTGCACCACAGTTTGACGGAACCGATATGACTACTATTACCACAATTGTAAAGCGTTATGCTGCCCAGGATACCTGGAAGGATAATCTGATTTTTGAAGAAGACAGTTTTACTCTGTTACAGAATATTCTGGAAGAGGCAGGACAGTTGGAGAACCGGGTGCCTTATGATACCTTAGTGGATACTTCCTTTGCCACGAAAGCAGCACATTAGTATAGTTTGGAAAGTTTGGAAATAAACAGAACAAACATGGGTAAAAGAAGATGCTTCTTTTACCCATGTTCTGTTAGAAATTTTATCAGTTTGCCGGTTTATCAGTTACCGGATTTGTCTTTTCCTTCTTTGGGAGCTTTGCCGGTATCTTTGGCGGTAAAGCCGTCAATCATCTTCTCAATCAACAGCTTCTTCACGTAGACATCAAAGCTGAGCATACAGATAAAGGAGAAGAGATGCAGAAACTCTTTTTCTTCTTCCGGTGCATCGGCAAAGGTTTGTTCTGCAACCTTAAATTTCTCTGAAACATCGGTTTTCAGGACATCCTTTTGTCCTTTTTCCAAGCCGAAAACTTCTTCGTAGACTTTTTCCAGATTGAAGTCGTCCTTCGTATCGAAAAATTTCTCCGTGATGGGCTTTAACAGTTCCTGGATATCACTGATGGATAAAATACCTTTATAATAGTAGATAAAGACAAGCAGCAGAACATGTTCCTTAGTATATTTCTTCTTAATCGGTGGAGGCAGCAGGTCATTCTTGGCATAATTGTTAATCATGGTTTTGGTAAGAATCTTATCATCACCGGGATTTCTGGTGGAGCTTTTCAGATGGGATTCCATGAAAGTTGTTACCTGATCCATATAGAGGTCAATGCCGGGAATATCTTCCGCCTTGATATAGCCGATACGGTCAAGGCTTCCCAATATACTGTTCAACAGGTCTTCTGTATTGATTGTCATGTTTCTAACCTCACTAAATAATCCATAAAACTTGCATACACTTTATTATATAGTTTTTATTACTACATGACAAGCGTTTTGTGAATGTTTTGGCTGTTTCTGTATAAGCAGTCTGCAGTTCTTAGGTATAATATACTTTTCAAAAAGGGAAAAGCATGATATAAAGATAGTCGGGTTTTATGCCCCGGAAAGAGGAGAGAATCACAGAATGGAATGGATGTTGCTTGTTTTATTATATGGCGTACTGAAAGGGGTACGGGAAATCGTTAAGAAGAAGGCACTGGAAAGGAACTCTACCTTAGAGGTTCTTTTTATGTATACGTTTCTGTCGTTCTTGTTTGTAGTGCCGGATGTAAAAAATGCCATGGGACTGGAAACGAAGTATTACCTGTACATAGCGTTTAAGTCCTTTATTATATTTCTGGCGTGGATGTTCAGTTTTAAGGCAATTAAGAGAATGCCTATCAGCCTCTATGGAGTCCTGGATTTGTCCAGGGTTTTGTTTGCTACCCTGCTGGGGGTTATCGTGCTGCAGGAGGTCTTAAATTTATATCAGATAATAGGACTTATTCTGGTGTCGGGAGGACTTCTTTTGCTGAAATATAAGCCAAGGAGCATGCGGGAAGTGGCTGCGGCAGCCAGTGAGAAGGTGGAAGTAAAATATGTCATCATGGCGTTTGCCTCCTGTCTGTTAAATGCCTTTTCCGGGCTGATGGACAAGCTTCTGATGAAGGATATTAACAGTTCCCAGCTGCAGTTCTGGTATATGCTGTTTCTAGTGCTGATGTATCTTGTTTTTATCCTGGTAACCAGGACACCGGTCCGGATAAAAAGTGTATTGGGTAACAAATGGGTATGGCTTCTGAGTATTCTGTTTGTCATTGCAGACAGGGCACTGTTTCTGGCAAACGGCATGGCGGGAAGCCGTATTACGGTGATGACACTGATTAAGCAGTCCGGCTGCGTGGTAACCATTCTGGCAGGACGCTTCCTGTTCAAGGAGAAGAATACGACCCATAAGCTTATCTGTGCCCTGATTATTATTGCCGGAATTGTGATTGCAGTTCTATAAATTCCTTGTCGCGTCATGGCGGTATGTGCTATAATGGAACAGACCAAAAAAGTTTCAAATGGGCTTCCGGAAGGATTCGTTATAAGCCGCGGAAGGACATTTTAGTAAAAGGGAGGACATTATGGGTATTATTACAAGATTTAAAGACATTATGACAGCAAATATGAACGCACTTTTAGATAAGGCTGAGGATCCGGAGAAGATGATAGACCAGTATCTGAGAAACCTGGAATCCGATTTTGCCAAGGTAAAGGCAGAGACAGCATCTGTTATGGCAGAAGAAAAGAGTGCCAAGAGAAAACTGGATGAATGTAATGAAGAAATCGCCAGAATGGGCGAATATGCAAAGAAGGCTGTTGCAGCAGGCAATGACAATGATGCAAGACAGTTCCTTACCAAGAAGGGCGAGCTGACAGAGAAACAGGCAGTCCTTGCCAAGAATTATGAGCTGGCACAGGCAAATGCAGAAAAAATGAAACAGATGCATGATAAGCTGGAAGCTGATATTACAGCGATGAAGAACAAACGCGATATGCTCAAAGCCAAGGTAAAAGTGGCAGAGACCCAGAAGAAAATTAATGAGATGGGTTCCGGTTTAGAGAGTGCTGGAAACAATGCGGCAGCTTTTGAGAGAATGGAAGAGAAAGTAAACAAGATGTTAGATGAGGCAGATGCTGTCGGCGAACTAAACCAGTCTTCTTCCAAGAGCGACATTGATGACCTGGCAAGCAAGTATGATGATGCCAAGACCACAACAGCAGTGGATGATGAACTGGCAGCATTAAAGGCAGAGATGGGATTGTAAGAGAAAGGTACAGGGAGAGAACATGGGATTATTCAAGAATCAGTTTTCCAGTGTAATTGAGTGGAATGAGAATGGTGCCGGAATCCTGTTCTATAAATATCAGAATCAGGAGATAAAGAAAGGTTCCAGATTAATAATCCGTCCGGGGCAGGACGCAATCTTCTTATATAATGGAAGAGTAGAGGGAATCTTTGAGGATGATGGTGATTATGATATCGAGTCACAGATTATTCCGTTCCTGACCACATTAAAAAGCTTTAAATTTGGATTTAATACGCCTTTGCGTGCAGAGGTTCTCTTTATCAATACCAAGGAGCTTCTGGTAAAATGGGGAACCAAGAATGCCATCAATTTACCGGCACCCGGATTGCCGGGCGGTATGCCAATCCGTGCGTTTGGGACTTTTAACTGTAAGGTAGTGGAGCATGATGTGCTGATTGAGAAGCTGGCAGGAATCCGTCAGACTTATACCGTAGAAGATGTCAAGGAACGTATTATCGCCAGCTTAGACCAGCTTCTGATGAGCTGGATTAGTAAAGAAGGCAGAGATATGTTCAATCTTCAGGCCGATGCCAGGAATATTGCCAAGGGCATTGAGGAAGATTTAGACATGGATATGCGCAAACTGGGTATCAGCATCTGTGACTTTAAAATAGAAAGCTTTTCCTATCCGGAAGAAATCAAACGGATGCAGGAAAAAGCAGCTGCACAGTCTATGGTAGGGGATATGGGAAAATATACCCAGATGGCAGCTGCAGATGGAATGAGCAAAGGCAGTGGCGGTACAGGCATGGCATCTGACATGGTAGGATTGCAGATGGGAATGGCTATGGGGCAGCAGCTTGTAAATCAGATGAATCTGGGTGGTACGGCAAATGCAGCACAGTCCACACAGGCAGCCGGTCAGGGACCCAAATTCTGCCCGAACTGTGGAACCCCTACAAATGGTTCCAAATTCTGTGGAAACTGCGGAAACCAGTTGTACTAGAGGACTGGATTGACGTGATAGAAGAGAATACGCCAGGGTAACAGAAAAGGAACAAGTAACATGAGTATTTACGATACATTGAATGAACAACAGAAGGCAGCGGTCATGCATACACAGGGACCGCTGCTTTTACTTGCGGGAGCCGGTTCCGGTAAGACCCGTGTACTGACACACCGTGTCGCCTATCTGATAGACCAGGAAGGGGTAAACCCTTATCATATTATGGCGATTACCTTTACCAATAAGGCAGCAGGCGAGATGCGGGAACGTGTGGACCAGATAGTGGGCTTCGGCTCAGAGCAGATATGGGTTTCGACCTTTCACTCCACCTGTGTACGCATATTAAGAAGACATATCGACAGACTGGGATTTGATAATAATTTCACTATCTATGACAGCGATGACCAGAAGAGTGTGATGAAGGAAGTCTGTAAGAAACTGGAAATCGACACCAAGATGCTAAAGGAACGCACCATTATGAGTGCCATTTCTTCTGCCAAGGACGAACTGATAGACCCGGTGCAGTACCAGTTGCAGAACGGCTATGATTACAATGGCAGCAGGATTGCCAAGGCATACCAGGAATATCAGGCAACCTTAAAGAAGAATAACGCATTGGATTTCGATGATTTGATTATGAAGACCGTGGAGCTTTTCAAGGCGGATGCCCAGGTTCTTAATAATTACCAGGAACGGTTCCGGTACATTATGGTAGATGAGTATCAGGATACCAACACTGCCCAGTTTGAGTTAATCAGACTGCTGGCAGACAAGTACAGGAATCTGTGTGTGGTAGGTGATGATGACCAGTCCATTTATAAGTTCCGTGGAGCCAATATCCGCAATATCCTGGACTTTGAAAAGGTCTATCCGGAAGCCAGGGTTATTAAATTGGAGCAGAATTACCGTTCTACCCAGGTGGTATTGGATGCAGCTAATGCAGTGATTAAGAATAACGTAGGACGCAAGGATAAGGCACTTTGGACGGATAAAAAAGATGGGGAGAAAATCCATTTCAGACAGTTTGATACGGCTTATGAGGAGGCAGAGTACATTGCCTCGGATGTGGCGAAGAAAGTCCGGAATGGTGTGGCAGAGTACGGGGAGTGTGCTGTTTTATACCGGACCAATGCCCAGGCCCGTCTTCTGGAAGAAAAATTCATCATGGAAGGAATCCCCTATGATGTGGTAGGAGGAACGAACTTCTATGCCAGAAGAGAGATTAAGGATTTGCTGGCTTATTTAAAGACTATTGATAACGGCAGGGATGATATGGCGGTAAAGCGGATTATCAATATTCCAAAAAGGGGAATCGGTGCCACCACCATTGTCCGGGTACAGGAATATGCTGACAGCCGGAATATCAGCTTCTATGATGCATTGCTGGAATCCGACCAGATTATGACCATAGGCAGAAGCGCCTCTAAATTACAGCCTTTTGTAACGATGATTCAGGCATTTCGCAGCAAGATGGAATTCTACAGCCTGGAAGAACTGTTAAAGGACATCATCGAGACAACCGGCTATGTGAAGGAGTTAGAAACTTCAGATGAGGAAGATGCCGCAGACCGTATTGAAAATATTGACGAGTTAATCAGTAAGGTAGTTGCTTACGAAGAGACCCATGATGAACCGGCATTAAGTGAGTTTTTAGAGGAAGTTGCACTGGTGGCGGATATTGATAAGGTAGGAGAAGATGATAACCGGGTACTGTTAATGACCTTACACAGTGCCAAGGGTCTGGAATTCCCACAGGTTTATCTGGCGGGTATGGAAGATGGTATTTTCCCAAGCTATATGACCATTACTTCCGATGACCCGATGGAAATCGAGGAGGAAAGACGCCTGGCTTATGTGGGTATTACGAGGGCAAAGGATGAACTGACCTTAACCTGTGCCAAACAGAGAATGTTACGTGGGGAGACACAGTATAATCCAGTCAGCCGGTTTGTCAAAGAGATTCCGCCAACCCTTCTGGATGCAGCACTTCCTTATGTGAAAAAGCCAGACTATGACAGTTATGCCGAGGATTCCTATGAGCGGAGCCATTTTAAGGCGAAGCCTTTTGGACTGGGGAACAGCAGCCAGAGTACCGGTTTCCGCAGAAACAAAGACAGCTATGCGGCTACCATGGAAGAAACTTCTTACAGACGTTCTGCCGACAGCTTTGCATCGGCAGTTTCCACAAACCATGAGGAATCCGGCTATACCAGACCGGGTGCGGCAGGCGGTTATCAGAGTCGGTTTGGAAAAGATATTGAGACCGTGTTCGATAAACCGAAGGCAGTGGCACGTCCGAAAGCCGTGGTAAAACCGAAACGGACGGCACTGGAAAACCAGCCCTATATCACAAAGTCAACCCAGGGTGTTGGGGCGGTCAGCCTGGAGCCTGTGGGAAACCGGAGCCTTGGTTATGAGACAGGAGACCGGGTGCGGCATCTTCGGTACGGCGAAGGGACGGTTATGAAAATTGAACCAGGTCCGAGAGATTCCCAGGTTACGGTTGTCTTTGACGAAGTAGGACAGAAGATTATGTATGCCGGATTCGCCAAACTGAAAAAAGTGTGATAATCGTTTCTATAGGGCGGATGCCCGACATGAAATAAGTTGTCGGCTATATCAAAATTATTAGCTGGCAGGTGCAACCCGATAACTTATGAATGGCATGGATGAACTGGTAAAAGAGGTATAAAGGTTATAAAAATTTTATAGTAAAAAGAGCCGAAAAGTGGTATATTAAGGTATAACAAATAATGATTCAAGAAAGCGAGGGTTTACAACATGAGTAAGACAGAGATTTTGAATAAATTAGATGAAATATTGGACAATGCCGGAGTAAATGACCTCCTTGGCAGAAAGAAAGAAGAGAAGAAATGCAATAAACTGTTATGGGTATTTGCTATCATTGGTGCTGTGGCAGCAGTAGCAGGTATTGCTTACGCAGTATATCGTTATCTGAAACCGGATTATCTGGAAGACTTCGAAGATGATTTTGATGACGATTTCGATGATGATTTCTTTGAAGATGAAGACGAGGAAGAGACAGAGAACGAATAAGTCTCTGGAATTGTGATAGTATGAAAAAAGGACAACAGATAGAAGGTATTGTAACAAGGATTGACTTCCCCAATAAGGGAATTGTGGAGTCTCCGGAAGGGGTATGTGTGGTAAAAAACGCACTGCCCGGTCAGAAGGTGCGGGCTGGTGTCAACAAAGTCAGAAAAGGCAAGGCAGAAGGACGACTGTTAGAGATACTGGAGGCTTCCCCTTTGGAGCGGGAGTGTCCCTGTCCTCACTTCGGACTGTGCGGTGGCTGTACCTATCTGTCTTTCCCTTATGAAGAAGAATTACAGATAAAAGAAGCCCAGGTAAAAAAGCTTCTGGATGGTGCACTGGAAAAGCAGGAGAGTCCATGGGTATTTGAAGGAATTAAGGCAAGCCCTGCCATCTATGGCTATCGGAATAAGATGGAATTTTCCTTTGGAGATGAAAGAAAGGATGGTCCACTTGCCCTTGGCATGCACAAACGAGGCAGTTTTTATGATATTGTTTCGGTAAAGGACTGCCAGATTATAGACGACGATTACCGGGCGGTTCTAAATGTGGTTCTGGAGTTTTTCCAGGCAAAACAGGATAGTGGAGTGGCAGTCAGCTTCTATCACAGATTACGCCATATAGGATATCTGCGCCATTTGCTGGTGCGGAAAGCAGCACGGACAGGCGAGATGTTAGTAGCTTTGGTAACGACCACACAGACAGAAGGCTTTGACGAACCGGCAATGTTAGCGGAACTGCGGGAGACTTTGTTAGGTTTGCCGCTGGAAGGTCGTATCGTAGGAATTTTGCATACCAAAAATGATTCTGTGGCAGATGTGGTACAGAATGATGGGACAGATATTCTCTACGGACAGGATTTCTTCTATGAAGAGCTGCTGGGATTGAAGTTCCGGATATCGGAGTTTTCCTTCTTTCAGACCAACAGCCTGAGTGCAGAGGTTCTCTATGAGACAGCCAGGGAATATATCAAAGGCTATATGGAAGAAAACGCCAGAGAGCAGATAGTCTATGACCTTTACAGTGGAACCGGCACGATTGCGCAGTTGATGGCTCCTGTGGCAAAGAAAGTCATTGGCGTGGAGATTGTCGAAGAGGCAGTGGAGGCAGCCAGGGAAAATGCCAGGTTAAACGGATTATCCAACTGTGAGTTTATTGCGGGCGATGTGCTCAAGGTGTTAGATGAAATTGCAGAAAAACCGGACATGATAATCTTAGACCCGCCAAGGGATGGTATTCATCCCAAGGCATTAAATAAGATTATCGATTATGGTGTAGAACATATTTTATACATTTCCTGTAAACCGACCAGTCTGGCAAGAGACCTGGAGGTATTTCTGGAAAAGGGATACCAGGCGGTGAAAGCGGTTGCGGTAGACCAGTTCCCTTGGACAACCGGGATTGAGACGGTTGTACTGCTTTCCCACAAAAAGCCAGACGGACATATCAACGTAAAAGTTGAGTTTGGTGAGGGTGAGGGAAAAGTTCC
>CAKRWT010000010.1 GCA_934418125.1 uncultured Lachnospiraceae bacterium
TATATAGCCTTTTCATTTTTGCTTGCAAAAAGCCTTGTGATCACAGCACTTTTTTAACGTAAAAAGCGTTTTAATATAATGCAGCCAACGACACGAAGCATATCTCCTTGCACATCCTTATACTTTGTTGTACATTAATATGTGTTATACCTTGTTAGGCTTTTGGAACTAATATTTATCATTATACGCTAAAATACGAAAGGAATTTAGATATGGCTGGTTCATCATTTGGTACTATTTTTCGCATTACAACCTGGGGAGAATCCCACGGTAAGGCATTGGGAGTTGTTGTTGATGGCTGCCCTGCCGGTCTTTTCCTGGAGGAAAGCGACATTCAGGCATACTTAAACAGACGCAAACCCGGACAGTCCAAACTTTCCACCCCCCGTAAGGAGGCAGATGCCGTAGAGATTTTATCCGGTGTCTTTGAAGGAAAAACTACCGGTACGCCTATCTCCATGATAGTACATAATACTTCCCAGCACTCTGCAGATTACAGTGAAATTGCAAATTATTATCGTCCCGGTCATGCCGACTATACCTTTGACAAAAAATATGGTTTCCGGGATTACCGCGGTGGTGGACGTTCCTCCGGACGGGAAACCATCGGACGGGTTGCCGGCGGTGCCGTAGCGGCTAAATTATTACAGGAGCTTGGAATCCGCATCACTGCCTATACCCAGTCTATCGGTCCTGTTTCCATCAACCCGGAAAACTTTAACCGGGATGCGATTTTAGAAACTCCTACCTGTATGCCGGACTATGAGGCTTCTACAAAGGCAGAATCCTATTTGGCAGACTGCATGCGTAACTATGACTCCGCCGGCGGTGTAATTGCCTGTGTGGTAGACGGCGTTCCTGCCGGTCTTGGTGACCCGGTCTTTGAGAAACTGGACGCTAATCTTTCCAAAGCCCTGATGTCCATTGGTGCCGTCAAAGCCGTAGAAATCGGGGATGGAATCCAGGCAGCCCTGAAAAAGGGTTCTGAGAACAATGACTCCTTCCGCATGGAAGACGGACGGGTTGTAAAAGCTACGAATCATGCCGGTGGCATTCTTGGCGGTATCAGTGACGGCTCCCAGATTGTGCTGCGGGCTTATGTGAAGCCGACCCCTTCCATCTTCTCCCCTCAGCAGACAGTCAATAAGCAGGGAGAAAACATTTCCGTGGAAATCAAGGGACGGCATGACCCTATCATTGTTCCCCGCGCTGTTGTGGTAGCGGAATCCATGGTAGCTCTTACCCTGGCAGATGCCCTGTTATTAAATGCCACGGCAAAAGTAGATTCCCTGAAGAAAATCTACACCCCTTAAGGATTGTGACAGTTCCTCTGTTCTTCCTTGTAACTTTGTCAATATAATATAAATCACAGGAAAAGCCTGCACAGGAACAACAGATTTTGAAAGTGGATTTCAAGATTCTGCTTGCCCTAATGCAGGCTCTTATTTTTGTAGAAATTACCCATATACCAATAATAAAGGATAAGGGCTATAAAATTTTCGGCTTAGAAATTATCCAATAATTCCAGATAGAAATCATGATAATCTTTCCGGTCTTCTTTCATAAACTGAATGGCTGACTTCGGATGCTGGTTTAAAATACCGGTCAGCAGATAAGGTACATCATAGCCCCAGACTACACCGGATTCCCGAAGTGGTACAATATGTGCCTGGATAAACTTCAGAATCGGATTGATATTATACTTCGGATTTTTCAGGAATCCTAACAGCAATTCGCTTGGGCAGTTACCGCAGCCACGTCCCAGACTGCTTACCGTCGCATCCAGATAACTTACACCACAGCGTAATGCTTCTATCGTGTTGGCAAAAGCAAGCTGCTGGTTGTTATGTGCATGGATTCCTACTTTCTTACCATATTTATCGGCAACTTCCATATATTTGTCAGAAAGTCTGCACACCTGTTCCGGATAGAGGGACCCATAGCTGTCTACCAGGTAGATACAGCCAACACTGCTCTTGCATAACAATTCAAGAGCAGCATCAATATCCACCTCATTGGACTTGGAAATTGCCATAATATTGACAGTGGTTTCATATCCCTTTTTCGTGCAGTCTTCAATCATCTCGATGGCTGCCGGAATCGTATTGATATAAGTTGCGATACGAACCAAATCAACGGGACTGTCTTTCTTGGCAACAATATCTTTACGGAAGTCACAGCGGCCTACATCTGCCATAACGGAAATTTTCATATCCGTTTTGTTGTCACCGACTATCTCACGGATATCTTTATCGTTACAGAATTTCCACTTTCCAAATTTATTCACATCAAACATACTCTTAGATGCTTTGTAACCAAATTCCATATAATCTACACCAGCCTGAATATTGGCCTGGTATAAATCCTTGACAAAGTCATCGGTAAAGAAGAAATCATTCACTAAACCTCCATCACGTAAGGTACAGTCCAACACCTTGATTTCGGGTGTATAGGACATCAGTGTTCTTTCCTTTGTCTTATTCTCCATCTTTTGTTACCTCCTTCTGTCTATGGTTTTCTGCTATTTACTGAACTAAAATTTTCTTAAAGCTCTTCTTGCCTTTCTTTACGATGAACTCTTCTGCTGCAATTTCATCTTTTGTATAAGTCTTCTTAATATCTGCTACCTTCTCACCCTTTACGGATACACCGCCCTGTTCTACTGCACGGCGTGCCTCGGAACGGGATGCTGCCAGACCGCCTGCTACCAGAATACCTAAGATGTCAATCTTATCTTCCATAAACTGTTCATCTGTCAGGGTCGCTGTTGGCATATTCTCCAGGTTACCGCCGCCGGTAAACAATGCCTTGGCTGCTTCCTCTGCCTTCTTTGCTTCCTCTTCGCCATGAACCAGATTGGTCAGCTCGTAAGCAAGAATCTCTTTGGCACGGTTCAACTGACTTCCTTCCCACTTATCCATCTCGTCAATCTGCTCTAACGGCAGGAAAGTCAACATTCTTAAACATTTCAGGACATCGGCATCACTTACATTTCTCCAGTACTGATAGAATTCAAAAGGAGAAGTCTTGTTCGGGTCAAGCCATACAGCACCTTTCTGGGTCTTACCCATCTTCTTACCTTCGGAGTTCATCAGAAGCGTGATTGTCATGGCGTAAGCATCTTTGCCTAATTTACGGCGAATCAAATCCGTACCGCCTAACATATTACTCCACTGGTCATCCCCACCAAACTGCATGTTACAGCCATATCTTTCATATAACTGCATGAAGTCGTAGCTCTGCATAATCATGTAGTTGAACTCTAAGAAGCTTAAGCCCTTTTCCATTCTCTGTTTGTAGCACTCTGCACGTAACATGTTGTTGACACTGAAACATGCTCCGATATCACGGATAAACTCGATATAATTTAAATCCAACAGCCATTCTGCATTATTGACCATCAGTGCCTTTCCTTCTGAAAAGTCAATAAAACGACTCATCTGTTTCTTGAAACACTCACAGTTGTGTTCAATCGTTTCCTTGGTCATCATGGTACGCATATCACTTCTTCCGGAAGGGTCGCCAATCATACCGGTACCACCGCCAATCAGGGCAATTGGTTTGTTACCTGCTTCCTGTAATCTCTTCATCAGACACAGTGCCATGAAATGTCCTACGTGAAGGCTGTCTGCTGTCGGGTCAAACCCAATATAAAAAGTTGCCTTTCCGTTATTAATCAATTCCCGGATTTCATCCGCATCTGTCAACTGTGCCAGCAATCCCCTTGCCTGAAGTTCTTCATAAATTCCCATGGTTATTTCTCCTTTTTCATTTACCTGTTTTAGCCACAGAGACGAGCTACACTTTGCAAATCTCGCTCTGATTAGCGGTCGTCAAATGCCCCTGCACTAGTGCGTGCATTACGATTCTTGCTTCATAGGTATTTCTATGAAGCAAAAAACCTCGTCCTATCTACAATAGGACGAGGTTAAAACCCGTGTTACCACCTAACTTCACAGTCAACTCACATTAACTGTCTCACTAAGTACAATCGAAACGTTTCCCGATAATACTCTCCTGCTGTAACGTGCATTTCTCCGTCATGACCTACTAGGAAATCCATTCTGTCATGAAGCTCCAAGATGTATTCATAGTAAACTTCCCATGCGCCTCTCATCTGCCGGCTGCTTTCTGTATGTTCCATTAACTACTACTTGTTCTTATCAACGCCTTAATTATTCTCGTTGCATTTAATGTAAACGAATTTTACAGCTTTGTCAACTATAAATTTTAACGATTCGTCATCAATGTCTTCATTGCCTGGTTCAATCCGTCCACGGTCAGCTTATACATGGGGAAAATACCTTTCACTGCTGTCTCTGCTTCCCGCCATGGTGCATGTCCGGGTGCCATCTTAGGGTTCAGCCAGACAATCTTCTTATAGTGCTGTTTCATCAGTAACAGCCAGTCCATTCCGGAAAGCCCGCCGTTTGGTCCACGATAATTTCCGGAGGTCGAATATAATTCCTCCGGTGCCATCGCAGCATCCCCCACGATAATAACCTTATAATCACTGTCCAGATTCCGGAACATCCACTCCGTATCTATCCAGTCTCCATTCTCACACTCCGGCGTGTTGTACAGATTGGCATAAATACAGTTGTGAAAGAAATAAGTTTTCACGTCCTTATAATGATTTGACTTATGGACGGAATGAAACAGTTCATTTAACAGCGTGGTATAAGGAATCATCGTACCACCGGAATCCATCAGAAGCAACAGCTTCACTGCATTTTTCCGTGGTTTCTCCATCACTATCTGTAAGCAGCCACCATTGTTACAGGTGGCATCTATGGTGCCGTTAATATCAAGCTCTGTCTTGGGGATATCCAGTTTGGTAGAGAACTGTCTTAACTTGCGCAGTGCCATCTGGAACTGTCTGTTATCCAGTACTTTGTCATCCCGGAAATCCCGGTACTTTCTAGCTCCCACAACCTGGAAAGCAGACTGATAACCAGTCGTTCCACCAACACGGATACCGCCCATATTGCCGCCCATGTTACCGAAAGAAGTTTTACCCATGGTACCAATCCAGAAACTACCACCATTATGCTCTTCGTCCTGGTCCCGTAAACGGTCTTTGAATTTATTCTCCACGTCCTCTGCATCCATGTTGATGTTTTCCTGGTTCATCTCATGACGCATTTCTTCAAACATTTCCTGTAATTCCGGCTTGTCCAGCCAGCGCAGCATGTTCTTGCTGATTTCATTCTCGGTCTGAATTCCCTTGAATACCTCGTCAAATGCCATATCAAACTTGTCGTACTCGGTCTCTGTCTTGACGAGAATCATACGTGCCACATAATAGAATTCGGTCAGGCTGCTATGACATAACCCTTCCTCCAAAGCCCGTTGTAGGGTAAGCCACTCGCCAAGGGATACATCCAGTCCCTTATCCCGCAAGGTATAAAAGAACTTACTAAACATATAAAGGTCATTGTCCTTTCTTCTATCGTTAATCTACTCTGTGTCTTACCGTTTCCAGGTCTTCGTCCTTCTTTACCACCACGCCGATAAATGGCAGTTCCTGGCGCAGCCTGTCCGTTGAAATTCCACCAATCTGCAGGGCATTAATCCAGTCAATCAGTTCGGAAGTGCTCGGTTTCTTGCGGATATCCCTCATGGAACGAATCCAGTAGAATACTTCCATGGCATCCTGTAACAGCTTGTCTTCCACATCCGGATAGTGGGTTCTTACAATCTCTTCCATCAGTTCCTTGTCCGGGAAATCAATGTAGTGGAAAATACATCTTCTCAAAAAGGCATCCGGCAGTTCCTTCTCCGCATTGGAGGTAATGATAACGATAGGTCTGTGTTTTGCCTTTACTGTTCTCTTTGTCTCATGAATATAGAATTCCATCTGGTCTAATTCCCAAAGAAGGTCATTGGGGAATTCCAGGTCTGCCTTATCAATTTCATCAATTAACAGAATGACCTGTTCGTCTGCCTCGAATGCTTCTCCCAGTTTGCCAAGCTTAATATAATGGGCGATATCATCTACCCCTTCTTCCCCGAACTGTCCGTCATACAAACGCTGGATGGTATCATACAAATAAAGACCATCCTGGGCTTTTGTGGTAGATTTTACATTCCAGATAATCAGTTTCTTGCCAAGAGACTGGGCAACTGCCTGGGCTAACATAGTTTTGCCGGTTCCCGGCTCTCCTTTTACTAACAGTGGTTTCTGTAACGCAATTGCTACGTTGACACTTGCCAGTAATTGCTGTGATGCTACATAATTTGCTGTGCTTTCAAATCTAGTTTCCTGTCCGCTCATTTAATATCGTACCTTTCTTATGCTTGCTTATCATATAGATTTATGTTACGATATTTCAAGTCTAAAAGCAAGAAGAAAGGAAACGAAAATGACACAGAATTTATCTAATACAGGTCTTTCTTTTGAGGTGTTCCCTCCCAAAAAAGAAGAAGAATTTGACAACGTATTTGAGCTTTTAAGGGAACTGGCAAAGTTAAATCCACATTTCATCAGCTGTACCTATGGTGCCGGTGGCTCCAGAGCGGGTAAAACCATTGAAATCGCATCTTTTATCCAGCGTGAATTACATATTGATGCCATCGCACACATGACCTGTGTTGGCTTTACCAAAGATGACTTAATCAAGAACTGTGACGCCCTGAAAGAAGCCGGTGTATCCCATGTCCTCGCCCTGCGCGGTGACAGACCACTGTCCATGACGGACGAGCAGTTTAACAACAGGGAGTTCTTCTACGCCACTGACCTGGTACGTTATCTGAAAGAGCATACGGATTTACAGATTTCCGGTGCCTGCTATCCGGAGAAGCATTTTGAGGCTCCTGATTTGGCTACCGATATGAAGCATTTAAAAGAAAAGGTGGATGCCGGCGTATCCTCTCTTGTTACCCAGATGTTCTTTGACAACACTTATTTCTATCGTTTCCAGGAAAAGGCCCTTGCCATGGGCATTGAAGTACCCATCCATGCGGGAATTATGCCAATCACGACAGCCAAACAGTTAGGTACTACCGTTTCCTTATCCGGTTCTTCTGTGCCAAAAGCTTTAGCAGACATCATTGCCACTTATGGGGAAGATAAAGACGATATGCGGAAAGCCGGTATTGAATATGCAGTAGAACAAATTCGCGACCTGAAAGCACATGGTGTGGATGGTATCCATATCTACTCCATGAATAAATTAAAAACAACCAGGGAGATTTGCGAAGCTATTTAGAATCCTCTGTACCAGAAAAAGGATGCCGGGTTTCCGGCATCCTTTTTGTATTTATCCTTCTGTTTTCTTCCTGCCCGCTTTATCCACAGGTCGGCTTAGGCTTGACTCTCTTTTCTGTCTTACTCTTCTTCCCAGGGAATCAGTGGATTCTCAATCTTCTTATCCCGAAGCATCAGGTTTTTTACTGCTTCATCGGCTTTCCTGCCTTCAAACAAGACCGCATTTACCTGTTCGATAATCGGAAGCTGCACGTTATATTTGGCAGCAAGTTCCATGGCAGCCTTAGCAGAATAAACGCCCTCTACTACCATCTTGACTTCATCCATTGCCTGTTCCATGGTGTAGCCTTTACCAATCAGGATACCTGCACGTCTGTTACGGGAATGCATGGAGGCACAGGTTACAATCAGGTCTCCAATACCGGTTAAGCCACAGAACGTTTCAAACTTCCCGCCCATGGCAGTACCCAGTCTGGCAATTTCGGTAATTCCTCTCGTAATCAAGGCTGCCTTCGTATTATCTCCATAACCAAGTCCATCGGCAATACCGGCAGCCAGTGCTACCACGTTTTTCAGGGCAGCTCCCAGTTCGATACCCAGCACATCCGGACTGATATACACACGGAATACCTCATTCATAAAGATATTCTGCAAATATTCTGCTGTCTTTTTGCGTTTTGCGCCTACTACAATGGTTGTGGGGATTCCACGCCCTACTTCCTCTGCGTGGGACGGACCGGATAATACTGCCACCTCTGCCTGGGGAATCTCTTCTTCAATAATCTGGGACAGGGTCATAACCGTATGTTCCTCAATCCCCTTTGCCACATTCACAATAATCTGTCCTTCCTTTACATAAGGAGCCATATTGTGAGATGTACTTCTCGTATAAGGGGAAGGCACTGCCAATACCAATACATCCTTATCCTGCAGGGCAGCCTGCAAGTCGGTCGTAAATTCCATATCTTCCGGTAATTTCACACCGGGTAATTTATCCTTATGTTCATGCTCTGTCTGTAACATCTGAATCTCAGACTCTACGATAGACCATACCATAACATGATGTCCGTTTTTATGTAACAGGAGTGCTAATGCGGTTCCCCAGCTTCCTGCACCAATCACACTGATATTTGCCATAGTTTCCTCCTCCGGAATTCCCTCTATTTTGCCTGTTTCTCTTTATTTTTATGGGTCAGATAAGTCTTTCGCTCTGTACCACTTAACAGTCGCTTAATATTCTCTCTGTGCTTATAATAAGCCATTATGGTCAGAAATGCTGCTATCACATACATTTCATTTAAAAGTGCCTGGCTCATACCAAAAACACCCTTCTGTCCCATCACGATAATCTCAATCAGGAATCCTGCATATACTAACAGGGAACCTAAAGACACATAATGGGTTGTCAGAAATGCGCCAAAAAACAATATCACACCTACCGGAATCAGATAAGGGTGGAAAGAAAGAATCAGTCCGGCTGTCGCGGCAATTCCCTTTCCTCCTTTAAATTTCAGGTAGAATGGGAAATTATGTCCCAGAATCGCACCGGCAGCCGCGTACATCTTCAACAGATATATCATTTCCGGATGGCTCTTTTCAAAAAGAAGCCCCGTCACAACAACCGCCAGAATACATTTCATAATATCGCCAAACAGAACAATCAGTCCGGCTTTGGTTCCCAGTACCCGCAGGGTGTTTGTAGTTCCCGCATTTCCGCTTCCATAATTCCTGATATCAATCCCGTTCATCTTTCCATAAAGATAAGCAGTTTGGAATAAACCAAAGACATATCCCATCACTAAACAAATAATTCGTTCCATCTTATTTGTTTTCCTTTCTTTCTCTTATGATAAATTTCAGTGGTGTTCCAAGGAAACCGAAGGTATCCCGAATCTGGTTTTCCAGATATCTTGTATAGGAAAAATGCATTAGTTCCTTGTCATTCACGAAAATAACAAAGGTCGGCGGCTTTACCGCTACCTGTGTTATATAATAAAGGCGCAGTCTCTTTCCCTTGTCGGAAGGTGGCTGCTGCATGGCTACCGCTTCTGCCATAATTTCATTCAGCACGCCGGTTGATACACGCATGGAATGATTCTCATGCACCGCATCAATCATATCATAGAGTTTAGGCAGTCTTTGCCCGGTTACCGCAGAAATAAAAATAATTTCCGCATAGGTCATAAAGGACAGAACCTGACGTACCTTCTGGGTAAATTCATTAACAGTCTTGTTATTCTTCTCAATCGCATCCCATTTATTGACGGCAATAATAATCGCCTTGCCCCTCTCATGGGCAATTCCTGCAATCTTAGCATCCTGCTCGGTCACGCCTTCTACGGCATCGATTACCAGTACCACAATATCAGCCCGCTCCACTGCCGCCACGGTGCGGATAATCATATAACGTTCCAGTTCTTCTTTAATCTTATTCTTTCTGCGAAGACCTGCCGTATCAATAAATACATATTCTTTTCCGTTATGGGTAATCTCGGTATCTATAGCATCCCTTGTCGTACCGGCTACGTCCGATACAATTACCCTGTTTTCCCCGATGAGTCTGTTAATGATGGAAGACTTCCCTACATTCGGCTTGCCTACGATGGCTACCTTAATCCGGTCATCCTCTTCTTCCACTGCCAGTTCCTTATCAAAATAAGAAGACACTTCATCCAGCAGTTCTCCGAAGCCCAGACGATTAACGGAAGAGATTGGATAAGGTTCCCCGATTCCCAGATTATAAAATTCATATACATCTGCCATATATTTATTAAAATCATCTACCTTGTTCACGGCCAACACAACCGGTTTCTGGCTTCTTCTGAGCATATCAGCGACCTTGGAATCCGCATCCACCAGTCCCTGTTTTACATCCACCAGGAAGATAATGACATCGGCTGTATCAATGGCAATCTGCGCCTGCTCCCGCATCTGTGCCAGAATAATGTCCTTGCTCTCCGGTTCAATACCACCGGTATCAATCAGAGTAAAACTCATATCCAGCCAGGTAATATCTGCATAGATTCGGTCTCTGGTAACACCCGGTGTATCTTTTACAATTGATATATTCTCACCAGCCAGTGCATTAAACAAGGTAGACTTTCCTACATTCGGACGTCCTACCACTGCCACAATCGGCTTGGTTTTCTTTTTTCCCATAGTGCACACTCCATTTCTAATCATTAAACCGGAATTTCTCTAACTTCCCAGTATTTCATGAACTAAATCATATCCGCTTGATTTTACAATATCTACCTTTACTTGTAAAGCCTTTTCCAGTTCCGGCACTGTGATGTCATCCAGGAAATAATTCTCCCCGCTTCGCAATACATTCTGTGGTAAAAGCACTCTGTCTCCCAGTTCTTTATCGGTAAGCTGCTTTATGATATCCTGTCCGGTCAGCAGTCCCGATACCGTAATCCGCTCGCCGAAGAAATCATTCCGGATGGCGTAAACCCGTATCTGTAATCCGGGGAAGACTTCCATCATCTGGTCTGCCATCTTCTGAATATAAGGGTACGCCAGCCTTCCGGTTATCAGTGCCATACTTCCCTTACTGGAACCATATTTTTTCTCCTGTCTGGCTTTCTCCAGGGCTTCTTTAAATTCTTCCATTAAAAGCCGTAACATTCCCACGCCGTTTTCCAGCTGTAAATACCCATCATAGCGGGACTCTTCCGGCAGTTCCTCCTCTGCCAGGATATACCATTCATCAGAGGCATGGATAAAATGTACCCCATATTCCGCAAAGACTTTCTTCTGCCATTTGTGAATACAGGACAACACCTCTCTGGCATCTTCTTTATGAAAGGGCTCTAACGGATATAAGCCATCCCGGTATTTAGACAGTCCTACCGGTACAACCGACACACTTTCCAGATGTGGAAGATAGGCTGTCAAATCTGAAATACTCCGTTCCAGCTCAGCACCATCATTTACTCCCTTGCATAACACAATCTGTCCATTCATGGTAATTCCGGCTTCATACAGCTTCTTTACCTGCTCCAATGCCTTTCCTGCAAAACGGTTATTTAACATCTTGCAACGAAGCTCCGGATTGGTTGTCTGAAAAGAAATATTAATCGGCGATAAATGATACTTGATAATTCTTCCAACGTCCTCATCTGACATATTGGTTAACGTCACATAATTGCCCTGTAAAAAGGACAGGCGGGAATCGTCATCCTTAAAATATAAAGTCTCCCGCATGCCTTTTGGCATCTGGTCAATAAAGCAGAAAATACATTTGTTATGGCAGGAACGATAATCGTCCATCAGACCATTTTCAAAGGTAATCCCCAAATCTTCACTGTATTCCTTGTCAATTTCCAAAAGCCATTCTTCTCCGTCCGGCTTGCGGATTAACACCTCTATATATTCATCCTGTGTCAGGTACTGGTAATCAAAAATATCTTCAATGTCCTTGCCATTTATCTGTAACAGCGTATCCCCTGCCTCTATCTCCATTTCCTCTGCAATAGAGCCAGGAGTAACACTCTGAATTACATGCTGCACTTTTTTCACAACAGTTCCTCATTTCTGTGCATATTTTCTGCGCACCACAGTCTTCTGTGTGCGCACTTATACCTGTTTATTGTACTAGAAATTCCTTGACGTGTCACTAGCATAATGATATAAATTAGATGACGTATGATTAAAACATGGGAGGTCAATATGCCTAATACGGAACAATTAGAACACGCCATGCCGGTAGCCCCCATTAAGCTACTGACAACCAAATCAGCACTGCCACTGGCCATGAAAGTTAATAACTATCTTGTCGATTTCCGCAAGAGTTTGAATAACAATGTCAAATCAGACCCAGCGTTCCATGGATATATGGAAGACAACTATCTTGTAGAGGTGTCCTGCCCCCGTTTTGGAAGTGGCGAAGCAAAGGCCATCCTCTCCTCCTCAGTCAGAGGAAAAGATATCTTCCTGTTAACCGATGTCTGTAACCATAGTGTTACCTATCAGATGAATGGTTATGTAAATCACATGTCCCCGGATGACCATTATCAGGATTTAAAGCGAATTATTGCTGCTATCAATGGCAAAGCCCATCGCGTAAATGTGATTATGCCTTTCTTGTATGAAGGAAGACAGCATAAAAGAAATGGCAGGGAATCCTTGGACTGTGCTTATGCAATTAAAGAGCTTATGGACATGGGAATCTCCAATTTTATTACCTTTGATGCCCACGACCCCAGAGTACAGAATTCTGTTCCATTAAGAGGTTTTGACAATTTCACTCCACCTTATCAGTTTATCCGTGCCCTTCTGCGTACCGAGAAGGACCTAATCATTGACAAAGATCACATTATCGTTATCAGTCCGGACGAAGGAGCTTTAGACAGAGCCGTTTATTTTGCCAACGTATTAGGCGTTGATACTGGGATGTTCTACAAACGCCGTGACTATTCTACTATCGTAAATGGTAAGAACCCGATTGTTGCCCATGAATTCTTAGGCGATAACATTGAGGGGAAAGACGTTATCATCATTGATGATATGATTTCCTCTGGCGGCAGCATGATTGACACAGCCAAACAGTTAAAAAAGATGAAAGCAAACCGTGTTTTCGTCTGTTGTACTTTCGGTCTGTTTACCGATGGTCTTGATGCTTTTGACGAGGCTTACGAACAGGGTTATATCAGCAAGATTGTAACTACTAACCTGTGCTATCAGCCGACAGAACTGTTTGACAAACCTTATTATGTAACTGCCGATATGAGTAAGTTTATCGCTTCCATCATCGACTTTATGAATCACGATGCATCTATGGCAAATATCTATACACCTACGGATAAAATTCATCAGATTCTTACAAAATATAACACTGGTGAAGTAAGCGCTTCCGAATTATAACTATAACGGATAAAAAGTCTGCTGAAAAGGATACAGAAAAACGCGACGGTAATGATTCCACCGCCGCGTTTCTTTTGTTTTCTTCATATTATCACTTTTTGTTTTTCCGAAATCTATCCCGTTACTCTTCAGACGGTGCAGTTACCTCTTCCTTTGCCAATGGGAACGTCATCAGAATCTTAAACAAATCTCCATCCAACTGGATTTCAAAGGTTCCCTTCTGTGCTATCGTCAGATTCTTGGCAATGGAAAGTCCCAGTCCGCTTCCCTCTGTTGTCCTGGAAACATCTCCTCGGATAAACCGCTCTGTCAGTTCCTCCGGATTGCAGTTAAGTGGTGATGCAGAAATATTCTTAATGGAAATTGCTATGCGCTCTGCTCCCTTTGCTATACTGTCTATGGAAACATATACTCTGGTTCCAGGCAAAGCATATTTATAAATATTGTTAAACAAGTTTTCCATCACACGCCAGATACGTCTGCTGTCTGCCTCTATCATCACATTGGCTGCATTTACATTCATGATAGTGGTCAGATTCTTCTCTTCAAACTTCTCTGAAAACTCCCCGATTGTCTGGTTCATCAGTTCTGTCAGATTAATCCGTTCAAAGGTAAGGCTGATATTGCCAGAAGTAATCTTACTTGCCTCCACCAAATCATCAGTCAGTTGTTTCAGCCGCTGGGATTTTTCATCCAGTACACGGATATAATTCTGTACCTTCTGGTTATCTACCTTCTCCCGCTTAATCAAATCCACATAATTGATAATAGAGGTAAGTGGTGTCTTAATATCATGAGACACGTTAGTAATCAGGTCTGCTTTCATCCGCTCATCCTTCATACTGATTTCAACGGCTTCCTTGATTCCCTTTCCAATGCTGTTGACGGAATCTGCCAACGTACGGTTATCACCATGCAGGTTATCAGTTTCCACCTGATAATCGATTTCTCCATCAGCAATAGTCTGTATCCCTTCTACAATTCCCTGACGTTCCTTCGTATCCCGGTATAACATCATACCAACCAAGATATCTCCGACTATCACAATAATAACCGGCAGGATACCTCCCGAAGATATTGCCCATAGAATTATCAGTATGTGGAACAGGATATAGAGG
The DNA here is from genome assembly GCA_934418125.1 of uncultured Lachnospiraceae bacterium. Taxonomy (GTDB): domain Bacteria; phylum Bacillota; class Clostridia; order Lachnospirales; family Lachnospiraceae; genus UBA3282. The sequence continues at coordinate 14,197 of CAKRWT010000010.1, forward strand.
ACAAATGGTCCCCAGGTGCGCACCACCAGATTACCATTGTCATAGATATCCCAGCCAAAAGTAATACACTTTCTTATCAGCCGGTAAAGAAAGCTGTTCTTCCACAACTGCTTTGCCTTGATTCTTCTTACCAGACTGTAGAAGAAAAACGTAAATACCGTATCTGCCAAAAATATACTAATCAGCAGGAACAGTTTAAACCAATTCTGGTATACCATTTCATTGAAATATAATGAAGTAATATCCATGCTGAACAGCTCTGTGACAATGACCAGTACCCATATCATCAGAACTGCCGCTCCAAAACCAATCAGTGCCCCTGCCTCTGTGGGCACTTTATCAAAAGCAGTCAGACGAATATAAGGCTTTCCTTCTTCATCTATGTCCTTTCCTGTCCTGAGGGTAAGGTAAATAAGCAAAAACAGGTACAACGCACCGGAAACAACTGCCACACATACCCACTGCCAGAAGTAAGGCAGGTAATTACGGAAGCCTGCTGCTCCCTGGGTAAAGGCATCACTGACCGGATAGCTGGTATCTACCGCTATCCAAATTTTAACATTTTCAGGATAGGCATAGTCATATTCCTGGACAACCTTTCTTACCGTGCTCTCTGCAATGGCTGTGTTAGTCTGATAAATCATTTCAGAAGGGCTGTAATAAATATATTTACCAAGAACATCCTGTTCTTCTCTGGAAACTGATTTACCACTCATGATTTGCAGGATGCTTTCCTTTTCAGCTTTTTCTTCTATGTTACTGTAATACTGGGTATTATCCCCTACCGTCTTGGCTATCATATAGCGAACATTGGACTTATCTGCATTGTAATAGTCCTTATATTCCTGATATTCACTATAATTATAAGAAAGGCTTTCTGCCGCCTTGGTTACGTTCTCACATAAGGCATCATACAATTCCCAGTTGGATACATACTCCTCGATATTCTTTCCTTCTACCGTCTTATAGCGGTTAATCAGAATGGCATGTTCTTCCCCATAACCATTTTCTTCTGGCATCTGGGATTCTTCTGTAACTGTCCCATAAAGTTCATCTCCATATCCTTCCACATAACCATCATACGCTTCCAGCACAGGGTCTGTACCAGATGTTACTAACTGGTTTGCCGATACATCACTGACAAAGGTATAACTTCCAATATCTGATTTCAGATAACTGGCATCTGATGTGTTATAGTATTGACTATTCTGGTCAACTGTTGTGACCCGTGTACGATCCGCCAGGAATCCCTTTTCTTCTGCCTCTGCCAGGGTTATATTGGAATACTCATATCCGTAATTTGCCCACTTAAGCAAATCTTCCAGATAATAATCTGCCGTTACATACTGCTCTGGCAAACCAATTCCCCGGTAATTATAAGCCGTCACGTCAACAACCTTCATTCCATCAAACTCACCGTCTGTTTCTAACTGGCTGCTGACTACTCCATCACGGATGATATCTGCCATGGCATATCCAAAGATATTATTAAATAATTCGGATTCCTCATATTTCTTATCCTGGTCTGAAGCGTACAAACTATAACTTTTGGCATCACGGAATCCCTGAATACGCACTGTAGAACCCAGCGTTACCACTAACAGCGACAAAGCCACCACTGCCAGTGCTGTATGCTGCAGGATACGAAGTACCATCCGCAAACCATGAGATGCCTTCTTCGGTTTCTTTTCTTTCTCGTCCTGTCCCATCTTTTCTTTCTCCCTTCGAAGCCTGTAAAATAACGTATCCTTCCTACTGCTTCTCAATTTTGTAGCCGACTCCCCATACGACCTTCAGATACCTTGGTTCCTTCGGATTAATTTCAATCTTTTCCCGAATATGTCTGATATGTACTGCCACCGTATTATCCGCGCCGATTGCCTCCTCGTTCCAGATACTTTCGTAAATCTGGTCGATGGAAAATACTCTGCCACAGTTTTTCACAAGCAACAGTAAGATGTTGTACTCAATAGGAGTCAGCTTTACCATCTCACCATCTACGGTAACCTCCTTAGTGTCATCATTAATGCAAAGCCCGCCTACCTGAAACAGTGCATTATTTTCCACATTCAGATTTCCCAGAGTCGTATATCTACGCAGATTGGATTTGACTCTGGCTACCAGCTCATGAGGATTGAATGGTTTCGTAATGTAATCATCCGCACCAATATTCAAGCCCAGTATCTTGTCATTATCCTCTGATTTGGCTGACAGGAAGATAATCGGGATACTGGAATATTCCCTGATTTTAATGGTTGCATGGATTCCATCCATCTTAGGCATCATGACATCAATCAGAAGCAGATGGATGGTATTCTCTTTCAATATACGGATAGCCTGTTCTCCATCATACGCCTTGTAGATATGGTACCCTTCCTGTAACAGATAGATTTCAATTGCATCTACAATCTCCTTATCATCATCACACACTAAAATATTTGCCATTTCTTTCACCTCTTTCGTAACCGGGATAATGAAGTTATCTTATTACATCATATAAACTTAAAGGAAAAGATGGGAAAATCTTTAAGTATTTATTAAGATGCCCCTTACCCAGGTTATCTCTTTCTGTTTTGTTCCGGTGTGGTCCTTCTGTTTTACAGCAGTCCTAAAAATGCCCCTAGATTTCCTCGTTTTCCCTGGCTTGCCCGGTGGGAAAAAAGGTACTGGCTGTTATGGCAGGTACATAAGTCGGTTGTTTCTATCTGTGTCGCCGGAATACCTGCTTCCGTAAGAATGATTTCATTAGCACGCCAGAGATTCAACAGATACTTTCCCCCGCCTTTATCTGTCAGAACCTGCTCTGCCTGTCCTGTTTTTGTAAATTCTTTCTGAAAGGCTTCTGCCACATCCTCACTGACCTCATAGCAATGCTGGCAGATGGATGGTCCGATGGCTGCTACTACATCTTCCGGTCTGGTTCCATAAACTGCTTTCATTTTATCTACCACGCATCTGCCCATACGATTTACCGTCCCTCTCCAGCCGGAATGAGCAAGGGCAATGGCTTTCTTCTTCGTATCTACAAAATAAAGTGGCACACAGTCAGCATAAAAGGTTGCCAGCACAATATTTCTCTCATCGGTTAGAAGACCATCCACATCGGTATAGTCTTTGGCCCTTATAATGCCTTTTCCACCATCCTCCCTGCCGACAACACGAAGATTGGTCGTATGAGTCTGGTCGGAACAGACTATCTGTTCTACCTGACAGTCTAATATGTTTGCAATTCTTCTATAATTCTCGTCTACCGCTTCTTTTTTGTCTCCTCTGCTGTAGCTTAGGTTCATAGACTCATAAATACCTTCACTGACACCGCCTAATCTGGTAGAAAACAGGTGCCGCACAAGTCCGGTCTGCTCTAATAGCGGAAAGGTAAGATATTCTACCTCTCCTTTCCGGTTCTGTCTCATGGGGATTGGATTCTTATGTCTGTATACTTCCATCGGTCATCCTCTCATTCTATACATAAATGCATTTTTTATCCAGGTAAGGTTTCCTGCCTCCAGGGTTATCACATCAAACCGAACCGGTGTGGTTTCCGGAAAGCGTCTGGTATACCGGTAATAATCACAGACCCTGCAGATGGTTCTTTGTTTGGCTGCTCCTACTGCTTCTGCAGCATGTCCCTTTACCGCGCTGCTCCGGTACTTTACCTCAAAGAATACCAGGTAGCCATCCGTTTCTCCGATAATATCTATCTCGCCCTGCCGGCACCTGAAATTCCGTTCTCTGATAATCACACCCTGTGATAGTAAATAAGCACAGACCTGTTCTTCCTTCTGTGCCCCTGTTTTTCTTGTATTCATCTGTTTCCCTTTTACAATACTCTTTTTTCGAATATCCGTTTTCTTCTGTCTTTTAGGTTACCTTATCCATCTTGGCTTTAATCCTATCCATGGAATCTACGAAGATTAAAATCTCTGCCACCACTTCATACAGTTCCGGTGGAATCATGTCTCCAATTTCCAGACGTGACAGGGTATCTGCCAGCTTATCATCCCTGTGAATCGGTACATCTGCTTCTTTCGCTTTCTCGATAATCCGTTCTGCCAACGCGCCCCGCCCGGAGGCAATAATACGCGGGGCTTCCTCTTCTGGATTATATTCCAGGGCAATCGCCTGTTTTGGCTTCCTATTCTTTTCTTCCATCCGCTATCACCGCCTTGTTCTGTGTTTCGGTTATCTTTATGCGCGCATATCAAAGGAAGTCTTACTGAGCACCGAAATATTCTTACTCTGTTCCAACATAGTCTGTAAGATACCCTGCTCCACTTCCTCTTCCCTCTCCTTTATCTGGAACTGCGCTTTCAGGGAATATCCCTTTTTCATTAACCGCTTGTCCAGTAAATCAATATGCTCTTCTATCAACGTTAAAGCACTCTCATCCTGCAATATAAAATTAGTGCTGACCTTACTCCGCTGCATGGATACATAAACATCGGTGGGTCCCAGATGTTCCATGTCCAGGTGAAGCAAGGCACTTACGTTGCCATCCTTTGCTGCCAGGTTCTTCTTATTGGTATAGACGTATAAATCGCCATGTGCCTGGTTACCCGCCATTTTCAGTGGAAGCTGGATATAGGTAAAGATATGGTTTAGCTGGTTCATAAAGTCCACATTGTTCTGCATGGTCTGTACACTCTTCCCTAATGGGGTAGCTGCCTTATCTGCCATCTGTATAGCTTCATGCAGCCGCATGGTCTGTTCCCTGACCCGTTCATAAAGCTGTTCCATCTCTTTCTTCTGGGCTACCTCATCCGGCTCAATCAGCCATTGCTTCGTTATCAGCTCCTGAAAACCTTTCTGCACTTCTCTACTTTCCAATGCCCGCTCCAGTGTGGCTGACGGCAGTTTACCGGAAAGTACCCTCTGGAACAGCTCCTTGAGCTGTCCGGTCAGGTTTTTCTCCGTATCAATAACCATTTTTCCATCGGCTGCAGCTTCTCCTTCCGGAGTAACTTTCAGCTTTCCTGCGGTTTCTTTTGCTCCGGCCTGTGCACTTTCTTTTTCCGGCGTTTCCAGAAGAGGCTGTTCTTGGGCAAGAACCTGTCCTTCCCCCTCTGTAATAACCACAGTCTGCCCCTGCTGTCCTGCTGTGCTTTCCTTGCCATCAGTAGGATTCTCCCCGATAACTGGCTGTTCTTCTCCTGTTGTCCCATCTGTGTCCTGGACAAATATCTGCTCTATCTGGTTTAACAGAACAAGCGCTTTGTCCCCTTTGCCTTCTGCCAGCAATTCCTGCAATACCTGGGGTAACTGCCTGCCGATATCCTGTGCCGCCCCCAGTATCTGATGCTGGTTATTCCGGTATAATTCAAACTGTTCGATATTTTCTTCTGTGACCGGCAGCCCCAGTCTTGTCATCTGCAACAGAGTTTCCATCCTTCGGTCCGGGAATTCCAGTAAGGTTCTGCTCATATTGGCAATGGTTTCCTTGTCGATGGGCATCCCTTCTTCCATCATCTTGGCAACCATTTCCTTATTGACAGCGGTTTCCGGCAGTCCCGCCGCATCCAGTGCCCGCACAATCGTTGCCTCGTTTGCCATATTGGCATACAGGGGTGATAGAGACAGTGTCCCTCCCCGGTTACTCATTACCTCGAAACTCATGCTCTGTCCCGGCGTAATATCAATATTCTGATTTACTCTGGCATTGAGCAGTAAATCTCCTGCCAGGGCAAGCTGGATGGAAGTGCCGTTCCTGGAAACCACTTCTCCTTGGAGAGTCTGCCCTGGCACCAACCCTCTGATTTCACTCTGCAGCCGGTAGCTTCGCTCTCCCTTTGTCATCTGCTCTGCCAGCCTTACCGCATCATTTGCCGAAATATTTTGATTCTCTCTTTTAAAAATACTTCCAAGATTCAACTGTTTACCTCAACTGTTTCCTGTCAACAAAAATGTGTAATAAATGTTTTCCTGTGAATCGGACAGGGTCCGTATTTTTTAAGAGCTTCAATATGTACCTGGGCACCATAGCCTTTGTTGGAAGCAAACCCATATTCCGGATAGATTTCGTCATACTGTACCATCAGCCTGTCCCTTGTAACCTTGGCTATGATACTGGCAGCACCGATAGAAATACTCTTGGCATCCCCTTTGATAATCGGCACCTGTCTGATTTCCACCTGTGGAATCGTAACAGCATCATTTAACAGAATATCCGGTGTTACCGCAAGGGCACCGATTGCCTGCCGCATAGCCTCATAGGTTGCCTGTAAAATATTGATTTCATCAATCCGTTCCGGGGTACTGTATCCCAGTCCTACGGCAACGGCTTTTTCCATGATGACATCATAAAGCTCTTCTCTCTTTTTTTCGGATAATTTCTTCGAATCGTTGATATATAAAATGTCACAATCTTTCGGTAAAATAACCGCTCCTGCCACAACTGGTCCAGCAAGGGGTCCTCTTCCTACTTCGTCAATACCACAGATATGTCCATAACAGGCATACTCTTTCTCATATTTTTTTAATACTTCACATCGGACAAGTTCCTTTTCGTAGGCGGTAATCCGTTTCTTTGCCTTCTCTATAGCTGCCTGCACCCCCGCCCGTTCATCCTGTTCGTAGCTGTGAAATAAGGCAGGCAGCTCCTCTATGCTGGCTGCCTGCAATTTTTCTTTTATGGACGCTATCGCTTCTGCCATAATCTTCTCCATTTCTGCGTGCTTTTCACATGGTATCACTTCTGTTATCTTTCCCGGTACGATACTATTCCAGGTACTATCTGTGTTTAATAAAACCGATTTCATCAAAAGGCCATATTCTGAGCCATGCCCTTCCGATAATATCCTTCCTGTTGATATTTCCCACCGCAGGGTCCCTGCTGTCAGAACTGTTATTCCGGTTATCGCCCATCACAAAGTACTCATCATCACCAAGTGTAATAAGCTCCCTTGCCCGACCCGGGTTCTCTATCACTTCTTTGCCATAACCTTCGGCAAGTATCTCGCCGTCAATATAGATGTTCCCCTCATCATCGATTTGCACCGTTTCCCCTGGCAATCCGATAATACGCTTGATATAGAAAGTATTTTTATCATACTGGAACGGGAACACAATAATATCAAACCGCTCCGGGTCGTGGAACCGGTAGGATATCTTATCAACAATCAAGTTATTGCCATCCTCCAGGGTCGGCTCCATGGAACGCCCTTCCACCTGCGTTCTCTGTCCCACATAGTGAATGACCAGATACACGGCACACAATACCACCAACAGGTACAGACTTGTACTCAATATTTCCTTCAGAACCTTTTTCATAATCTTCTCCTCAATTCTCTTCTACTCCCCTCAGACTGCCCTTTTATCTGTCTTCTTCTCCTGGCATTTCCAGTGTGATTCTACCGATTCTGCCACTTCTGAAATCGTCCACAAGAAGTGCGGCTGCCTTCTCATAATCAGGCTCCTGCCCTTTCTTATAACACTTTCTGTTCTCACAGATATGAGTCAGTATCTGCTCCGGTGTAAAAGTCTCCTCTTCGCTTATTTGGAATCTTTCGCATAACAGTTTGTTGTATTTTATCTGCATATAAGCAATCAGATCCATCGCAAGCTCTGTAATCTGAAGAATTTCATCATTCATGGAACCGATAAAAGCAAGATTTCTTCCCACTTCCTCGCTCTCAAATTTAGGCCACAAAATGCCTGGTGTATCCAGCAGCTCCAAATCCTTGTTTAAACGTATCCATTGCTTTCCTTTCGTAACGCCCGGCTTATTTCCCGTCTTCGTACAGGCTTTTCCGGCAAAGGAATTGATAAACGTAGATTTTCCAACATTTGGAATCCCTACTACAATAGCACGAACCGGACGATTTTTAATCCCTCTTCGGCGGTCTCTTTCTATCTTTTCTTTACAGGCTTCCTGTACCATACCATGAAGGGCTTTTAACCCTTGTCCTGATTTGGCATTGATTTCCAATACATAAAATCCCTTTTTCTTAAAATATTCTATCCATACCTGGTTTTCTTTTGGGTCTGCCAAATCTGATTTGTTTAACAGAATTAATCTGGCTTTGTTCTTACCCAGTTCGTCAATGTCCGGGTTTCTGCTACTGAGTGGAATTCTTGCATCCACCACCTCTATGACTAAATCAATCAGTCCAATGTTTTCCTGCATCATGCGCTTTGCTTTCGTCATATGCCCTGGATACCACTGATAATTCATTCTTTTCTTCCTTTCTGTTACTCAATCAATCCTATACCTTCTTCTTCCGTTGCCATGTGGAACCATGCTTTTCCAATAATTGTGTCCTTGTTGACCGGACCGATATTGCCGGAACGGCTGTCTTCACTGCTGTTACGATTATCTCCCAGTACAAAGTATTCGTCATTACCAAGTTCCATTTCTGTCTGGGCAATTCCCGCATCACTTATCTTATCATAAGTATCGTCTTCCTCCAGCAGCTGTCCGTCAATATATACATTTCCATTCTCTATCAGCACCTTCTCCCCAGGAAGCCCGATAACCCGTTTCACATAGTAATGGGCATTTTCATTTCCATTGGGTAAAAATACAATCACATCTCCCCGCTTCGGCGTCGACAGTTTATAACCCATCCGGTTAATCAGTATCTCCTGTCCGTTCCACAACGCCGGTTCCATAGAATCTCCTATCACACTGGTTCGCATTCCAACAGAATAGATAATGACCACTGCCAGAAAAACAGCAGCCACACTGCCAATAAATACCTCCAGCACATCTTTAATCACTTTGGAATTTAATTTTTTCTTTTTCTGATAAAAGGTTAAGCCTTTTCTTCTCGCCAACTTTGTACACTCCTTATTCCAACTGCCTTAACTTACATAGTATAGCATATCTTACCGGGTAAAGCTATAACAGAGACAAAATACATCATTACAGAGCCGGGATACGCTTTGTGAATCTCACCCTGATTAGTAGTCGGCAAACGCACACGCACCAGTGCTTGCATTTGCCTCATCGACATAACAAAAAACAGATGTCCTTTTCAGGACATCTGTTTCCCATCTTGCTGAATTATTTTACTAACTCTTTAACCTTTGCTTTCTTACCTACACGGGCTCTTAAGTAGTTCAGTTTTGCACGTCTTACTTTACCCTTTCTTACTACTTCTACTTTCTCAACATTCGGAGAATGCATAGGCCAGGTCTTCTCTACACCAACACCATTTGATATTTTTCTAACTGTGAAAGTCTGTCTATTGCTTCCGCCCTGGATTTTTAATACAGTACCTTCGAAAACCTGAACTCTCTCACGGTTACCTTCTTTGATTTTACCGTATACTTTAACAGTATCACCAACTTCAAATCCACCAACTGCTTCTTTTAACTGTGCTGCTTCAATTTCTTTAATAATCTCGTTCATTGTTTTGCCTCCTAAATGATATGGATGTTCTTAATACGTTTTGTAACAGAGGACCATCTTTTTTCACAACATTAATAAATTACCACATTGCAATAGAAATTGCAACCATTTTTTATAATACATCCGTAATTTTTTACGTCTGTTCTTCCATAGTTTCCGAAGGTTTCTGCTTTTTCCTCCGTTTCTTCTTCTCCACCGGAGGATGGGCTGTCATATAAGCCTCATACAAATCCGGTCTTCTCTGTCTGGTACGCTCCAAAGACTGCCCTAACCGCCATTCCTCCACTTTGGCATGGTTGCCGCTTAGCAAAACCTCCGGCACTTTCTTATCATGCCATATCTCCGGTCTGGAATATTGTGGATATTCCAACAGACCATTGTCAAAGGATTCCGTCACAGCAGACTCTCCATTATGGAGTACCCCCGGCACCAGCCTTGCTATGGCATCTATCATAACCATCGCCGGCAGCTCTCCGCCGGTCAGTACATAATCGCCTATGGAAATCTCGTCTGTCACGATTTCCTCTAAGACCCGCTCATCAATCCCCTCATAATGTCCACATAGAAAAATCAGTTCTTCCTCCTGTGCCAGCTCCTGCGCCAGCCCCTGATGAAATGTCTGTCCCTGGGGCGTCACATAAATAACCCGTTTTTTCTTCTCCGGTGCCAGCTTCTGTATAACGGACTGAAAAGCATCGTAAACCGGCTGCGCCTGCATCAACATACCGGCACCACCGCCATAGGTATAATCGTCTACCTTTCCATGCTTATTTTGAGTATAATCCCTGATATTAACGGCTTCAATTGCTATATACTGCCGTTCTACTGCCTTCCCAAGAATACTGGTATTCAGCCCCTGCATGACCATCTCCGGAAAAAGCGTCAGAATATGAAAATGAATCATGCTGCCTCCCATCTTTCTTGTCTGTCTTTTCTCTAACGACCTGTTTTCTCTATAAAAGACCTTCCATTACATGGATTGTCATACAATTCTCTTCCATATTTATCTTCAGGATGCACTCTCTAATTGCCGGTATCAGTACTTCTGTGCCGTCTTCCCTGTCTATCACATACACATCATTGGCCCCTGTTGCCATTACATCTTTCAGACAGCCAAAGTGTGTGCCATCCTCTGTCAGCACCTGCATCCCAATCAAATCTGCTACAAAATACTCATCTTTCCGTAATCTGACTGCCTTATCCCTGGTAACCAGAAGCTTTGCATTTTTGTACTTCTCAATATCATTAATGGAATCATAGCCTTTGAATTTCAGGATAGCAAACTGTTTGAAAAATTTGACACTTTCAATTTCCATAATCAGCCGCTCTTTGCCTGTTTCCACGATGACTTCCTTTAACTTCTTAAACCGGTTGGCATCATCCGTAGTCGGAAAAACCTTTACCTCGCCCCGGATACCATGGGTCTGTGTGATAACCCCCACCTGTAATTCCTGAATCATAAATTTCCTCTTTCCTAACACAAAAGCCTCACAGATAACTCCATGAGGCTGTATGTCAGATGATTTCTACATCCACTCTCTTATTGTCTTTGGATGATGCTGCTTTTACAACGGAACGGATTGCTTTTGCAATCCGGCCTTGTTTACCAATAACTTTACCCATGTCAGAAGCTGCAACGTGAAGCTCGACAACAACATTCTTGCCATCTTCTTTCTCTGTTACAACAACTTCATCTGGATTTTCTACAAGAGCTTTTGCAATCACTTCAACTAATTCTTTCATAGTCCACCTCCAAAAGCCAGATATTCACATGTTACTGCTAAACTGTTTCATAAAATGAATTATTTAACAATACCTGCATTTTTGAAAATTCTGCTTACCACTTCTGTAGGCTGAGCACCGCTTGCTAACCATTTCTTAGCTGCTTCTTCATCAACTTTGTAGGTGCTTGGGTCTGTGTTAGGGTCGTATGTTCCGATTTCTTCGATACATCTTCCGTCTCTAGGTGCTCTGGAATCTGCAACTACGATTCTGTAGTAAGGAGATTTCTTCTGTCCCATTCTTCTTAATCTGATTTTTACTGCCATTTTCTTTGCCTCCATGTGTTAAATTATTCTTTATATTTTGAATAGAAATGATATCACTTCTAAACTTCACTAAATCACTGTCCCTCTTAGAACGGGAACTTCATACCGCCGAACATGCCTCTTCCTCTCTTGCCACCCATCATACCGGGAATCTGCTTCATCATCTTCTGGGACTGTTCAAACTGCTTGATAAAACGGTTTACTACCGCAATATCTACTCCTGCGCCTCTCGCAATACGATGTTTCCTGCTGGGATTTAACAGCTTTGGATTCTGTCTTTCCTGGGGTGTCATGCTGAGCACAATGGCTTCCATTCTGGCAAGCTGCTTCTCATCTACCATGGACTCAATATCGCCCATCTGCTTACCCATACCAGGCATCATGCTTAAGATACTGGAAAGACCTCCCATATTACGCATCTGCTTCATGCTTTCCAGGTAGTCCTCAAAATCGAACTTACCTTTCTTCATGCGGGCAGCCATCTGCTTTTCTTTCTCGGCATCAATGTCAATGTTCTGCTGCGCCTTCTCGATAAGAGTCAGCACATCGCCCATCCCTAAGATTCGGTTTGCCATTCTGTCGGGATAAAACTGCTCCAAATCGGATAATTTCTCCCCCATACCAATGTACAGAATCGGTTTGCCGGTAACGGCTTTGATAGAAAGTGCCGCACCACCCCTGGAATCACCATCCATCTTGGATAAGATGACACCATCTATGCCAACTTTTTCATCGAAATCCTTGGCTACATTTACGGCATCCTGTCCAGTCATGGCATCAACTACCAGTAAGGTCTGGTGCACGGTTACATTCTCTTTGATTTCCTGTAACTCCGCCATCATGTCTTCATCAATGTGAAGACGGCCCGCCGTATCCAGAATCACCACATTATGTCCGTTCTTCTGTGCATGCTCAACCGCTGCTTTGGCAATATTGACCGGTTTATGGTTCTCTCCCATGGAGAAAACTTCTACCTGCTGTTTCTCACCATTAATCTGTAACTGCTTGATTGCCGCCGGACGATATACATCACAGGCTGCTAACAGTGGTTTCTTGCCTTTCAATTTCAGCTTGCCTGCAATCTTCGCAGTGGTGGTTGTCTTACCTGCACCCTGCAGACCACACATCATAATCACGGTAATGGCTTTTCCGGGCTGTAAGGTAATTTCTGTGGTTTCAGACCCCATCAGGGATACCATTTCCTCGTTTACTATCTTGATAACCATCTGCCCCGGATTCAATCCGTTCAGCACATCCGCACCGATAGCACGTTCTTCCACAGCTTTTACAAACTGCTTTACAACCTTGAAGTTTACATCTGCTTCCAGAAGAGCCATCTTTACTTCTTTCAAAGCAACCTTAACGTCCTCTTCCGTCAGCCTGCCCTTGCCCCGCAGGTTCTTAAATACATTCTGAAGTTTATCTGTGAGACTTTCAAATGCCATCTGGATTCATGTCCTTCCCATCCGATTACGTTGTTACAACTGCTGTAATATTTCATCCGACAGTTGCCGGATTTGTCTTGTGTATGTTCCCTGTTCGACGCTCCTGCCCTCCTGCTCATAAGCCTGGGACAGCTGGTTAATCTGGGATATCTTTTCTTTGATTCTGGTAAATTTGCTTACCAGTTGAAGTTTTTCCTCATATCCCTGAAGCAGCTTATCACACCGTTTGATAATATCGTGTACTGCCTGACGGCTGACTCCCTGTTCCTGGGCTATCTCCCCCAAAGACAAGTTATCGTATACAACGCCTTCATATATCTGTTGCTGGTGTTCTGTCAAAAGCTCTCCATAGAAATCATACAATAAACCCTGTTCTACGATTTTTTCCATGATAAACCTCTATCAAAGCCTTAAATACTCTGACCTTGGATAGTTTACAATAGAAAAAAGATAGTGTCAAGTATTTTTTCTTGACACCACCTTTTTCTTCCTAGTCGGTAATAATTTCCAAATAACCAATCACTTGGCTTAAATCAAATTCTTTTAAGATTCCTAAGTTCGGGTCATAGTATTTTCCTTCAAAGCCTACCAGATAATGACTGTATCTTCCCATCTTTTCCATTATGATACAGCACTTTGGAAGTTCTGTTTCTTTTCCAAGAGTATAGACAATCCTGTCTGCATGCCGGATACCCAGGTATTCCAACGTCGCAATCATCTTACTCATATTTGCCTGCCATTCCCTGCACTTCATAATATCAGATGCCTCATCCAGAGTTGTTCCTGCAATCATGGCAATACAGGACTGTCCGCACAGACCATCCCATGGTTGTGTTACCAGGTCAACCTTATCAATATGTCTGATAGGATGCTCTACGCTATATGGGCTGTCTGCACCGATTGCAACTACATTTCCCACGATTTCAATGGACATTCTGTATTTCTTTCCCAGAGTAACCTTCGCTAATATTTCCTGACTTACCGGAATATCATAATACCCCTGCCCTCTTGGTACCAGTTCACAGATAAAGCACACGTCATCAAAGCATACCCTTACCGGTGCATCCCCCACTTTCTCACAAACTTCCCAAACATTAAAGGGAACTGCTATGGTATTCTCATTCTCCCTGAATTCTACGGTTCCTTCAAATTCATATTTCATCTGTTTTCTCCGCCTTTCTTCTGCCGTCTGTCCTCACATTTTCATTCTGTCCATATTTTACATGATTCCCTGTCTTAACACAACCTGTGCACCTCATTTAAAACATAAAATTACCAGTTCCGCCATAGCCCTTATAGCACAGGCATCCTGCTTACAGGAATGAATATGTGATGTAAGTGTTAGCTGAATGGTTCATTACAACCCTAATTTGGAAGGGGAAACCTGTAAAATCTCCTTAAATCGTCTGGCAAAAGTGGAATAATCATGAAAACCACATTCATAGCACGCCTTGGATGGTGGCATTCCTGCCAGAATCATCCGTCTGGCTGCCAGAATTCTTTTCTCATTGATATACTGGTGGATAGAATACCCGGTTGCCAGTTTAAACTGCCGCATCAAGTAATATTTACTGATGTAAAATTTTTCTGCCAGGGTATCTACATCCAGTTCCTGGTCTAAATGTTCCTGAATATAAGCTACCACATCCACTACCTTTTCATGATAAACGGTAGTGGCAATAAACGCCTGGGGCTGACTCACAATACTTCGGTTAAACAGCACCATAAATTCCAGAAATGCTGCTTCCAGTAATATTTCATTTAAATACTGCCCTGCCTGCTTCCCAATCTGTTCTATCTTCAACAGACTGCCCAGGATGCCTTCATAGCTTTCCGGGATAAAATGCACAACCCGGTTCTGCATCTTCTGTGCCCGTTCAAAACATTCCCGCAAGGTTACGTCCTTCCCATTACCGCGATTTAGGAAGGAATCTGAAAGATAGATAATATACCTATCATAAGGTTTACTGGTATCAATTACCGGCTTATGAATCTCATTGGCTCCTACCATCACAAAATCATGGGGCTTTAATTGATAGGTTTTTCCTTCAATATGGTAATCAACCCTTCCATCAACAAAATAGATGATTTTATAGAAATCATGATAGTGGAAATCTATCGTTTTCTCTACCTGGTCCCTGATATGAAACAACCGGCAATCCTCTGTCAGATATCCGGTTTTTTCATACTGTTCAAAATCCCAATCACTCATTTGATAAATCCTCAAAGCTGATGTTCATATCCACTTCGCCTTCGATTCCTTCAATCATTCCACTGTCTGTGTACTGCCATATCTTAAACTGATACGGATAATAGATTTCATCGTCATAATCTGCAAACCATTTATCATATTCTTCCAACTGTTCCAAATCCAACATTAGCATGAAGGTTTTCAGATTTCCGTAAATCATCGGTGTATACCCTGCTTCTTTGACTTTTTCACAGAAAGCAATGCAATACTGGGTTCTTTCTTCTGCTGTCAGTTCAGCCGTCCTGGCATTCGTGCTGCTTACTGCTTCAATATCGATAACCACCGGATACGTTACGGAATAGGGTTCTATTTTTTCAAGAACGAAAGCAGCTTCTTCTTCCGCTTCCTCTACGCTGGTTGCCTGGGAGAAGAAATAAACGCCTGTGCTGATATGATTTCGGGAAGCCCCTTTCATATTGTCTTCAAAGGTTTCATCTTCCAGAATCTCGCCTTCGGTATAGCCTCGTATGCCAGCCCGGATAAAGGCATACTCCACCCCATCTTCCGCTACTTTCTTCCAGTCGATCCTGCCCTGGTATCTGGATACATCAATTCCCTTATGGGACACCAATTCCCCATCCTGATAATAGTTCATAAACTGATTGGCATCCATGACGAACTGGGAAGGCTCGTATGTATGGTGCTGCAAGGTATCTGATCTGGGGATAAAATAAAACTGCCCTCCATCTGCCAGCACAATATCATTCGTAAAGAAGGACTGTAACATGGCAACGGTTCCATCACCGGACAACATCTTTTCCTTGATGCTGCTCAACAGTTCCTGCTTCGTCTCTTCGGTATTCTCCGCCACGGCCTCATCCACAGCATTTGTGATAAGTGCCTCCACTTCGCCCTGGGTGTAAGTGGCTTCCCGCTCTAGCCTTATCGTATCCAATTCGTTTAATACCGCTGTATTTTCTAACTGAATAGAACGATACTTAAATACCATAATCATACATAACGTAATGGCACTTAGTGTTACCAGACACAAAATAATGGAACCAATCAAAGTAGTGTTCTCGCTTCTTCTGTGTTTTTTACGTCGTTTCTTATTCTGTAAATTATTTTCCTGCATATTAACTCCCATTTCTTTTAAATTCGCTCGCTGAAATAGCTTTTGTAGCCCTCTCCGAAAATTTCAGAAGCACTGGTAACAATCAGGAAGGACTCCTCGTCTTCCTGCCGTATAATCTCTTCCACACGTGGGGACACAGTCTTCTTTACCGCACACATAATAACATCCTTATGGTCACCACTGTAAGCTCCCTGTCCTTTGATAAAAGTAGCTCCGATATCCAGTTCTTCCAGTAACCGGCTGGTAATCTGTTCCGGTTTATCACTGATAATATAAAGTAACTTTGCCTCATCCCTGCCATATAATACTACATCCATCACAATGGAAGAGCAAATAACGGAGATAGCCGCATATAAAGCAGCATCCACATCCCGGAACACAATGCCGGATATGGTTACAATCATGGCATCTGACAGAAAAAACAAAATGCCTGTCTTTAAATGGGGCATCCGTTGTTTCATTGCCTTTACAATAATATCCATACCACCTGTAGTTGCTCCCACCCGGAAAATCATACCAATGGATACCGCTACCAAAGTACCACCTGCCAGTGCTGCTAACAGTGTATCACAGGTTGCCGGTCCAAAAGACGCCAAAATATTGGTAAACAACGATACCAGTGCAGTTGCATAGATAGTCGATAAAGTAAACCGGATTCCGAATCGCCACACTCCAAAAATCAGAATCGGGATATTTAAAATAAATATCAGTGTACCTGTGCTGACAGGAAGCAGCCTGCTTATAATTATAGAGATACCCGTAACACCACCCGGTGCCATATTATTCGGGTCAATAAACAGACTGACCCCTATCGCATAGACAAAAGCTGCTACTGTAATAATAATATATTTCTTTATCCATTCTGTCTTGTTTTTTTTGAATTTTTTTACACTTTTTTCTGTTCTGGCTGTCACGGTTTTCTCTCCTTTCTTCTCTGTTTCTTCTTTGCTATCATTTTAACACAGATACCAAAAAATCCGCATATTTATTATGCGGATTTTTCTTTTCCTTCATACAACCTGTTACCATTCGATTCCTTAATATGGACAAGGGGATACTCTCTTAAATACTTGCACGGACCAATTTGGGCTGATAACCATTCTGGTGCAGAGCGTCAATAATCTGGTTTTTATGCTCTGTGCCATAAGCCTCCAGTGTGATGCGAAGTTCCACTGCGGCGTTCCGGTTGATGGATACGAACTGGTTATGTTCCAGTTTAATAACGTTACCATTCTGTTTTGCGATTACGTCTGCCACTCTGGAAAGCTCGCCCGGCTTATCCGGCAGCAATACGGATACTGTAAAAATTCTATCTCGTAGTAAAAGTCCCTGCTGTACCACAGAAGACATGGTAATCACATCCATATTTCCACCACTTAGAATAGAAACAATTTTCTTATTCTTTCCATTAAGATGCTTTAATGCCGCTACCGTAAGCAGACCGGAATTCTCCACTACCATCTTATGGTTTTCGACCATATCCAGAAAAGCAACAACCAATTCCTCATCTTCTATGGTAATAATTTCATCCAGATTCTTACTTACATAAGGAAATATTTTGCTGCCAGGTGTCTTAACGGCTGTCCCATCGGCAATGGTATTAACATGGTCTAAGGTAAGCACTTTTCCCGCTTTCATGGACTCCTGCATACAGTTTGCACCTGCTGGTTCCACACCAATTACTTTAATCTTCGGATTTAACAGTTTGGCCAACGTAGAAACACCAGTTGCAAGACCGCCGCCGCCAATAGGTACCAGAATATAATCTACCAGAGGAAGTTCCTTGATAATCTCCATAGCAATGGTTCCCTGTCCGGTTGCCACATCCAAATCATCAAAAGGATGCACGAAAGTGTATCCCTTCTCCTCTGCCAACTGATAAGCATAAGCGCAGGCTTCGTCATACACATCTCCATAAAGGACGACTTCTGCACCGTAACCTTTGGTACGGTTTACCTTAATCAAGGGTGTAGTGGTTGGCATAACAATTACCGCCTTAACACCATAACATTTGGCTGCATAAGCAACCCCCTGTGCATGGTTGCCTGCTGACGCGGTAATCAGTCCTTTGGCTCTTTCTTCGTCTGTCAGCGTACTGATTTTATAATAGGCACCTCTTAATTTATACGCACCTGTAAGCTGCATATTCTCCGGTTTTAAATAAACCTTATTGCCTGTCTGTGCACTGAAATAATCGCTGTACACTAATTTGGTTTCCGAAATGACCTCTTTGACTTTTTCACAAGCTTCTTCAAACTTATCCAATGATAATTCTGTTGTACTCATAGCCAGTCCCTTCCTTATCTTTTTCTATTATAGTGATTATATTTGCAATCACATTGCTTCCTCATCCTGTTTCACATCAAACAAAGCATCAACGAACTGGTCTGCATCAAACTTCTGCAAATCGTCTATACTTTCCCCTACACCGATGTATTTTACCGGAACCTGTAATTCGGACTGGATTGCCACGGCAATACCCCCCTTTGCGGTTCCGTCCATCTTGGTTAAAATAATACCGGTAAGTTCTGCCACCTCTCCAAATTCCCTTGCCTGCTGCAAAGCATTCTGTCCAGTGGTTCCATCTAACACAACCAGATTCTCCCGATGGGCATTGGGAAATTCTTTTTCGATAATCCGGTTAATCTTCTTCAGCTCTTCCATCAGGTTCTTCTTGTTATGAAGTCGTCCTGCGGTATCACACAAAAGTACATCTGCTTTTCTTGCCTTTGCCGCATTGACCGCATCGAAAATAACACTTGCCGGGTCAGAGCCTTCTTTTCCACCTATCATATCCACACCCGCACGATTTGCCCACTCGGATAGCTGTTCCCCTGCCGCTGCACGGAAGGTATCGGCTGCCGCTATCAGGACCTTTCTGCCTTGCGCCTTCAGCTTGCCTGCCAGTTTGCCAACGGTGGTGGTCTTTCCTACGCCATTCACGCCAATAACCAGTACAACAGACTGCTCATGCTCGAATTCATAAGCAGTCTCCCCTACCTGCATCTGTTCCTTGATATTTTGTATCAGGAAATCCTTACAGGCTGCCGGTTCCTTGATATGGTTTTCTTTAACCTGTTTCTTTAACTTCTCGATAATTTCATCCGTTGCCCTTACCCCGATGTCTCCCATAATGAGAATCTCTTCCAGTTCTTCATAGAAGTCATCATCAATACTGGAAAAGCCGCTGAACACCGAATCAATTCCATGTACAATGTTGTTCCTGGTCTTGGTAAGACCTTCTTTTAGTCTGCTGAAAAAGCCTTTCTTTTCTTCACTCATCAATCATCCAATTCCTTATCAATCAAATTAACACTTACTAACGTAGAAACACCTTTCTCCTGCATGGTAATACCATAAAGTCTGTCTGCTTTCTCCATTGTACCACGTCTGTGCGTAATGACAATAAACTGTGTGTTTTTTGTTAATTTATGTAAGTATTTTGCAAAGCGGGCTACATTATTCTCATCCAGCGCCGCCTCAATCTCATCCAACAGACAGAATGGGGATGGTTTCAGGTTCTGAATGGCAAACAACAGACAAATCGCCGTCAGGGATTTCTCCCCACCGGACATCTGCATCATATTTACCAGTTTCTTTCCCGGTGGCTGGGCGATGATACGGATACCTGCTTCCAGTACATCCTCATCCGCTATCAGTTCCAATGTGCCTTTACCACCACCAAAAAGTTCCTTGAACACCTTGTCAAACTCCCGGTTGATTTCTGAAAACTTCTCATTAAACTGCTTACGCATGGAAGTATCCAGTTCTTCAATGATGCCTGTCAATGTTTTCTCTGCTTCTACCAAATCATCATGCTGTGTTTTCAGGAAGGTATATCGTTCCATCAGGTTCTTATAATCCTCAATGGCATTTACGTTTACATCCCCCAGTTTCTTAATCTGGTCTTTCAAGGCACTGATGTCCTTCTTCATTGCCGGAAGGTCATTCATCTCATCATCCTTCATGGACTCTGCATCGGATAAAGTAATCTCATATTCATTCCACATATAGTTAATCTGTGACTCTATGGATTCCTCCATCCGCTCCTTCTGGCTGTTGAGACGATATACTTCCTTATCCAGTGCGGTCATCCGTTCTGACAGTTCTTCCCTTGTATGGAAGAAGTTCTTCTGTTTACCGGATAACTCTTCCTTGGTAACAATGTCCTCTTTCAGTTTCTTTTCTGCATCGGTCTGGGCAGTTTCGGATGCGGCAATGGTTTTCTCGATTTCCAGGATACTTTCCTTCTTGCGCTCCACTTCTTCTTTGCCAAGGTGTAAGCCTTCCTGTACTTCAGTCAACTCCTCGGTATGTCTTGCAATCTCATGGTCTACGCGCTCCAGATTCTGTCGCTGGAAATCTGCGCTCTGGCGCATCTTTTCCACTTCCACATCCCACTCAGACACCTTGGAAGACTGTTCGGATTCCTCGACACGTTTTCCTTCCAGTTCTCCCTGGAATTCTTTAATCTGTACTTCAATGTTTTTTTCTAAGGATTCGGAGTCTGCCAGTTCCCTGACAATTTCATCCTTGCCTGCCTGAATCTCGCTAATCTGCAGTGCAATATCCTGCTCCTCATTCTTTAATTCCCCAAAGCCTTCTTCTACCGCAGACTGCTTATCCTTTGCCTGAATCACATTCATTCTGGCGGTATTCTGTTCAATAAACTTGCGCTGTAACTGCCCCTTAATGTCTTCCAGTTCCATACGCATGTGATTTCTCTTCTTCTTTGTCTCTTCGATTGCATTCAACAGTCCGTCTATCTGCACCACGTACTGTTTTACTTTCTGTGCCAGTTCCTCTATCTCCCGTCTTCTTCCTAACAGATTAGAGTTATTCTTAAAAGCACCACCGCTGATGGCACCGCCGGGAACAAGCAGTTCTCCCTCCAAAGTTACCATACGGATACCATAATCAAATTTTCTGGCAATCTTGACGGCATTGTCCACATTATCCACAACTACAATACGACCTAACATTGCCTTTGCCACATTCTGGTACTTCTTATCAACCTTAACCAACTCATCCGCCATACCGATAACGCCATTTTCTTTCAAGGCTTCCGGATTCTTAAATTCCTGGGGATGGGTAATACTGGTCAGCGGTAAGAAGGTAGCACGTCCTGCTCTTGCCTTTTTCAGATACCCAATCATCCGCTTGGCTGTTTCTTCTTCCTCAGTAACGATATTCTGAATATTACCACCGAGGGCTGTCTCAATAGCTGTCTCATATCGGGCATCTACCTGAATGATATCTGCCACAACACCTACAATTCCCTTCTCACTGTCTTTCTTCTCCATGACCGCCTTGACACTGCCGCCATAGCCGTCGTAACGCTCTGTTAAATTGGAGAGAGCTTCCAATTTGGATTTTTCCTGATGGTATAACACCTGGGTATCCCGCAGCTTCTGGTCTTTATTGGCCAGTTCTTCCCGGATAGATACCAGTTGTTCTTCCATGGTTTCCTGTTTTTCATTCAGTTCCCGTATTACCACATTGACAGCTTCAAAGCTTTCTTCTAACTGTCTGATGTTCTCTGCATTGGCTGCCTCGTCAGATTTTGCCCGCAGCAGTCTGGAATTAAGTTCTGCCTTACGAATATTAATCTGCTCCAACATGGTATCATAACGTCCCATCTTGGACTTAATGGTAGCACGATTATTCAGGGCATCAATAATGGTATTTTTTCCACTTTCAATGTTGGTATTTAATTCCGTGATTTTCTGTTGGGTCTCTTCCAGCAAGGTTTTGGCTTCGCTCCTTGCCAGTTCCAGTTGTTCCAGCTTACCATCAATCTCTGTCTTTTCTGCCAGAATGACGTCTTTCTCCTTCTGCCTTTCGTCAATCTGCTCCTGAATACTCCTGCTGCGATTGTGTAAATGCTCTTCGTTTCCCTCTACAGAGTGAATCTGCTCCTTTAACACGTTAATTTCACCCTCCAGCTTAGAGCGCATAACACCGGTATCCGTCAAGGTAGAACGAGCTGCTTCAATTGCAGCATCCAGACTTTCTATCTGGCTCTGCACCTGTTCGTATTCTTCCTTGATATTCTCATATTTCTGGCTGGTATCGTCCAAATCACCATTGGCAATCTGCAGTTTGCCTTCCAGTTCTTCCAACTGTCCCCTGACACGCACATTCTCTAACAGGAAAACATTGACATCCAGAGTTTTCAATTCTTCTTTTTTCTTTAAATAAACTTTGGCTTTCTCAGACTGTTTCTCCAAAGGTCCAGTCTGTTTTTCCAATTCTGACAGGATATCATTGACACGCAGCAGATTCTGCTTCTCATCTTCTAACTTCTTCTGGGCTGCATACTTTCTTCGTTTAAACTTTACAATACCAGCAGCTTCGTCGAAAAGTTCCCTTCGTTCCTCCGGCTTGCCACTAAGAATTTTATCAATCTGTCCCTGTCCGATAATGGAATAGCCTTCCTTACCGATACCGGTATCATAGAACAATTCATTGACATCCTTCAGACGGCATACTGCCCCATTAATCATATATTCACTTTCACCGGAACGGTACAGTCTTCTGGATACGGTAACTTCGTCAAAATCAATCGCAAGCTGACGGTCTGCATTATCCAGTGTAATTGCCACATATGCATATCCCAAAGGCTTACGCATCTCGGTTCCTGAAAAGATGACATCCTGCATGGATGCCCCTCGAAGCTGTTTCACACGCTGTTCTCCAAGAACCCACCTGACTGCATCTGCCACATTACTCTTACCGGAGCCGTTAGGTCCTACAATGCCTGTAATACCATTGTGGAACTTAAAATTTATCTTGTTCGCAAAGGATTTGAATCCATGTACTTCAATGCTTTTTAAATACATATATACCCCTCGTTTATTTTTTCACAGTAGCCGTCTGCTGTTTTCTTTTTAAAATTACCTCATAGGCAGCCTGTTGTTCTGCCGCCTTCTTGGAATGTCCTTTTCCACTTCCAACCGTCTTACCATTTACCCGTGCTTCTACCACGAATGCCTTGGCATGCTCCGGACCTTCTTCCCGTATCAGTTCATAGCTTAAGGTACCTTCGTTATCCTGCTGAATCATTTCCTGGAGAATCGTCTTAGCATCGTAGAAAAGCTGTTTGTGCTCCAAATCAGACAGTACAAACCGGTGAATATATTTTCTGGCTTCTTCCAGACCGCTGTCTAAATAGACCGCTCCAATCGTAGCCTCCATCACGTCGGAAACTATCGAATCCCTGCTTCTTCCACCGGTGGCTTCTTCCCCTTTTCCCAGATACATATACTGCTCTAAGGAAAATGTCCTGGCACAGAATGCCAGCGCCGGTTCGCATACAATGGAGGAGCGCAGCTTCGTCAGTTTTCCTTCCGGTAAATCAGGATACTCCTTATACATAAATTCACTGCTTACCAGCTCCAGTACCGCATCGCCCAGAAACTCCAGTCTTTCGTAGTCTCTGTGTTTGTTAATCTTCTGTTCATTGGCATAAGAACTATGGGTCAATGCCTGCTTTAACAGCATTTTATCCTGAAAGGTATATCCAATCTTTTCTTCCAGTTCTTTCAGCTTATCATCCATTATCGGAATCCTCCATCCATGCATTCCAAGTAAAAAGCCCCTTCTGCATGGAAAGGGCTTTTCCTTATTTCATTTCCATAGAACTTTTAATTAATGCAACTGCTTCTTCCACTGTTGTTATATGTTCTGCTTTTTCGGCGGGAATCTGGATATCAAATGCTTCCTCGATTGCCATAACAATCTGAAACACATCCAGGGAATCCGCACCAAGGTCCTCTAAAAAGGTAGTCTGTGGTGTAATCTCATTCGGGTCTACACTTAAGACACTTGCAATTACTTCTCTTAACTTATCAAACTCCATATCTGTAGCCAACCTTCCGTATTCTCTGACAAATCTTAATCCTCTTTGGCAACAAGCTGCTCGGCACCAATCTTTTCCTTAATCTTCTCGTTAATCTTCTGCTCGGTAAAGGTAATACACTGCAGAATAGAATTCTTAATCTCTACCGCCTTAGAGCTTCCGTGGGTCTTTACTACAAGACCTTTCAGACCAAGCATCGGCGCACCGCCATACTGCTCCAAATCAAACTGTTTTAAAGTATTCTTCAATGCCGGTTTTACCAAAAGGGCACCAATTTTACTTCTTAAGGATGTCATCATGCCAGCTTTTACTTTCTTAATTAAAGTAGCTCCGACTCCTTCATAGGTTTTCAGAATAACATTTCCTACAAACGCTTCACATACAATAACATCCGCAGCACCTGCAGGAATATCCCTTGCCTCCACACTACCGATAAAATTAATATCCGGACAATTTTTTAATAAAGGGAAGGTTTCCTTTACGAGGGCATTTCCCTTCTCTTCCTCGGCACCAATATTCACGATACCAACCTTTGGGTTCTTTACCCCCATTACATTTTCCATATAGATAGAACCCATCTTGGCAAACTGTACCAGATACGATGGCCTTGCATCTACATTGGCACCACAGTCAATCAGTAAGGCACAGCCTTTCTCTGTCGGAATCAACGGTGCTAACGGTGGTCTTTCCACGCCCTTGATTCTTCCTACCAGTACCTGACCTCCTACCAGAGTCGCTCCGGTACTTCCTGCCGATACATACGCATCACAGGTGCCATCTTTTACCAGATTCAGTGCCTTTACCAGAGAAGAATCCTTCTTCTTACGGATTGCCATAACCGGTGGTTCTGCTGTCTCAATAATCTCAGTTGCTGGAACTACTTCCAACTGTTCTTTATCGTAGGTATATCCAGCCAGTTCCTTTTCCAGCACGTCCTGCATGCCTACCAGATATACTTTGACTTTACTGCTTTCGTTAATTGCCTGCACCGCACCTTTTATAATTTCCACCGGTGCATTATCACCGCCCATAGCATCTACTGCTACTTTTACATATTCGCTCATAAGATTCCCTTCCATTTCCAATATCTGTCATATAGTAAACTTAGACATCATATACTAATATACTAAAAACATCTATAAAAATCAAGAAAAGAACAAAAAAACAAGTGTCCAGATTTCACTGAACACTTGATTTTCACTGAGATATACGCAATGCTTAGTCAACTGCGATAATTTCTTTTTTGTTGTATGTGCCACATTTTTTACATACTCTGTGAGGTACCATTAAGGAACCACATTTGCTACATTTTACTAATGTAGGAGCAGACATCTTCCAGTTTGCTCTTCTCTTATCTCTTCTACCTTTAGAAGATTTATTCTTAGGACAAATAGACATCGTTACACCTCCTTGTTTGCGTTAAAGATATCTTTTATTACTGCCATCCTAGGATCAGGAACAAAAGTATCACAATCGCATGTTCCCGTATTCAGGTCTTGTCCACACTGACGGCAAATTCCTTTGCAATCCGGCTTACATAAGACCTTCATAGGCCAGTTAATTACGATTTCATTGTTCAGTAAGTCTTCTACATCCAGTTGATAGCCATCCATAAATCCCTGGTCATCAGCTTCCTCTGACATACCATCGATTACATCCGGTGCGAACACCTCTCTGCTAATCTGCAGACTCAGTTTCTCTTCCACAGGCTTCAGGCATCTGTCACAGTCCATGGCAAAGACAAATTCTGCAGTACCATCGATTCTCGCTTTTCCTTTACCCAAATTGGTAAAGGTCAGACTGACCGGTGTTTTTCTGACTACAGGATATGTTTCTCCACCCATGATAACCTCTGAAAATTCCGTTTCCACCTGGGTTGAAATCACCTTATCTTCGTTCATTAACACATCAGTTAAGTTCACAAACATAGTCGACTCCTATCCACACTCAAACAATTATACATAGGGCTTGTTGTTTTGTCAACAAAAAAATCCTTACAATCTCTACAAATTTTATGATTACGCTTTTACCAAAGCATAAGTCTCTCTGGCAATGGCAAGTTCTTCGTTCGTTGGAATTACCAGCACCTTCGTTTTTGCTCCCGGTACACTGATAACCAGGTCTTCACCACGCTTGTTGTTCTGCTCCTGGTCTAAGGTAATTCCCAGATAGCCCAGATGCTCGCAGACCAGGTTCCGGACGATAGGGCTGTTCTCTCCCAGTCCTGCGGTAAAGCAGATAGCATCGGCTCCGTTCAGGGCTGCCACATAGGCACCGATATATTTTGCTACCCGGTAGGCAAAGGCTTTCATGGCACGTACCCCTTCCGCTTTTCCTTCCAGATAAGCATCCTCCAAATCCCTGAAATCCGAAGAGAAATTATCAGAAAGTCCCAATACGCCGGATTTCTTATTGAGAATTTCCATAATCTCATCAATGCTCTTGTCCTCTTTGTGAGCGATAAACTCCATAATAGCCGGGTCAATGTCACCGGAACGGGTTCCCATAATAAGCCCTTCCAGCGGTGTAAGCCCCATGGAGGTATCAATACATTTTCCATGACTGACTGCCGATACACTGGCCCCATTACCCAGATGGCATACAATGATTTTCAAATCTTCATACTTCTGTCCCAGTACCTCTGCCGCCTTCTTTGATACATAGGAATGGCTGGTGCCATGAAATCCATATCTCCTAACTTTGTAATTTCTGTAATATGCATAAGGAATTCCGTATAAATAAGCTTCCTCCGGCATAGTCTGGTGAAAAGCCGTATCAAATACTGCCACCATAGGTGTGCCTGGCATCAGCTTCTGACAGGCATCAATTCCTATCAGGTTTGCCGGATTATGCAGTGGTGCCAGTTCATTACATTCCCGGATAGCTTCGATTACTTCCTCTGTAATAATGGTAGAAGCTGCAAACTTCTCCCCACCATGTACGATACGATGTCCGATGGCACCGATTTCGTCCAGGGATTTTACCACACCATGCTCTTTATCTGTCAGTGCCCCCAGTACCAGTTCAATCGCCCTGGTATGGTCCGGCATAGGAGTCACGGTCTTTTGTTTTTCCTCTCCTGTCTTCTGATAGACAAGCTGGCTTCCTTCGATTCCGATTCTTTCGCATAATCCCTTGGCAATCAGTTTCTCGCTTTCCGCATCGATTAACTGGAATTTCAGAGAAGAACTGCCACAATTAATGACCAGAATATTCACTTTTTTATCCTTCTTTCCTTACTGTTATGCTAACTGTGCCTGTACGGCGGTCAGGGCTACTACACCTACGATATCTTCCCAGGAACAGCCTCTGGATAAGTCATTTACCGGTTTGGCAATTCCCTGTAACATAGGACCATAAGCCTCTGCCTTGGCAAGTCTTTGTACTAATTTATAACCGATATTTCCACAGTCTAAGTTGGGGAATATCAATACATTTGCTTTTCCTGCCACTTCACTGCCCGGAGCCTTGGACTTGGCTACCTGGGGAACAATCGCTGCATCGGTCTGTAACTCACCATCCAGACACAGGTGCGGATACTGCTCATGGGCAATTCTTGTTGCCTCTACCATTTTATCTACCAGTGGATGCTTGGCACTTCCTTTGGTAGAATGGGAAAGCATGGCTATGATAGGCTTGGCACCAACCAGGCTCTTAAAACTCTTGGCTGAGGTATCTGCAATGGCTGCCAGTTCTTCTGCCGTGGGGTCCTGGTTCAGACCGCAGTCTGCAAAGAGGAACGTACCATTCTCTCCATACTGGCAATCCGGTACATCCAGAATAAAGAATCCGGACACCAGCTTCACGCCCGGTGCTGTTTTCAGTATCTGCAATGCCGGTCTTAATGTATCTGCGGTAGCGTGGCATGCCCCGGCTACCATACCATCAGCATCGTTTGCCTTTACCATGATAACGCCAAAGGTAAGATAATCTTTCAAAAGAGTCTCTCTTGCCTTTTCCGGTGTCATACCTTTATTCTTTCTGGTTTCGTATAATAAGTTTACATAACTATCCAGTTTTTCGGTTTTCTCCGGGTCTATGATGGTAACACCGTCCAGGTCTACTTCCAGCCATCCGGCACCATCCATAATCTTCTCTTCATTGCCTACCATAATGATATTAGCAATTCCCTCTCTTAATATATGTGCAGCCGCTATCAGCGTCCTTTTGTCGTTGGTTTCCGGCAATACAATCGTTTTCTTATCGCTTCTTGCCTTTTCCTTCATCAAATCAATGTATGACATACCCTTCTCCTTCCGTTTTCTCCCAATTATGAGAATTCTGTTTCTATTCATTACTATACAGAATTAAGGAATTGTCTACAAGATGCTTCCAGTATTTTTTTGTCTAAAATAGCGTACAAAACCAGCTGTTTATGTTAAACTGTTATCCATGGACAACCAAAAAAGGAGCTTTCATGAAAACAATCGGAATTATTGCAGAATACAACCCTTTCCATAACGGACACGCCTACCAGATTGCCAAAGCAAAAGCAGAAACCGCTGCCAACTACTGTATTATCGTCATGAGCGGTAACTTTGTGCAACGTGGTGCCCCTGCCCTGATGGATAAATATATCAGAGCCGAAGCTGCTTTGTTAAATGGTGCCGATTTGGTACTGGAATTACCGGTTTATTATTCCCTTGCCAGCGCAGAGTATTTTTCCTCCGGAGCTATTGCCTTGTTGGATAAGCTATCTGTGGTGGACACCCTCTGCTTCGGCAGTGAATGCGGAGATATTAATCTGCTTACTGACTTTGCCAGCCAACTATTACAGGAAAATGCTGTTTTTAAAGAAACGCTGCAACGCTGTCTCCGTCACGGTGCCTCTTACCCCACCGCCCGAAATACCGCACTACAGGCATCCGCCCCACACCTGACCGGCTATATGGACATATTAAACAGCCCCAATAATATTCTGGGTATTGAATACTGTAAGGCACTGATTCGCCGCAACAGCAAAATAACCCCTTCCACCATTACCAGAAATGGGGCTTCCTATCATGATTCCAGTCTGGATGCCAGTTACTGCTCTGCCCTGGCTATCCGGGAATCCCTTCTTGAATCTGGAAATCCCAGTTTATCCAGGGAACAGGTTCCTGCTTCTGCCTACGAGCTGATGCAGAAATATTATGGCATTACTTATCCGATAACCTCTGATGATGTTTCAGCCTTGCTGCACTATCAGCTGCTGACTGAACAGCACGAGGGATTTACCTCCCATCCAGATATTGACAAAGAGCTTTCTGACCGGATTCTCAAGAAGCTTCCAGAATATACCACATTCAGTGCCTTCTGTGAAATTTTGAAAACAAAGAACCGGACCTACACCCGTATTTCCCGCAGCCTCATGCACATCCTGTTACACATGACTGCTCAGGAATTAACAGATTACTGTGCAAGTGACTATATCCACTACGCAAGAATATTAGGTTTTAAAAAATCTGCACTGCCTCTCTTAAACGCTATCAAGAAAAACAGTCAGATTCCTCTGATTTCCAAATTGGCAGATGCTGGCTCCTATGTTTCTGAACTGGGTATGCAGATGCTCGACAAGGACATTTATGCCAGCAACATTTACCAGCTGCTGGTACAGCGCAGTTTCCCTGATACTTATAACCGGAATAAACATAACGAATTCAAAAAGCAGATGTTGAAGGTTTAATTCTTCAGCATCTGCTTTTCTATCCAATGTACAACACCGGCTTCTATACCAGATTCAAATTCTCCGTGTTTACACTCTTTGGCGTCCTGTTTTCTGCAATGGCTCTGGCAATTTGTTCTTTTACCATCTGTGCAATTTCAATGGTTGTCATTCCCTTATACTCTTCATAGGGAATGGCTTTCAGGAAATGTACCTGGGTCTCCACTTTCTTTAAAGTCCATTCCTCAAATACCTTATAGGAGTCAATCAATGCCACCGGAACAATCGGTACCCTGGCTTTCATGGCACTCTTAAAGCACCCCGGTTTGAATTCTCCCAGGGTATTATGATTATGCGCATAGCCTCCCTCCGGGAAAATGATAAACCTTCTGCCATTCCTCGTATCTTCCGAAAGTTCTCTGATGATGCCGATAGACTGCCGCAAATCATCCTTTACCAGACGTTTTCCATGTACCAAATCGATAAACTGTTTGACCAACAGTCCATGGGACTTCTTATCATCAATCACAATAGAACATGGGGTATCATGGCTAATCATAATTCCCAAGGCATCATATTTTCCCTGATGATTGGGGAACATTATGTAACCCCCTTCTCTTGGCAGATTCTCCATGCCATAACTTCTGGTGGTAATATGTCCGGCCTTCATCATACGTCTGATGGCCAGTCTCGCATACTCATAACGTTCCTCTTCTGTGTATTTCTCCGTATGCTTCGCTTTATATGCCATCTTGGGAATCATATAAATTCTAGGCAGATTACAGACTATAACCTGTATAAAACGTAACATAAATCTTCTCTCTTTCTCCCTCCTGCCACCGCCTGTTACAGCAATGGTGAAAACAATTTCAGTACCGGTCCGATAATATTGGCTTTCTTAAACTTCTTCTTACACCACTCTAATGTAATCTCTTCCGATACTACAAAAGTCTCTTCCATATCTTTCTTCAATGCCGCCATGGCCTCTGTCTGATACATATAGATACCACACTCAAAATGATGATAGAAACTTCTGTAATCAAAATTGATGGTTCCAACTGTAGCTACTTCATCATCACAGATAACACATTTCGAATGCAGAAATCCCGGTGTAAACTGGTATATCTTAACTCCCGCTTCAATTAATGGCTGATAGGATGACTGCGTCAGCCAGTAAACAGTTTTCTTATCCGGAACACCAGGTGTCACAATCCTGACATCCACGCCTCTCTTGGCTGCTAACTTTAACTCCGTACTCATCTCATAATCAGTAATCAGATAGGGCGTAAAAATATAGACATATTTTCTGGCATTTCCAATAATATTCAGGTAAACATTCTCACCTACAATCTCATTGTCAAAGGGGGTGTCCACATAAGGCTGTACATAGCCCTTTTCCGGCTGGTGCTCCTTCTTCGGAAATTCATAATAGTACCTGAAATATTCCTCTTCCGTATACCGGGACATATTCCACATCTGCAAAAAGACTACTGTAAAATTCCAAACTGCCTCTCCCTCAATCCGGATACCTGCATCTTTCCAGTAATCCCCATGAGGGTGAATATAATTGATATACTCATCCGCAATATTGACACCACCGGTATAACCGACCTTGCCATCAATAACTACAATCTTTCTATGGTCTCTGTTGTTGAGAATCAAAGACATAAATGGTATCAGCCGGTTAAAAGCTACACATTTGATTCCTTTTTTCTCAATATATTCATTGTATTTTTTAGGAAGCACGAACACACTGCCAACATCGTCATACATAAGGCGGACTTCGACGCCTTCCTTTACCTTCTGCTCTAAAATTTCCAAAACGGCATTCCACATCCTGCCTTCTGCCAGGATAAAATATTCCATGAAGATAAAATGCTGTGCCTGCTCCAAATCCTCCAACAACTTCTCCCAGTAGGAAGTGCCATCTGCAAAATAAAGGGTACCTGTATTCTGCCATACCGGCATATCCGCATATTTCAGCAGATACCGGCTTTGGTTTGCCACATAAAGATTTTCTTTTTCCAACTGCTGCCAGGTATCCTTATCCTGTTTCAGACTGTTCTTTACTGCCTTATCAGTACGATACATGCTGTCACGCAATTTCTTAGGTATCAGTACATGTCCGAAAGCCAGGTATAGCACACCGCCCAACAGCGGAAACATCAAAATTGGAACAATCCACGCCAGCTTTACTGCCGGATTGTTCGGTTTCCATATAATATAAATCACAGCAATCAGGGTAATTGCCCTTAACAGGAATGCAATTCCCACATAATAGTTACCCCATTTGGTAATTTCTAACAGGAAAAATCCCACCTGCAGCAGAACAATCAAACCTGTGATTACCACTCTGTTTAGTGCATAATGTAATATTTTTCTCATCTTAAAAATCCATTTACAATTTGTTCTTCCGCTTCTTTTTCCGTCAGCCCCAGTGTCATCAGCTTAATAAGCTGTTCGCCTGCAATCTTACCAATAGCTGCCTCATGAATCAGGTTGGCATCAATATTATTGGCAGTCAGCTCCGGTATGGCACTGACACTTGCTGCATCCATAATAATACCATCACATTCACTATGCCCCTGACATTTGCTGTTACCAATAATCCGGCTCTTAAATAACTGGCTGGAATGTTCCTTTGCCACAGAACGGGACACCAGATTTACACTGGAATCCTCTCCGTTCATCTCCACCACAAAATCCGTTTCTGCATGTTGCTTTCCATGAGTCATAATTTTCTCATGGATAACCAGAGATGCCTTCTTTTCAAGCTGTGCTCTTGTTACACGGTTTGTGGAGTCAATCCCTTTAATCTGGACCGTCTCCATTTCCAGGGATGCCCCTTCTGCCAGATATACCTCTGTCGTAGGGTTCATAATACGCTCCCCATTGCCATCTCCTTCCCCATAATGCTTCTCAATGTATTTTACTTTGGCATTCTTCTCTACAAAGAAACGATGAATACCAGAGTGCTCCGATGCAGCATCTCCACCATTATGAATACCACAGCCGGCAACAATCGTCACATCACAGTCCTCGCCCACAAAGAAATCATTGTAAACGCACTCCTTCAACCCACTTTGGCTGAGTACTACCGGAATATGCACACTTTCTGCCCTGGTTCCCGGCTTGATACGAATATCAATGCCTGATTTATCTTCTTTACTGACAATATCAATATTGGCTGTCGTATTTCTTCCTGCCATCATACCATTGGCGCGAATATTATAGGCACCTGCTGGAATTTCATGCAGCCCTGCTACTTGTGCCAGTAATTCTTTCTGTATTGCGTCCATTTACCTTCTTACCACCTTTCCCCTTTCCATCCTGTCTACTGTGCTTTTAGCAAATTACACTGACCGGAAGTTCCAACAAGCTCAGGCATAATCTCTTCTTTGGTTCCAATTCTCTTAATCTGGCCATCTGCCAGCAGAATAATCTTATCTGCGATATTCAAAATCCGCTCCTGATGGGAAATAATCAGAATAGAACCATTAATTTCTTCGTACATCTTCTCAAAGACACGAATCAGATTCTGAAAACTCCACAGGTCAATCCCTGCCTCCGGTTCATCGAAAATGGATACCTTCGCTTTTCTCGCCATAATCATGGCTATCTCAATTCGCTTCAGTTCACCACCAGACAGGCTGGCATTCACTTCACGATTTACATAATCTCTGGCACACAGCCCCACCTCTGAAAGCATCTCACAGATTTCAGAAAGGGTTGCATCCTTGCCTGCTGCTATGGATAACAAGTCTTTTACAGTAATTCCCTTAAATCGTACCGGTTGCTGAAAAGCAAAGCTGATACCCAGATTCGCCCGTTCCGTAATAGACATATTGGTAATGTCTTTTCCGTCTAAGAGTATCTGTCCTGATGTTGGAGTAACAATGCCGGCAATTATCTTAGCCAACGTGGATTTTCCACTTCCGTTCGGTCCCGTAATTGCCACAAAGCGTTCCTCTATACTAACGCTTACATTTCTTAATATCTCTACCTGTTTTTCTTCATTCTGCGCAGAGAAACATATATTTTTCAGTTCCAGCATATTCTGTAGTTATCCTTTCGTGCTACTGATTTGACCTGTTTTAACAACATTCTTTTCATCTCATAATAGACCATCATACCACAATCTGCAATGGTTCGCAAATTTCTGCACAGACGTGGCTTGATAAATATTCTTAAAAGGCTCTGACCATCCGGAAAGCTTATTATACCTTCATCAGGAAAGCATGACCTGCACATGACTGCCACCACTTTTTTCCTTTTTCACTATCAGTTTGTGCTCTATCCGTTCCTGCAATTCACTGACATGGGAGATAATTCCCACCAGCCGGTTACCCTCTGTCAGTGCCTTCAGGGCATCTATTGCTTGTCCCAGCGCGGTTTCATCCAAAGAGCCAAATCCTTCATCTACAAACATGGTATCTAATACAATGCCACCAGAAGCTGACTGCACCTCATCAGACAGACCTAATGCCAACGATAACGATGCCAGAAATGCTTCTCCACCAGATAAAGTCTTAACGCTTCTGGTGGTGCCGTTATAATGGTCGGTCACATCCAGTTCCAGACCACTCTGGCTTCGCATATTTTCTGCCTGTATGGAACGTTTCAATTCATACTGTCCGGCAGACATTACCATAAACCGGGTATTGGCCCTTCTGATAATCCGGTCAAAATACTGTATCTGTACATAAGTTTCCAGCATTATTTTATCTTTGCCGGCAAGATTTCCATTTATGGTATTGGACAACTCACGTATCATGCCATAACGCTTCTCCACTTCCTGCATTTCTTTCTGTCTGCCGTTCATTCCCTGCTCTATGCGTTGATTGGTCTCAACCTTAAGGAACAATTCCTTCTGCCTTTCTGTCAGTTGGTCACGCTCTTTTTGTAACACCTGCTGCCGAGCCAACAGGTGCTCCAGGCTCTCACTCTCTACATTTTCTTCTGCCAGCTGTCTGTGCAGCATCTCACAACTTTGTAAATTACTCTGGTAAGCCATTTCTTTTTCTGCGTACTCATCCCTTGTCTGTTGTAATCTTCTCTGCAACAGAGTAAGCTTTTCCCGTTCTTTTTGAAGCTGTTCCATTGCCTTATCCTTATGGTCAAAGGCCACTTCTTTCCGTCGTTGCTTCCATTGTGTTTCTTTCGTCTGACAGGCTGTTTTTGCCTGCATAAAAAGCAGTTCTCCTTCCTGTTTCTTTCTGGTAATCTGTTCTATCCTTTCTTCCAACAGGGGCTGCTGTTGCAAACATTTTTGCCTCTCCAGCATCTGTTTTTGTAATTGTTCCTGCATAATAGAAAACTGTCGGTACTGCTGCTGTTTAAATCCCAGGGTTTCCCGGATAATCTCTTCGGTTGCTCCGGATACCTGTTTGGTCAGTAAACCATCTTTTACCGCCTCTTCTATCTGATGTTCCAGTAACTTTTCCATATTTTCCAGTGCGCCTTTGGTTTCCCCAGCTTCCCGGCTTTCCTTCTCTAATACCTGGTTACTCTGTTCCCATGCCTGTTTTGCTTTTTCTACCTGTGCCTTATCCGGTGCCTGCTCCAGCTTTCCGGCCGGCAGTGGATGGCTTAGGGAACCGCAGACCGGACAGGGTTTTCCTTCTTCCAGCGTTTCTGCCAGTATTCCCGCCTGCTCATCCAGATAGCGTTGCTGCAGACTCTCATATTCTGCTTTACACTGTTGATACCTTTCTGCCGCCTGCCGGTAAACAGTCTGCTTCCCAGTCAGTTCCTCTCGTCTGTAGGCTACCTTATCCATCGCCTGCAGCAGGGCTTCCAAAGTCTTTATCTGTTCCTGATATTCCTTTTCCTCCTGTCGGCTTTGTACCATACGAAGCTCCACCGATTCCAGCCCCTTTAATGTCTCCATTACCTTCTCTCGCGTGGCACATAGCTGATCCAGCTCCTGTTGATAATTCTCTTGTCTGACCTGCTCCTGTTCCATCGTTTCCTGTAACTGCTTTATCTGTTGCTGTAGCTGTTCCAGCACATCATAGATTGTAAGCTGTTCCTCCCAGGTAATCAGTTGTCTTTGCAGACTCTGCATTTCTTCTTTATCCTTTTCCTGCTCCTGAAAGATAAGCTGCAACTGCTCCAATTCCTGCTGTAGCAGGATGCCCTTTTGTTCCAGTTGTTCCAATTCTTCTTTTAATTTCTGCCGGGTCTGTATCCTGCCAAGCTGTCTGTGTATATCTGCAATTTCCACATCCATCTGTATCCGTTTTTCTTCTGTCTGTTGTATCTTTGCCTGCTGCCGCTTTAAGGTTTCTGCCAGTTGTGTTAACACCTCATCCATTGTTGCCGGCTGTGTTTCCTCTTCCCATATAATACCATCCTGATACTGCCGTATACTCTGCTCGTATTGTTCACACTGTAACCGCAGCTTCCCACATTCCGCTTTCAGCTTTTCCTGTAGAGACTGATAATTACCAGTATGGAATATCTCCCGGAATATCTTGCTTCTTTCCTCCGTTTTGGCATAGAGCAGCCGTAAAAAGTCCCCTTGGGCTATCATAGCAATCTGGGTAAACTGGTTTTTATCGATACCAAGTAAACCTACGATTGCTTTTGTCACTTCCTTACTTTTCGTCACAATATGTCCATCCGGAAAAGTCAGGGTCGCCTCTGCCCGTCTTATCGTCATTCCCTCTCCCCGTTTTGCCGGTCTTAGATACTCCGGGCTTCTGGTTACTTCATAAACAGCCTCCCGATAGGCAAACCGCAGAGTTACATAAGTTGCCGTCTCTGGTTCGGCATACTTAGATCGGAACATACTGCTGTCCCGGTTGCCTCCGCTGGCTTCTCCATACAAGGCAAACACGATGGCATCAAACAGATATGTCTTGCCAGCCCCGGTATCTCCCGTAATCAGATATAAGCCCTGTTTTCCCAACTGCTCCAGGTCTATTTTTTCTTCACCCGCATAGGGACCAAATGCCGAAAGGACCAGTCTTAAAGGTCTCATGCTTTCTCCTCCCAGATGGTTTCCATCATCTTTTTCATATAGTTCCTCTGTTCCAGGCTCATGGCTTTATTATTCTGAATCTGATATAATTCTTCCATAAAATCTATTGGCATTTTTTTCTCCACTGGTTCTGTTTCTCCTATGGTCTGTCGTTTCCGTGTTCTGGTATTATCGTACTCCAGCCGCATCAGATTTGGATAAATAACCCGTAGCTTGCCTACCGCATCATAGATATCTTCCTCATCGCTCAGAATAATGCGCAGATAATCCTCAGTATCGGTGTTCTCATAGTTTTCCCGCTTTACCAGCTCTTCATAGTTTCCCCGAAGCTGGCGCATATCATGAAGGGGATGTACCGGTCTTTGCCGTACCTCTACCTGTCCCTTTTCCCGCAATTCCACTATGGTAATAGACTTCTTATGATGGATTTCCGAAAAAGAATACTTTAACAGTGTACCCGCATAACGGATGGTTTTCCTGGATACCTGCTGTGGCCCATGAAGATGTCCCAATGCCACATAATCAAATACCTGATAGGAGGTGGCAGCAATCTGGTCCAGTCCGCCAATAGAACGTTCTTCAGAATCACAGGTCTGCGCCCCTGCCACGAACTGATGTGCCACCAACACATTGCGCTCCTCAGGATTGATTTCTTCCTTCGCCATAACAAAATCTATGGCATCCTGATAAGTCGATATCCCTTCTGCTTCTTCCTTCCATACTGCCCGCACCTGTGCCGGTTTCAGGAAAGGTAATAAATAAAGATTTACCCTGCCGTAAGCATCCTGCATGGTGACCTTCTCCATCTTTCCCTGATACTGGGTTGCCATATAAATCTGACTCTTCGTAAGCAGCTTTGCTCCAAAGGATACCCTTTCTGCCGAATCATGATTCCCACTGATAAGATAAACCGGTACTTTCTGATTAGACAACTCCGTCAAAAAGGTATCCAGCAGTTGTACTGCCTCCACAGAGGGCACCATCCTATCATAAATATCGCCCGCAACCAGAATTCCATCCGGCTGCTCTTCCGCCACACATTCCAGCACCTGTTTCAGTATATATCTTTGGTCCTCTATCATGGAAATTTCATTGACTCTTTTCCCTATATGTAAATCTGCAAGATGTATCAGTTTCATAAATCCATTTCCTTCTATAAAATAAATATAAATAAGAAAACTGCTGGGACATAGCTCATACCCCAACAGCCTTTCTTCATTTTCCCTTATTTTTCCACGATAAATGGTGCAATCGCTTTCTCTACCTCTGTCAGTTTTTCGTTGGTTTCCAGAATCCGGAATTCTACTGTTTTGGATAAATCCATGGAAAAAATACCCATAATCGATTTTGCATCAATAACATATCTGCCAGATGCCAAATCAAAATATCCCTCCAGTCCTTCAATCGCTTTTACAAATCCTTTTACTTTGTCTATGGAATTTAAATCCAGTAAATAATTTTTCATGTTTCTCGTACCTTTCTTCCCTATTTCTTTTGTCTGTGTTCTGCTTTGACCTTATACATTTCCTGATCTGCCAGCCGCAAATATTCATCCAGACAGCAGCCCGAAAACGGGTCAGTTATCACGATTCCCATACTTACATAAATTTCATTTTCTGCCAGTACCGCTTCCACCTGTTCCCGGAACCGCATGATTTCTTCTTCCCTCTTGCAAGGGAAAAAAACTGCAAATTCATCCCCGCCAAACCGATACGTATAGCCTGACGGTGTGTTGTATCTGCGCAGTACATCCGCAATTTTCTTTAATATCTCATCTCCCTTTTCATGCCCATAGGTATCATTTATTTCCTTAAAATGATCTACATCCAGAAATGCCAGTCCACACTTTTGATTGTTTTCACAATATTTCTGGTATTCCGGTTCAATCATCTCAGAATAAGCAATGCGGTTATAGAGTCCGGTTAACTGGTCCCTGTTATAAATATCCCGCAATTTCTTATTAGCATTCTCTAACTGAATCTTTTTATACAAATTCTCTATGGTTTTGGTTATGGTGCTATGTATGTCATAAAAGTAAGGATTATCATACAGGAATCTTCCATTTTTCATGACACTGTATCCTACCGCCCGTTCTCTGAAATGAATGGGTGTAAACATATAGACATTGCCAGCACCGGTTCTTTCCAAATATTCCATTAGTTCTTTTTCTGTCTCTATTGGCAGAAACTGCTTATTATCCGCCGCACAGGCTACCACCATCTGGTCTTCCGGATACCCCTCTATAGAAAAAGCATCGATGTTATCCCCTTCATACAGTTGTTGGTTTATTACCACGAAGTAACCATCACACTCCAAACTCATAAAATACTCTGCTATCTTATGAAATATTTTATCATAGGTATTATATTTGATAATCTCACTTTCAAAAACAATAAGTTCTTCTTCGTTTCGTAATTTCCCGATTTCACCAATAATCTGATTTTTGGCATAATCTCTGTAATTTAACAATCCACTGTTAGGACAGCCACAGCTTTCCGTAAAGACACAGTTTGATGAAGTAAAATGATTTCTAGGCACTTTTTTCCCTTGCCAGATATCTGCCATCATGCCCATACATTCATACCCAATAACCTCACGAACCAGCCCTACCGTAGTAATCTGCGGATTAAAGTATATTGCCTTGTCCAGATTATCGAATCCGGTTACCCGGAAATCCTGTGGAACGGAATAGCCCAGTTGCTGTGCCTGATGAATCAGCCCTGCTGCAATATTGTCATTAGCACAGACAAACACATCCGGCAGATTTACCATCCCCTGTCTTACCTCTTTATGAAATGCCTTAAAATAGCGTTCTCCAGTGGAAAAATCATAATCTCCATACCATACCGGGTTTTCTTCTTTGGAAAAGCCATATCGTTCCAGACTCTCCCAGTAGGATTGTACCCGCAAAGAATTTTCATAATTTTCTTTGGGCCCTCCGGCAAAAATAAACCGTCTGCAGTGATGTACCTCTATCAGGTGGCTCATTACCTGCGCTATGGTTTTCTTATTGTCTATTCCAGCATAATAGAATCCTTCCACATCACTGGCAATGCTGATAACCGGTACTTTAGACGCTTTCAGCATGTCCACTACCTTTTGGAATTGTACCTTATCTACGATATTGATACAATCCATAATAATACCATCAAACTCCTCCAGTTTGGGCAGATTGTAAATGTTGTATTCTCCGGTATTGTGATATTCGTCCTTACTCCAGTTTCCATGACAGTTGTACTGATACAATGCAATTTCTTCTTCCGATTCCCGGATAAATTTCATGATTCCGTCTACCCATGCATAAGTAATCAGTCTCTTCCAGCCATCAGATATTAGTGCAACTTTCTTCATAAATCTCTCCCAGCAATTCCTCGGTCAATGTAACTTCGTTCAGTATGGTATAACGGTCTTTTCTAGTGTCTGCTGCTCTCATCCAGGCATCTATAAAAATCTCTTTGGTAATCCCCCAGTTCATGGGATTCATATCCATTCCGTATGCCAATAATATTTTCTTTAACTTCGTAATATCTCTTCCCTGCAACCGGCAGCTGACCAGACTTCCCAGTGCCACTGCCATACCATGGGAAATCTTAATCTCCTCATGATGCTCCTCTAAGGAATGACAGAATAAATGCTCTGAACCGCTGCTTGGTCTGGAATTCCCCGCTATCTCCATTGCCAGTCCTCCCAGCACCAGTGACTGGGTCAGAATCTTGATAAATTCCTTGCTCTTTAAGGATTTCTCTTCATTATAACACAAAGAAGTCAGTGCCATATCGGATATCAGATAAGCGAAATCATCTACCCGGCTTCCCCGGTGTGCAGCATCCAGCTTCCAGTCATATAACGCCGTATATTTGCTGATGGTATCCCCGATTCCGGACTGTAACTGTGCCGTAGGGGCATTCATGATGATATTCACATCTACCACGATTCCAGTAGGGATTTTGCACCGCAGAGTCTTCCTGGCATCTCCCACCGTTCCCAGTACCGCTACCGGGGAAGCAAGACTGTCATTGCTTAATGTGGTCGGTACACAGATATAAGGAATTTTTCCCACAAAGCCTGCATATTTTGCCACATCCAGAACTCGCCCGCCACCGACACCGATGATAACCTCATAGTCATCCATACAGATTTGCTTAGCAAGTTCCATTGCCTGGTCAAAGGAATTTTCTTCTATCAGATAGGTGTCGCTCTGTGGTAAATCGTGTTTCATTTCCTTGAGATACTTCTGCATAATCTGCTCTAACGCAGGTTCTGTTACAATAATGACTTTTTTCTTTTCTATCTCAGGAATACAGTCTGCAAGAATTTCATTTAAACGCTCACAGGCTTCCTCCTCTATTACTAAACAATATGGCAGATGAAATTGATTCATGTTCTTTATCCCTCGCGTGGTCTTAATAGTCATAGTATAGCACAAAAGGACCCCCACATGCAAAATATGAGTGTCCTTTTATGCTTTTTGTCTTTTATTTTGTAATTTTCCGGATTAAGATACCATTTCGCAACAGGGTGTTGTCAATATAATGCCTGGAAAAAAGCAAGTCGCCTTCTCTTTCAATCTCAATATCCTCTTCTTCACAGTTGATAATAACTTCTACATAATTGTCAAGCCATCCGATTTTATTAAATTCAATAACCCGCGGACGATTAATCTTATTGGGGAAATGAAAATTTCGGTTTCGCAAAAGTGGTTCTGACTTACGAAGCTGCAGAAGGCTTTTGATAATTCCGATTCGTTCCTCGTATACACCTCTTTCAATCTCTTCCCATGGCATGCACCGGCGGCAATCCGGGTCATGTTCTCCTTCCATGGCAATCTCAGTACCATAATAGATACAAGGAGAGCCCGGCATGGTAAACAATACCGCAAGCTGCTGAAAATACTCATCCAGATTCTTCACATCGGTGCGAAGTCTCTTTGTATCATGGGAATCTAACAGGTTGAACAATACATCATTCGTCTGCTGCATATACATAGTATAGCATCGGTTAATGGTGTACTCAAAATCTTCATTCGTCAGACTTTTATCAATCCAGAAATCCTTAATACTCTGTCCCAAAGGATAATTCATTACCGCGTCAAATTCATCTCCTCTAAGCCAGGGCATGGCATCATGCCAGATTTCTCCCAAAATATATAAGTCTGGGTTAATGGCTTTCAGATGACTTCGTAATTCCTGACAGAAAGTATGGGAAATCTCATTGGCAACGTCCAGACGGATTCCATCCACATGATAAGTCTTTACCCAGTTCTCGCACACTCCAATCAGATAATCCCGTACTTCTTTATTATTGGTATTTAACTTTGGCATGTCATCAAAGAAGGCAAAGGTATAATACTGCTTTGCATAGGCACAGCCGCCTTCCTCTTTAAACGGCCATTCCCTTACCATAAACCAATCCCAGTAAGGAGACTGCGGTCCTTTTTCTTTTACATCTATCCAGGGAGCAAATAGCTTACCACTGTGATTAAATACGCCATCCAGCATAACCCGGATACCCCTGGCATGGGCTTCTTCCACCAATCGAATCATCGTTTCCTCCGAACCGAAATGGGGGTCTATCCGGGTATAATCCTTGGTATCATACTTATGCGTAGTCGGTGCTTCATTAACCGGAGTCAGATAAATACCGGATACTCCCAGCTCCCGGATATAATCTAACTTGTTGATAATCCCCTGCAAATCCCCACCAAAGAATTCCTGGTTCGTCACACTGCCACGATTCCGCCATGGCAGCACTCCCTCCGGGTCAATGGAATGGTCCCCATTGCAGAAACGATCCGGGAAAATCTGATACCAGATGGTATTGTTGACCCACTCCGGTACCACAGCAATGTCTGCCGGATTCATCCATGGGAAAACGAAGCACTGTCTGCTTCTGCCCTCCAGATGCATCTGGCTTTCGGACACAAAACCATCCTCAAAGAAAAACCATTTTTCATCTTCTGTCTGTAATTCAAAATAATATTTCAATCTCTTGTATTCCGGTTTCACAGTAGTCGTCCACCAAAGCTGGTTTTTCAGTCTCTTCTTAAAGGGAATGTTCATACTGTCTCCGCTCCAGTTCTCGCCGCCTCCCAAAATACCGGCTTTAAAGGGGTCTCCCTGAATCAGATTCACGTATTTTACATCATACCCTGTTCTGATGTTGATAACTAACTGCTCCTCATCTAAAGGATAACAGTAATTGTCACTCGCTCTGTGATATACTGCATTAAAGTCCATAAATACCTCCTGTTTACCCTGCCCATAATCTTCTATTTTGTTGGAAAACGTTTTCCGCTTATGTGATATACTACTACAAAGTAATCAAAAAAGCAAGTAGTACCGCTAATTTCTCCTGCTTCTTCTCTGTACTGCCTGCTTTTTTCCTTTGTTTACTTTCCTGTATTTCCTGTTTTTCTTTTATTTATTATTGTGCCTGTTGCATTTACTGCAACTATTGCAGCATCCACAGCAGAAACCTTTCCCCTTTTTCCATCTTCGGAAACCAGCTGCCAGTACAAGGGCTGCCCACAGGACTACCAACCCGATAATACAGATATCTGCCATCTTTAAGAAACCCAAATTCATCTGAAACAGACTCATAGGAAAGCCCTCACAATCTGATAGAACAGGCATGCCACAAGCCATGCAACACCGCATTGCATACAGACAATACCAATGGTTTTCCACAGGGAATTCATCTCCCGTTTAATCGTTGCCACTGCTGCAATACATGGCGTATACAGCAGCGTAAACACTAAAAAACTGGCTGCAGTAAGTGGTGTAAAAATACTTCCCAAAGTACTGCTTAAATTTGTCATAGAAGTACCTGTCAATACACTCAAGGTGCTTACAACCGCCTCCTTGGCACTAAATCCACTAATCAAAGCGGTTGCCACTCTCCAGTCATTAAAGCCCAATGGCGTAAATATCGGTGCTATCAGCTTTCCAATTAAGGCAAGCAGACTGTCTGCTGAATCATTTACTACATTAAGTCTGGTATCAAAGGTCTGTAAAAACCAGATAATCAGGGTTGCCATAAAAATAACAGTAAAAGCTTTCTGTATGAAATCCTTTGCCTTATCCCACATCAGAAACACTACGCTCTTTGCCGATGGAAAACGATAGTTTGGTAATTCCATTACAAAAGGCATTGGTTTCCCATGGAATAAAGTATTTTTTAATATTACCGCTACCAAAAGCCCCGTTAAAATTCCAGTCAGATAAAGCGCCAACATAACAAGTGCCTGATATTTTGTAAAAAAAGCCGCCGTAAATAACGCATAAATCGGTATCTTGGCAGAACAGCTGATAAAAGGAATCAGCATAATCGTCATCTTCTTATCCCGTTCCGAGGATAACGTTCTCGTAGACATAACAGCCGGCACACTACATCCAAATCCAATGAGCATAGACACAAAGCTTTTGCCAGATAATCCTATTTTTCGAAGCGGTTTGTCCATTACAAAGGCAATTCGTGCCATATACCCGGAATCTTCCAAAATAGACAGGAAAAAGAACAAAACTACTATAATGGGCAGAAAACTTAACACGCTTCCAACACCAGCAAAAATACCATCTATCACAAGACTCTTTACCACAGGATTAATGCCATAAACAGTCAATGCCTGTGCCACCCTTACCGAAAGGATATCTATAGCCCGACTCAACAAATCACTTAGAAACGTACCTA
Source organism: uncultured Lachnospiraceae bacterium (assembly GCA_934418125.1). Taxonomy (GTDB): domain Bacteria; phylum Bacillota; class Clostridia; order Lachnospirales; family Lachnospiraceae; genus UBA3282. Next base: position 58,544 of record CAKRWT010000010.1, read on the forward strand.
TAACACCAAACGTCAGCCAGAAAACCAGCAACATAATAAGAAGAAAGGATGGAATTGCCAGATACCGATTCGTCAAAATACTGTCAATCCGCACACTTCTTCTATGTTCTTTACTTTCCTTACAACGGATTACCGCCTGCTCACATACTTTTTCAATAAAAGTATAACGCATATCGGCCAATGCTGCATTTCGATCCATTTCACTATCCCGTTCCATTTCCACAATACTGTGTTCCATTAACTCCAGTTCGTTTTCTGAAAGAGACAGCCGCTCTATAATATCTTTATCCCCTTCCACAATCTTCGTTGCGGCAAAACGTGGCGACATCCCAATACGTTCCGCATGGTCTTCTACCTGATGGCTGACTGCATGAATACATCTATGTACCGGTCCTTTTTCACAGAAATCTGTAACCTTCGGGTACTGTCTTAGCCTGGTTACTTCTTTTATGGCATGAATCAGGTCTTCGATTCCTTCATTCTTTACGGCACTGATGGCAATAACCGGAATTCCCAATGCTTCTTCCATCTTCTCAATATCAATGGTTCCACCATTGTTCCTTACTTCATCCATCATATTCAATGCCAGAACCATAGGAATATGCATTTCCAGAAGCTGTAAGGTCAAATAAAGATTTCGTTCAATATTGGTCGCATCTGCTATGTTAATAATTCCATCCGGTTTTTCCTGTAAAATAAACTTTCTGGTAACAATTTCCTCATTGGTATAAGGACGGATGGAATAAATGCCCGGCAAATCCACCACTGCATCACCTTTTTCTCCCCGGATTTCTCCCGTCTTAGAATCAACCGTTACCCCCGGGAAGTTTCCTACATGCTGGTTAGAGCCTGTCAACTGATTAAATAATGTGGTTTTACCACAGTTTTGGTTTCCTACTAATGCATATATCATAATGGTGTTACCTCTATCTTTCCAGCATCTTCCTTCCGGATCGTCAGCTCATAGCTTCGCAGATGAATCTCTATGGGATCCCCCATAGGTGCCACTTTTTGTACCTTAACCACTGTTTTCGGAATCAATCCCATGTCCAAAAGCCGGCAGCGAAGTTCTCCTTCTCCGCCTACCTTTATAATCTTTACTTCTTTTCCTACTGCAACCTGCTCTAGTGTCATAATCCGCCTCTTTAATGATAATTTTTATCATTTGTTAGTCTACTCTAACTATCACAGATTGTCAATACTGACATTTTTCGATTACTTTCTCATCACATACAAGAAATTTGAGCGTGCATTTTCCTCGTCAACATAGCAAAAAGGTTCGCCAGACGAACCTTAGGCGAACCTTTTAAATAAATGGATTATAATAACGGCTTCCGTCCCAGAATGTAATGACCAGATCCAGTACCAGAATCAGTACTGCGGCTCCTACCACGAGCCAGTCACTTTTTCGCATTTTACGCTGTACATACCAGGTACGCTTCTTCTCTTTTCCAAAGCCTCGCAGTTCCATGGCATTGCTGACTGTCTCAATCCGGTTCAGACTGGATAAGACCAACGGCAACAGAATTGCCACGGAATTCTTCATTCGGGTAAGCACCTTATCCTTCCCGGATAAGTCAATGCCCCTTGCCTGCTGTGCCTGGCTGATATTGTGATACTCCCTCTGCACATCCGGTATATAACGCAGTGCCAGGCTGACCGAATAGCCTACCCGGTAACTTACGCCGATACTGGCAAGGGATGCCGCAAATTCACTGGGGTCTGTGCAGGCGATAAAAAGTAAGGCAACCGGCACCACACACACTACCTTCATGGTCATGTTCAGATGATAGAACAACTGCTGTAACGTAATCGTATAGGGGCCTGCAATGGTAAACAGCACCGTCCGGCTCTCATATAATCCCACCCCATATTCCGGGGAAAACAGATATACGAACAGATTATTCATCAGTAAAAATATCGCTGCCAGTCCTAATACGAAGCTGATGTCTTTTATTCTGATTTTGCTGACCTTGAAAATAACCACACTGGCAAGCAGCATAGCGACAAGCACTCTGGTATCGTAAGTAACCATTGCTGCCACACTCCATGCCAGAAAGAAAATCAACTTGGTTGTCCCCGTCAGTTCATGCACAGGACTTTTCCGTTTGATATAGCTTAAAATTGCTACCTTTGCCATATTATCGTACCTCCTGTTCATGCCGGATAAAACATTCCGTAAATACCTGGGGATTGTCTATCCCACAGTTAACACTCAGGGTATACAGGCTGGTTTCCTTTAAGTTTGCCTGTCGTACCAGTTCCGGGTTATTCAGTACATGCACCGCCGAAGTATCTGCCAGAAGCTGTCCTTCGCTGAATACAATAGCCCTGGATGTATATTCTAACATCAGGTGCATATCATGGGTAATCATTACAATCGTATACCCCTGTCCGTTTAACTCTTTTAAGAATTCCATAATCTCTGTATAGTGTTCATAATCCTGACCGGCAGTAGGCTCATCCAGAATAATAATGCCCGGCCGCTGCACCAGGATACTGGCTATGGTTACCCGCTTCTTCTGTCCAAAAGACAGGGCAGAAATCGGCCAGTTACGGAAAGGATACAGTCCGCAGATTTTTAACGTCTCTTCTACCCGCCTCTTCCGTTCCTCCTCCGTCATAGGCAGGGAAAGCAATGCCATTTCCACTTCATCCCAAATCATGGGCTTGGAAATCATCTGGTTGGGATTCTGCATCACATAACCGATGTTGGCAGCCCGCTCCTTAATCGTATCCTGGGACAAATCCCGTCCTTCCATGGAAATGCTTCCGGAAGTAGGCTTCTCAAAACCACAGATTAACTTGGCAAGGGTACTTTTGCCGGCACCATTTCGTCCCACGATGCTGACCATCTCTCCTTTATGAATAGTAAAGCTGACATCCTTTAAATTCATCAGCTCCGGCGTATAACCAAAGGTCAGGTGTTCTACCTGTAACAGTTCTTCCCTTTCTTCCGTTTTCTGTACCCTGCCGGATGTACTGTGATACCAGTTTACCAGTTGTTCTTTCTGTTCCTTCGTCAGCTGCAGACTGTCCACATGCTGTGGCTGCATCTGTTCAGTAATCGGAATCCCGGCGTAACGAAGGGCGGTCAGATAAAGCGGCTCCCTGATACCATGCTCTAATAACAGATTGCTGGCTAACATTTTCTCCGTAGGCATGTCTACCACGATACTGCCCTCTTCCATCAGGACGATACGATCCACATTCCGCCACAGCACATCTTCCAGACGGTGTTCAATGATGATAACCGCCGCACCGGTCTTCTGCTGTACCATATCAATCAGTTCAATGGTAGTCCTTCCGGCTGCCGGGTCCAGATTCGCCAGCGGTTCGTCAAACAACAGCACCTTTACCTGGTCTACCATAACGCCAGCCAGGCTGACACGCTGCTTCTGTCCACCGGAAAGCTCGTGCGGGGCATACTGTAAATGGTGCTCGATATCCACCAGCTTCGCCACCCGTTCTACCGTCTCCTTCATTTCCTCCTGCGGTACACAGTCGTTCTCCAGAGCAAAGGCAATATCCTCCCCTACTGTCAGACCGATAAACTGTCCTTCGGTATCCTGCAATACCGTACCCACAGTATGGCTTAATTCAAATATGCTGCTTTTGGATGGTTCTTTTCCATCTACCAGTAATTTACCGGTGCTTTCTCCCGGATAGGCAAAAGGAATCAACCCGTTGATACAACTGCCGATGGTACTCTTACCACTGCCGGATGCTCCCGCAATGAGAACCTTTTCCCCCGGATAAATGTCCAGATTGATATGGTTTAATGTAGGCTTCGCCTGTGCGGCATACTGAAAGCCATAGTCCTGAAAAGAAATAATGGGAGTTGCCATTTTCCTGCTCCTTCTTCGTAAGTAAAAAGAGCCACCGCCTTATCAGCAGCAGCTCTTCCTCGTCTCTTCTTAGTCTTCTTTATTTAAAGAACCTTTTTTCACAACGGTCTTTGCATAACCTAATAATAATAAGGAGCCTACAACACCGGTTGTAATAATATTAGCGATAGCTGCCATCAGTCCCTGTGCAAACAGTTTCTCGACAGGCTCTGCATAAATCAGAATATCAAGAACCGGTGCAACCAGTCCCCATGCCAGTAAATGGGCGATAACCTGTGCGATATTGAAACGAAGAATCTTCTTGCCGTCAATTCCGTCCTCAATATTTAACTTCATGTTAATCAGACCGATAACCAGTCCTACAAAAGCGGATGCAATAATCCAGCTCCACCATGGACCATAGCTTGTTGCATCAACTAAGGTATGTCCGATAAATCCGATTAAAAGACCTGCAATCGGTCCATACAGGGTTGCAAATACAGCCTCGATTGCGTACTGTAAGCTGATATAAGTATTTGATACTGGTGTAGGAATGGAAATCTTACCTAACACAAAGAACAATGCGGCACCGATGCCGATTGCGACAACACTTTTAACAGATAGTTTTTTCATTTGAATATCCTCCCTCTCGTGGATTACTTTAATTAAATGCCATAAGTATTATAGACTTTACCTTCCTGTCATGTCAACCGGAAGTGTGCTGTCTGTTCCGCTTTTCCATCTGGTATTCCATGTAGGCATCCTCGCAGAGGTCAAAGGTTCCATCTGCCTCCATTTTATCCTGCCATTCCCGGAAAATCCCGCCTAGCACTTCCTGATAGGGCATCCAGTCTTCCAGCATCATTTCCTGGGTGTAATGCTGTTCACACTGCCTGTTTTCCTTTCCTTCCAGGAATCTGCCTCCCTTAGGTCTGCTGCCATATTCCCTGGCACAGCCGATATCAGTTAGGGCAATACATTCTCCCATGGCATCTACCCCGATAAAGGTAAAGCACTTATGGCGCATCCGCAGATAATAGAACGGACCCGTCTTCCAGGAAAAATGGTCGATGGCAAAATCACTGTCCGGCAGGAAGTGCTCCAGTACCTCTTTCCGGATTTCCCTGGTATGCTCCTTTTGTTCTATCTCCCGTATCATGTCCTCCGGGGACAGGGAACAGCCCTTCGATTTACAGCAGGCACCGCCACAGGCTGCACACAGGTTGCTGCTCTCATATTTTATCTCTGCCATGCTGCCTCTCCTTCCTGACCTGCACATTTTCTGCCGGCTTCTTTTTCTGACAGTTTCCTTTTCCGTCGGCTTCCTTTTTCTGTCTTCTTTGCTGTCAGTTTCCCTGTCAGCCTTTATCCTAGTTCTTAAAACTGTGAATTGGTGCTGGAATTCTTCCACCACGGTTTACAAAAGCTTCACAGGAGAACTTATTTACCGGCATAATCGGTGCATATCCGAACAGACCACCGAACTCTACCTGCTCTCCCACGGTTTTTCCAATCGCTGGAATAATTCTGACTGCTGTTGTCTTCTGGTTAATCATACCGATTGCCATCTCGTCTGCAATAATACCAGCAATGGTTGTATTCGGCGTATCTCCCGGAATGGCAATCATGTCAAGACCTACCGAGCATACACAGGTCATTGCCTCTAACTTCTCCAAAGTCAGCGCGCCTGCCTGTACCGCATCAATCATTCCCTGGTCTTCGCTGACCGGAATAAAAGCTCCACTTAAACCGCCCACATAAGAAGATGCCATGACGCCACCCTTCTTTACCTGGTCATTTAATAAGGCAAGGGCTGCCGTTGTACCCGGTGCACCGGCATACTCCAACCCGATTTCACATAAGATATCTGCCACACTGTCACCGATTGCCGGTGTTGGTGCCAGGGATAAATCGACGATACCAAAAGGTACGTTTAATTTCTTAGATGCCTCCTGGGCTACCAGTTGTCCTACCCTTGTTACTTTAAAGGCTGTCTTCTTAATGGTCTCACACAGTACCTCGAAGTTCTCGCCTCTGACCTTCTCCAAAGCAGTCTTCACAACACCAGGACCGCTGACTCCTACATTAATAATAGCATCTGCCTCTGTAACACCATGAAACGCTCCTGCCATAAATGGATTGTCGTCCGGCGCATTACAAAAGACTACCAGCTTCATGCAGTCCACACTGTCTTTTTCCTTGCTAATCAATGCAGTATCCTTAATCATGTCTCCCATCAGGCGAACCGCATCCATGTTAATTCCGGTCTTGGTAGAACCCAGATTCACAGAACTGCAGACTCTCTCTGTGCTGTGCAGTGCCTGTGGAATGGAACGAATCAGAAGTTCATCTGCCTTTGTCATTCCTTTGGAAACCAGTGCGGAGTATCCGCCAATCAGGTTGACTCCCACTTCCTTTGCAGCTCTGTCCATGGTCTGTGCCAGTGTTACAAAATCCTCCGGTGTCTTACAGGCCGAACCGCCAACCAATGCCATCGGTGTTACAGAAATTCTCTTATTGACAATCGGAATACCAAATTCCTTCTCAATATCCTGTCCTGTCTTTACCAAATCTCTGGCTACTGTAGTAATCTTACGATAAACATTTTCATTTAATTTATCTAAATCAGAATCGATGCAGTCCAGTAAGCTGATACCAAGCGTAATGGTTCTTACATCCAAATTCTCTTTCGCTATCATCTCATTGGTTTCTGCTACCTCATATAAATTAATCATCGCTGCTCCAAACCTTTCTTTTGTCTCATTTTCCCGTCCTGTCCGATACCTTTTACCGGTTATTGCCCAATCAATACGTCATTAAATACGGTGCATCTGATTAAAAATTTCTTCTTTCTGACATTTGATAATAACACCGATGTCCTCTCCCAGTTTGGCAAGTTCATCTACAATTACACCGAAATCCTTGCTGGTCTGATTGGTATCAACCACCATCATCATGTTAAAGAATCCCTGCACGATTGTCTGGGAAATATCCAGAATGTTGATGTCATTGTCTGCCAGATATGTACATACCTTAGCAATGATTCCTACGGTGTCTTTTCCTACTACTGTAATAATTGTCTTTTTCATAACCTTACTCCTATCCGTTTTTTATTATAATTTTATCGTAACTATTCAGAACCCCATTCGCAAAACCGCCTCTGCGAGGCTTTTCTTTTGCTCATGTGGTGACTTCGCCCTATAAAGATTATCAATTGCTCTTACGAATGCAAGCATTCGACGCTCATTTGATAATCTTTACATGGCT
>CAKRWT010000011.1 GCA_934418125.1 uncultured Lachnospiraceae bacterium
GGAATTTGTGCAACAACCTGTTGCACAAATTCTCTGTCTGGATAAGTCTCTGCGAATTTTGCCATATACTTCAAATTGCGAACAGAATATCCTTTGCTTTCTGGAAAAGCGATTCGAATATCTACCGCAACTTTAACTGATATGCCTGTTCTGCGACATCAAACGAAGCAGTTACAATAACATTTGCAACAGCAGCAGGTGTCACCGTAAAATTAGTTAATTTGGCACAAATACGAGTCCAGCTTTTGCTCCTTTGGAAATTTTATCAATCATTTCTCTGTCTTTTTCCTGTTTTCCTACATCCGCAATAGCTCCACCCATAAATTCTCCTGTGTTTTTTATTTTATCTTTAAATGGCTTTGCCATGATATTCATCCTTCTTTCTTCTAAAATAGTGTTGGATCTGCCCCAAACCATGTCTGTACATCATTTTCTGCTGTTACATTCTCAATCCAAGCCACCCCAAACACATACCTTGTTGTCTTAGTTTCTTCCAAAATCAAATACGAAACGCCATCTCTCATATAATCATTATCATACACATCTGATGCACACGTTCCAGCAGAATAATATCTATCACCACCTTTCATACCTATCGACAATTTAGTATTATGTCTGTAAAATGATTTCAACTCCAATTGTTCGCCTGATTCGATTCCGTCTTCTTTAGATGAAATATAATCCTTAATTTTGCAAGAAATAGCATGAAATTTACCATCTGGGATAAAACTAATTTCTATACAATATCTACCATTTACATTTGGACATAATTTGTCTAATATTCCAATATTCCTTTCAACATATTCTATTTTTTTATTATCTATGTATATTTCTATATCTCCCAATGGTGTGGTCAGCATAATTAATTCTCCAATCCTTCTTATTATAACATCTATTATATCATCTATATTGTTTATCCGAATTAAAAAAGGACGCAGAATTTCTCCCACGTCCTTACATCTATCTGGCATTATCTTCTCTCAACTTCTGTATTTCCTTATGTATGCCCTGGATATTTTTATATAGTATAAAACAGCTCCTGTGAATCCAGTCGCGTTTCTCCCAGTTTCCGATTCTCATAAATTCCTTTTGCATTTAACTGCTTGCCTTTTTCGTCATCCTGCATCATGGTATCAAACATCCAATCCAGCTTTTTTCGCAGTTGCTCATCCAGTATAGGAGTAGCTACTTCTACTCGCCTTATGGTATTTCTGGTCATAAAATCTGCCGAAGCTATGTAGACCTTCTCACGTTCCGGTGTACCAAATCGATAGATTCTGGAATGTTCCAGATACCTTCCTACAATACTGATTATTTTAATATGTTCGGTATAACCTTTCACTCCTGGAATGAGGCAGCAGATTCCTCGTACAATCATCTCGATTCTTACACCTGCCCGAGAAGCTTCCACCAGTTTCTCAATAATGACTTTATCTGTCAGGGAATTGATTTTAATACCAATGTAAGAATCCTCTCCTTTTCTGGCATATTCGATTTCTTCCTCTATCATCAACAGTATTTTATTTTGCAGGCATTTAGGTGCCACTAGAAGATAGGTCGTCTGTTCAATGGTTTCTCCTCGTAACAGGCAGGCAAATACTTCCGCAGCTTCTTTTCCGATTTCCGGATTGGCTGTAATCAGTGACAAGTCAGTATATAATTTAGATGTTTTTTCATTATAGTTACCCGTGCCAATTTGAGTTATGTAAGATAGACCTTGCTCTGTTTTTCTTGTAATCAGACAGAGCTTGGAATGTACTTTATACCCATTTAATCCATAGATAACACGACACCCTGCCTCTTCCAGTTTTCTGGAGTATTCAATGTTACTTTCTTCGTCAAATCTGGCTCGAAGTTCTACCAGCACAACTACCTCTTTTCCATTTTCTGCAGCTTCTACCATGGCATCCACAATCTGACTTCGATCTGCCAATCGGTACAATGTCATTTTAATGGATACGACTGCCTCATCTTTCGCTGCTTCATAAAGCAAGTTGGTAAAAGATTTAATATTGTCAAAAGGATAGGATAACAACACATCTTTCTTTTCAATCTGTGCTATCAGGCTTTCTTTGTCATTTAACTGTTCTGTGTTCTTCGGATTACGTTTAGGATAAAACAATTCCTCTTTACCTTGGTTTCGCAGATAATTCTGAAGTGAAAAAACAAAAGACATATCCAATGGCACTCTGGATAAAAAAACATGACTTTTATCCATGTGAACGTATTTGCAAATTTCTGCTATAAGTTTTTTGTTAATTTTCCGACTCAGTTCTATGCGCACGGGATTCATCCGTTTTCTTTGTTTTACCAGATTTTCCATGGCATCCCGGTAGTCCATATCTTCATCGTAAATAGTTTCTGTATCAATATCCGCATTTCTGGTTATGCGTAGCAGAGACTTCTCTATGATTTCATATTTGGGAAACAACTTCGGCAGGAAATGTAATATCAGTTCCTCGGACAGCATAAAAGTACCTGGTCTGGTTGGAATATCAATCAGACGTTTAAACACACTGTTACTACATGGAATAATGGCAGTCTTTGTTTTTCCACCTTTGGTAGTAAGTCTTGCAACGGCATAGATTTCTCTATTGGTAAGAAAAGGAAATGGCTGTTGTTTACTAATAATATTGGCAGACAGATAGGGTGCTATTTCATGGTCAAAATACAGTTCCAGTAAATCTCCTTCTTCCTCTGACAACCGATTAAAATTAATAAGCCGGATTCCCTTTGGCTCCAGTTCTCCCATAAGCTGTTCATAAATTACAGCTTTCTTCTGATCTAATTGTCGTGTTGCATCCAGAATTGCTTTTACCTGCTCTCCACTTGTCATATTAGTTTTATTTTCGCGCACTTCTTCATATGCTTCCATTTGGTCCATCAAAGTTCCCACCCGTACCATATAGAACTCATCCAGATTGGACTGGTAGATAGCAGCAAAGCTAAGTCTCTCTGCCAGGAGCACACGGGAATTTCCAGCCTCATTTAAAACCCGCTCATTAAATTTCAGCCAGGACAACTCCCGGTTCATCATATAAGGAGTTGGCTTTATCTTTTCTTTCTTCATGTGTCTGTTCCTTTCTTCTCTCGCACGTTTTATCCTTATGAAATACTAATATCTTATTATGTCCTTGTCCGAGAGAAACCACTATCTTTTTTGTGTCATATTCACGTAAAATTCATGTAAATTAAGTTTATTCTACTGAACAAGCTTACAATGATTTTCTTGGTAAATTCTTACGAACCTGGTATGTATGAGTAAAAGCGTACACTCCTTTTTCAGATTTCATTCTTTTGTTTTTGCTCTATTTTTCTGTTTCTTACGTAAATGATTTTTTATAAAAGCATCTGCCATTTCGAACAGTTGCTGACAATTTGGTTGTTTTCGTTACAATCTGGCATTTTCTCTTATCATTCCTTAATATATCCGTATAATAGAAACAGTAAGTACTATAATATAAAAAGGTGTATGCCGGAATGGAGGAATTCTATGGGAATTGGAGATATGCTGGGAGTGAAAACCATTAAGATAACAACTTCCCAACCATACTCATTAGAGGAATTTTATGAAAGGATTAAAGACGTGGCATTTGAAGCAGGGAAACCGGAATATGTAAAAAATGGTTTTGCCTACATAATTGCTTTTCCAGAACTTGACCGAAACAATCAGGTACAGATTACGGGAAGCAAGGGAAAATTTTATGTTATGCGAAGCACACAGCCTGCTGGTCTGACAAAAATGATTAGTAACATGGCTTTGGATGATGTAACCGATGGACTGACCAGTCTATCAGCCGCCTTTGGAAACACGAAGAAGCGTTGTCTGGAACTGACTCAGAACGCAGCCGATGTGATTACCGCCATGCATCTTTAAATTATCTTTCTCACGCAAAGAAAAAGGAGTTGAATTCATCAACTCCTTTTTCCATTCCCCTATTTACAGTTTTATGTTCGTCAGATTACATAGCATCTACAACGGCATCTAATACATCTAACAGTGTCAGCATAGAATCATTTAAAGCTTCTGCATCAGCCTCTGTAATAGTATCCTGGCTGATTTCTCCCATTTCGTTGATAATATCTGCTGTCTGATTTAAAGCATCTTCAATATCATCATTCTGCTCAATTTCGTCAGACATATATGCATCATATACAACATTGTAAGCATCTGTTAATACTGCGTAGTTATCCTGCAGGGTTGCGAAGGTGTCATCAGAGCATACATCGCCGGCTACATCTCCTGTTGTCTGCATTGCATCAACAATATTTTCCAGTGCATCCAGAATATCTACCATAGCAGAATTTAAGTCTTCTGCATCTGCCTCTGTAATGGTATCCTGTGTGATTTCACCCATCTGGTTGATAACATCTGCTGCCTGATTTAATAAATCCTCAACATCTGCATCTGCCTCAATCTCATCACTCTCATAGAGCTCTTTTACTGCATTGTAGCAATCAACCATGGTTGCATAATTGTCCTGAAGTATTGAAAAAGTTTCATCTGAACACATATCTCCAGATGCATCCTCTGTAGTTTCCTCTGCTTCGGTTTCTTCCTCTACAGCTGCTTTTTCGACCTCTGCTGTTGTTTCAGTTCCTCCACATGCTGTCAGCATGGACATTGACATTACACCTGCTAATACTACCGCTAAAAGTTTCTTTTTCATTTTTTCTCTCCTTCTATATTTCTATAACTTTTACACAATTGCGATTATACTTAGTTAGAACTTACATTACAAGTGAAAATGCCAATTTGTAACGAAAACTGCCAAATTGTATTTCATTGTCTATAATTGTTTGTTTTTTCGTTTATCAGTGAAACTTTTCCGATTGTCTGCCCGATTCTATAATTTCCAGCCTGCTGTCTGCATCTGGGTTTCTATGGTATGATTTCTTACTTCTATCAAGGTACTTTCTTTGGTTTACAAAAGCTATCCTCTCTATTATACTATATTTACGACTGTAAAAATGGTTGCAATTTATAAAATCTTTACATTAGATAAGTGTAAAAAGGAAACTCAAAGGAGAGACAATCTATGGAACGAGAAAGACTGGGAAGCCGGATGGGATTTATTATGCTTTCTGCAGGCTGTGCAATTGGGTGTGGAAATGTATGGAAGTTTCCATGGATGTGCGGTCAGAATGGCGGCGGCGGTTTTATGTTTGTGTACCTGCTATGCCTTTTAATCCTGGGGATTCCCGCTATGGTTATGGAGTTTTCCGTTGGACGTGCTGCCCAGGTAAGCCCTCTTAATATGTACCAGAAATTATCAAAACCTGATCAGAAATGGGGCATCTTCGGGTGGGTTTGTCTGGTTGGTAATATTGCGATTATGGCTTTCTATACTGTTGTCAGTGGATGGATTATTTTTTATTTTGTGAAATTTCTTACCGGAGACACTGCTTCCCTTGGTTTTGAAAAGATGATTTCCACACCTTCTATCAACGTAATCTTTCTTTTTGTGACCATTGTCATCGCCTTTTTTATTCTGTGTTTTGACTTACAGGGTGGTCTGGAACGGGTTACCAAATATATCATGTCAGCCTTACTGGTTCTGATGCTCGTTCTTGCCATTCACAGCATCACTTTAAGCGGCGCGGCAGAAGGTCTCGCCTTTTACTTAAAGCCTGACTTTTCCAAGATTTCCGGCTCTGTAGTGGTAGGTGCCATGAACCAGGCATTCTTTACTCTATCGACGGGTATGGGTGGTATGGCTATTTTCGGAAGTTATATTGGGAAAGAATGTTCTTTGATGGGGGAATCTATTAACGTAATTCTGTTAGATACCTTTGTAGCAATCATCGCTGGTGTTATTATGTTCCCAGCATGCTAAACCTATGGTCTTGAAGTAAATGCAGGTCCAAGCCTGCTCTTTGACACCATGGCAACTGTGTTTAGCCACATGGCTGGCGGACGTATCTGGGGTACTCTATTTTTCCTGTTTATGATTTTTGCCGCCCTCTCTACCGTACTGGGCGTATGTGAGAATATACTGGCAATGATTCGGGAACTGACCGGCTGGTCCCGCCCGAAAGGCTGCCTTATCTGTGGAAGTGCTATTTTTGTTCTGGCACTGACAACTGCCCTGGGCTTTAGTGTCCTTCACTTCCAGCCCTTCGCTGCCGGTACAACCTGGCTTGACTTCTGGGACTTTATCGTTTCCACCAATGTATTGCCTTTAGGCTCCCTTGTGCTGGCACTGTTTTGTTGTAACCCCTTTGGCTGGGGATATGACAATTTCGTAGCAGAAGCCAATACCGGACGCGGCCTCAAGATAAAACCATGGATGAAGCCGCTGTTCCGTTACGTGGTTCCGGTAGTGATTCTTTTCATTTATCTTTATGGACTGTTTACCTTCCAGTGGAAGTAACTCCTCTTTACTGCCAGAAATTAAACCGGCTGGAAAATAAGGAAGCCAGATAATTATTTCCGATATTATTTGTGCTTCCGTAGGCACCATAACCGCCCAGTGTATTTATTTCACTTGCAATATCACTCTGGGCGATGTTTCCGGCTATCTGGGATAAACTGCCGGAGAAGCCTGCATCCTGTCCCAGCACCTTCTCAATCTCATCGATACTGGCATTCTGGAATTTCTCCTCATCGATGCTTAAACTCTTATCTTTTCCCACATAGATACCGATTCCGGCAAGTGCATTGCTGTTTACACTGGCTGTGTTCATTAACATCTGTCTGTAGGCACGATTTATGGAAACTCCGGAACTGCCGGTTGCCTTCAGTGTATCGTTAAACCCATTTACCATACTTTTTGCCTGATTTAACAGTTCTTTCTTAGAGCCGGTAGTCCTGGCATTGGTAAAGACATTGTTCTTGTTCGTAGAAGCCAGGGTTGCGGCACTGGTCTGTAAGCTTCTTGCCTTACTGCTCAGCCCTGTGTAGGCTGTATTCTTATTGATTTTTGTGGTAGCAAGACTGGAAGCGGTCTTCTTCGCCGTGTTGTTTCTGCGGGTCCGGAAAGAATATCCGGATAAGTTTACTCGGTTAGTATGCCCTCTAAGCATACCTGCTGTGATTCTCATAACCTGATTCCTCCTTTATTGATTACTCTACAACCAGTATCGAAGAAATCTTTTCCCGGATAAAGCCCTTTGCCTCCACTGGACTTTTTTCAGTCATGACAGGCTCTCTTCTGTAACATAACCGTGACCCGAAAAGTCTTTTCCGCTGACTCCACCTGCAGGCTTCCCAGATAAGCTTCCGCTATGGCTTCCACATTCCGAAGCCCTATGCCATGTTCCCCTCTGGCTTCTCCATCCGCATCGCCCTCTCTTCTGCCTTTGGTAGACAGGGGCAACTTCTCCCCGGCAGGAAACAGTACGTTGCCATCGTAAGCATTTTCCACCGTTAACAGTACACAGGGTCCCTTTTCGGTCAGGGTCAGTTCCACATTCCGCTCTGCCTTTGGCAGTTTCAGACTGGCTTCTATCGCATTATCACACAGATTGGATAACAGGATTCCCATATCAAAATCTGCCACTCCCTCCACGTACCGGAAGTGTACTGTAAAGGGAATGTCCTGCTTCTTTGCCAGCCGGTATTTATCATTTAACACCACATCACACAGGGCATTTCCGGTATGATACCGGAAGTCCATGGAATCAATGGTCTCATTTAACTTCGCTACATAGGCAGCCGCCTCTTTTCCTTCTCCCTGTTCCACCAGTCCCGAAATCGCCTGCATGTGGTTCTTCATATCATGGCGGATAGCCCGCAGACTGCCATATAATACCTGGGCTTCCTCAAACCGGTTCTGCAACTGCTTTAACTGCTGCTCCCTTACATAGACACTCTCCCGCTCTGCCAGTACCTTCTTATACCGGCAAAACACATAGAGACAGGAATACTCTCCCGCCAGCAGTAAGACTGCCAGTAGCGGCAGCTTCCAGATAACATCCGACACCTCCTCATAGAGGATAAACACCTCTTTTTCCATGGGCACTACCAGAAACTGTATTGTCATGTAAACAAGGATAATCCCGGTTATATTTAACACGGAAAGGAAGGCAAATTCCCCAAAGGAAAGCTCTGTTATTCTCCATTTTAACTGTCGAAACAGCCAGTACAATATCAGCAACATCATTTCATAGGCTATGATAAATATTACTTGGGAAATTGCCACATGCAGATAAATCTTCTCAATGACGTCCGGCGCGGTTTCGTCCAGTTTTCCATCCAGCCACTTGACAAACATCTGATAAATACTGTTGGTAATGAGAAAGGACATGGTATGCAGATTATATAATAACAGCAGCAAAAACACCGGTTTTTCCCACTTACAGATATGAAAAAGATAACAATAGGCAACGCTGAACAGCAATATAGGAAGATACCGGACAACCGCAGGCACTGTCAGCCATTCTAATAGTATTTCATACAGTGCAATGCCCAGGAAAAAGCATACTTTCCTAATATGCACCCCCGACTCTATCTGCTGGTTCCAGAATCCTACCAAAAGGGCAAACAACATGCCGGTCCGAAGCAATCCCCCTACATAAGAAATCATTTCACAGCTTTGTTGTGTCATAGTACATCCTTTCTACTTCAGATACTTCATATAGGCTTTCGCAAAATCCGGATAGCGGTATTTGGACATCATCAGTTCTTCCTTTCCCTGCAGCGTGACGGAGGTTCTGTCATACTTTACCAGATATGCCATATTTACAAGATATCCTTTATGAATCCGGAAAAAATTCCCCGGCAGTTTCTGTTCCAGTTCACTCATGGTGCCATAATATTCCAGCTTCCTGCCATCCTTAAAATGAACAATGTTCTTGCGGTTGCAGCTCTCCACATATTTTATCTCACTGGGAGCTACCATATAATACTCCCCTGCACTTTTGATTTTGATAACACTCTCTTTGTCTGCCCGGCTGTTTACAAACTGTCTTGCCCTCTCATAGACACGGCGCAGACTCTCCTCCTGCACCGGCTTGGTCAGAAAGTCAAAGGCACTGACCGAAAAAGCTTTCCCCATATATTCCTGATAACCGGTAACAAAAATAATAAGGGGCAGACTTCCAAAAGGCAGCACCTTATCGGCTGCCTGTCTGTCCCTTAACCGCTCTACAAATTCCATGCCATTTATCCCCGGCATCTCAATATCCAGAAAAATCACTTCAAACTGCCCTGCGGCAGAAAAGGACAACGCCCTGGCATCCTCCAGTTCGGTTATTTCATCCTGATTCCCAAGCTGCCTGATTTTCTGCACCAGGGCACCCCTTACCGCTTTCTCATCATCACAAACTGCTATTTTCATGCTTTAACCCCTTAATTTTCATCGGTTTTCCGCGACAGAATCTGAATGGTACGTCACAAGTGGACTGATTTTCGTCATATATGGACTACTGTAACACCCGCCAGATTTCCTCGCAGGCAGCCTCCACCTTTTCCACGTTCAGGTTAGAATAATTTACTAAAAACAAATGGGATACCTCATTTCTGGTAAAAAAGTATTCCGATAAGGCATTGACCCGAATCCCCCGCTTTTCCAACTGGCTGCTGATATAACAGTCTGTCCTGTCCGTCTTTAACTTCAGAATAAAATGCAGTCCGGAATCACTCTCAATGATTTCACATCTATTCTGTAGTCTGCTTTTTTCAATGGCACTGATGACCTTCTTGCGCTGCCGGCTATAATAAAGCCGCATCCGGTTGATATGCTTTTCAAAAAATCCCTGCCGGATAAAATCTGCCAGCGCATACTGCTCAAAATTGGATACCGTACAGGCATAGAAAGAAAGCCTCTCATAAAACTGGTTCGCCAGATGTACCGGCAGCACCATATAACTGATACGGATAGTCGGTGTCAGGGATTTGGAAAAAGTATTGATATAGATGACCTTCTCGCAGGCATCTATACTAAACAAAGTCGGAATCGGTCTTCCATTTGCCCGGAATTCACTATCATAATCATCTTCAATAATATATCTGCCATCTTTTTCATTTGCCCAGGCTAGCACCTCATAGCGCCTGTTTGCCGGCATGGTAATTCCAGTTGGGAAATGATGGTTTGGACTGATATGGGCAATATCCGCACCGGAGTTCTGCAAACCACTTATGGTAATTCCCATTTCATCAATATTGGCAAATCCACATGCAATATGATACTTTTCATAGATTTGCACAATCTTTCGGTACCCCGGATTCTCAATACAATACCGCTTGTCCGCACCTATAAGCTGCCCCAGCAATCCATACAGATATTCTGTTCCGGCTCCTACCACTATCTGGTTTGGGTCTACCAACATTCCGCGAAAAGATTTCAAATGTTCTGCTATGGCTTCCCGCAATTCCAGCTTTCCACCGGTAGGCGATATTTCCATCAGTTCTCTGCTTTTATTGGAAATCGTCTCTCTGAGAATCTTCGCCCAGACTGAAAAGGGGAAGTTCTCCGGTGCCATCCGGTTATTCGATAAGTCCACGACATATCCCGCTTTTTTCTCCGGTACGTTAATATTTAAGGAAATACTGGTTTCCTTCTGCACCTTCGTCATACCCTCCAGGCTTGCTACATAATATCCCTTCTTAGGAATCGTGTAAATATACCCTTCACTGATTAACTGGTCATACGCATTCTGAATCGTAATGGTACTAATGCCATTATTGTTAGCAAAGGAACGCTTGGATGGAAGTTTCTCTCCCGGCTGCAGATTTCCGGCTATAATATCCGCTTTTATGCATTTATAGATATATTCGTATAAAGGTCCTTCTACTTTTTCAAACTTGTACGTTAACATTTCATTTTATCCATTCTGACATCTATTATTATTGTGTTTTGAGTATTTTCTTATAACCAGTTTTATTATAATATGGTGCCTAACAAAACGCAAGGAGGTTCTATCAGAATGAATCAATCACAGTATGAATTAAATAAAGGTCTGGCACAGATGTTAAAAGGCGGCGTTATCATGGACGTTACCACTCCTGAGCAGGCTAAAATCGCAGAACAGGCTGGTGCCTGCGCCGTTATGGCACTGGAAAGAATCCCCGCTGATATCCGTGCAGCAGGCGGTGTCTCCCGTATGAGCGACCCGAAAATGATTAAGGGAATCCAGGAAGCCGTCAGCATCCCGGTTATGGCAAAATGCCGTATCGGACACTTTGTAGAAGCACAGATTCTGCAAGCAATTGAAATCGACTATATCGACGAGTCCGAGGTTCTCTCCCCGGCAGATGACATATACCATATTGATAAGACCGCTTTCCAAGTACCTTTCGTATGCGGTGCCAGAGATTTAGGCGAAGCGTTAAGAAGAATCAACGAAGGTGCTTCCATGATTCGTACCAAAGGGGAACCCGGTACTGGCGATATCGTTCAGGCAGTCCGCCACATGCGCAAGATGAACGCAGAAATCCGTAAAATCATTTCCATGCAGAAGGATGAGCTCTTTGAAGAAGCCAAACAGCTCCAGGTTCCTTATGATTTAGTACTGTATGTCCATGAAAACGGCAAACTCCCTGTTGTCAACTTCGCTGCCGGCGGTGTTGCTACTCCTGCCGATGCTGCCCTGATGATGCAGTTAGGTGCAGAAGGTGTCTTCGTAGGCTCCGGTATCTTTAAGTCCGGCGACCCTGCCAAACGTGCTTCTGCTATCGTACAGGCAGTTACCAATTATACCGATGCCGCCCTGATTGCCAAGCTTTCTGAAGACTTAGGCGAAGCCATGGTTGGTATCAATGCCAACGAAATCGAATTGATTATGGAAGAACGAGGTAAATAAGCATGAAAATAGGTGTACTTGCGGTACAAGGTGCTTTTATTGAACACGAGAATATCCTGACAAAAGCAGGCGCATCCTGTGTGGAAATACGACAGAAATCTGACCTTGCCGGTATTGACGGTATCGTGCTCCCCGGTGGGGAAAGTACTGTACAGGGGCAGCTTCTGCGGAAGCTTGATTTGTTAGATCCCATTAAAGAGCGAATCATCGACGGACTTCCCACTCTGGGCACCTGTGCCGGACTGATTCTTATGGCAAGCCGGATTGAAAATGACCAGCAGGTACACCTTGGCACTTTTCCTGTGACCGTAAAAAGGAACGCCTATGGCAGACAGCTTTCCAGCTTTGTCACAGACGCTCCTATGCAGCACTTTGGAACCTTCCCTATGGTTTTCATCCGTGCACCTTATATCGCACAGGCAGGCGAAAACGTAGAGATTCTGGCTACCGTGGAAGACCGGATTGTGGCTGCCAGATATGGCAGCCAGATAGGACTTGCCTTCCATCCGGAATTATCCACCGATGCCCGAATCCATGAGTTTTTCTTATCACTTTGTTAATCCGTGTCATAATCGAGTAGGATGCTAAGAAATCTATTTCGCTGTTTTGGCATAGATTTTAAGTAACTCCAGAAGTACCTGTGTGGCATGTTCCATTCCTTCTACGGTACAGTGTTCAAATACACTGTGGAACAGGTAGCCGCCTGCGCCGATATTCGGGCATGGCAGTCCTTCAAAGGAAAGCCTTGCCCCGTCCGTACCGCCACGGATAGGCTCTATCACAGGCTCCATGCCGATATTCTGAATGGCTGCTTTGAGATTTTCTACAATAGCAGGGTCTTTCTCAATGACTTCTGCCATATTGTAATAATTATCCTTAATCTCCACCTCAACCATTGCTTTCTCTCTGCCGATTTCTGCATTCATCTTCTTGGCAAGGTCTTTCATGTATTTCTTTCTGGCTTTGAAATGTTTCTTGTCAAATTCCCGGATTAAATATTCTGCCTTGGCATGCTCCACATCTGCAAAGATATATAACAGGTGATAGAATCCTTCCCTTCCCTCGGTTTTCTCCGGTACTTCCCCTTTCGGTAACCGGTTCTGGAATTCACACAACAGGCTGCCGGCATTTATCATGACTCCCTTGGCAGAACCAGGATGGGCATCCTCTCCATAGGTATAGACTGTGGCATGGGCTGCATTAAAGTTCTCACATTCAATTACCCACTCTGCGCCACCATCTACCGTAACCGCATAGTCTGCACCGAATTTTTCCAAATCAAAATGGTCTACTCCGCAGCCTATCTCCTCATCCGGCGTAAAGGCAACACACAATTTACCGTGCGGAATCTTCTCCATCTGAATCCGTTCACACAGATTCATAATCGAAGCCACCCCTGCCTTGTCATCAGCACCCAGAATGGTAGTTCCGTCTGATACGATTAACGTTCTGCCTTTTAACTTAGGTAAATCCGGGTTTAAAGCCACGGTCAGTTCTTTGCCGCTTGCCAGAGTCACCATACCACCATCATAATTTTCAATTACGGTTGGCTTAATATTTTCACCACGCATAACGGTGTCCATGTGGGCAATACAGCCAAAGCCAGGTGCATTTTCATAGCCCTTGGTTGCTGCAAAGTGCGCATAAACAACACAGGTATCAGATACCTCCACGTCCGTTGCACCTAACTGCTTTAATTCCTCCTCCAGCACATGTGCCAGATTCCATTGTTCTTCTGTGGAAGGGGACTTTCCCCCTTCGCCGTTATCCTCTGACTCCGTATTGATTGCGATGTACTTTAAAAATCGTTCTTTTACGCTCATCCTGCTCTCTCTTTCTGCCTGTTACTTTTCTTATTTGCTAATCGGTCTGGTCGCCTGTATCAGCCATTCCTTCTCTTTCCCCTCTAAATAAGGTGTAATTGCCTCCCTTACCTTTTCATGGTAAGCATTGAGAAGTTCTACCTCCCGGTCTGTCATAAGGGACGGTTCTATCGCTTCTAAGTCAAATGGCACCATCGTCAATGGTTCCAGATACATAAACTGACCATACTCATTCTGTTCTCCCTTACGACATAATACCAGATTTTCATGGCGAATGCCAAACTTTCCAGTCAGATAAAGTCCCGGCTCGTTGGAAATAATCATTCCTTCCTCCAACGGAATATATGGAACGTTGCTGCCCATTCTCCAACGGAAATTCTGCGGTCCTTCATGTACGCTGAGAATATAACCGACTCCATGTCCCGTACCATGGTTGTAATCCAACCCATTTTCCCAGAGTGGTTCCCTGGCAAGGCAGTCCAGATTCTGTCCACAGACACCATGCAGGAATCTGGCAGCCCCCAGATTCAAGTGTCCCCGCAGGACAATCGTATACGCTCTCTTTTCTTCCTCTGTCAAAGTACCAAGGGCAATGGTTCTTGTAATATCTGTTGTTCCCTCTTTATAATGTCCACCGGTATCTGCCAGGCAAAAGCCGGATGGCTGCATCGGAATATCCGTCTCCGGTGTGGGGTCATAATGAACAATCGCTCCATGGGCTCCATAGGCAATAATCGGGTCAAAGCTGGCACCCAGATAGCCTTCCTGCATAGCTCGGAACTCTTCCAGCTTTGCAGCCGCCTCCAGTTCTGTTACGCCCTCTTTGGTTGTTACCTGCTTCTTTAACCAGTAGAGGAAACGAGTTACTGCCACACCATCTTTTCTGTGTGCTTCCTTCATGTAACGCATCTCTTCCGGTGTCTTTATGGCTTTCATCAGTTCAATCGGACTGGCACTGTCTATCTGCCCTACGCCTTCCGGAATACAGTCTATCAGTCTTTCACTGACTCTGCCTTTGTCTGCCCAGACAGTCTTTCCATCCGCCAGCTTTGTAAGCAGGCTGTCAACCTGTTCATAGTCTTCTATTTCCACGCCTGCCGCATGCAGCTTCTCTTTTATCGGTGCAGATAAAATCTCTTCGTGTACACACAGTACCGCCTTGTCCGTTTCGATTATCATATAAGAAAGAAATACCGGTGTATTCTTCACATCATCTCCACGCAGATTTAACAGCCACGCAATTTCATCCAATGCCGTAAGCAACAGATAGTCAGCACCGGCTTCTTTCATTTTCTCTCTGACCGCAGTCATCTTCTCTTCTCTGCTTAGCCCTGCATAAGTAACTTCCAGTTCCCATACCGGCTTTTGGGAAATAGCAGGACGGTCTTTCCAGATGAAATCTACCAAATCCTCCTTACCATAAAAGCCAGGTTTCTTTGCTTTCGCCTTTCTTTCCAGTTCCTCTACAAATCGTGCGGTCACAGTTCTGCCATCAAACCCGATAACTCCCTGTACCGGAAGGTTCTGTGCCAGATATTCCGCTATGGTTGGCACTCCCGGCTGTCCCATCTTCATCAGGGTAATGGTGCTGTTTTTTAATTGCTCCCCTGCCTGCAGGAAATATCTTCCATCCGTCCATAAGGCTGCTTCCTCTTCCATAACCACCAAAGTTCCTGCTGAACCGGTAAATCCTGACAGATAAGCCCTTTCCTTAAAGTATTCCCCTACATACTCGGAGCTGTGGAAATCATCCGTTGGGATAATATAGGCATCTATTTTTCTTGCTTTCATCAGCTCCCGTAGCTGCTGTAATTTCTCCTCTGTTTTCATCGCTTACTTCCTCTCCGTTCTATTTTTCTGTATCTGCATTAAAAGCATTTCCGCAGGCAAAAGGACTGCCAATATCGCATCTACCATGGTGATGCTGCTTTCTGGTCTCTCCCTCTGCCAGTTCTTCCGACATGTTGATTTTCAGTCTGCTCTCACCGGACTGTGCAAAACCGTCCAACATTCTGACCAAGTCATCAATCTCCTTTTCTTCCTTCGCATTCAAATCCATATCAAATTCTATATCATTCGCCATCTTCTCTTACCTCGCTTCTATTTTTCTTCCCCCGGATGAACGGATTCCTCCAGAAGGACAACACCAGTTCCACCACCATAAAGCACCAGATAACCGGCTCACAGAACACCACCGCCAGATACTGATACCTGGGGATAAATAAGATTACAAACAAAATCTTACCCACTAACTCAATCACACTGGAAAGTACCGGCAAAATCTTGGCTCCAATTGCCTGCAGGGCACTTCTGGTACAGATAAGTATTTCCAGAATCATAAGACTGGGCGCCACCACCCGAAGGTATAATGCACCATTTTCCAATACCACTGCTTCTGAGGAACCTGACAATAACCTTACCATCGCCGGTGCCAGAAATAGCATCAGCACCGTGACTGCCACAGACATAACCACACCGCTCAAATACGCACACTTCATGCCGCTTCGGATACGCTCCCGCTTTCCTGCGCCGTAATTTTGCGACACATAAGTACTCATGGTCTGGCTCATTGCCAGGAATGGCATGGACAGGAACGAAAACAATTTTCGCGCCGCAGTATGTCCCGCAATAACCAGGTATCCCAGATTGTTGATACCGGACTGCAAAATGGCTGTTCCGGCATTGACAATACAGTTCATAAATCCCATCGATAAGCCCTGGGCTATCATTTCTTTATACAAATCGGCATCGGCTGCAAAGTGTTCCTTTGCCGGGATAAGCCACTTTGTTTTCCGGATAATATAAATCACACATAAGACAACCGACACCGCCTGGGAAATGACCGTAGCAACGGCTGCTCCCCGGATTCCCATGTCAAACCCTACTATGAGTAAAATATCCAGTCCAATATTTAGTATGGAAGAAACCATCAAAAATATAAGGGGCATCACACTGTTTCCTACCGCCCGTAAGATACCCGATAATAAATTATAGGCAAACATTACGATAACAAACAACATAATCGTTGAAATATAAGCGTAAGCATCTTCGATAATCTCTTCCGGTGTATGTAGTACCTGTAAGAACGGATACAGGATAAACCGCGCCAACACGGTAATCAATACAGACAGTACGATACCGATTACCAGTGACGAAGCCACAGACTTCTTTAACTGTTTCTCGTCCCGGCAGCCAAAGCTTCTCGCCGTGACAATCGTCAGTCCATTTCCTACTCCCAGGGCAAAGCCGATAATCAAATCATAGATTGCCGTGGCAGAACCCATTGCCGCCAGTGCCGTGTCCCCCAACGTATGTCCTATGATAATCGTATCCATCGTATTGTATAACTGCTGAAACACATTGGATAGAAACAGTGGTATGGCAAAAGTTACAATGGTTTTAAAAACAGATCCCTCCGTTAAATCCAAATTCGCTCTTTTGCCCAATATTCCTTTCATCTCATGTTCCTCACTTACTTATCCATTCTTCTCTGTTTATGCACGAATCGCCCAGCGCATCTTCGTGGAACGCGCCCTGCCATTCTGAAAACACTCCTCCGCAGAGGGACGAATCACGTCTTTTGCAATCTCCTGAAAAATTCCTTCTTTGTAATAACGGTTAAAGGCTTTCTTAACCAGTCTGTCCTCTCCGGAATGGAAGGTCAGAATCGCAACTCTTCCTCCACTTGCCAGCACATCCGGCAAGGCTTCCAGAAAGGCTTCCAACACCTCAAACTCACTGTTCACATCAATCCGCAGTGCCTGAAAAGTTCTCTGACAGGTTTTCTTTACAATATCCTTCTTTTCCTTATCCTCCGGCAGGAACCGCAGCGCACTTTCTATCGTCTCCCGTAAATCGGTGGTTGTCTCTATCTTCTTACCACCACGAAGCCTCTTTACGATTTCTGCCGCTATCTTATCCGCATAAGGCTCGTCTGCATTCTCGATTAACATGCCTTCTATTTCTTCCCTGGAAAGTTCTTTTAACCGCTCTGCTGCCGAAACACCCTTTTCCGGATTCAGGCGCAGGTCAAGCGGTCCGTGCAGCTTATAGGAAAAGCCCCTCTCCGGATTATCTATCTGCATGGAAGAAACACCCAAATCTGCCATCATAAAATCAAAAGGACCATAAGACTCCCCAATCTTACTCAGGTTTGCAAAATTTTCCTGAATAATAGTCAGGATTTCTTCTCCGTAGCCGGCTGTCTTCAGTCGTTCCTTCGTCTTTACAATTTCAATCGGATCCACATCTAACGCATACATGTGTCCCTCACCCTGTAGACATTCTAACATCTTACGGGTATGCCCACCATAGCCAAGCGTGGCATCTAAGCCCTTCTGTCCCGGCTGAATCTGTAGAAAGTCCAGTATTTCCTTTACACAGATAGAAATATGCATCCCCGCCGGTGTACTGCCCTTCTTTATAACTTTCTCTATCGTTTCTGCATACTTTTCCGGCTGATGCTCCTTATATTTCTCCTCAAAGGTTCTGGGATGCGTTCCCTTGTATCTGACTCTTCTTTTATGTGGAATGTTTTTGCTTTCTTCTGTCATAATTGTCCTCTTCATTATATCAAACAGATGAGATAATTGTGATATTTATAAATTTCTTGTGATGATATGCTACTGAGCAGCCTGAAATTCCTACGAAGCCAGTTCCTGATAAGCATTTCTGACAAAAGAATAAAAGTGCAGCACAACCGCCTGCACTTTTTCTATTACTGCCTCTTAAGATAGCATAGGGAATCATTGTTCCGGAACCACTGCGTAAAACTCAATGACCTGGTCGCTTTCGTTCCGCAGACTATGGCTATGTCCTTTCGGACAGAAATGGCAGTTACCGGCTGTCAGAACTTCTTTCCCATCGTCATACAATACCACTCCCTGTCCCTTTAACATAAAAATGATTTCACTATTGGTCTCATGGGTATGATAACCGATGGTTGCTCCTGGCTCCAGGGTAGCCCGCATAATCTTCATAGTATTATCTGAATACATCCGGTTCTTGATTTCTTTCTCACCACCCTTAAAATTAGGAATCACATTTTCTTTCATCTCATCAAACTGAAGTATCATTTCATACCCCTCTTTCTAAATGGTAATCAGCTCATACTGGTCTGTACCAAGTCCAATCTTTACTGCATGGGAAATACAGGACTTCCACTCTGTATCCGGATGAGTCATGTGGAAATGGTCATGTTCTTCTTTCCCACCATGCTTCTTAATATTCTCTCCTAATACACTGTCGTCTACCGGTGTCATCTGATTACACAGGTCTGCACATGCCTGATCCAAAGCTACCGGATCAAAAGATGCCAACATACCAACATTCGGAATAATCGGAATATCATTCTCTGCATGACAGTCACAGTTAGGTGATACATCACAGATTAAAGATACGTGGAAGCATGGTCTGTCCTTACATACGGCAAGACTGTACTCTGCCATCCGGTAGTTGAGCATTGCCAGGGAATCTGCAAAGTCTGCGGAAATGGCATCTTTCGGGCAGACGGCCAGACATCGTCCACAGCCTACACACTTATCATGGTCAATGGTTGCCTTTCCATTCTCAATAACCGGTGCTCCATGCGCACAAATTTTCCGGCAGGCACCACACCCTACGCAGGCTGACTTATTTGCGCTTGGTTTTCCCTCGCAGTGCTGTTCCATCTTACCGGCTCTGGAACCGCATCCCATACCGATATTTTTTAAAGTTCCTCCAAAGCCTGCCATCTCATGTCCCTTAAAATGAGTCAGGGATATGAAAATATCTGCATCCATAATTGCATGTCCTATTTTAGCTTCTTTTACATATTCTCCGTCA
The DNA here is from genome assembly GCA_934418125.1 of uncultured Lachnospiraceae bacterium. GTDB lineage: Bacteria > Bacillota > Clostridia > Lachnospirales > Lachnospiraceae > UBA3282. Next base: position 19,392 of record CAKRWT010000011.1, read on the forward strand.
ATCGGAACGATGGTTTCATCGGTTCCTTTCAGACCATCTCCGATGATGACATGGCAGCCGGTCTGATATGGAGAAAATCCATTTACATAGGCGGTCTCCAGATGATCTAAGGCATTCTTTCTGCTTCCCACATACAGGGTATTACAGTCTGTTAAGAATGGCTTGCCACCCAGTTCTTTTACATAGTCGGCGACTACTCTGGCATAATTGGGTCGAAGGAATGCCAGATTGCCGTACTCGCCAAAGTGAATTTTAATTGCTGCGTATTTATCGGTAAAATCAATATTTTCAAATCCTGCCGTCTTCATCAGGCGATGCAGCTTCTGCAGCAGATTCTCATTTCCTGTGGCTTTAAAGGATGTAAAATATACCTTTGCTTTTTCCATTGTTGTTCCTCCCGATTTCTTATTCTCCAGTGAAATTATAGCATAAGTGTATCGGGAAAGTCTATTTCCAACTGTATAATATTTCCTAATCCTAATACTTTCCTATTATTTCCTGATATTTTCCAAAACTGCATTTGGGATGGTAAACTGTACACAACCCATATACATAGGTGCCACGTCCCCCTCATTAAAAGCAATGACAACCTCTCCTGCCTCGTTTAAATAAAAGCCGGTATCGTCTGTAATTTTATCAAAATTCCACTCTTCTACCTCTGGGTCATCCAGCCAGTAGGTAACCATATCATCAGCTGCCATCTGCTCCCGCATCTGTTCTTTGATATTCGCGCTGATAGGGGTAATATAGTCTGCCCCTTCCCTGAATAAATCGGCTAACTGAATCTGCTCGCCGGTTCTTAAATCAATGGTATAGTAGTAGTTCCACTCTACACCACTTCCTGCTCCCTGGTAGCAGTTCAATTTCAGTGTAAAATAGGTATCTGTGGCAGCAATTACTTCCGAAGTAACCGACATACTCTGATAACCTTCCTCCGCTTTCAAACCTTCTTCAAACTCTGCTATCATCTGTTTCGTAATTTTATCAATCTGGGCATTGATTTCTTCTGTGGTAAGCTGCATCTGCTGCTCTGTCTGGACATCTTTTTCGCTATCGGTATTCTCCTTAACAGCCCCCATCTGATTTTCTGTATTGACAACCAACTGAGGAACCTGGACATCTGCGCTGTTACGTTCATCTTCATACTGATAATCCCGGAAAGTTACTACTTCCACCCACTTGGATAGAATCGGCACCTGTCCCATGGCATGCGCCACCTGAACGGAAGTATTGGGTAATAAAACCATTACTGCAAGCGCTGCCACGACTGCCATAGATACCTTTCTCCTGATATGTCCTGTCTGTTCCTGTCTGTTTTCTTTCTTTGCCTGCTCTATTCTTTTCTTCATCTGCGCCACCTGCACCTCGTTCATTTTTCCTTCCTTGTATTCCTTTTTCTGCTCCAACATTTCCTTTTCTCTATCTTTCATAAACAGTCAGCTCCTTTCTTCTTGTCTCTATTCCAGTTCCAGCTTTAATTTTTTAAGGCTTCTGTACAACCGGCTCTTTATGGTGCTTAAGTTCTCTCCCAGCACCTCTGCAATTTCCGACAACTTCATTTCTTCAAAATACTTTAATTCTACCACTGCCTTGTCTTCCTTGGACAGATTGTTTAAAGCTCTTTTTAAATCTACATTCTCATAAGAATCCTCCTGTCCGATTACCTCTGCCATCTGGTCAATATCTTCCGTACTCTTTTCCTGATAATTTTTAAAAATTTCATTTAACATAATACGGTATATCCAGGTTGCCGCATAGACTTCCTCTCGCAGGGTATGTGCCTTCCGGATTGCCTGATAGGCGCCATTTTGTACTATATCCCCTGCATCCATTTCATTCTTTACATAGCTGTATGCCAACCGGTAATATTTATCGTAATCCCGTAACAGTATCTCTTCTACGATTTTTTCTTTTGTCCGTTTGGTTGGTATCCTTCCCATATCTTCGCCTCCTTCTCTGTTTTAAAAGTACACCACCTTTTTACAGTTTCTTTCTCTTTTAATAATTAGATAATTCCCGCACACGAAAAGTTTCAAAAAAATTAGAATTATTTATAAATTTCTTATCAAAAAACCGGTACAGTATGTTTCTGCACCGGTTTATTATGATTGCTTTTGCTATCACTGTCTTGGAATAAATTTTTTGCCAGGTATTTATCCTGCCTTACATTATCGCTGCCACTACCGCATAAACCGCAATGGATACGAAACAATACAGAGAATTCGTCGTTGACACATAAGAACTGCCTTCCTCTGATTTTAAGAAAGACTGCATACTAAAGGTAGCCGGGGCCGACATGTAAATGATAATGGCAATGTCCCGTACCTGATTGCTACCCATCCAGAAACGGACACAGAACAATACTCCGGCAATCATGCAGGCCTGTAATAAAAAGCGCAGTAAAATGGTCTGAAAGCAAGGTTTTAACAGCCGCACATTCGGTTCCATTTCATAGCCTACAATAATCAGGATAATGGCAGAAAGTGGTGTGATTATCATATCCTTTGTGGCAAGATAGGCTTCTCCCAACGGAGAACCGATAAGCAGATTCAATAATCCCGTAATTCCGGCAGCCAATCCCAACACCGTGGCAATAAAGGAAGGATTCCGGGTGGAATCTACCCATAACTGCTTTATACTGATTCGCTCGCCACCTTCTACCTGGCTTAACAGACTCATATAGATACTGAAGCCAAATAACAACCCCGCAATATCCAACAGGGCAATCTGGGATAAATTCTCTGCCCCGCACAAATTCGCAAACAATGGGTATGCCATCATTCCCCCTTCGTAGACACTGACCATAAAGGGTACATATTTCTTATAAGGTTCTTTCACAAACGCCTTCAATAGGAAGCCAATGCCAAAAGATACCACCAACATCCCAAACATAATTCCAACAATCTTGACTGCATTCCCAGAATAGGCTGCTGTTCCCAGGGCATGGAAAATAGCCACTGGTAAAATAATTTTCGTGGTCAGAAACTTCAGCCCATCAATACTGCTTCTTTTCAGAAAATTCATTTTCCGGCAGAACATTCCCAATAGAATCATAATCAGTACCGGTAATAACACTTCTAATACTCTCATCCTCTTGTACTTTCTCCTCAGTTATAAATGTCTTCTATGATACCGCTTCGCGCGCATAGTCCGAAATACCAGCGTTGTCAGCGTAATTCCCGCTGCCATGGAAGCGGCAAACAGAAACGCATAACTTCCCTCCCTGGCAAACTCATCCACTTTCCCATGCATCAGGCTGTTCATTGCCCGGTACAATGGTGCCCCTGGAATCAGGGGAATTAACACGGATACCAGAAAAACGGTTACCGGTGTCTTAAAAAGAATTGCCATAATCTCTGCATACAGGGAAAGCACTACACAGGCAGCAAAGCTGCTGGCATAATCGTTTCCCGTTAGTTTTTGGGTCAGCAGATATACCGCCCAGGAAGCAATTCCACCCACTGCAATCACAGGAAGCTTCTTTCCCCGAATATTATATAAAACAGCAAAACCCAGGGAACCCATCCCCGCCATCAAAAGCTGTATTACTTCCTTCATCTTTCCTTACTCCAATTCTAAAATAAAAAACCCGCAATATTAAATCCAAAGGCTATAATAACAGCTAACAGAACAGATTCCATAAAACGAATCAGTCCGGTAATCGTATCCCCGGAAAACATATCCCGAAGAGAATTCGTAAATGCCACTCCCGGAATCAGCAGCATAATATTTCCGATACTAATCATATCTGCATGTTCTGCCAGGGAAAAACAGACTGCCAGGTTTGCCAGAAATCCTCCAGCCGCTGAACAAACAAGCGCATTGAACAGATAATTGGCTGCTGTCTTCTTCATAAAAGTCATTAGAAACTTAAGTAGTACTCCAATCAAAGCCGATACCAGCATATCCCGCATATTACCACCGAAGAATACGCAGAAACTTCCTGAAATCAGTGCGTAATCAAGTACCAGCCAAAAAGAGGAATAGCCAGATTCTTGCCGTATCCTGTTAATTTCTGTTTCCATCTCTTCAAAGCTTATTCCTTCTTCGCAGATTTTCCGCGACAGACCATTTAACTCCTCCAGCTTATGGAAATCATTGACCGTATTTACCACTCTTCTTGTCTGAGTACAGCTTCCAAATTCTTTTCCATAAATAGACGCACTCATATTCGAGGTAATGGAAAAGACATCTGCCCGTTCCGCACCGCCCGCCAGACAGATTCTTCTTACCGTATCTTCTACCCTTCCTACTTCCGCTCCATTTTCTAAAAGTAGTTCTCCGATATCCATGGCATAATATAGATATTGTTCTGCATCCTGCCTGTTCAAAATCTCTCCGCCTTTTCTTTCTTTTTATTGCCGCATAGGATATGTGCACGTCATATGGGAATTCACATGAATTAAATTTCGAACTTGTAACCCATTCCCCATATTGTCTTAATCAGATTCCCCTTCTCTCCAATTTTACTACGAAGCTTTTTAACATGTGTATCTATCGTTCTGGCATCTCCGAAATAGTCGTAATTCCATACACTGTTTAATATCTTCTCTCTGGAAAGTGCAATTCCTTTATTCTCCATAAAATAGGTCAGCAATTCAAACTCTTTATAGCTTAAATCAATGGGATTCCCATCCACCGTCACACTATGAGCCGCCTTATCAATCCGGATGCCTCCTGCTTCCAAAATATCATCTGCACTGACCTGACTGGTTCTGCGCAGGATAGCCTCCACCCTGGCTACCAGAATTTTCGGGCTGAAGGGCTTGGAAATATACTCATCTACTCCCAGTTCAAATCCCTGTAGTTCATCCCGTTCATCCGTCTTGGCTGTCAGCATGATAATGGGCACTTTCGAATAGGCCCGTATCTCACGGCACACCTGCCAGCCATCCATCTTTGGCATCATCACGTCCAGAATAATCAGGTCAATATCATTCTGCTCAAAAAAGATATCCAGCGCCTGTTCACCATCCTCTGCTTCAACAACTTCATAGTTACTTTTTACCAGGAAATCCTTTACCAGCTTACGCATCCGGCTTTCATCATCTACTACCAGTATTTTCCGTTTCTCCATTTTTAATAACCATGCCTTTCTTATCTCTGCAAATCTGTATTTCGTCTTCGCTTTCAGCTTATCTTATAATTATGTCTAAACTGTGATATCTATGGTGTAATATTCAACTCCCGTTCTGCCTTTCTGACCGCTCTCTCCCTCTGTGTCAGTTCCTGCTCCCACTGGGAATACTCATTTAATACTGCAGTCCTATAATTCAGAATATTAGCATTATCACTTTTTAACGTAATCAAAAACATAGCTCCTACTAACAATACCAACAAAATATTTATCAACAAAGAAGTAATGAATTTACTCTTATACTCCGGTTTCGGTCTTCTTGCCTCTACACTTTTCCGGATAGACTGATTGTTTGCTGTCTTATTCGTAAACGTGGCATAAAAAGGCACCGGCTGTATCTTGTCTTTAGGAATTCCCCACTTAACCATTTTTTCCTGCATGCTCTGTAAATATTGCAGTCCGATAGGAGTCATAAACACCTTGTTTTCAATCGCCTTATTATAAACCAATAATACATTCTGGGGCTGCTTATAATTCAAGTGGCTCTCCAATTGTTCCATCTTTTGTATTTCCATTCTCGCAGTCTCAGCATCTGCAAGCGTTGCAAACTGATATCCGTCTACGATTAATTCTTCCTCTTCTTTATTCATGTACATTCTCTCCATTCCGGATTCTATTATATTTTATTTATTCTATCAAGAAAGCGAACTCCTTTCAAGAAAAATGCAACTCTTCCCTTTTGCTTTCTTATGAGATATTTTTACTACGCAAAATATTTTTTCTGCAATAAAAATCTCCTTAGGAAACGATACGAAACCCTGCCTAAGGAGATTTTATACTTTTTCTATTTTCTATTATACTACAGTTTGAAGATACTCATATCTTTCTCCAGACCGCTTGCAATTTCTTTTAATTGAGAAGAGTTCTCTGAAATATGATAGACAATATTGCTGACTTCTGTTACCGATGCCGAGGTTTCCTCTGTACTTGCTGCATTCTCTTCTGCAATTGCTGTCAGATTCTGAACCGCATCTACTACTGTAACTCTTACTTCCTCCAATTTCTGTGTCTTTTCTGCAATTCGGCTGACACCATCCATGGAATCTGCAATACCAGTCTTGACCTGTGTAAATATTTCGTCTGTCTTTGCCACACTCTCATTCTGGCTGCTCATGATATCCTTTACCTGCTTCATCGTTTCTACTGACTTCTCTGAATCAGTAATTAAGGAATCAATAATTGCCTCAATCTGTCTTGCTGATTCATTCGACTGCTCTGCCAGTTTCTGAATCTGTCCAGCCACTACCGCAAAACCTCTTCCCTGCTCTCCAGCTCTCGCTGCCTCAATCGTAGCATTTAAAGATAACAGATTTGTTTCTTCCGCAATGGAGGTAATCAATGTCGTTGCTTCGCGAATCTTAAGCGCTGACTCATTCGTTGTATTTGTCTGTTCATAAATAACATCAATCGCTTCGCCTGCCTGTGCATTAATTCTCTCCAATGCCATCAGGATATTAGATGCTTCTTCACTGGATTCTTTCATACTCTGGGCATTGTTCAACAGTTCTTTTGCTTCCTCTGCTGTCTCTTCTACCATATTACCCATCATGATAACATTTTCGGTCGCCTTCTGAGTCTCACCTGCCTGAGATGTAGCTCCCTGGGAAATCTCACCCACTGCCTTTTCTACCTGTTCAATCGTAGATGCAGTTTCTGTCGCATTCGTGCTCAAAGAATCCGATGCATTAAACAGGTGCTTACTCTGTTTCTGCAAATCAGATACTACTGTGACCAGCTGTTTACGCAATTCAATAACAGCACGGCTCATCATACCAGTTTCATCTTTTCTGGCGGCCAGCTTGTCCTGCCCTTCAATCTCAGCAAAATCCATGTGTGCCAGACGACCTACTATCTCAGTTCCCCGAATAACCGGTTTTATAATACTGATAATTATCAGATATGCAATGATGCCAAACAAAATCAGGGATGCCATGATACAGAGTGAATTAACGGCTGTAATCCTGGTTACCGGTGCCATAATCTCATCATTATCGGCAGATACTACCAAAATACACTCGCCTCCACTCGTTACCGCATAAGCTGCATATTTGGTAATTCCTTTAAAATCATATTCTACTACTTCCGGTTCTGGTATCTGTCCAGACTGAATCTGCTCTACAACACCTTTTATAATCACATTTTCTACCGGCTGTCCTACCTTTTCCTGTGTGGGGTGGTATAACATTGTACCACTGGCAGATACCAGATATGCATAACTGGAATCTATGCCGTCTATCCCAACTCCTTCCAGACTGGCTGCCAGATTGCTGTAGATAGTCGCAATCGTGTAGCCCTGTGCTCCTATCATCTGGTCTATAACTCTGCTATATGCGACTGCTGTGTCATACATATATTTTCTGTTTAACATGTTCAGCTGATTTTTTACACTACTCATTGTAACAGCAGACAGGCATATTCCCTGTGCTAACAATGCAAAGATAAGAACCATCACAATTTTGGTGCGAATGGAGTGCAGGAATGGTATCTTGCGTTCCTTCGTTTTCTTTTGTTCCTGATTTTTCTTTTCCTTAGCCATAATAAATATCTCCCTTAATATTATGTATTCCCTCTTATAATTATTTTACTAAATTATCCATTTCTGTCAATATGTCCTTTGTGCATTTTGTTGCAATTTTAACTATTCCTTAACTTCCTTTTCATTTATATTTCGACTGTATTTGTGATTTTTAAATACTTTATACAAAATCAAGTAAAATCAGCCTGTTTGCGCATATTATAATAGCAGGAGGTGCTGCCATGTTAGCCTGGCTGTTCTATCTGTTTCAACTGCTTCACAGCAAAACACCACAAAAGACAAACTAAATAACGACAGCCAGACCTTTACCGTCTGGCTGTCTGCCATCTGAAGATACTTCACTTTTCAAGTACCTTTTCAAAATTCAGATTCAAAAAAATCTTTCTCGCTGATAGCAAAATCCTTTTCATTACTGACTGAAAAAATATAATCTTCAAATTCTATGGTTTTAAAAAAGCATTGTTTTTCCGGCGATTTTCCCAGTGTAAATTCATTTGCTGTCCGGAGAATTTCAAAAGAATCAAGAGACAGACTCATTCCCTGTCCTGTCATCTTCATATAACTTTCCTTTAACGTCCAAAGCGTAAAAAATGCTCTATCCTTATCCTCTACAGATTTTATATACTCACATTCCGTTCCATTAAAATAATGTTCCGCAATCTCCAATGGCGCACTGACAATTTTCTCAATATCGCATCCAACTTCACAGTCTGATAACACTCCCACGACATAATCTCCGGCATGGGATACATTAAAAAAAAGTTTGTCTGCAACCGGCTTCCCATTTTCCGAATACTTCAGGTCTCTTTCGGAAAGCCCGTTTTCATTCAGAATCTTTTTGATGATGATACCTGCGCCAAGACTTCTCTTCCGGTCATCGGGCATACGATACCGGATGACCTTTTCTCTCCGCTGTGTACCGACCAGTTCAAGAAGCCCTTTATTTTGCAAAGGGTCCTCCAACTGACTGATATTTATTCTGTATAATTTCATCCCTTTACTTCTCTGAAAATTCCATACTGAGAATATTTTTCCCGTCCGTGTTACTATAGTGAATATCGGAACACAATTCTTTCACAAGGCTGATTCCCATTCCCCCTGCATCAAAATCCTCAAACTCTTTTTCGTTCTTGCTTTCCAGTGGATTAAACATTTTGCCATTATCTGAAAAGATAACATGAACTTCCGTTTCCCTGCTATCATAATAAAACTGTATCCAGTCTGCCCCGGAATAATTTACGATATTGGCGAAAATCTCCTCACATGCAAGAAAAATTTTCTTCTTTTTCCCACTATCCAACGGGAGTTGAAAAATATATTCTCTTATTCTTTCAAGTTCTGACAATTCACAGGATAATTCCAGACATTCACTATGGTGTCCCGCAGCAAGCATTGTGCTTTCATTAAGCTGTTCTGTTTTGTCTCCTATACTACTTTTCAAGGAATCACCGCCCTTCTTACATACCTTCCTGCTTGGAATTACAGATAGGCGTCTGCTAAATACCGAAAATCATACTTCTATTTCCTAAAGATTTTCTATTTTTCGATACAGATTTTCTGGTCAAACCCGGTAAGCTTGAAAACATCAAATACTTCATCCGAAACATTTATGATTTTAAAGCCATCCTTACCTGCCATTTTCTTGTAGGCAGCAATTACCTGACGTAATCCTGCAGAAGAAATATACTCAAGCTTGGCAAAGTCGAATACAAGACCGGTAACACTCTCGTCAAGCCCAGACAGCTCCTCCTCTAACTGAGGCGCTGTCTGGGTATCAAGCCATCCGGTAAATTCCATCGTTACTTTGTTTCCTTCTGTTTTCTTTATAATCTCCATTACTCATTCCTCCTTATTCATCAGTCAAAAAATGCAAGTCTGTCGAGTGCCCCTATTGCACTTTCCAGATATCTGTCATCCGTAACCGGCCATTTATAATCCAGCCGATAAAGAACCTGCGCCGTAAACCGGTTACTGTATTCCAGCGTGTAAATCTCATTTTCATTATGGGAAGTATACGCAATCAGCCCGGAAACCGCATCGGAATCCCCACCATTCTTTGCAAATTCCTTTACCGCTTCCTCGAAATCTTCATCTCTTACAATGTCAATTTTAAATCCATACTTACGCATTGCATAAATCAGGTCTGCCATAAAGATATGGTGACTGTTGCAGGCATGGAATACGGTAAATCTTCTGTCCGTCTGTACCAGTTTTAAGACAGCAAGTGCGGTAGAATCGATTGGGGAAAATTCCGTAACTTCATGCATACCGCCAATCGGGAACTTACCAACCGCCTTATAACCTCTCAGGCTACGCAGGAATCCATTGGTAATAAAGTTAATCTGGAACTCACCATCGGAATCTCTGCTCATCAGGTTTCCTACACGGATGATTTTTCCATCCAGCCCACCTGAAATAGCTTCCAGTACAGCCCTTTCTGCAAGGAACTTGGTACGGATATATTCATTGGTAATACTCTGTCCAATATACAAATCATTTTCACAGAAGACTCTGGACATTGGTGGAACTCCATTGGAGCCTTCCCCGGCAACCGAAACGGTAGAAATCTGAATCAGTCTGCGTCCGTTGTTTTTACAGAAATCAATCAGGTTTTCAACGCCCTTTACATTGATTTTCTCCAGGACATCTCCTGCTGCAAAGTGTTTTACGCAGGCTGCGCAGTTAATAATCGTATGGAATTTATAATCTGCAAATTTTTCCACCTGCTCTTTTGATGTAATATCGCCATCTACACAGACGATACGCTCCCGGAACAGTTCCTTGCATGGATTATCAAAATAATACATCAACATATGCATCATTCGTTTTTCCATGGATTCATAGGAACCCTTACGCACCAGACAATAAACCTTACCATCATAATGGTCAAGGTATGCTTTCAGAATATGAATTCCCAGGAAACCGGTAGCACCTGTAATCATAATATCGCCCAGGTTTTCCTTTGTTATTCTGTCCACGTTTTCTTCAATATTGCCACTGATAACGCTCTGGATACCATTGTAATTGTAATTGGAGAACTCATTATTACTCTGTGCGTTTTCCACTGCTGCACTGTTATCTACCACTGCGGCAAGCTCGCGGACGGTAGGATATTTGAACACATCCGCATAGACAATGGAAATATTCTTGGAAAGACACATAACAGCCACTTTTGATGCGGTAAGGGAAGAGCCTCCCAGTTCAAAGAAGTTATCCTCGATTCCTACCTTTTCAATTCCCAGTGCTTTCTCAAATATCTCACAAAGTATTGTCTGCACAGCCGTAACCGGCTCTACATACCCCGTATTCTTTACGGATACTTCCGGTAATGGAAGTGCCTTTTTATCAATCTTGCCTCCTGGTGTTACCGGCATTTCCTCAATATGGACGAAGAAAGAGGGCATCATATAATCAGGAATCAGTGGCTCTAAGAATGTTTTAAGCTGTTCTTCCGGAATACTTTCTCCTGTGTAATAGGCAGTGATATACTTATTTCCACCCTTTTCCACTACGGTAACAGCGGCATTTTTTACTGACTCATGCTTCAGGACAGCTCCCTCGATTTCTCCCAGCTCCACACGATATCCCCTGATTTTTACCTGGGAATCAATTCTGCCAATGTACTCTATATTTCCGTCACCTTTCATTCGAACCATATCGCCGGTTCTGTAAAGGCGCTTATCTTCTTCACAGACAGAATACGGATTTTCCACAAATACCGATGCTGTCTTTTCCGGAAGGTTATGGTATCCCCTTGCAATCTGACGACCGGCATGGCAAAGTTCACCGGATGCCCCAACCGGAAGTCTGTTTAAATCTTTATCCACAATATAACTGCGGACATTCCGCTGGGATTTTCCAATCGGTATGTTGTCATACTGTTTGTCAACCCAGAACTCTGTGGAAGAAACCGTATCCTCCGTTGGACCATAACCATTAATCAACTGATAGGTCCGGTTCCTGTAATGCTTAAATTTCTCACCGCCCAGTGTCACAAATTTAAGATGCGGAGCCTCTTCCAGCAGTTCCGTTACCAGTTCACCCATCTGGGTCGGGAACGTAGCTGTCGTGATGTTTTCATCTTTTATGAATTTTCCAACAGCAATGGCATCTTTTCGTATGCTTTCCGGCAGGATATACAATACCGCACCTGCTGTCAGTGGAGCAAACAAATCAATTACCGATGCATCAAAGCAGAAGCTTGCAAACTCTGCAACCACATCATCCGGTGTGGTCTTTCTCGTTAATCTGATATATTCAATCAGATTCATCAGGTTTCTATGCTCAATCATAACGCCTTTTGGTTTTCCGGTGGAACCTGACGTATAAATCATATAAGCAAGATTCTCCGGCTCCGGAGGTGTCAGTGTAACAGAAAGTTCAAAGCTTTTTGCCTGCGCAGCCACATCATCCAGGCTGATGATATTCTGGTCATAGAAGTCAACCAGGTCACGATACTGGTTGATGACAAGCAGATTTTCTGCCCCGGAATCTTTCAGCATATACTCAATTCTGCTCTGTGGATACTCCGGGTCGAGAGGGACATACGCTCCACCTGCTTTCATAACACCCACATAGGCTATGGCATATTCCTTTGTCCTTCCACATAAAATGCCGGCTGCCTTTTCCCTGCCGAATCCGTTTTCAGTAAGCTTCTGTGCAATGTAATCAGACATTTTGTCCAGTTCTTTGTAAGTAATCTCACCGATTCCATCTCTTACCGCCGGTCTGTCCGGATATTTTGCAACGGCTTCCTTAAACAAATCTACAAAGGTTTTCCCTGCATGTTCCGGAATATCCTCCATCTTTGTCTCTTCCTCAAACATAAGCCGGATATCTTCCGGATTGTATTCCCTGAGGATTCCGTCTGCAGCCTTTTCCAGATTATCTGCAAGATATTTGATGGTTTCTTCGTAATACATATCCCCACGATATTCGATTTCAAAGACAAACTTATTTCGCACAATGGAAATACTGATGGAAACCGGTGCCTTCGCCATATTCAAGCTAATCGGTTCTTCCTGCGCATATTCGCCGCCAATGTTATCAAATTCGAAATTGTCCCCCTGATAAATCACCATGGCATCCGCTTTGATATTAAATTCATGGCTAATCTGTGCAAACGGATAAATATCGTTGTTCATGGAATTAATCAGTTGCTGCTGCAATTTAAGCAGACCATCCTCTGTACTTCCTGAGAAATCACAATAAACAGGCAGCGTCTTTACAAGCATGCCAATCGTTTCGGAAAGTCTGGAGTCATTTCTTCCATGATAAATGGTGGTAAATACAGCATCTTTTCTGAAATTATATTTGCCCAGTGTCAGACCGAATACAGAAATGAAAAATACATTTTCTGTAATTCCATGCTTCTTACAGAAGTCTTTTACCTGCTGTACCGAAATCTCCGTAACCTCTCTTTGATACATCTCTGCCGTTGGAACCGGTCCGTTTTTATCTGGATAAAAGCTGATGCTTCCACCCTTATTTTCAAATACCGACTGATAATACTTCTCCGCATTTTTATAAATATCGCTCTTTAATGCATCCCGGTTATCCAGTGCCAAATCATAAGAAGTATACTCTTCTTTTCCGAGTATTTCGCCACTGTAAGCCCTGTTAATATCATTCAGGATAATACCAAGGGAAGTGCCATCTGCAATAATATGATGAATATCCAAAAACAGGTAATTTCCGTCACAGGTTCTGTAAATTTCGAACCGGAAAAGCTGCTCATTAAACAGCATATACGGACGAACCAGAGTTTCTCTGTTCATTTCATTGATAATCTGGGTTTTATAGCTTAAATAATCATTCCGTTTCTGAAGGACATCCCCATTTTCGTTCATAAACAGACGCATTTTCAGATAAGGATGTGCCTCCACGGTACTGTCAATGGCCTCTGCCAGTCTGTCCAAATCTACCTTTTTATCCAATTTCAAAAGATATGGAATATTGTAAATCGTGGAACCCATATTGGCAGTACATTCAATAAAGATTCCCTCCTGTGTATTGGTAAGCGGATAATTTTCCTGTACTTCCCTCTTCGTTTCCTTTCCTGCCGTCCTGACAAAGCCCTCTAACATCGCAATGGTAGGATGATTCTTGATATCAGATGTTTTTATGACAATATCAAATGCTTTGGAAATAAGCATATTCAATTTGATGGCACTGATAGAGGTCAGTCCTGCCTCATAAATATCTGTGGTAGTTCCGAATTCTGTATAGCCAAGTACTTCTGCAATACAGTCAAATAATTTTTGCTGAATCTCCGTTTCCGGTTTAACAATTTCCTCTACTTTTCTCTCCGGCATCGGGAGTGCCTTTTTATTTACCTTCTGGTTCTGATTCAGTGGAATTTTATCAATCTGCATGGTAACTGCCGGAACCATATAAGCAGGCTTTGTTTCCTTAATAAAATCATTTAAGCCATTGATATCCACTTTGCTGTCGGATACCACATACGCTGCAATGTATTTTCCACCGCCTGCCTCATCAAAGGCGACTACCGTTGCATCTTTGATACCCGGATATCTTCTTATGACTTCTTCCACTTCGGAAAGTTCAATTCGGAAGCCTCTAATCTTAACCTGGGAATCCCTTCGTCCAATAATCTGAATATTTCCATCCGGAAGATATCTGGCAATATCACCTGAATGATACAGTATCTCATATCCTTCCGTATCATCATAAATGTTCTTCGTATACACCTCCGCCGTCTTCTCAGGCTTGTTCAAATATCCCCTGGATACCTGATAGCCAGAAATCATCAGCTCCCCACAGGCACCAGCCGGCAGCATACGCCCAGCCTTATCCGTAATATAAAGCTTAACATTATCAAGTGCCTTTCCAATCGGAATATTCGGATAATATTTATCCACTTCAAATGCTGTTACAAGAATGGTCGTTTCTGTTGGTCCATAAACATTGATAAATTTGTAACCCTTCGGCGGTTCGCAGGGAACAAGCTTCTCTCCACCTACGGAAAGATACTTCAGACTCTCACAATCCATTTCCTGTGCAAACTGTCTGCCCACCTGGGTTGTCATAAAGGAGTGGGTAATACCATTTTCTTCAAAGTATTTCTGAATTCCAATAAAATCAAGCCTGATTTCTTCCGGGATAATATGTAGTTCTGCCCCATTGGCAAGTGCACCATAAATATCCATCATGGAAGCATCAAAACCAAAAGACGCATAAGATGCTATTTTACAGGTAGAATCAATACTGTAATATTTTCTGTACCAGCGGCAGAATGCCGTGATATTTCCATATTCCAGCATACACCCTTTCGGCACACCTGTGGAACCTGAGGTGTACAGCAAAATAAACAAGTCATGTAACTGCGGCTTTTTCAACGCAATGTCTTTGCTTTCAAGCTGCATAATTTCATCGGTAAATAAAACAGTTCCCTGATATCCTTCCACCAGATGTAAAAGTTCCCTGTCAGCAATCAAGAGTTTGGCCGCGGAATCCTCCAGCATATACATCAACCGGTCTTTCGGATAAGACGGGTCAAGGGGCTGATAGGCTGCACCGGCCTTAATAACGCCCATCGGTGCAATGGCCATATACTCACAACGCGGAATCAGAATGGACACTACATCTTCCGTGCCAATTCCAAGAGATGTTATGTATTTTCCAAGCCTGTCACTGATTTCATCGAGCTCTTGATAAGTATATTTCTTATCTTTAAATACGACAGCCGTATGCGTCGGTATGTTCTGTACCATTTCCGTAAACATATCGGAAACTGTTTTACTTCTGTCATATTCACAGACCGTATCATTGAACTGTGCAATCTGATTTACTGCATTTTCCGAAATAATGGAAACTTCCGAAACATAACGATTCTTCAACAGGGAGTCCATTGCTGCCTCATAAGCTTCCAGAATTCCATCCACAAAAGCATCACTGTACCTATCACCGCGGAATTCTGCAGTAAGTACATATTCGTTATTGTACTCCCTTACCTGGATAAGCAGCGGCATTTTAGCCATATCCAGGGACAGGTCATGCCCTCTCGCAACTGTATCCCCAATCGGATAATCATCACTAAGCTCTGCCTGATAAGCAAAGGTAAGGTCTGAATTAAATCCATATTTTGCACAGATATCAGAAAATGGGAAAATATCATTTGCCATAGAAGACAGCAGCTGTTCAGAAAGCTCTGTCATATATGCCTGAATTGTAGTTTTCGTATCAAAACTGCAATAAACAGGAAGTGTCTTTACCAGCATGCAGACTGTATTTTCCAGTCGGGAATCATTTCTG
This sequence comes from uncultured Lachnospiraceae bacterium, assembly GCA_934418125.1. Classification (GTDB taxonomy): domain Bacteria; phylum Bacillota; class Clostridia; order Lachnospirales; family Lachnospiraceae; genus UBA3282. Next base: position 35,339 of record CAKRWT010000011.1, read on the forward strand.
CCATTATAGATGGTCGCAAAAAGGCTGTCTTCTGCATTCGAATATTTCGACATCAGGATACCAAACACACCGGTAAATAAAATATTGGGTGTCACGCCTAGCTTTTCGCAACAGGACAGAATCTTATCTTCTGCAATATTAAGTTTTCTTTCCAGATATCCCTTTTCCGGAATTTTGCCAGATACATCCGGAAGTGGAAGGGATTCTGTCTCCACGTCCCCGAAAATACTGTCATAATACTTCTCTGCTTTTTTATATTTTCCTTCCTGCATCTGCTGCTCTTCATCCAGTGCAGCATCAAATCCGGTATAGGTTTCTTTTTCCAGCTTCTCACCTAGATAAGCCCGGTTGATATCCTCGAAAATAATATCATAGGAATTACCATCTGCAATGATATGATGGAAATCTGTGAAAAGATATTTCCGGTCTTCCGTAACATAAATTTCCGCACGGAATAAACGTCCTTTCTCAAGCTGGAATGGACGTACCAGTGCCTTTTTCAAATCTTCAAACTGTTCCTCAGTTGTCTTGGTCACTTCCGGTACAAAGCTTCCCTCGCCAGAACGCTGTACCATCTCGCCCTTATCATTCAGGAACACCTCTGTAAGCAGATAAGAATGTGCATTTACCATCTGTGTAATTGCATCAGATAACTTCTGCACATCCACTTCCTTATCCAGTTCAAAAAGAAACGGAATATTATACACGGTACTCTCAGGGTTTTTACTACATTCTGCAAAAATTCCCTTTTGGGAACCGGTAAGCGGATAAACATCCCGCTTCTCATAGGTTCTGATTTTGGGTGCAAGCATTACATACTTTTCCAGTTTTTCCACGGTGTTATTTTCATGAATGTCACTGGTCTTTACCGTAACACCAAATTCGTCCGAAATCAGGATACACAGCTTCATGGCACTGATGGAAGACAAACCAGCCTTGTAAAAGCTTGTATCAATTCCAAAGAAGTCGTTTTCCACAACCTTTGCAACAATTTCAAAAATCTTTTTCTGCATCAGAGTTTCCGGCTCTTTTAGATTTTGAGGCTGTGAAACAGGTTTTGGCAACGCGCTCTTATCGATTTTGCCATTTGCTGTTACCGGCATTTTATCTAACTGAATGAAGACATCCGGAACCATATAATGTGCCAGTGATTCTGCTGCATAGGCAGAAAGTTCCCCGGAATCAATCTTATGGTCTGCCATAAAATAACAGCAAAGATATTTATTATCAACCGGTACGGTAATACTGGTAATGATTCCTTCAAAACTGTTGATTACCTCTTCAATCTCTCCCAGCTCAATTCTTAATCCCCGCAGTTTAATCTGGTTATCGATTCTTCCGAAGAATTCAATCTCGCCGTCCGGATTAATTCTTGCCAGGTCACCGGTTTTATACGCTCTTTCGCCATTCAAATCAATGAAAACTGCCGCTGTTTTTTCAGGCAGGTTGATATAGCCACGTCCGACTCCAAGACCGGCAACCACAAGTTCCCCTGTCTCGCCATCTGGAAGGACTTTATTGTCCTTATCAATCACATACACCTTCACATTCCCATTGGGCGCACCGATGGTAATATTCTTGCTGTCCGTAATCACTTTCATCGTACAGCTTATGGTTGTTTCTGTCGGTCCATAGCCATTCATAATATAAGCATCCGGATTGACAGAACGAATTTTATCATAAAGTGCCGGTGGGAAAGCTTCTGCCCCCACATCAAAAACCTTAATCCGGGAAACCGCTTCCTGAAGCTGTGGCAAATCAATCATATTCGACAGATAGGTCGGTGTTGTCGTCATGATATCAACGTTATTTTCTACCATCAAATTACCCAGCATGACCGGATTCTGAATCTCTTCATCACTTGCAATTACCGCAGTAAGTCCGTTAGTCAGGGGCAGGAACTCTTCCAGCACGGATACATCGAATGTCATAGCCGCCATGGAAAGGGAAACACTACCTCTGCTTACATATCCATACGTTTCCCCATTTTTCGGATTGGGATTCACAAAATTGGCAAGGTTTATGTGCTCAATCATAACCCCTTTGGGCTTTCCGGTGGAGCCGGAGGTATAGATACAGTAACAAAGGTCATGTTCCTTAATTTCCACCACCGGATTTTCTGTGTTTTCATGGGTTAGCAGTTCCTCTAACAACAGGATGGTACACGGAAGCTTTGCAAACAGTTCCTTACGCTCTTTGGCAATTTCCTTGGTTGTTATGACAAAAGGTACACCGGCATCTTCAAAAATAAACTGTATTCTGTCATCAGGATAATCCGGTGCTGCCACGGCAAAGGCACCTCCTGCTTTTAAAATACCCTGTCGCACTGCATAAAAATCACAGCAACGTTCCAGCACGATGCCCACAATGATTTCACGTCCTACGCCTTTTTCCAGCAGGGCATTTGCAATTCGGTTTGCCCTCTCGTTCAGTTTGGAATACGTGAAGCTTTCCTTACTGGTTGCCACTGCACACTTGTCCGGATGAAGCCGAACCTGCTCTTCAAACAGTTTTGTCACTGATTGAAATGCAAAAGCAAAATTGTTTTTCTCGTTAATAGCAGACATTCTTTTTCCCCTTCCTGTCTAAAAACATATTATTGTATTGTTCATATCAATGGCACGGATATAATCCATTGATTTTGAAATCTTTTTCACAAGCTCTATTCCGTGAATATCAAACTGTTCACTGTCATAGCTGTATTCCAACGGATTAAAGTTTACACCGTTGTCCCTTATTCTTAACCTGCAGATGTCATCTTCCAGGCAAAGATTGATGTCTATCCAGTTGGAAGTTTTTCCACCAAATTTAATAATGTTTACCGTCATTTCTTCTGCACATACGGCAGCCAGATTCGCTTTCTTTCCGGATACCCCTTTTTCCTTGCAGAACTCCATGATTTTCCGGTTCACATTCTGGGCTTCCTCCATAGTACTTTTAATGGAAAAATCCAGATTGGTTCCAGGATTTTTATCCGGGACAATATAAAAGGTAGATTTTTTGTATTTGATTTTTCTGAAAATCCAGGCTGCGATTACCGTTATAATCTCTGTAGCCACAAACCCTGCCGCAATTCCATTGATACCGATTCCGTCAATCTGTTTCCAGATATAAATTCCCGCGAATGTTGCCGGCAAAACTGCCACTGCATTTTCCAGAAACGTAACAAAGCTTGCAATCGCCGTCTCTTCGATAGATTCATAATAGCTGACGATAAATTTATTCCAGAGATACGGTGCCACACATAAGGCGAAAATACGCAGTGCAAAAACCATCTGGCTGCCCAGCTCCCCACCGCCACTTCCAAACAGAATCGTAATCTGTTCGGTAAAGAGCAAGATGAAAACAAATATGAATGCCAGCATGATGTAACTGTATTTAAGCATTTTCTTACAGAGGACACGGATACCTATATAATCCTTCTCCCCAAACAGGATTCCTGCCACATTGGGAATAACACCAATAATTCCACCGGTAAGCATTTCCACAATCAGGAGGACATTATCACAGACCGTAAATACTGCCATTCCTTCCTCGCCAATCTGATTCATAATAATCGTATTTAAGCCAAGCACTTTTATAAAATTCGTTGCCATGAAAACAAGCATAGGCACCCCTGCCACAACTGCTTCCCTGATAATTACAAAATCCCGTGCTTTCAGCAGGATGAATTGGATATTCCGTTTATCAGAACGAATATAAACCACGAAGACTCCCATTGCAAACAGAAAGCCAAGTACAGTTGATAAAGACGCGCCTGTGATTCCAAGCGGCGTAAATCTGAGGAATATGTAATCGAGTATAAGATTTATTACATTTGCTAAGATAAGATAGATAGACGCAAGCTCCGGATGATTCTCCACCCCAAGATAATTTACCATCATAAGACCAATCCCGATGACCGGCGCACCAAGCATGCTGACACGAATATAATCCCTTGTATAATCTGCCAGGGCACCGCCACCGGGTACGAGAAGCTTGGCAATCGGTGCTGCGGTTGGAAACGCACAGATGGAAAAAAGCAGACCAACGGCAAGTGTTACCAGAAAAGTAGCGGAAAACAATTTGGAAGCACTTTCCTTATCGCGTTTCCCAAGCATATTGCCCACGGCTATGGAACCACCTATTCCAAGACAGTAACCGGTAAGCTGAATAATCGTTTCAACCGGAAGGCTCATGGTAACCGCAGACATTGCTTCTACACCGATAAAATTACTGACAAAAATCGTATCCACAATGTTTCCCAGCTGAAGTGCCAGCGACATCATAATGCCTGGAATAATATACTTATTTAGTTTCGCATTTAACAACCTGTTATTTCTCTTATCCGTCATTTTATCCCCATTTCTGCGCACGCTCTTTGCGCATGCCGAGTTTGTGTCAAGTGTACGCAGACACAAATCTCGTGTGTGAAAAATCTTTCCTATATGGATTTTTCACACTATCCCCTTTACCTGATAGAACATGAACTATAACTTTTCAAGTTACTATATTAATTTACAATTTAGCATAAAAAAGCCTATATTTCAAGCATGGAGCAAGAAATACAGGCGTATAGAATCCAACAAAACCCGGAAGCTTATTTTACTGTAATTGGGAAATCATTTCCACAAACAACTCCGGTTTCAGCAAAACCAAGCCCGCATGTCCCAGACTGGGCAGTACCTCAAACTGTGTCTGTGGGAAATTGCGTTTCATATAAGCAATATCCAGTTTTCTTTCTTTTTCCTCTTCCTGCGCATACCAATAATGAATACAGGTATTGACCTTCGGAACCGGTACAGGGACTTTATAGTTATTGCACGAATCAAACGTCCTCCATATCGTTTTCCTGCTGCAATGTCTCAGCACCTCTGCTATATATTGCAGGTCTTCCTTTGTATAGTCATCTGTTGCAAATGCCTTTTCCAGTAATGCCACACCACCGGCTCTTCCTAACATCATCATAAGATAATCCTTCAGCGCAATAAAACGTGTGGCAATCCACGGCAACTGGTAAGGGGTAATACCACCGTCCATAATACAATGTCTGATTTTAATCAGTTGCCCCAGCGTTACCATAAGTGCTATAGAACCTCCCATGGAACAACCATACACCGCATACAGTTCCGTGTATCCTTCTGCTTTCAGCCAGGTATTTAATTCCAAGGCAATATACTCCACACTGGTAAAATCACTGTCATTTTCAAAGTCATAACCGGGCAGTGCCGGAACCAGCAGGTGATACTTCCTTTCCAGCAGTGGAATGACATTTTCAAAATAATCCCACTTCACAACAGATGGATGAATCAACAAAATGGTTTCTTTCTTTTCTTTCCCAAATTCATGGATTTTCATTACGGTACTCCTTTTCATAAGTTTCAGGCTGTTACTTCCTTATGGACATTTTTCAGTAAGAAAAAAGTGCTTACCGAATCCAGTCGATAACTTCCCGCTCCGTCTGCTCAAAATACTCCATATTTTCTTTTCGGTACTTGCCAAAGGTTTTATACATAAGCCCAATCAATGGAAGCATCCGGTACAATTTCTTCTCCCTTTGTTTATTCGGCAGCAAACCGTTCAAATGGCTTCCGCGTGGGTAGACAATTACCTTTACCTCTTTTTCATAGGACAAATCCTTTAAATATTTTTCTAATGCCCTTACGGAGTACTCTGCCGGCCACGCCTCATCTTCCTCCCCGGCTATCAGTAAAATCCTTGCATTGGTTTTTTCCAAGTGCAGCCACGCTGCCTGCTCAGCCACCTTGTTTTGATAAGCATTGTAATAGGCAACCCACATCCCCGTAACACGATGTCTGGCACTAGGATGGTTATAGTATTTTGATACCTTTATCCTGGTAAAATCGGTAGGGACGAAGGGAATATCCTGTCCTCCAAAGGTTGCTATGCTCCTGCCGGTCATGGTCTTTTTATCCGGCATAGTCCCCTCAAAGGGCACATGGGTCGGGGACACCATAATCAGATTCTCTATCCCGCCAATATACTGTGCCACCAGCACCGCAAAAATGGAGCCCATGGATTGTCCATACACACTGATATGTTCTATTTTCTTCGTCTTTTTCAGATAATCCACTGCCGGGATAAACATTTCCAAAGGGATTCTGTCTACGCCCTCCGGCAGTCCTTCGGCTCCATACAGCGAAACCGCTAATCCTGTGATTCCATAATCTGCAAACTTTTCTGCAAATTTAATTCCAGGAAGTAAGCTTTGCTCGCCTCCCATAATCACAATAACTGCTTTTTCACTTCCCCCATCCGGCTCTGCCAGATGCCCTACGAAACCATGCTCTTTCCAGTTAAAATCTTCGTGCTTCATGCCATTTCTATTCTATTATCAGTTCAATTCTTCCGTCCTGATTTTCTTTATTATAAACATGCTTTATTGTATCATAGATTGTTTATTTCAGAAATTGCTTTTTCTGAAAACGATGAAAAGAAAGCCTCCAAATCTTTGAAAGACTTGGAGGCTTGATTTCTATTATTTATCTTTTAAATAAACTTTGCCAATCCACTCTATTATACAAAACTCTGATTATGTACACTACATCATTTTGCATATCATAATAATAGAAAATGTTGTAGTTATCAAAGTGTGTCATTCGTAGACCAACACTTCTTAAAAGTTCATCGTCTACCAGTGGATGACTCGTTGGATATTCACTTAACTTTTCAACGGCATCTAATATGCCATCGGATATTCTCTGAGCTGCTTGATAATTGCAGAGGTCAACGAAGATATAGTATTCTATATCCAGCAAATCATATTCTGCCGGTTCAGTAAATACTACACTAGCCACGTTCTTCTCTCCTCTTTTTCAATTTTTCTCTTACTTCATCGATTGTACTGGTTCTGCCATCCTGCATTGCTTTATAGCCTTCCCCAATCAAACGATAAAATTCCAGTTTTGTAGTATCCGCCGGTTCAATTACATGTTGTGTATTTGCTGCTAACATACAATCACACCCTTTCCTAATTTTAATATATCATATTTCTTCGACCTCAACAATCGTATCTTACTCAAATTCATTTTTAACTATAGTATATGCTGTAGAACGACAAAGCACCCATCCTACTGCTCTGCAATTTTCGCGGCTAATTCTTCTAAGTACATCCACCTGTCCATCTTTTCTTCCAGCCGCTTCTCTGCTTCCTCTTTTTCCGCCACCAGTTGATTCAATTTCACAAAATCGGTGGAAACAGTTGCCATCTCCTTATCAAGTGTTTCTATTTTTTCTTCCAGCACCGCAATATCACTTTCAATCGTTTCATAATCTCTTTGTTCCTGATAGGTGAACTTTAACTTCTGGGGGCCACGGGTTCGCTGTCCCTTCTGTGCCTGTTGCGTATTCGTTTTTGATGCATTTCCCGCTTTCTTTGCCTGTTCTGCTTCCTCTGCCTCTTTCTCTGCCAATTTCTTCAGGGAATAATCCGTATAGCCGCCTTCGTATTGTTTCAGCTTTCCGTCTCCCTCGAAGGCAAAAATACGTTTCATCGTTCTATCAAGAAAATAGCGGTCATGCGATACTGTGACAACGATGCCCTCGTAACGGTCAAGATAGTCCTCTAAAATTGTCAGCGTAGTTATGTCAAGATTGTTAGTCGGCTCATCCAACAAAATAAAGTTCGGGGAAGTCGCCAGTACCCGAAGCAAATTTAATCTCTTCTTTTCGCCACCAGACAGCTTTCCAATCGGACTGTATTGTTTTTCTGCGGGGAATAAGAAACGCTCTAATAAAACGGATGCAGACAGGACTCCGTCCACAGTCTGGATATATTCTGCCGTATCTTTTACATAATCAATCACTCTCTGTTTCGGGTCCATATACGACAGGTCGATTTCATTTTTATCTTCACTTTTTTCTGAGGCAATTTCCTGCGCATAGTATCCCATTTTCACAGTCTGCCCAATAATAATCTGTCCGGAGTCCTGCGGAATAATGCCTGCAATCATTTTCATCAACGTAGACTTTCCACAACCATTTGGTCCGATAAATCCAACTCTGTCCCCTTTTAAAAAGATATAGGAAAAATCATCAATCAGTTTTCTTTCCCCATAAGCCTTGCAAATGTTTTGGAGCTCCACAGTCGTTTTTCCCATTCTCGTAGAAATAGAACTCAATTCTACCTGTGAATCCTGCACCGGAGCCTGACGGTCTCTCAACTCTTCATAACGTTGGATATGTGCTTTCTGTTTTGTAGAACGCGCCCTTGCTCCTCTACGTATCCATTCCAGTTCCACACGCAGAATCGACTGACGCTTCCGTTCACTGGCTGCTTCCATTTCCTGCCGCTGGGTTTTTAACTCCAGATATCCAGAATAATTCGTCTGATAACTGTAAATTTTTCCCTTGTCAATCTCCACAATCCGGTTGCACACACTGTCCAGGAAGTACCGGTCATGCGTTACCATGATAAGTGCACCTCTCCACTTTTTCAGATAATCCTCCAACCAGTCTGCCATGTCATTATCCAAATGGTTGGTAGGCTCATCCAACAGGAGAATATCTGCCGGCGAAAGAAGCACCGATATCAATGCCAGACGTTTTCTCTGTCCACCAGATAACTGTCCTGCAGGCTGCATGAAATCTTTAATGCCAAGCCTGGTCATCATCGCCTTGGCATCACTCTCAATCGACCAGCGGTTCTCATCTGTCACATTTCCTTCCAGTACACATTCCAGACTGCTTTTTCCCGGTTCAAATTCCGGATGCTGTGGCAGATAACGCATTACCACATGGTTTGCAGTCGTGACGGTTCCCTCATCTGTCTCCTCTTCCCCCATAATCATGCGCAGAAGAGTCGTCTTTCCTGTCCCATTGATACCAATGACACCGACCTTCTCCCCGTCCTGCAAGGAAAACGCTGCCCCATCAAATAACTTTCTTTCGGTATAAACCTTCGTCAGGTTCTCTATATTAATCAAATTCATGTTAAGCCTCATTTCACTTTATTCTATCGTTCATCATAGCTTGTTAAGCCGAGTATACCACCATCTTTGTCAAATTCATATCCGCATCATATCATAAAAAGAACGACATTGTATATCACTTTCGTAATATACAATGCCGTTCTTTCCTTCGACTCGTTTCATTTTAGTGGACCAGACGGGAGTCGAACCCGTGTCCAAAAGCCCATTCCCTGTCCTTCTACTATCATATTCTATCATTGTGGAATACTCCTCATTCCCTTACACATCAGGAGGTAGACACCCCGCTGTGCTCAGTAGCCTCTGATACGCCCGCCGGGCAGAGGCGTCACCGGCGTCGTTTCCTACATAGTCGATGCCCGGTTCTTAATGTGTAGGTGCACTAAGGCGGACAGCTGCCATTAGGCAGCGTATGCTAAATTATCTTCAGCGTTTATATTTAGATTCGCGATTTAACGCATCAGCCTGCGGATAGCTTCTCCAGCTGCAAGACCCCTGTCGAAACCTTGACTGGCCCATATTATTTAGATGGACATTTTGCCCATTTCTAATTATAGTATAGCACATCTGTTCTTTTGAATCAATGTTGCCTTTTCTACAGATTTTTAATTTTGAACTCCCGCTCATGTTCTCTGCGGATATCTTTCTTGGCAATATCCTGTCGCTTATCGTACAGTTTCTTACCTTTTGCCAGCCCTATCTCTACTTTGGCTCTTCCATCTTTAAAATACACCTGCAAGGGAACAATAGTATAACCCTGTTCTGTCATCTTTCCTGCCAGTTTGCGGATTTCCACTTTATGCAGCAGCAGTTTCCGCACACGCAACGGGTCTTTATTAAAAATATTTCCCTTTTCGTAAGGACTGATATTCATGCCATATACAAAGGCTTCCCCATTTTCAATCCGGATAAACGCCTCTTTGATACTGCATTTTCCCATGCGAAGAGATTTTACTTCGGTTCCATGGAGGGCAATTCCCGCTTCATACTTTTCTTCAATGAAGAAATCATGGTATGCCTTTTTATTATTGGCAACTAATTTCATTGCTTCTTTTGCCATGCTATCACCTTTCCTAATCTTCCCATTCTTCCTCTTCATCTTCCAAAGGAATTCGGAAATCAACTGTTCTGGTAATCCGGTCTACATCTTTTACCTGTATCCTGATTTTCTCTCCCAATTTATAGGTCTTACCGGTATCTCTGCCTACCATTTCGTAAGCATTTTCATCGTAATAGAAATAGTCCCCTGGCAGGGTCGATACATGTATCAGTCCTTCTACCGTATTGGGCAGCTCTACATAGATACCCCACTGGGTCACGCCGGAAATAACACCATCATAACATTCCCCAATGCGTTCTGCCATATATTCTGCTTTTTTAAGCTTATCTGTTTCCCGCTCTGCTTCATCTGCCCTGCGTTCCATCTTAGAAGAATGTTTTGCCACTTCCGGTAATTTCTCTTCATAATGTTTTATCCGGTTTTCTTTCAGTCTGCCACGTAACTGCTCTTTGATGATTCTGTGAATCTGCAAGTCGGGATATCGTCTGATGGGCGATGTAAAATGGCAGTAATACTGGCATGCCAGTCCGAAATGCCCGGTACATTCCACAGTATACTTTGCCTGCTTCATGCTGCGCAGGGTCAGTCTGCTGATTAAGGTTTCCTCGTCAGTTCCTTCAATTTTATCCAACAGCTTCTGCAGCTCTTTCGGATGAATCTCATCGCCGCTTTGCTTGATATGATAGCCAAAGTTACGGATAAACGTGGACAGTTTCATAATCCTTTCCGGGTCTGGCTTTTCATGGGTTCTGTACACAAAAGGAATCTCCAGCCAGTAAAAATGCTGCGCCACTGTCTCATTGGCTATGAGCATAAAATCTTCAATGATTTTGGTTGCTACATTTCTTTCGTATGGTTTTATGTCAACCGGATGTCCATTTTCATCTAAGATAATTTTACTCTCTGCAAAATCAAAGTCAATGGAACCTCTCTTATGTCTCTTTTTTCTTAAAATGCCTGCCAGTTCTTCCATCTGCTGAAACATCGGGACAAGCTCTTTATATTCCTCACAGGCAGCTTCATCTTTCTCTTCCAGGATTTTCTTTACGGAAGTATAGGACATTCTTCTGTCTACACAGATTACGGTTTCTGCAATCCGATAATCTACCACTTCCCCTTTATCGTTGATGGTCATCAGACAACTGAGTGCCAGTCGTTCCACGCCCTGGTTCAGGGAACAGATTCCATTAGACAGTTTATGGGGCAGCATGGGAATTACCCGGTCTACCAGATATACACTGGTACCCCGCTCCAATGCTTCCCAGTCCAGTGCGGAATTTTCCTGCACATAATTGGTTACATCGGCAATGTGTACTCCCAAATGGTACAGTCCGTTTTCATCCACTTCCAGGCTGACGGCATCATCCAAATCCTTGGCATCCTCGCCATCGATGGTTACCATCTGCAAATCCCGCAAATCCATTCTGCCTGCTTTATCGGCTTCCTGTATCTCAGACGGTACCCGCTCTACCTGGTTCATTACCTTCTCCGGGAATTCTACCGGCAAATCATACCCTCTGACGATGGACATAATATCCACACCGGGGTCATTGATATGTCCCAGTATCTCAACGACTTTGCCTTCCGGTTTATGCCTTTCATCGCCATAGGAAGTCAGTTCTACCACAACCTTATGTCCGTTAACAGCACCTTTAGAACGTTCCTTTGGTACAAAAATATCGACACCAATCTTGGTATTATCGGGTATCACAAAGCCAAAATTCTTAGACTGTTCATAGGTTCCTACCAGTTTCGTCATGCCCCGTTCCAGAACCTTTATCACGGCAGCTTCCTGACGTTTTCCTCGCTGTCCCGGCAGCAGGGCTACCTGTACCTTGTCCTGATGAAAAGCTCCGTTTACATGCTCTTCCGGTACATACAAATCTTCCTCTCTGCCTTCCACTTCCACAAAGCCGAAGCCTTTTGCATTGCTGACAAAGGTTCCTGCAAGCTGGTTTTCATCCGGTTTCATATACTTGCCCTGTCTGGTCAGTTGTATCTTTCCTTCGGAAAGCAGTGCCTGCAACACCTGCCGGAAAGTATCCCTTTCTTCTTTGGATACCTGCATAAAAGCAGCCAGTTCCTTTTCCTTCATTGGCACATACATTTCATCCTGTACCAGTTCACATATTAAATTTTTACGTTTTTCAAATTTCTCGTCAATTCTCTGTTTCATTTCCCCGCCACATCTTTAATCTTACATTATGCGTTACTATTATGGTAAAGAAAAAGCACTCTTATGCAAGAGTGCTTCCACATTTAAAATACGGTCAGATTTAAAACAACTGCCAATACCATGAAACCAACTGCCAAACCTGTTGTAATCTTCACAAGCTTGCCTTCCATAGAACGACCTTTGTTCTTGCCCCAATATGTTTCAGCCGCACCGCTTACTGCTCCTAAGCCTGCAGACTTTCCTTCCTGCATTAATACCAATATTACAAGTGCTAAACAAATAATAATAAAAATTACTGTTAAAACGATTCTAAGTGCTCCCATTTCTACACCTCCTAATGTCAAGCAGATTTGATTGTATCATATAAAACGCTTTTTCGCAATACGATTATGCAAAAATATACTATAAAAGCGGAATTTTTACAGTTCAAATGCCGAAAATGCCTCTTCCATTTTTCCATCCTCTTTTGCCTGGCTGCGCATCAGGAATGCCTTCATCTCGGTATGCTTTTCTCCCAAATCCTCCAGCATGGCATGATAATTTTCTCCGTTCACACAGTCTGTATCTAACAGGAACTGATAATAAGCTTTCTCATCGCCATGCTCCTGTGATACCACCAGCCAGGTTTCTTCCGAAGCCTCTCCTTTGGCATGGGCGCGGATATAGGCAAGCAATTCCTGTCTGTTTTCCTCTTCCAGTCCGTAGTCATGCATCAGCCGCAACATGGCTATTCTTACCTTTTCCCGTCTGCGCTGTTCGATATAATAGTCCAGATTGTTCTCATTACTTCCGTAATCTTCTTCCCCGCACAGTAGGGTTTTGGAATATCCTTCCGTATCCTCCAGGTTCATCCTTTGCATCATCAGGGTATCCCATTGCACCAGCCAGTCCTCTTTTCCGGCATTTTCAAAATCAAACAGGTAAAAGGCATCCAGCCTGCTCATGGTTGCTGCCAGCAGGAAAGCGATATCCTCCCGCTTTTTGGGGGCTTCTTTGGATAATTCATTGACAATCTGTTCCAGTTTATGACATTCCTTCAAGATTCCCTGTCCGATTTTCATTCCATGATAGGGCAATATTATTTTTTCCAGGCGGGAGCAGAAGGCAAATGCCCAGTCATCAATCTCCACAACGCCTTCCGGCAGCTCTATCTGCTGCAATGTCTTATTACTCAAAAATGCCTTCTTTCCAATACAGACCACGGGTAACCCTTCTATCCGTTCCGGGATGTTTAAAGTGATAGATTCTCCTTTATACCCGGTAATCCGAATGCCACCCTCTTCCGGTGTATATTGTAAGATGCCATTTTCTATTGCAAGTTCTCTTGTTTCCATCTTATTCCTGTTCTATCTGCTTTCATCAAATCTCCAGTGCGTTTATCTGTTCGATTAACGTATCACTGCGTTCTGTCAGCATGAGTTCTTCATTATGTTTCTGATAATCTTCACAGCCATACAGACTGATAAATCTTGCGCAGTCAGCCTGAATGGTACATTCGGTTACCAGAATTAACATTTCATTACCGGAGCCAAAGGTATCTTCTACGAAAACAAACAGATAATGAAGCCGTTCCTTCACTTTTTCCGTATCCGCCTTATAAGCTGTCACTTTCTCATCAAAAGCTGTCTTCAGAACCTGAAATACCTCTGCTGCCGCCTGGAAACTTTCTTTCCGCAGTTGTTTCTCACAGGTGGTCATGAATTTGATAACTGCACGGTTTTTCTTCTTATCCCGATTCGACAGCGCACCGGCTTTCTGCAGGGATTCCATGGCTTTCTGCCGTCCCTCCACCTGTTTTTCAAACAATGCTATCAGCTCTTCGGCACTGTTTCCTTCTTCCATCTTACTTTTCAGTGCCCGCAGAGGATTCATCAATTCGGTAAGGATATCCGAAGTCAGCATGTTTTCCCGGATATCATGCTGTATGGTATCTATCAGCATACCCATCAGGGATAATCTCTCATCGAAATCTGCTTTTCTTGCCTTATCCTTCGCCTGTTCCCTTACCTGTCCGGTCAGAATCTCTTCTATCTTATAATCGTTCTTATACTTCTGGTACAGGTCATAATATGCCGTAAATTCTTTTACCACACGGTCATTGCGCAGATACTGTCCGACCAAAGACTCTTCCACTGGCAGGTTTTCTTCCTCGTATAACTGTAACATCTGGGATAAATCCTCCCAGCCACGGGCAGTAATGTAATTCTTGCCCCTTACCGTTGTCTCCACCTGATAGAAGTCTTCCTTTTTCATATCCAGATAATTCAGGATGGCGGTATGAATATCACGTTCTTTTGCATACTCTTTCCAGACCGGATAATCTGCATCTACTTCCAGAATCTTCATTCTATCCAGCGTTACCACGTCAAATTCCCGGACGGATTTGTTATACTCTGGTGGATTACCTGCCGTTACAATAACCCAGCCTTCCGGCACCTGATGTCTGCCGAATATTTTATACTGTAAGAACTGTAGCATGGATGGTGCCAGGGTTTCCGACACACAGTTAATCTCGTCTAAAAACAAAATTCCCTCTTTGATGCCGCTTTCCCGCATCACATCATAAATAGAGGCTATAATCTCGCTCATGGTGTACTCTGACACGTCATAGCTGTTACCTTCATATTCTTTGTGGGCGATAAAGGGCAGTCCCAGTGCAGACTGTCTGGTATGGTGCGTCATGGAATAGGATACCAGGGCAATGCCCAGTTCCTGCGCAATCTGTTCCATAATGGCAGTCTTGCCGATACCCGGTGCCCCTAGCAGGAAAATGGGTCGTTGTCTTACAATGGGAATCCGGTATTCTCCCTCTTCGTCCTTTTTCAGATATAATTTCACAGAGTCTTTGATATAACTCTTCGCTTCTTTGATATTCATGCAGTTTCTCCTGTTTCTATTCGGATTTTTCTTCCTGGGCAAAAGCCTCTATATTCTCTTCTTCCAGAACAAGTTTGATTGCCCAGCCCGGTACTTTCGGAGCATTATCATCCTCTTTCAGGAAGACAAATGCCACATCATAATCAGGCATATTTTCCGGGTAAATTCCATATCCGTCCGTAAAATAAAGCAATCCCTTCAGATTGGTAAACTCTCCCTCTTCCCGCAGCTTTTCCACATAGGTAAACACAGGTCGAAAGTCCGTGGAACCAAAACCGGTAAGCTTCCCGGTTGCCAGAAAGGCATCAAACTCTTTTCTTTCCGTGATTTTAACGTCCTGTCTGATGTCGCTGTCACACATAAGAATGTGCACATTTATCTTGGCAAAAAAATTCTCGCTTTCCTGCATGATACTGTAGGTTTTCTGTAAAAAAGCCTGTACAATGTCTCCCCTGCAGGAAGCCGAGGTATCTATGGCAATGACGAAATCCTTGATTTTGTGACTGTCTTTATATTCCAATGGCTCTACCAGTGGCATATTTCCATAAGTCTGGAGTCCGTAGGTATAATAAATGTAATCAAACTCATCATCATTGACCTGTACCGTCTCCCCCAGTACCATAAACTTTTTTAAAAAGCTGGTATAATCATACCGCTCCCTGGTAGCTTCCTTTAAATTCTGTTCCATGCTTTGGGCACTGTTCTTATCTTTACTGAAGCTTTTGATATCAGCTTTAATCCGCTCACTTAATTTCCGCCATTCTGCCTGGGAAAGCTCCAGTTCCTCTTTTCTGTCCCAGTAAATGTGTTCATCCAGATGGCACAGCTTATTCCACTCTTCTTTTGCCTTATTAGACGGCTCCTCGATACGGAAATGCCGATACAGTTTCTCTGCGGTCAGACCGCCTGCCTGCTTGCGTAACCGCTCCATACGCCCCCGCAGTACTTCATCTGTGGAAAGCTTTGTCAGATGCAGATTCATATCCAGTATGGTGTTTTCCACCGCAATATCCGTTGCCATATCCCAGTATTCCCGGTTCAGCTTATCGGTTTCAAAGCTGTGGAAGAAAATACAGTGCAGCAAGGTGTGCAGATACAATCTGGCTGCAAATCCCGGCTCTCTTTTATATTGGCGTAACAGCCGCACCGGGTCATAATAAAGTTGTTCCCCATCATAAAGATGGGCACCGGTCCCTTCC
Organism: uncultured Lachnospiraceae bacterium; assembly: GCA_934418125.1. Lineage (GTDB taxonomy): Bacteria > Bacillota > Clostridia > Lachnospirales > Lachnospiraceae > UBA3282. The sequence goes on from CAKRWT010000011.1 coordinate 51,578, forward strand.
CGGCACCCCACCTTCATCCGGGAAAGTGCCACATCCAGAAATCGCATATTTATCAACAGACCATCATGGGCAAGGCGTATCATTTCCCCTGCAATTTTCAAAATCTGCTCTCTTTTTTCGGTTTCCTTGTTCACGTTTCTTACTATCTCTTTCTTATAACATTATGTCAACCACTTACTTTTAGACAAATACATACATTTTCAACAGGACAAGAATCAGCAAGTGCCCCGGATAAAATATGTAGAAAAACCATTTGGAAAAGTTCCTGCCGTGTTCCGCACGTTTTCCATTATAAAATACCAGAATCAGCAAGGCGGATACAAGAATTCCCACGCCTGCCAGGGCTCCATGGATTATCGCTTCTGGCAACCCGTAAGGATTATTCAGATAGCTTATGGTATTCAACACTGCAAAGAATACATAACAGCCTATGTAGCTTTTCAGAACTCCCTTGGCATCTCCTTTCCACCGGTCAAACAATAATACAAAAACAGGGGCAAAGAACGCCCAGTCACTGAATGCCGTTAACAGCACCAGGAAGGCACAGACCAGACCTCTCACAGCCCGGTTCTGAATCTTTTCCCTTGCAGTCAGTAACAGAAAACAGAAAAACAGCGTAAATATCATATTCAGGTTTCCAAAATCGAATGCCATCATATAAGGTATCTGGGATAGCAGGGCAAACAGCAGTAAACGCAGACCATACTTCTTCTTAGACCTGGTATAAGCATACCCTTCCACCATAAAATAACACATGGTAGGAGCCGTAAAATACCCGATATCTTCTAACAACTCACACCCTGGCGTTCCGACCGGTAAAAATATATGAGCTATGTGGTTAAGCAACATGGTTATCATAGCAATATACTTAATCACATCCCGGTTTAACACTTTCCTGTTTTGTATTCCCATCTTACTCCTCGTTTCTGCGCACGCTTTTCCTGCATGCCGAATTTTGTCTGCGCACGCTCTTTGCGCCTGGCAAGCCTGTGCCGGATTCGCACAAGCTACATTCTCCTCCTAACACACAAAACAGGCAACTGAGACCCAAGCCCAATCGCCCTGTTTTCTCTGTACCATTTCGTTTTTACTGTACGAACGGGTTATATCTTTTTTCATGTCCTATACTGGTAACATCCCCATGTCCCGGATATACCTTAGTTTCATCCGGTAACAAAAACAGCTTATCCTTAACAGAATGGATAATCGCGCTCATGCTCCCTGTTGCCAAATCCGTTCTTCCCACAGACTCCTGAAAAAGAGTATCTCCGGCAATCAGCATACCTGCTTCTTCAAAATAATAGCAACAGCTTCCTACCGTATGCCCCGGTGTGGCAATTACTTTACAGGTCATTCCTGCAATGGTAATCTCCTCGCCATCCTTCACATAGTAATCAGGAACCACGGTATATGGTCTTCCTACCTGGTCGGATACATTGGTAATGGCATCTTCACAAAGGACTTTCTCCGCTTCGTAAGCATAAATCGGTGCTCCTGATAACTCCCGTAACTTATTGGTTCCCCAGATATGGTCGAAGTGACCATGTGTTAACAGAATTCCCTTTACGTTTAAACCCTTTTCCTGTAATTTTTCATAAATATAATCTCCCTTGTCTGCCGGGTCAAAGAAAATCACATCGGTACTGCCCTCCTGATAAACAAAGTAGCAGTTTGTCTGGCAGATACCTAACATGAGTCTGCCTATCTTTAAATTTGACATCCTTCCTCTCCTTCTATTAGCCTGTTGTTCTCTCAATATCAATGACACTGTCTATGGTACGAATCTTATCAATAATACGCTGTAATTCCTCACGGCTTCGGATTTCAAAGCTGACGGACATCGTTGCCATTCCCTGCTTGTTGGTTCTGGTATTTAAGGCAATAATATCAATGTCTTTCTCGGTCAGTGCCTTGGAAATATCAGCCAGAAGACCATTTCTGTTGTTAGCATAAATACTGATTTCCGCAAAGTACTTCTCATTCTTGCTCATTTCCTCAGTCTGCTGCCATTCTGCATCTATCAATCTGTGCCTATCCATTTCGGGTAGATTCAATATATTCACACAGTCCGTTCTGTGAATGGAAATACCTCTTCCTCTCGTAACAAAACCGACTATCTCATCTCCCGGCACCGGACTGCAACACTTAGAAAAACGAACCGCCAAATCATGAATTCCCTTAACCACAATGGCACTGGTATTCTTTCCTTCATGATTTCTGTTAATCTGGGCATTTTCCTCTAACTCTGCCATGACCTCGGCATCGGTCATTTCTTTCTTATGGTCATTGTCAAACATTTCCTGCATGCGGTTGACAATCTGGCCTTCCTTGAGTCCACCATGTCCAATGGCTGCCAGCACCGAATCCCAGTCCAGGAAACCATACTTTTTCATAATCGCTTCCTGATACTTCGGCGTCATGATATTTAATGGATTGATAGCCTTGGATTTACAATAATTCTGTACCAGTTCTTTTCCTTTTACAATATTGTCTTCTTTTAACTCATTCTTAAACCACTGGTTAATCTTATTCTTTGCCTGCGTGCTCTTAACAATATTCAGCCAGTCTCTGCTTGGTCCCTTAGAGTTTTGGGAGGTCATAACCTCCACCCGGTCACCATTCTTAATTTCATAATCGATATTGACCAGTTTACCATTGACTCTGGCTCCTACCATCTTATTTCCTACAGCACTGTGAATACTATACGCAAAGTCAATCGGCGTAGAGCCTGCCGGCAGGTTCTTGACCTCACCAGTGGGGGTAAAACAGTATACATCCTCGGAAAATAAATTCAAATCGCCTTTTAACAGGTTCATGAACTCTTTATTATCCGACATATCCCGCTGCCACTCCAGAATCTGACGCAGCCAGACTAATTTCTCTTCTTCCTGATTTTCTACCTTCTTACCATCAGAAGCCTCTTTATATTTCCAATGGGCTGCGATACCATATTCTGCCGCCTTATGCATCTCATAGGTACGAATCTGTATTTCAAAAGGCTGCCCGGTGGAACCAATTAACGTAGTATGCAGGGACTGATACATATTGGCCTTAGGCATGGCTATATAATCCTTGAAACGTCCCGGAATAGGCTTATACATCTCATGGATGACACCCAGTGCTGCATAACAGTCCTTGACTGTATCCACAATAATACGAACTGCAAATAAATCATATATCTGATCTATGGTTTTATGCTGGTTCTTCATTTTCTTATAAATACTGAAAAAGTGTTTGATACGACCATCAATCTGAGCTTTGATACCTGCACGTTCTATATGCTCGCTGACCTCGTCAACAATCGTCTGAATATATTTTTCACGAACGCTTTTACGAACCGCAATCTTATCTACCAAATCATAGTAAGCTTCCGGTTCCAGATATTTTAAGGATAAGTCATCTAATTCCACTTTGATTTTGGAAATACCAAGCCTGTGAGCAATAGGGGAATAAATATCCAGCGTCTCTCTTGCGATTTCCTTCTGTTTCTCCGGGCGCATGTGCTGCAGAGTACGCATATTGTGCAAACGGTCTGCCAGCTTAATCAGGATAACCCGGATATCCTTTGCCATGGCAAGAAACATCTTACGAAGATTTTCTGCCTGCCGCTCTAACTTCTCCGCATCTCTGTCTGTATTGGTTTCTCCATGGAAATTCAGCTTTTCCAGCTTGGTTACCCCATCGACTAACAAGGCCACATCGGGTCCGAACTGTTCCTCGATTTCCTTATCTGTCATAATCGTATCTTCTACCACATCATGTAACAGACCGGCAACGATAGTTTCTTTATCCAGTTCCAAATCAGCTAGAATAATCGCCACACACAGCGGATGGATAATGTACGGCTCACCTGATTTGCGTACCTGGTCTTTGTGGGCTTCATGGGCAGTCTGATAAGCTTTTTCAATCAAAGAAATGTCATCTGAAGGATGATATTTCCGTACACGAACAATAAGCTCCTGATATAAAGTTTCGGGAGACTGAAATTCTTCTATAGCTTCTATTCTGCCATCATCAATAACAACTTCTTTTTTCTCTTCTGTCATATTCGTCACCAGCGTCTTATTTTATCTCTGTCCTATTTATTAGTCATTATAATATTATTTACCATACAAGTCAAAATATATTCTCAGAACACCGGCTGCCCAATCGTCAAATGCACATACAAGTGCGTACATTTTTCTCGTCTCTATAACACAAAAAGAGAGTTATCGCACACTCTTACATACGATAACTCTCTTGCCATTCTTCTTAATACTCCGCTCAGAATGTCCGGAAAGGAATTACATCATTCCCATTCCGCCTGCACCACCTGCCGGCATCGCCGGTTCTGGCTCTTTGATATTTGCTACAACAGACTCTGTTGTCAGTAAAGTAGATGCTACACTGTTTGCATTCTGTAATGCACTTCTTGTAACCTTAGCAGGGTCAAGAATACCTGCTTCTACCATATTAACATACTTACCTTTCAGAGCATCAAAGCCTACACCTACCTCAGATTCTCTTACCTTGTTAATAATAACAGAACCTTCCAGACCTGCGTTTGCTGCAATATGGAATAATGGAGCTTCCAGCGCTTTTAATACAATCTGCGCACCAGTCTTCTCATCACCTTCCAAAGTATCTGCTAATTTGGCAACTTCTTTGGATGCATGGATATAAGCAGAACCACCACCAGAGATAATACCTTCTTCTACGGCTGCCCTGGTTGCTGCCAGTGCATCTTCCAGACGAAGCTTAGCTTCTTTCATCTCTGTCTCAGTTGCTGCACCTACACGGATAACGGCAACACCACCTGCTAATTTAGCAAGACGTTCCTGTAATTTTTCTCTGTCGAAATCAGATGTGGTCTCTTCAATCTGTTTCTTAATCTGTCCGATTCTTGCCTGGATAGCTGCCTTGTCGCCTTCGCCATCAACGATAACTGTGTTCTCTTTCTGTACTTTAACAGATTTTGCCCGGCCAAGCTGCTCCATCGTTGCATCTTTTAATTCCAGACCAAGTTCAGAGCTGATAACCTGACCACCTGTAAGGATTGCGATATCTTCCAGCATAGCTTTTCTTCTGTCACCATAACCAGGTGCCTTTACCGCTACTACATTGAAAGTACCACGTAATTTATTAACGATTAAAGTAGTAAGTGCTTCTCCTTCTACGTCTTCTGCAATGATTAAAAGTTTTGCTCCAGACTGTACAATCTGCTCCAGGATTGGGAGAATTTCCTGAATGTTGGAAATCTTCTTATCGGTAATTAAGATATATGGATTATCCAGTACGGCTTCCATCTTATCCATATCAGTTGCCATATATGCAGAAATGTATCCTCTATCAAACTGCATACCTTCTACCAGATCGAGTTCTGTCAGCATGGTTTTGCTTTCCTCGATTGTGATAACACCATCGCCGGATACTTTTTCCATAGCATCTGCTACTAACTGTCCTACTTCTTCATCTCCTGCGGAGATTGCTGCAACTCTTGCAATATGCTCTTTGCCATTTACTTTGGAGCTCATCTTCTGAATAGCTTCTACAGCAACATCGGTTGCTTTCTTCATACCTTTTCTTAAGATAATCGGGTTAGCACCAGCTGCAAGGTTCTTCATTCCGGCATTTACCATTGCCTGTGCCAGAACCGTAGCAGTTGTAGTACCATCACCTGCTACATCATTTGTCTTGGTAGCAACTTCTTTTACAAGCTGTGCACCCATGTTCTCAAATGCATCTTCCAGTTCAATTTCTTTTGCAATAGTAACACCATCATTGGTAATCAGTGGAGCACCATAGGATTTATCCAATACCACATTTCTTCCTTTTGGTCCAAGTGTTACCCTTACTGTATCTGCTAACTGATTTACACCAGCCTCTAATGCTGCTCTGGCTTCTGCGCCATATTTAATTTCCTTTGCCATGACTTCATTCCTCCTAGTCTTTCTTCGCAGATTTTATTCAACAACTGCTAAAATATCATTTTGTCTTACAACAATATATTCTTCGTCATCCAGCTTCACTTCTGTTCCTGCATATTTGGAATAGATAACCTGGTCTCCAACTTTTACTTCCATCTTTACTTCTTTGCCGTCTACTACGCCGCCAGGTCCTACTGCAATAACCTCTGCCTGCTGTGGCTTCTCTTTGCTCTGTCCTGGTAATACAATGCCAGACTTTGTTGTTTCCTCTGCAACTAACTGTTTTAATACAACTCTGTCTCCAAGTGGTGTCAACTTCATGATAATTGCCTCCTTATATAAATAATGTTTTTCGCCATCTTGTTAGCACTCATTTATATCGAGTGCTAATTTACAAAACATATATTAGCTATATATGCAGACGTTTGCAAATTGTATTACAGCTTTATTTTCTCTGTTTTCTCTTATTTTCTTTTATTATCTCTATTTTTCTCTTGTTTTTTCGTTTTCTTTGATTCCGTCGTATTTAATATTTATTTAATAATTACCCTATCAAACCCACTTAGCGATGGTCATCCTTGCTGTTTGGCTATACCCTTTCCACTATCTGTTCCTGTTCGGGACTTACACCCGTTAGAGCGCGCCCATGGCGCGCAACCCTAAAAAAAGATGATTTTGCACACGGCAAAACCATCTTCTGACTTATTTCTTATCTCTTCTGTTTAAAGTTACTGCGGTAGACCATGTTCCAGTCTTTCACGATATCCTGGCGCATTCTTTACTTCAAACTTATGGTTGAACATCTCATATTCTGCATCTGGAAGCTTATCTTTCACACATTCTTCCACATTGCTCTTATATACAATACCATACGCTACCGAAGGAGCCAGAATCGGATCTTCATACTGCTGACAGCTTCTCTGTACCTGTTCACAGAAGTTTTCCGCTTCTCCATCCTCTACCATCGGAATCAAGGCAACAAAGACATCCCCATCTACACGTCCAATAATATAATCCGGCTTTGCTTCTTTCTTAATGATATCCGCAATAGTCTTAATCAATCGGTCACTTTCTTCATCACCCCAGTTATCGTTCACAAACTTCCAGTCATTAATATTGATGTTTATAATCGCAACCGGCACAACCTCTGCACGATCAATAACCTTCATACGTTCCTCAAAATAATACTTATGGTAAACACCGGTAAGTGCATCTTCTTTTTCTCCTCTGGCCGTCTGCACATGCTGCATGCCTACCTTTTCTTCCAACTCATCCAAATAAATGGAAGACTCTGTATGCAGATAGGATTCCTCCCCCCATTGGGAGAGCATTGCTGTCAACTGGTCTAACAGCTTCTCTACTGCTTCTTTTCTATCCTCCGGTACATTCTCTGTTCTAGTATAAAGATGCGCAATCGTTCTACCATATACTTTAATCTTCCTGCCAGGCTGCCCCACTACATCAGGGGTAAAGGCTGCAAAATTTCCAACAGAAACAACCTTCTCTCCATGCCTTTCCGTCAAAAGCATTTCCACACCGGTAGCCAGCGACATTGCCTTACAGTACTCTGTCAAGGTATCAATATGATATAAATTATCTAATGTATAATTTTTGACATTTTCTTTGATTCTTTTTTCAAAAGGAACTGCCTTATAATTCATGCTATGTAACCTCTCCAATTCATTGGATTCTTACTGTTGTCACTATTACTCTGTTCTTAACTTAAATTTGGCAAGAAGCTCATCCAGATTAACTGCAGATGCAGATAACTCTTCACTAGTAGCGGAAGTTTCCTCTGCTGCTGCGGAATTAGACTGAATAACACCACTAATCTGCTCTACACCTTTTTCAATCTCTTTTACCGAAAGAGCCTGTTTATCAGAAGAAATACGAATATTTGCTACTTCTAAAATAATCTCATCCAATTCAGCAATAACCTTGTTAAGTGCCGCACCAGTCTCCTCTGTTACCTTATTTCCATTAGTAATCTCATTTAAGGATTCTTCAATCATAGTCTTGGATTCAATTGCAGAAGTGGCACTTTCTTCAGCCAGTTTTCTAATCTGGTCAGCAACCACTGCGAATCCTCTTCCCGCTTCTCCTGCTCTTGCTGCTTCAATAGATGCATTTAAAGATAACAGATTCGTCTGTGCTGCAATTCCCTCAATATCTGCAATAACCTTTTCGATACGCTGGGAAGTTTCGTAGATTCTCTTCATAGCCTCTGCCAGTTCATTCATCTTCTTCTGGCTGTTCTCAGCTTCAACACCAACAACCTTAGCCTTATCATGTACAACATCCGTAGATTTCGTATTATCTACTACCTGGGAAGTTACTTCAGACACTGTAGCAACTAATTCCTGTACTGCTGCTGCCTGTTCCGTTGCACCTTCTGCAATATCCTGTGCACTGGCTGCAAGCTGCTGGGAACCTGCGGCTACCTGGTCTGCAGCTCCCTGGATGCTGCCCAGCGTACTGCTGATGGTAATAACCATATTCATCAATTCAGACATAACAGCCCCTAATTCACCAACATAAGCCTCTGCTCCACACTGACTTCTTACATTGAAATTACCCTCTGCAAAAGCAGCAACCAATTGTTTTAAATCCGCTACAACTGTACCTAATGTCTTTGCTGTGGCATGAAAGCTCTTGGATAATGCTCCCAGTTCATCCGCTGCTTCATAAGGCTCTCCAATATCGAAGTTACCCTCGGAAATACTCTGTGCTATTCCATTAAGTTCTCCCAGAGGCTCCGAAATCTGCTGAATCATTAATTTTCGTAGTGTCTTTGTCTGTGCAATGGCTAATATCTCAATTACTAATACAATTGCGCAGGCTATAAAATCACCATTTATCACGAACAGAATTTCTGCCAAAAAGATACTGATAATAAAAGAAATAATAATTCGTCTAAAAACAATGTTAAATTTCTCCGCTATTGTGCGGTCTTTTAATCTTTGCCCCAGTACTTTCATATTTTCTCTCCTTTGAATTTTATTTATCTTCTTGTTAGCATACAAGCCCATTATACTTATTTTTCATGCAATCGTCAATCCACATTCCAACCAATTAGCGGTCCAATTAGCGGTCGTCAAATACACCTGCACAAGTGCGTGTATTTTCCTCGTCGCCATAACAGAGACGTGATACGCTTTGCAAATCTCGCTCTGATTAGCGGTCGTCAAATGCACCTGCACAAGTGCGTGCATTTTCCTCGTCGCCATAACAAAAAGGAGAATTGCTGTACCTGTTTGTACAAAACAATTCTCCTTCTATTTCTTTATAAAATATGATTATGCATTAACAATCTGACCAAAATCAGGTTTCAGAGCAGCACCACCAATTAAACCACCATCAATATCAGGTTTGGAAAGAAGCTCTGCTGCATTACCTGCGTTCATAGAACCGCCGTACTGGATACGTACTGCTTCTGCTGTAGCAGCATCATACATCTCAGCGATGCAGTCACGGATAGCTTTACATACTTCCTGTGCCTGGTCTGCTGTTGCTGTCTTACCAGTTCCGATTGCCCAGATAGGCTCGTATGCGATAACCATGGATTTAACCTGGTCTGCAGTTACGCCAACTAAGTCAGATTTAATCTGAAGGCGAATCCAGTCAAGGTATGCACCCATTTCTCTCAGTTCTAAGCTCTCACCACAGCAAAGGATTGGTGTAAGACCTGCTTCAAAAGCTTTCTTTACTTTCGCATTTAAGAAAGCATCATCCTCTTTGAAGTATTCACGTCTCTCAGAATGTCCGATAATTACATACTCCACACCAGCATCCTTCAGCATTGGAGCGGAAATTTCACCTGTGTAAGCACCTTTATCTTCAATGTAGAAGTTTTCAGCACCAACATGTACGTTAGTTCCTTTTACAGCTTCTGCTACCGGTACAATATCGATTGCAGGAACGCAGTATACTACATCAACCGCATCGTTTACTACTAAGTCTTTTAAGGTTCCACAAAGTTCAACTGCCTGGCTTGGAGTCATGTTCATTTTCCAGTTGCCGGCAATAATTCTTCTTCTTGCCATTTTTATTTCTCCTTTATTCAAATCTTTTATTTGTCATCTGCCGCATACACCAGGGCGTTGTTGCAGCCTCTGGCATCTGTCAGCTCTTATTTATCGTCTGCTGCATACACCAGGGCGTTGTTGCAGCCTCTGGCATCTGTCAGCTCTTATTTATCGTCTGCTGCAACAACGCCCGGTAATGCCTTACCCTCTAAGAACTCAAGGGAAGCACCGCCACCTGTGGAGATATGGGACATCTTATCAGCGAAACCTAACTGGTTAACTGCTGCTGCACTGTCACCACCGCCGATGATGGTTGTAGCTTCTGTTTCAGCTAAGGATTTTGCTACTGCAATAGTACCTTTTGCAAGAACAGGGTTCTCGAATACACCCATAGGTCCGTTCCACACAACCGTCTTAGCAGATTTAACAGCGTCAGCATATAACTGTGCTGTCTTAGTACCGATATCAAGGCCTTCCATATCAGCAGGAATCTTGTCAGCATCTACAACCTTAACTTCGATTTCAGCATCAATTGGATTAGGGAAGTCTGCTGCTACAGTTGTATCTACAGGAAGTAATAATTTTTTACCAAGCTTCTCAGCCTTAGCCATCATTTCTTTACAGTAATCAATCTTCTCGTCATCTACTAAAGATTTTCCGATTTCATAACCCTGTGCTTTTAAGAATGTGAAAGCCATACCACCACCGATGATAAGAGTATCACATTTCTCTAACAGATTGTTGATAACGTTCAATTTATCAGCAACTTTAGCACCACCAAGGATTGCTACAAAAGGTCTTACAGGATTCTCAACTGCATTGCCCAGGAAGTCGATTTCTTTCTGCATCAAGTAACCAACTGCGTTGTTACCACCTTTTTCTCTAATGTATTTGGTTACTACTGCTACAGAAGCATGTGCTCTGTGTGCAGAACCGAATGCATCACATACATAATCATCAGCCAGATCAGCTAACTCTTTTGCAAAAGCCTCTCCTGCTTCTGATGGTTTTGTCTCCTCTTTGCCACGGAAACGTGTATTCTGAAGAAGAACAACATCTCCTTCTTTCATTGCTGCAACTGCTGCGGTAGCTGCCTCACCTGTTACATTGTAGTCTGCTACGAAATTAACAGGCTGTCCTAATTTTTCAGAAAGTCTCTCGGCTACTGGTGCAAGGGATTCGCCTTCGTTAGGACCATTCTTTACTTTTCCTAAGTGGGAGCAAAGAATTACTTTACCGCCGTCAGCCAGTAATTTCTTAATAGTAGGAAGTGCTGCTACGATACGTGTCTCGTCTGTAATCTTACCATCTTTTAAAGGTACGTTAAAGTCACATCTTACAAGAACGCGTTTTCCTTTTACGTTAATATCATCTACCGTTTTTTTGTTTAATGACATTGTTATGTCCTCCTATATATTCATTTTCGTTTTCAAAAAAGGAAGACCCGGCCCAACGGCCGAGCCTCCTTGAATTGATTACTTCTTATACTCTTCTAAAATTATGCTAACTCAGAGAAGTATTTGATTGTACGAACCATCTGAGATGTGTAGCTGTTCTCGTTATCATACCAAGAAACAACCTGTACT